>JAGBEI010000014.1 GCA_017937065.1 Clostridia bacterium | reverse complement strand
CGTCTTTTCCGCTGTGCTTTCTTTGTCCTCTTTCACGGGTTTTTCTGTCGGACTTTCCGGCTGCTCCTGCTTTTCGTTCTGCTCCGGCGCGTCCGTCTGCACGCCCTGCGCCTGGATATCAGCACCGATTGTGTCATCAGGTATTTTTTTACAGGAGGCAAGACTTAGCAGTATAGTACTTATTATTAAAATTGATATATATCTTTTCATATAGTTTCCTCCTTTGTATTTTTTATTTATAATATCATAGTTTTTCCATAATTGCCACATAATTGCCAAATATATTCCAAATTTGTAAAATTTACACAAATTAGTAAAGGCAATGTCGTGTAATTCCCTAAATTTACCAGTAATAGTTTCCGTTAAATATATGTAATTTTTTGGAAGTGATTGCTCTTATATAATAAAAAAACAGACCTCTTTCAAGGTCTGTTTTTTATAAAACGAATTAATATTTCGGCGTGCCGACACAGATTATCCGAATATGGTCAACAAAAATCCCGCCGCAACGGCAGAACCGATAACACCCGCAACATTCGGTCCCATAGCATGCATAAGCAGGAAATTGGCAGGATTTGCCTTCTGACCCTCAACCTGCGAAACGCGCGCCGCCATAGGAACTGCGGAAACTCCTGCGGAACCGATAAGCGGATTGATTTTTCCGCCTGACAGCTTGCACATAAGCTTGCCGAGCAAGAGTCCGCCAATAGTTGAAAACGCAAACGCAATCAGTCCGAGAATTATTATCTTGATTGTTGACAGTGACAAAAAGTTTGCGCCGACAGTCGTAGCTCCTACGGAAATCCCGAGGAAAATCGTAACAATGTTCATAAGTGCATTCTGCGCAGTGTCCGAAAGACGGTCGGTAACGCCGCATTCACGGAACAGATTTCCGAGCATGAGACAACCCAGCAGCGGGGCGACCGACGGCAGCAGCAGAACGGTAAATATAGTAACAACTATCGGGAAAACTATCTTTTCACGCTTTGAAACGGGACGGAGCTGCTCCATCTTGATTTCGCGTTCTTCCTTAGTCGTTATCATTCTCATAAGCGGAGGCTGAATAAGCGGAATCAGCGCCATATAACTGTACGCCGCAATAGCAATCGCACCCAAAAGTCCGGGCGCCAGCATCGACGTTAAGAATATCGCGGTAGGACCGTCCGCACCGCCTATAATACCGATAGACGCCGCCTCCGGTCCCGAAAAGCCGAGCAAAATTGCAAGAAGCATAGCGCAGTAAACACCAAACTGTGCAGCAGCACCCAAAAGAAATGACTTGGGGTTTGAAAGCATCGGCCCGAAATCGGTCATAGCGCCGACGCCCAGGAATATCAGCGACGGATAAATTCCCGACTTGACTCCTATATACAAAATATCAAGAAATCCGCCGTTTGAAAGAATATGACCGTAGCTGTGATAGAACTGCGAGCTCTCATCCATAAACTCGTCCCACAGTGCGGGATTATATATTGCCGTTGCACCGTCGGGCGCGGGCAGATTTGTAAGCAGCATTCCGAAAGCAATACCGACAAGCAGCAGCGGCTCAAACTTTTTGACAATACCGAGATACAGGAGCACGCAGGCAAGCACAATCATGACCGCAGACTGCCAGGTCATGTTTGAAAAGCCGGAGCTTTCCCATATACCCTGTAAGGTTTCAATAATAATATTCACTTGTCTCTACCCCCCCTATGCGAGATATACAAGTGCAGTTCCGCTCTCAACGGACTGACCTTTGGAAACGGAAACAGAGGTAACAGTTCCGTCAGCCGGCGCCATTATCTCATTTTCCATTTTCATGGCCTCAATAATTACAAGCACATCACCCGCTTTTACGTGCTGTCCTTCTGATACGTTCACGCTAAGTATCGTACCGGGCAGCGGCGCGTTTACAGGCGTACCGCTTCCGGCGGGAGCGGGAGCTGCTGCGGGTGCAGCGGCGGGTGCGGGTGCAGCAGCGGGAGCGGGAACCGCAGGTGCGGGGGCGGGAGCCGCAGGTGCGGCAGGTGCCGCCGCACGCTCATCCAAAACTATCGCTTTGCCCTCTTCTACCTCTATTTCGTATGTCTTACCGTTTAATGTAACTTCATATTTCATGTTATTTTACCTCTCTGACAGAAATAAATCTCAGATTATCAAGCGGCTTATTCAGCTTGTTTGCAACAATCGCCATAAGCAGCGCCGCTGTTTTGTCATCAACTCCGTTGAGCTTCACGCCGGTATAATTATCCTCTTTTTCCTGCGTGGCAGCAGCTGAGACACCGGGTGCAGCCTCAGGCACAGCATCGGGCAGGGCGTCGGAGACAGCCTTTTTCTCGCCGAATATCCTGGAAATGAGCACGATTATTCCCATCAGGACAATAAGCACTACAAAAACCGTAGCAAATCCGACAAGCGCGATAAGCAGTGCGTCGGCGATAGAGGGATTTTCATAAGAACTCATAAAATCACTCCTCCTAATCAATACGTCTTATAGAGTAAACAAAAGTGTTTTCCTCTGACTTGCGGCGTTCTTCAAAGAATTTTTCCGCGACCTGCGGGAATGCGATATACGAAAGCACATCCTCATCGCTCTTGGCAGTATCGCCGAGCTTTGCCTTTGTTGCTTCAAACTCGTCCGCAAGATCGTCCGCAGGACGATGCGTTATCGGCTTTTCATCGCCCAGTACCTTTTTGACGATTTCAGCGTCAATTTCGCCGGGCGCACGTCCGTACTCACCGCGTACATACGCCTTAACCTCTTTGCCGATACTCTTATAGCGCTCGCCCAGCAGCACATTCTGTGCAGCCTGAACGCCGACCATCTGGCTCATCGGAGTTACAAGCGGCGGATAGCCCAGCTCTGCGCGAACCTTGGGCACTTCTGCCAGAACATCGTCGAATTTATCCATTGCATTCTGCATTTTAAGCTGTGAAACAAGGTTAGACAGCATGCCGCCCGGAACCTTATAATCAAGGCATGCGGTATCCGTCGCCATCATCAGCGGATCAAGCGTTCCGTTTTGCAGATACTCGTTTCTGATAGGTGCGAAGAAAGAATTGACCTTTGAAAGAATTTTATCGTCAAGAGATACCTCATAGCCCAAATCCCTGAGTGCATATGCAAGAGTTTCGGTTGCGGGCTGAGACGTGCCGCCCGAAAAACAGGAGGTAGCGGTATCGATGACATCTGCGCCGGCCTCAACCGCCTTGAGATATGTCATGAATGCAAGCCCTGCGGTACAGTGCGTGTGCACGACAACGGGAACCTTAATATTCTCCTTGAGTGCCTTTACAAGCTCATATGCCTCCCTCGGAGACATAACGCCCGCCATATCCTTGATACAGACGGAGGATACGCCCATGTTCTCCATTTCCTTTGCAAGCTTAACATAGCTTTCAAGATTATGAACGGGGCTTGTGGTGTAGGAGATGGCTCCGGACGCATGAGCGCCGTGCTTTACTGTTTCCTCGACGGCGACACGTATATTGCGCACATCGTTAAGCGCATCGAAGATACGGATAATATCAATTCCGTTTTTAACGGACAGCTCAACAAACTTTCTCACAACATCGTCGGGATAATGCTTATAACCCAATAGATTTTGTCCGCGAAGCAGCATCTGAAGCTTGGTATCGGGCATTGCTTGCCTGATTTTTCTGAGTCTCTCCCACGGATCTTCGTTAAGAAAGCGCAGACAGCTGTCAAAGGTAGCGCCGCCCCAGCACTCGACAGAGTAGTACCCTGCCTTGTTCATGTCGGACAGAATAGGTGCAAATTTTTCAAACGGCAGACGTGTTGCAATTAACGACTGGTTTGCGTCACGCAGCACCGTTTCGGTAAAATTCACCTTCATTATTGTCATCTCCTTATATTAATTCCAAATTTTTCGTCATTATATAGTTTATCACAAAAAAGTCAAATGTCAACGAATTTTTCGAGAAAATACCAGATATGTTCCCGCAACACATACGGCAATAATACACAGCACAGAGGATATCGGCAAAGCCTGTGTCAAATATCCCAGAGCCAAAAAACCGAGCGGCAGTGCACCGGTTGTCACAATAGTATAAACCCCCATTGCGCCGGCAATGGAATTCTCATTGTTTTCCTCCTGAATTTTCGTGAGTGCAGAGGTAAAAAACAGATAATCGGACAAACCGTAGACAAGAACGACAGGGCAGATAACAAAAACGCTGCCCGATACCGCCAGTACACCGGCCGCGCCCGCAATTCCGAGCGCCGCCCAAATAAATTTTTTCTTTCCGGACATGATATACGCACCTATAACGGCGCCTGCACCGATAAGCGCCATAAACACCGAAAACCAGATACGGGACAGCGCAAGCTTTTCCGAAAGTCCCGTGAATATGAGATTGTACGCCGTACCGACAAGCGATACCGCAAACACCACCGCAAGCAGGGGAATGCTCAGCTGCATTTTTCCCTTTTTGCCCGTGCTATCGGCTTTATGAGTGTTAACCTTTATTCCCCACAGCAAAAACAGCGACGGAATATAACTGAGCGCGTTTGCGATAAAAGCCGCGCGGTAGGAAAGCGAAGTATACAGCACACCCGAAATGATAGGTCCCGCGGCGCGCGACAGCGACATGGCAAGGCTGAGCGCCGCAACGCCGGACGGCAGCGCGTCCCTGTCACACATAAGCTTTGGCATGGAGGTTGCCGCCGGGGTCTGAAATGCACGGACAGTACCCCACAGCGCACCAAAAACAAGAAAGCCCCAAAACGGCATTTCACTTAAAAAAATAAGCGCCGATGACATTGCAAGCAGCAGTATTTCCGTGGCAATAAGCATATGCTTTGCAGGAATTTTCCGCGTAAGCCTGCCCGCAAAATAAGAGAACAGGAAAACGGGCGCATAAGACACACACAAAAAAATACCGAGCGACATGCGGCTGCCCGTCATCTCGGTTATAAGCGCGCTCAGCGCCACGTTTTGTATATATCCGCCCGACTGCGACAAAAGCTGTGAAGTCAACAGACGCACAAAGCTTTTGTTTTTAACGGCGGGATATTTTTTTATAAAAAAATTGTCCATACTTAAAGTATGGACGATTAATCGGCAAAAAATCTTAAAACAGATAGATATTTTTTATATCGCCATGCCGCCGTCGACAGACAGAGTCTGACCCGTAATATAACCGTGCCGCGCTAAGAAAAATACCGCGCGCGCAACCTCAAGCCCGTCTCCCAGCCTGCCAAGCGGGATTTTTTCGCATAGTTCCCGCTCACTCAGACCGTCCAGCATTTTTGAGCGTATACAGCCGGGCGCTACGCAGTTGACCGTTATTCCGTCCGCCGCAAGCTCCTTTGCAAGCGCCTTTGTAAAGCCGATAACTCCCGCCTTTGCACTGCTGTACAGCACCTCGCAGGACGCGCCCTGCACGCCCCAAACTGAAGAAATATTGACAACAGCGCCGGCACGCTTTCGCAGCATCTGAGGAATGATAAGCCTTGTAAGGTCAATATGCGCGGCAAGATTTAAAGCCAAAAGCTGCTGCGTATCGGATTCCTTTGTGTCAAGAAAAGCGCTGATTTTCGCAGCGCCCGCGTTATTGACAAGAACATCTGCACCGCCAAGCTCCGCCGCCGCAGCCGCAAGCGCATTTCTGCCCTCGGGCGTTTGGATATCCGCACGCACAGGCACAATCTTTGCCCGGAAATCGGACAGCATACTCTTAACGCTGAGGGCTCCCTTCTCATCAGAATTATATCCCAAAACAATATCATAATTCAGCCGCGCCGCCTCATAGGCGCACATTGAACCGACAGCGCCCGAACCTCCCGTTATCAAAGCAAGCATATTTAACCCGTCCTTTTAATTTTTTCATTTCTATTTTATTTTAAATCAAACCGAAATTCAATGCCTTGTTGAAATTTTATCTCTGATTATATATAATATGCAGAGAGGTAAAAACTATGGATGAAAGCATAAAGTCACTTTCGGGCGTAGGCGACACGCGCGCAAAATATTTTGAAAGGCTGGGAATACATACCGTATCCGAGCTTTTAAGACTGTATCCGCGCAGGTATGACGACCTTGGCAACATAATTGATATTGCAGACGCGGGCGCACACCGCGGCGAAAAAGTAACAATGTATGCTAAGGTATGCGGTGTCATCACCGAAAAAAGGCTGAGCGGCGGCAGGCTTTTGACAATCGTGCCCGTATGCGATGACAGCGGCGCGACAAGCATTTCCTATTTTAATAATAAATTCATCAAAAGCAGCCTTAAAAACGGAGAACGGTATCTTTTTTACGGCAAAATCGCCGTCAGCGGCACTCCGGTCATTTACAATCCCGAGCATTACCGCCGCCTGCCGGAAAACGGCAGACTGCTGCCCGTATACCCGCTGACATCGGGCATTTCACAGAGCTTTATGCGCAAAACAGCGCTTTTGGCTCTGGACAGAACACATTTTGCAGAAACACTTCCGCCTGAAATCATTTCCGATTACGGACTTATATCCCTTGATAAGTCAATCAGAAAAATACATACGCCGCAAAGCACAAGCGACATTGCAGCCGCGAAATACAGATTGATTTTTGAGGAGCTGTTATATTTCAGTCTCGGTCTGCAAATAATGAAAAACAGAGAAAGGACGCCCGCCGCCGCGGTTATACCGCAAAGTATACCCGAAGAATTTCTGAAAGCTCACAGCTTCCTGCCGACAGACGCGCAAAACCGTGCGCTGCAAGAGATTTACCGTGACTTACAAAGCGGGTACTCAATGCATCGTCTTTTACAGGGCGATGTCGGCTCGGGCAAAACGCTTGTTGCGGGGCAGTGCGCATTTGCCGTTATCAGGGCGGGCGCTCAGGCTGCCGTGATGGCGCCGACCGAGGTTCTGGCAAACCAGCATTTTCACTATTTTAAAAAAATGATGGCGCCCTTGGGAATAACCTGCGCGCTGCTCACGTCCTCTGTCGGCGCCGCGCAAAAGCGGGAAATCAAAAACCTGCTGAAAAGCGGTAAGATACAGCTTGTAATCGGAACGCACGCCGTTTTACAGAAAGATGTGGTATTTGCAAACTTAGGTCTTGTTATCACCGACGAGCAGCACCGTTTCGGCGTTATGCAGCGTACAGAGCTTGCACAAAAGGGCAGGGGAGTGCACATACTTGTAATGAGCGCCACTCCCATTCCGCGCACACTTGCGCTTATGCTGTGGGGCGACCTTGACCTGTCGGTTATCGACGCACTGCCCGACGGCAGACAGCAGATAAAGACCTATCTTGTAAATTCCGCTTACAATGCGCGGATTATGAAATTTATAGAGAGGAATATCAGCGACGGCGGACAGGTATACTATGTATGCCCTGCCGTTGAGGAGGATGCCGAAAGCGAGACCTGCCCTGCCGCAGCGAAAACGAAAAAAGACGAGCTTGCCGCGGTTTTCGGCAAAGACAGCGTAGGACTTGTTTACGGAAAGATGAGAGGTGCGGACAAGGACCGCGTCATGCAGCTTTTTTACGACGGAAAAATAAAGGTGCTGGTATCCACCACCGTAATCGAGGTTGGCGTAAACGTACCTAATGCGACGCTTATGATAATTGACGGCGCGGACAGGTTCGGACTTTCCCAGCTGCACCAGCTGAGAGGGCGCGTAGGACGCGGCAGCCGCGCATCGTTCTGCGTGCTGATAAGCGATAGTGACAGCGATGCCGCCGTACAGCGACTTGATTTTTTTGCAAAAACGACCGACGGCTTTGAAATTGCGAAAAAAGATTTGTCACTGCGCGGCCCCGGCAACTTTTTCGGTGCTCAGCAGCACGGACTGCCGCAAATGCGCATTGCCGATCTTACGGAAGATTCCGAAACCGTCTGCCGGGCAACGGAATGTGCAAAAAGACTTTTAGCGGACGACCCGGGGCTTGAAAACCATCCCGAAATAAAGTCAAATGTAACAAGGCTGTTTGAAATTTACAGTCTCGACTGACGCAGGTGAAATTTTCTTTTTACACTATATTTTACATTGTATTAAATTCATTTAACCGCCCAAACTACTATTGAAACCTGAAAGAGGAGGTGAAAATGAATGAACAACGAAATCAAAAAGAATGCCAAAAGTGCTCTTGATAAAATGAAGTTTGAAGTAGCTCGTGAAATCGGTGTCGATTTGAAAGAGGGTTACAATGGCAACATCACAGCAGCTCAGGCCGGTTCCGTAGGCGGTAACATGGTTAAGAAGCTCATCGAGAGAGGCGAGCAGTCACTCTAAGCCATACTCTTTAAAAACGACGCATAAAGCGGTATATTTTATCGCCGCGTATAAATGAAAGCAATACCGCACAATCTGTGCGGTATTGCTTTTTATCAATCTACATCAAAAGCGGTAGCATCAGTCATATTTTCGACGGCGTCAAAAATCTCTCTGAGCCTTTCAAGCTGCTCTGCCGTCAGATCAACCTGTGCGGTATCCGCGCGGACAAAGCCGTGCTCTAAGCTCACGCCGTAAATACGTCCGCCCTCCGTGTAAACATTGTACTCGGGCTTACATTCACATATCTTGTCGTTATAGTTCAAATAGCTCAGCATATCCACAACCGCTATCGAATTTGAAGCCATAAACGACCTTCTCCACAGCGTTTTGCCGTCCGGACTGTATTCAACTGTCGTATAGGTATTTCCGCAGTATCCCTGCGCCTCGTGTTCAACAATATTATTCTCCTCAAACGGCGTGTGCTCATGCGTATCCGCGGCGCTTTTTGCAGCAGCCGGCAAATCCTTTCCCGAACCAATATCGGCGGTCGCGCCGCGCTTACAGGAATAAAGCGCAAACACCACAAGGACAGTCACAAGCAGTAATGTCAGCCGTTTTGCAATGCGTTTCATATGTTTTCCCCCTTATAATTTTACATATATTACACATCAGAAGGTAAAAACGCTGCATTTTGCGCAAAAATATTAAAAATTCAGCAAATCACACATAAAACGCCGCGGAATTTTGTGCAGTTTTTCAGCGCAGCCGCACCGTAATTTCACCGGAGCGCAGTATTTTTTCATTTCCGTTGTCGTCACAGACGACAAGCCCGCCGCCCGTGTCCACGTCAACTGCGTGAGCGGCATATGACTTCCCGTCGGCATAATACGTTATATCGTGCCCCAGCACAAGCATACGCTCCCGATAGGTTTCAAAATACGACCTGTCCTCCAAATCCTGCGTTATCTGCGTCAGATTATCGGATATCTGAGCAATAAGCATATTGCGCGTAACACCGCTGTAAACACCCAGCGAGCAGGCGGTTTCGGCTATGTCGTCCGGAAAGACGTCCGTTGAAAAATTCACGCCGATGCCGATGACAATGTGCGACACAATACCCGTCTCGTAATTTGTAACAGCCTCTGTAAGTATACCGCACAGCTTTTTGTTGTCAACATAAATATCATTGACCCATTTAATCATCGCGTGCACGCCCAGCAGCTTTTCAAGCGCGCGCACCACCGCAACGGACGCTGCCGCCGTCACCGAAACCGCGTTTGCGACCTCGGTGTTGGGAGAAAATACATAGCTCATATACACTCCCTTTCCGTAAGGCGAGTAAAATGAACGCCCCAGCCTGCCGCGACCCGCGGTCTGCTCCTCCGCCGCAAAAACCGCACGCTCACACTCATTTTCCGCAAGATACTGCTTGGCGCGCACGTTTGTGGAATCGGTTGTTTTATAGACAAAAACGGGAATTTTCGCCTGCATATTGACACCGATACCCTCGGCGGAAAGTATATCACAGTCCGGCGCTATGCGGTATCCTTTATTCGTGGCGGACAGAATATCGTACCCTTCGGCACGCAGCGCGTTTATCGCCTTCCAGACTGAATTGCGGGACACGCCCGTCTGCTGCGCCATACGCTCACCCGAAATATCGCTTTCACGGTTTTGCTCCAGTATCTCAAGCACCATCGACCTTACCGACATAAATAATTATTCCTCCGTTTTCAATAAGCTCCGCTTTACAAAAGCGGAGCTGCAAGCCGCAGTATACAGTCTATTCCCCGCGTCACGGCAAATCTGTCCTGACTGTATTTTTCCGTAACCTCACAGCACTTTGCAAAGGTGTCCTCAAAATCCCGAAGAATATCGTTTACAGCCCTGCAGCCGTGCATGAGAACTCCGTTTTCAAAATGATGATACAGACTGCGGTAATCAAGATTTATCGTCCCGACCGCCGCAGTTTTCCCATCCGCCAGCATCTGCTTGGCGTGCATAAATCCCGGCGTATACTCAAAAATGCGCACCCCCGCTCGTGCAAGCGCGGGATAGTAGGAGCGCGTCACCCTGTAAATCAGCTTTTTATCGGGGATTCCGGGCGTAATTATGCGCACATCGACGCCGCGCTGCGCCGCAAGCGTGAGCTCCCTGTTCATCTCGTCGCTGATTATAAGATAGGGGGTTGTAATATACAGGTAATGAGCGGCGCTTTTTATAAGATTCAGGTACACGTTCTCGCCTACGCAGCTGTTGTCCAGCGGACTGTCGGCATACGGCGCAACAAAACCGTCCTGCGGCAGACTTACGTTATTGCAAAAATACTTTTCAAAATTCTCGGCAGACTTTTCGGTACAGTCCCACATTTCAAGAAACATGGCAAGCAGACTGTGAACTGCGTCGCCCTCCAGCCTCAGCCCCGTGTCCTTCCATCTTCCGTAGGGGTGGGTGATATTGAAATATTCGTCCGCAAGATTATACCCGCCCGTAAAGGCAACCCTGCCGTCAATAACCGTAATCTTTCTGTGGTCACGGTTATTCATAAATATTTGAAGCACGGGCAGAACGGGATTGAACACCTTGCAGCGTATTCCGCTCTGTCTCATTTTTTTGACAAACCCGAAATTGACAAAGCCGATACTTCCCACATCGTCGTAAAGAAGCCTGACCTCCACCCCGTTTGCCGCCTTTTGCGCCAGTATCTCAAAAAGCCGCGAAAAGGACTCCATGTCCTCAACGGCATGATATTCCATAAAAATATATTTCTCCGCACGCGCAATATCGCAAAGCTGAGCCTCAAATCCGTCGGCGGCGTCCGCAAAAAACCTTACGGACGTACCCGCGCGCACGGGAAAGCCCTCGTGCCCGGACAGGTACCGGAACTGATTTGCCGCATAGCGGTCATCCGCAGACAGCTCGCTTAACGCCCCGCTGTCATCGCAAAGCCCCGAAAACAGCGCATCGTGAAGCGACGAAAACTTACGGCGGATATATGACGTTGCATGCTTGTTGCCGAAAAGAAAGTAAAAGCTTATCCCCATAACGGGAAACACCAAAATCAAAATTATCCACAGCGTTTTAAAGGCGGAATTGGTACGCTTGCTGTAAATTTTAAGCACCAGCAGCAGCGCAATAAGACTGCTGCAAAGCGAAATTACGGTCGAATATTTATTCAGCTTTAAGGCAATATAGACAAGCCAGACTATTTGTGCGATAATTGCAAGCGCCGCCAGTGCCAGGCGACCGACGCTGTTTTTTACATTTCCTTTTTGTTCAGAGCGCATTTTCATATCCTCCGTTTTCAGTCCCTATCAAAATACCCTCAGCAAGACCTTTAAACCTTTTTATCACAAATATTTTTTCAGCACATCCCGTTTTGCCGCGTTGACAGCCGCAAGCCTTGCATTGAGCTTTGCGATTTCAGTATCTGCTTTTTCTGCCTTTGCCGTAAAATCGTCCTGTACTTTTTTATCGGGCAGCGTTAATCTCAACGCCTTCACACGGTCGGCTGACGCACGGTTTGAGCGGGTAAATCTCTGCCGTATGCCCTCCGCCTTGAGAGCGAAAGCAACATAATGCGCGTTTATTCCGTCGGATAAAACACGCAGGGTTCCGCAGTGGTCTGTCGGATAGAACGGAGTCTGCGGCGGGATATAGCTTACATCCCAATCGCCGTCAATCCCCCAGATAACGGTGCCGACAGAATAATCATCAAACACAGCATCCTCTATATATCCGAAAGGCTCGTTTACGTTTGCACTGTAAATAGGTATGCCTGTATCCGTAATCTGCTTTTTCAAAACCCGCTTTCCTATACCGAGCGCGAATAATTCCGAAGAGTCAAGCCTTACCGTTGTCCCGCCTGACGCTGCAGCCTCGGCAAAAAGTTTTTCAATGCTTTCCCGATGTTTTTCAATAGCTGTACGCACAGCGTTATACTCCTCGTCTATTAAGGCACACTCGTCAACGATTTTCTGCTGAATATCGAGCGGCGCAACGGGGACAAGCGCCTGTTTTAAATACTTGAAATGTCTTTCGTATTTATCCTTATTTTCGATTTCAATTTCCGGCAGCACGTAATACATATATTTCGGAATAACGGTGTCGTTGAATTTTAAAAGCTGCGTATTGTCCGCGCCCCTTACAAACGGAAAATCAATATACTTGAAACAACAGGTATGATCACCGAACAATATAACGGGCAAGTCCTCTATAGGTCTGCTTGTTTCAACATAGCCGCTTATTAACGAATCCGTATTTTGCGAAACGACAGGGATACTCCCGCTCGGCAGGGTATCTGTATTTGCCGTCTTAGTGGTATTTCCGATAATATCCAGCAATAATGTTTTCAAAGGTACAAGAGGGTATTTGCTTTGAAGCCTATTTTTGACGGCAGTCTTTATCGCCTTGTTAAATTCAACCCGTGAAAAATCAATCATATCACGCAGATTTGCATAGCGATAGTATTGCTCATATTTCGGCAGCGATCTCAGCTTACCGGCAAACGAATCACGTATCATGCCGGAAAGCGTATCGTCTGCAAAGCGGTCGCTGTCGTCATACAGCATTCCTCCGGGCGTATTGATAACAATACCCTCATTGCCCTTGCGGTTGCTCCAGTCATAGCCGAGAAACGCTTTCTGTTTTGCATTGTCCGCAGGCGCTGTAACAATCAAAACCGTCTGCTTGTAAACCATGGCAAAATACATCAGCTTTTCCTTTTCTCTTTCCTTAACAAAGGCATAGAAACGCTGATTCATCCATTTTGCCTGCTCCCCGGCGCTCATGTTCTTAAATGTTTTCTGCCTTTTCTTGGCTTTTACATCCGCAAGCTCCTCAAACGCAGCGGTATAGTTTTTCAGGTATTTATCGTTTGCGAAATAGCCGTACGGCTTTGATTCTTTGATTAAGGCTCTGTAAAATTTCCTGTCACACTCAACTTGTGCAAGGTAGGAATAATATATTTCCCCGTCCTCCCAATTCTCAAGGGATCTGCCGGAAAGAACTGCATCTGCGCTGTCCTCCGCCAATTTAAAGCGCGCGGGCGTCTCATCAAGCTTTTGCAGAAACAAAACAACCGTATTCGTCCCCGTCGCACCGAAGGTTTTACTGCCGAAGCAGGTAATTGCACAAATACGAAAATGCTGTAAAAGCTCCTCTCGCGCTCCCGTATAACTGCCGGAATCGTTGCTCAGTATTGAAGATGGCAGAATAACCGCGGCTATACCGCCGGGCTTTAGCAGCTGTGAAATACGCTCGGCAAAAAGCGTCTCGATTTCAGAACCGTCATTTGTGATTTTATTCAGCAGCCTGAACGAATTGTTCTTCAGCTTCAAATGGCTCTTAAACGCCTTAACCGCGTAAGGCGGGTTGGCAACAAGAATGTCAAAGCTGCCCGGCACGATTCCCTTGTCGGAATAATTTTCAAGACCGTCGCCGAATATCACATTTGCATTTCCCGCGCCGTGCATGAACAGGGATATTTTCGACACGCGGGCAAGGCGGTAGTCTTTTTCTATACCGTAAACCCTGTTCTCTATCCAGGAGTGTCCGTTTTCGGCAGAGGGATTGGTCTTTTTAACAGCTGCATCGACAGCCTCCACGCCCTGCGTCAAAAAATGACCTGCGCCGCAGGCATAGTCTATTATTTTCGGATACTCCGCACCGCGTTCCTTTTTGACTGTCCCTGTAACGGGAAGACTGTCCCAGATAAACCTTGTAATCGGAATAGGCGTGAAAAACTGTCCTTCATTTTGTTTAAAGCCTTTATTAAGCAGCTGCTCAAACAAATCACCGAGCATCTGCACATCGGAAGAGTCGATAATTCGGTAACGCTCAAAAAGCTTCACCACTTCCACAACTATTTTACCGTTTTGATAGAACAGCTCCTCATTATGAACATTTTTAAAGGCAAAGTCATTATTTGTGTAAAACTTCAGAATGCGCAGTGTCCTTTTCAGGTCTTCAATCATATTCCTGCGCTTATACCCGCAGTACTGCTGTACCAATTCCTCGGCATAGGTATCCGGAACATAGAAAATCTCCTCGCGCATAAACTTCTCCATGCCCTCCTTATGTAAGCGCTGAAGTCTGTCCTGCAGAGATTCGTATGTGTCGGTTCCTACCCGATACTGAAATTCCACCTCATCGTTATCGCCCTTCTGAATTTCATCAACGAGCTTGCAGATGAAAAGGGCAATCAGTCTGTTAAAGGCGTTTTCCTTGTCGGAAACACTGTTATGGCGCAGAATTTCTTCAAATTTATTGACAATCTTATCGTTTTCTCTGATATCCTTGAGATCGCCCTTGCGAAGCGGTTTCGCGCCGATTTTATATGCGACGGAGTCATCGCGGAAAACGACGTCACCGCAAAAACGCCTTTCGTACGTTTCATCCCATACGGCGTATAAATCCTCTACGGCATGTGCATTTTTGTAGAGCAGAATAGAATCGTCTTTCTCGGCAAGGGCAAGGATATTCCGGTCGTCGCTGCAATCCACGCTGTCGGTTGTATAAAACAGCCTGCCGTCCGCAAAATCAGAGGCATAGAGAATAATAAACTTACAGCTGCGCTGCTGCTGCCAATATGAAAACAGCTGCCCGCCGTAGCTCAGGATTTTGCCGTATTCCCTTGCATATTTGCTTCCGGCGGTTTTGCACTCTATGATAAAGAGAACCTTGCCGTCGTTGCCGTAAACGCATATATCGGCAAAACCGCTGTCCTCTCCGCCGGAAATCATATGTCCCAAAGACCATTTCTTTTCAAGCTCAATGTGCTCGGGTCGATAGCCCTTTGATAAAAGCCTGTCCACGCATTCCAAAACAACAAAATTCTCGTTTGCGGAAAAATTATCCGTTGTATGGCGGTCTATCCGCATACCCTTATCCTCCGGGTATGTGATTTTTTCTTTTTTGAAATCAACAGTTATTGAACAGTCAAATATCTCATACCGCTTTTCATATAAATCGGCGGATATTTCTATAAAAGAAAGTGCCTTTAGTACATCTCTGAAGTTCGATTTTGTAATCATGTATTCTGTCTCTCTGCGCTCTGTATTTTTCTGTCGGTGACAGGTTTTGTGTTCAAGTGTCTTTGCGTGTCATCAGCACCACCGTCTCAACGTGCTTTGTGCGCGGAAACATATCCGCTAAAGCCGCACGCGAAACGGAAAAGCCGCCCTTTTGCAGTATTGCGATATCCCGCGCAAGCGTTGCGCAGTCACAGGAAATATAGACAAGCCGCAAGGGTCGGGACTCAATAATAAAATCAAGCGTTGCCGCATCGCAGCCGCGCCGCGGCGGGTCTACGATAATAACGTCAAAGCTGCCCAAATTAAGTGCCGCAATTCCTGCGGCATCGCACGCATAAAACCGCGCGTTTTCCGCTCCGTTGACAGCGGCGTTTTTGCGTGCGTTTTCCACCGCCTGCGGTACAATCTCGACCCCGACAAGCTCGCCCGCGTCAGGACAGGCGCACAGTCCGACGGTGCCTATTCCGCAGTACAAATCCAAAACGCGCGTATTTTTATCCGCCGCCGCAAAATCAGATACTATTCCGTAAAGCTTCTGACACACGTCATGATTTACCTGATAAAATGCCTGCGGGGATATTTCAAAGCGTTTTTCGCACAGCGTGTCGGTCACGGTGCCGCTGCCCGAAACCGTTTCAAAGCGGCTGCCGAGAATTACATTTGTGTTTTCACTGTTATAATTTATAAGCACGGTGCTGACGGACGGAAACCTGTCCGTTATGTGCCGCGAAAAATTCTGCTTCAAATCAAAGCTGCCGTTTACCACAAGGCAAAGCATAATCTGTGAAAAATCATGCGACGCGCGCAGAAAAATATGACGAACAGTGCCGCAAAGCGTCTGTTCGTTATAAGCCGAAATCCCGTTTTGCTCCATATAATCCCGAACCGCATCGGCAATACTGCCGAATATATCGGGCTGAATTCTGCACCTGCCCTCGGCAACATCATGGCTTGCACGCCGGTAAAACCCGACTGCGATTTTGCCGCCCTTCTCCCGCACAGGGTACTGCGCCTTATTCCGGTACCCCGTGGTTTTGCCGCGCACCACCGCTTCAAAATCAACATCAGCTCCCGCTTTTTTCAGTTCGCGGCGCACTTTTTCGCGCTTAAACCTGAGCTCCTCTTCATAGTTCATGTGCCACAGCGAACAGCCGCCACAGACGCTGCTGACAGCGCACCCGGGCTCTGCGCGGCGGTCGGATAATTCAATCAGCTTTTCCGCCCTTGCATAACCGTAACTTTTACCTGCCTTTAAAACATGAGCCAGCACCCGCTCGCCGCACACGGTGCCCGGAATAAACAGAACGTATCCGTCCGGCTTTGCCACACCGTAGCCCTCGGACGAGTAGCCCTCTATCAAAACTTCCGTCCTGTCGTTTTTTTTCATCTGCATTTCCTCTGAAATCTTACTTGCTTGAATTATAGCATAAATTTGTCACACTGTAAAACAGATTTTATATATTTTTTACATTTTGGTTATAGACAAAGACATCTTCCTGAAGCTATAATATACCTGTAAAGCATTTGCATTTAACAATAAACGGAGGATTAATCGATGAAAATATTCAAAAGAGCGCTGAGCGCGCTTGCGGCAACTGCCGTTATACTGACAGCGCTTGCCTCCTGTTCCTCGGGCGGCTATGCACTTAAAATAGGCGACCGTGTCATCTTGGCCGCAAGATACAAGTCGGTGGCAGTAAGCATAAAATCTCAGTTTCTGACAAGCAACGATCTCGAAGAAAACGACGAGCTGTGGGACAGATACATCGACGAGAGCTATTCTTCCACGGTGCAGGAATATCTTGACGCAATGATACAGACCTATCTCATCACCTACAATTTGTATTCAATTCATTTTGATGAGCTGGGACTGGAGCTTGATGAGGAGGTTACCGCCGAAATCGAGGAGACGATGCAGGGCTTTATCACGCAGTACGGCAGCCGTGAGGCGCTGGACGAACACCTGCGCAGCCAGGGCTTTACATATGAGGACTTTGAAGCCCAGTATTATGATGAAGCCAAAAAGCAGGCTGTCATTATGTATTATTTCGGGCCTGAAAGCACGGAAAATCCGGTCAGCCGCGACGCACTGAGACAGTATTACGAAGAGTATTATACAAAGGTAAAGCATGTTTTTCTCTCAACCAAGGACGATGAGGGCAACGACTTTTCAAATGCCAAAAAAGAGGAAATAGGCAAAAAGGCTCAGGAAATCTATGACAAGGCAACAGCGGGAGAGGATTTTGAAAAGCTGATTGACGAGTATAACGAAGACCCGGGCATGGCGTCCAATCCGGACGGATATGTATTTTCCTCAGAGGACAGCTCTTACACCAAGGTGTTCCACAACGCGGCATTTGACATGAAGGCGGGGGAAATACGCCTTGTACAGTCAAATCTCGGTTATCATATAATGAAAAAATACTCATTCACGGACGATGAGCTTTACTCACGCGACACCGAAGTCATGCTCATCGAAAACATGATGAGCGAGGAGTCAAACAAAATTCTTGAAGATCTGAAGGAGCGCATCGGCGTTGAATACAATAACTCCGTTTTACAGGAGCTGTCCGTTGTAAACCTTCAAACCTCCGACAGCAGCGACCAAGATGAGCTGCTTACAGACGAAATCAAGCAGCAGCTCGGTCTGGATGACCAAACAGAAGAAAACCCGTCATAAAGGCGGCTTTAAAGTTTAAAAACGCTGAAACGCGGCTTATACAGCCGCGTTTTTTATTTTGTAATCATTTTGTAATTTTTTTCAATTTGCGGTTTATATTATATATAGGATATATATGGCGGACGCAGCAAAAAAAATTTTTAAAAATTACAAAAACCACTTGATTTTATTACAGACATGGTGTATCATTGTATCAGTTTGTAACTGAATTGTAATTTTTATCGACTAAATTCACGTAACGGAGTGTTTTCACAGATGAATAAGTTTTCAAAAAAACTTATAAATATAGTACTCAAGCCTGTAAGGGCAGCCGTACGCGGCGGATTTTGCATTGCCGGCGCAGTAAAGAAAATAACCTTCAGGGGTACGCTGCACGGTATCAGCCGCCTGGGCGAGATGATTGTCAAGGGCATATATTCGGTAGGCTTTGCGGTTGAAAGTTTCATTGTAAAAATTGCTAAAGCCGTATACAAAAACGTATTTGTAAACGCAGTAAAGTTTATTTATGCGACAGGTGAGGGCGTCATTAAATGGACAAGCCTGGGCGCGAAGGGCGCCGTCAAGGTCGTCATGGCAATTCCCAAAAGCTTTGTCCGCAACTTTTCATACTGGGCACCGGCTCTTGGCGGTATCGGGGTTGTCGCAATACTTCTTTCAACAAACTTTTACGCCTTGGCACTCAAGGTAACCGTAAACGGCGAAACAGTCGGTTACGTATCCAATGAAAGCGAGTTTTCGCAGGTAGTATCCGAAGTGGAAAATAACCTCGGTCAGTCCATAGGCGAAAATTATGTTATGACCTCCAATCCGGAGTATTCTTTCACCGTAGTCAGCAAGGAAAAGCTCAAAAACGAGGACAGTAAAACCGATATGTACGACGGCGTTTACTCCATTGTCTGCGAAGAGATTGGCGAGCACTACGGTCTGTATGTAGACGGCACGCTTGTTGCCGCCTCCGAAAACGAGGACAGCCTGAACGCTGTTCTGAACGAGCTCAAGGCTCCGTATGTCACGGGTGAAGAGAACGAAACGGTTGAATTTGTGGCAAACGTCGAAATCAAAAAGGGTATTTACGCCCCGTCCTATTTCTATACGGAGGACGAGATACGCGCAAAGTTCAGCGCCTCCACCAACCCGATGTACTATACCATTCAGGAGGACGATTATCTGTCGGATATATCCAAGGCGACGGGTCTTACAAGAGCGCAGCTTTACGCACTCAACCCCGAGCTGGACGAGCGCAGACTTGTCCCCGGCAAAAAGCTTAACATATCCCAGCCGGAAATATACCTGGGAATAAAAATAGTAAAAACTCTCAACTACACCGAGGAAATTGATTTTGACACGGTTAAAATCGAAGACAGCTCGATGTACAAAACTCAGACAAAGGTAAAAACCTCAGGCAGAACAGGTGAAAAAGATATTGTTGCCGAGGTGACGTATGTTGACGGCGCGCAGGTTTCAAAGAAAATCATTTCGGAGACCGTAACGCGCGAGCCGGTCACAAAAGAGATATACGTCGGAACAAAGTCTCTTCCCGTTTCCACATCGCCGCTTGCCGGAACAGGTACTTTTATACGCCCGATTAACGGCGGCTATGTGTCATGCGGCTTCGGCGGCTACCGCGGACATACCGGCACCGACCTTACAATGAGCGGTGCATACGGAAAGCCCGTCTATGCCTCCGCAGCAGGAACCGTAATATATGCCGGCTGGTCAGGCGGATACGGCAGAGTAATCAAAATAAGACATTCAAACGGCTATGAAACATGGTATGCACACTTAAGCGCGATTAATGTATCTGTCGGCGATACGGTTTATCAGGGTCAGCAAATAGGAAGAATCGGTTCATCCGGAAATTCAAGCGGCCCGCATCTTCACTTTGAAATAAGAATAAACGGTAACGCAGTAAACGCCATGAGATATATCGGCTGATATGACAATAGCAAAAAATACCGACCGCAAATTGCGGTCGGTATTTTTATGCTTTTCAAAATAACCTCATCAATATGCCTTGCCCCAAAGCACCATGGTCTTTGCCGGTCTTTGACAGCAAACACACTTGTCGGATATACTTTCCTGTTCAAACGGTATACAGCGCGAACCTGCACCGGTCTTTTCCTTAACCGCGTCCTCGCACTCCTCGCTGCCGCACCACATCGCACGGATAAAGCCGTCGCCGTTTTCGCGCATTACATCAATCATCTCATCAGTCGTCTTGCAGTCGTAGGTACGCTTAATGCGGTTTTCAAGCGCCTTTTTATAGAGTCCGTCGTGTACCTCCCGCAGCTTCTGCTCAACAGCCTGCACTATACCGTCCAGCTTGACAACCGTTTTTTCACGGTTGTGACGTGTGACAATAACGCACTCTCCGTTTTCAATATCGCGGGGACCGAGCTCAATTCTTACCGGTACACCCTTCATCTCGTACTGCGCAAACTTCCAGCCGGGAGAATTATCGCTCTCGTCCAGCGCAACCCGCACGCTTGCTTTAAGCTTTTGCTCCAGCTCACGCGCCTTTTCGATAACACCGCCCTTATGCGCGGCAATGGGTATAATAACCGCCTGTATCGGCGCGACGGCAGGTGGCAGAGCCAATCCGTTATCATCGCCGTGGGTCATGATAATACCGCCGATAAGGCGGGTGGAAACGCCCCATGAGGTCTGGTGCGGAAAAGACTTTTTATTCTCCCTGTCGCTGAACGTGATATCAAAAGCGCGTGCAAATCCGTCGCCGAAATAATGCGACGTTCCCGCCTGAAGCGCCTTTCCGTCATGCATAAGCGCCTCAATGGCATAAGTGGACACGGCACCGGCAAACTTATCCGACTCGGTCTTTTTTCCCTTGACAACAGGCATGGCAAGCGCGTCCTCGCAGAACTTTGCGTAAACGCCCAGCATTTTTTCCGTCTCCTCTACTGCCTGAGCCGCCGTCTCGTGAATTGTGTGACCCTCCTGCCACAAAAATTCACGTGAGCGCAGAAACGGACGCGTGGTCTTTTCCCAGCGCACAACGGACACCCACTGATTATAAAGCTTGGGCAAATCGCGGTAAGAATGTATTATATTTGAATAGTGCTCGCAAAACAGCGTTTCAGATGTAGGACGGACACAAAGGCGCTCCTCTAACTTTTCACTGCCGCCGTGAGTGACCCACGCGACCTCCGGCGCAAAGCCCTCGACATGATCCTTTTCCTTATTCAAAAGACTTTCGGGAATAAACATCGGCATACACACATTCTCATGCCCTGTCGCCTTAAACATTCCGTCCAGTATGCGCTGCATATTCTCCCAGATGGCATAGCCGTAAGGGCGGATTACAAGGCAGCCCTTAATACTCGTATAGCCCACAAGCTCCGCCTTTTTAACAATATCGGTGTACCACTTTGCAAAATCTTCATCCATCGACGTAATATCGTCGACCATTTTTCTGTTGTCCATTAATTTTCTCCATGCCTTTTAATAATATTTAATTATAATATCATACGCTCCAAAAATCAATATAAATTCAGTAAATTTGCTTGAAAGGCTTTAGCCGTAATGTTATAATTATGATGCAATCATATTGAAAAGGAAACCGAAATGCTGACAGGAACACTTGTAAACGGCGCGGCGGTAATTGTCTGTGCCCTGCTGGGAACACTGGCGGGCAGCAGAATACCGCAGCGGATATGCGATACTGTAATAAAGGGGCTGGGGCTGTGCATTATCTATATCGGTATCAGCGGCGCACTGAAGGGCGAAAACACGCTTATTGCGATTATTTCGGTCGCCGTCGGCGCAGTAATAGGCGAGAGTATTGACATCGACAAATACCTGAACCGCTTCGGACGCTTTGTGCAGTCGAAAATAGGCGGAAAACAAAGTAAAACAGCGGACGGCTTTATCACGGCTACGCTTTTAATATGCGTAGGTGCCTGGGCAGTTACGGGAGCAATGGACGCAGGACTGCGGGGAGACCATTCGGCTTTTTTTGCAAAGGCGGTAGTGGACGGCGCAACAATATTCATCATGGCTACAACGCTCGGAATCGGCACCGCGCTGTCCGGCATAGTCCTGATATTATACCAGGGCTCCCTTACGCTTCTGTCCTCCGTCATCGAACCGCTGCTGACGCAGAGCGCGGTAAACGAGTTGACCTGCGTCGGCTCGCTTCTTATTATAGCAATAGGATTAAACATGCTGAAAATCACCGAAATCAAGGTCGTAAATCTGCTGCCCGCGGTGTTTATCCCGCTCATTCTCTGCAGATTTATATAGGAGAAAAACATGAAGCTGATATTTACCGCAGACACACATTTCGGCAGCAAATTCAATAACGAAAATACGGCTCTGCGCAATGCTCAGCTTGTATCCTCGTTTGATTCAATCGCCGATTACGCCGAAAGCATAAATGCCGCGGCAGTGCTCCTTGGCGGAGATTTATTTGATACTCCGAATCCTTCCGAAGAAATATCGGCGGCGGTACGCCGCGTTTTCAAGCGGCACGGCGCACTCAGATTTCTTGCAGTCTGCGGCAACCACGACCCGCTGAATGTCACCGCCTTTTACGCCAACCCGCCCGAAAACCTGTACGTTTTCCCCGACAAACCGAAGGGGGTAAGCCTTGGCGACATTACCGTTTTCGGTGTATCTATTTCAAGTGCGTTTGACATGCCCGACCCGTGGAAGGACTTTTATGTTCCCGCACGGGCAGAGGAGAGCGGCGGGTTCATAACGCTTTCCCACGGCACGCTCGGCGGACACGGAGGCTTTGACTTAAATGCCCGGACACTGGCGGAAACAGGCGCCGCACTGTCGCTTTTGGGGCACATACACAAAACAAACGACATTCTCCTGCCCGGCGGAAAGCATGCGCTGTATGCAGGCGTTCCGTTCGGACGCGGTTTTGACGAATGCGGACAAAAGGGCTTTTATGTAATAGATACGCAGGATTTTTCCTATACATATATTCATACCAAAGCCGAAATATACTCAGAGTATAATATTGATGTCGGAAACGCACGTTCCGTAAGCGATATTTTAAGCATACTTTCAAAAACAACGCCAGCAGAAAATGAAATTGCCCGCGCCGTGCTTACAGGCAAGCTGAGCACGCCGTTTTATATTGACTGCGACGCACTCTGCGCACATGCCGACGGATTTGTGCAGATAAAGGATCGGACAAGCGCCGATATTGATTACCTGAAAAACATGGGCGACAACACTCTGGAGGGCAGGTTTGTAAAAATACTCGCCGATAAGCTGAAAGATGCAGACAGCGGGGACAGGCAAATAATCGAGGACGCCATAAAAGAGGGCGTCATCGCTATCAGAGGCGGTGACGGAAAATGACGGTAATAAAGCGCTTGGAAATAATCTCTTTCGGCAAATTTAAGGACTTTACCTTAGAGCTGAAATCCGGACTTAATGAGCTTGTGCATCAAAACGAGTACGGCAAAAGCACCATTACCGATTTTATACTGTTTATGCTGTACGGGTTTACAAGAACAGCCTCCAAAAAAATGCCGCTTGAAGAAAATCTTCTGAAAAAGTATCTGCCATGGCAGGGCGAGGCGATACTGTCCGGCGCTATGGAGCTCACACTCGACGGAAAGCCGATACGTATCGAGCGTATACAAAATGACGGGCGCAAAAAGAGCGTCGTTATGCGTGACAGCGGCGGAGAGGAGCTTTGCATTTCCGATTCACCCGGAAAAATGCTGTACGGTGTGGACAGGGAGACGTTTGAGCGCACCTTTCTAATACGCCAGACCGACATAAAATTCTCAGGCACAGGCGGGCTGGAGGCGGCGCTTAAAAATCTTGTGACCACCGGCGACGAAGATACCTCTTACGAAAGCGCGGCGGAAGCACTGCGCAAAAAACATACAAAATACCGCCATTCCGGACGCCAGTCGGGACGGATATTCGATATACAAAAGGAGCTTGGCGAGCTCTCACTTACAAAATCACAGCTGAAAAATGAACTTACTTTGCTGTCTTCGGTACAGCATGAGCTGTCCGAGCTTGAAAAAGAGTCCGCAAGCCTTGACGCAGAAGAAAAAAAATACCGCAAAATGCTGCCTGCGGCAAGGGGAGCGGACGCACGCCGCAAGCTGCAAAGGCTGAAAGAGCTTGAAAGCCGTATACAAGACCTTAACGATGAGCTTCAAGACTGCGAAAACGCGGTGCAAATCGACGCTCAGACCGCAAAAGAAATCTCCGAAACATTCGCTATGCGCGGGCTTTTGACGCAGCAGCTGAAGGAGCGGCAGCAAGGGCTTGACAATGCGCAGGCTAATCTGCAAAAGCTTAACGAAGGCTTTCCGGAGTACGGCACGGTTGCGCAAAACGAAGCGGAGTTTATACGGCTCGCAGCCGACAGACCGCGCATAAGGGCGCCCCTGTGCGCGGCGGGCGCGCTTGCCGCTGTCATGGGAATCTGCGTTATGATTTACGGTCTTATCATGCCCGGTGCACTGCTGACTGCCGCAGGTGCGGCGGCAGTTATCTGCGCAGTCGTATTCAAAACCAAGGTACAAATTCCGCCGCAGCTGGGCATGACGCATAAGGAGCTGTGCTCAGCACTGAAAAAATACAACTCCTCAAAGGACGAATTTGCGCAGTGCCGCGCCGAATACCTAAATGCCCAAGTCGAGCTGAAAAGCGTTCAGAACCGTCTTCGGGAATGTACAGAAAAGTGCGCTCAAATATCGGAAAAATATAATATATCCGACGCCGAAGATCTTCATCGGCGCACAAAAATGCAGGCGGAAAGCGAAGCCGTGCGCCAAAGTATTGAAACACTGCAAAGCCAAAAGCGGGAGCTGCTGGCAGGCAAAAGCAAAAGCGAGCTTGAAGCGCTGTCCTTGCCAGGTACGCCCGACAGCATAAGCGAAGAGCAGGTAAACAATGAACTGCTGCAAATTGCAGAGAAAAAAAGCCGCACGCTTGAAAAGCTAAAGGAGCTGTCGGCACAGGGGAAAAGGTACGCCGAGCTAAATCTCGGTTTAATTGAGGCTGAGCAAAAAGAAAAGGAGCTGTCGGCAGAGCTTGAAAGCGCGATGTATAACGACCGCGTGCTGAGTACGGCAAGAGACGCGCTGGACGAGGCGTACAGGTACATACGCGATATGTACTCGCCTATTCTTACAGAGTGCGCAGGAATACCGCTGTCTGAAATAACGGACGGAAAGTACGAGAGTGTAATGCTTGACCGCGAGTTCAACCTGCGGGTAAAATCGGGCGGCGCCATGTACGAGCTGGGATATTTCTCGCGCGGCACGGCGGACGCAGTTTATTTTGCCATGCGCACGGCGGTCAGCGACCTTATTTCGGGTAAGCGGAATCTACCGCTTATTATGGACGATCCGTTTTGGTCCTTTGATGACAAACGGCTTGAAAATGCACGCAGATTTACCGAAAAAGCTGCCGAAAACCGTCAAATTATTATATTCAGTGCACGAAAATGATTGGTGCAAATTGACAACTGCCCGCCTTTATGATATACTGTCAGCAGAAAGGTGGGCAGTTGTTTTAAAGGGAATTTTAAAAGCGCCAGACCAAAATTTTAAGCTTGGTTAACGAGGCGGAGGGATTATCGAGTTTTTCGGCGGGAGCCCTCCCGGCGGCAGGCATTGCCGTCGTAAGTCTGGATACAAACCCGTGGGGAGACCTGCGGACAAAACTGCAGACAAAGCAATACAGCAATATTTTTTCTAATATAACTTTCCACACAAAAGCCGCGCGGATTTTTTTCGTGCGGCTTTCTTAATTTTTACAAATATTTATCGGGCAACAGTCGATACTAACTTATGAAACAAAACCAATTTTCGGAGGTGAAAAATGAGCATTTACAGCATTATACAATTTATCTGCGGCATTGCATTTTTCCTGTTCGGCATGCTGACATTATCTGAAAATCTCGAAAAATCCGCCGGCGGCAGGCTGGAGCGCGTGCTCAAGCATGCGCAGAAAAAGCCTGCGCTCAGTCTGTTTCTGGGCATGGTGATAACAATGGTTATACAGTCGTCGTCCGCAACGTCCGTTATGCTTGTGGGGCTTGTAAATTCCGGAATAATGGAATTTGCGGGAACTCTGTACATTATTTTCGGCGCAAATATAGGTACAACCGTCACCGCATGGATTTTAAGCCTTGCGGGAATTGAGAGCAAAAATATATTCGTATCTATGCTCAAGCCGGAAAATTTTACGCCGTTTCTGGCGCTCTTGGGCGTGATTTTAATAATGTCCGCCAAAAAGAGCAGGCAAAGGGACGCAGGACGGGTACTTATCGGGTTTGCGGTACTCATTTACGGAATGAAGTTTATGACAAGCGCCGTAAGCCCGCTTGCGGACACGCCGGAATTTGCCTCGCTCATGGTAAAGTTTGAAAATCCGTTTTTAAGCCTGATTGCAGGTATCGTTATCACGGCGCTGATTCAGTCGTCCTCGGCATCGGTGGGTATTTTGCAGGCGTTTGCACTGACGGGCGCCGTGACTTGGTCAACCGCACTGCCGATCATCATGGGTCAGAACATCGGAACCTGCATCACAGCGCTGATATCCTGCATCGGCGGCAGCAAAAATGCAAAGCGGGTAGCCGCGGCGCACACATCGGTAAACGTAATCGGAACGGCGGTGTTCTTCACTCTGTTTGAAATACTGCGCATAACCGCAGGCGGTCCGTTTTTCTCATCGGCAATAAGCCCTGTCGGCATAGCCGCGGCGCACACGGCGTTTAATGTTCTGTCAACGCTGCTGATTTTACCGTTTACAGCAAAGCTGGAAAAACTCATATGCAGGATTGTTAAGGACGGCGCGCCGGAAAAAGACGGAATTTCAGCTCTGGACGAGCGACTGTTTATGTCCCCGTCGGTTGCCGTCAGCGAATGTATGTCAAAGACGCGGGAGATGGCGCGGCTTTCACGGGACACCGTATTATTATCTCTCAATCAGATATCAAAATACGATAAAAAGGTATCCGATACCGTGGCGGATAACGAAAAGCGCTCCGACATGTACGAGGACATGCTGCTTACAAGCCTTGTACGAATCGCCGAGAAATCGCTCTCAGATGAGGACAGCGCGCGCGTGTCCCGTATGCTGTACACGGTAAGCGACCTTGAACGCATGTGCGACCATGCGCTGCATATAAGCCTTGATACCGGTGAGCTTCTGGAAAAAACAAAGGGATACTCGGACGACGCTATGCGGGAGCTTTCCGTACTAAGCGCCGCAGTAAAGGAGATAACTCAGATAACTTCGGACGCGTTTTTAAACAACGACCCTCTGCTTGCCGTAAACACCGAGCCGCTCGAGCAGGTCATTGACAAGCTTACGGCGAAAATGCACAAGAACCATGTAAAACGCCTGCAAAGCGGAGCGTGCACCATTGAGCAAGGGCTGACCTTTGCCAATCTGCTGAGTGACCTTGAGCGGATATCCGATCACTGCTCCAACATCTCGGCAGCTGTCATAGAGCTTGCGCACGGCAGCTTCGAAACGCACAGATACCTGCACGGCGTAAAGCATGAAAACGAACAGTTTAACAGAATATTCGAGCAGTTTGACAAAAAGTACACGCTATAAATTTATTAAAAGCTCGGTCACAAAAACCGCGGCGCAGGACAGACATGCAACCTGAACCAAGCTTTTTTCAAAATAGGAAAAAACAACAGCGACTGCAAAGCCGATAACCGCCGACAAGAGGCTGCCGGACGCATAAAAGACAGCGGGCACGACCATAACGCTGAGCACTGCAACGGGGATATAGTGCAGAAAGGATATTACAAACCTGTTTTTTATCTTACTGCGCAGAAAAACAAGCGGCACCATGCGCAGAAGATAAGTAACGCCCGCCATAATCAGAAGATAGGGCAAAAAATCAGCTCTGAGCATCGGCGTCCTCCTCCCCGGAAACGGGCATCAGCACTGCAAGCAGCGCGGCGGCAATGACAGCGCTGATAATCACGGAAAAACCGCCGGGCACCTGCTTCAGCGGCGGGATATATTCAAAACAGCAGCCGAGCACAACCGCAAAAGCCGCACAAAGCGCCGCACCGCGGCTCTTTTTCACCTGAGGCACAACAACCGCCGTCAGCATACCGTAAATGGCAACGCCCAGCGCCGAAACAAAGATCTGCGGCAGGACATTGCCCGCAACGGCGCCCGCCAAAGTTCCGAGCGTCCAGCCGATTACCGGGGTGAGAATCAGCCCGTACATGTAAGTGCTTTTAAGGCTTGTTTCATTTGACATGGCGACCGCGAATATTTCGTCGGTATTGCCGAAGGCAATAATAAATCTCTGCGGCAGAGTCACGCTTTCATCCAGCCGCTGGGACAGGGATGCGGACATGAAAACATAGCGTGAATTGATAACAAGCTGAGACAGTGCCAGCTCGACCGGTCCGCCGCCGCTGCAAATTATCGGCACCCCCGCAAGCTGACCCGCAGACGTAAGATTTGTAAGCGAAATAAGCGCCGCCTCCAAAACACCCAGCCCCTGCGCGACAGCAAACACACCGAACGCAAAGGATACGGAAAAATAACCGATGCAAATCGGCAGTCCGTCAAATATTCCCTTTTTAAATCCTGTTTTTGATTTCATACTTACTCATCACACTAAAAGCCCCCGCATCGCGGGGGTGGTTTTTTATGATTCGGTTTTATCCCATGGTGTGATTTTTTCACCACTGACTATAAACGCCTTTTCCGCAATTTCGGCAAGCGGTGCGTCGGAATAAGAATCAGAATAGAAGCTGTCGATTTTACCGTTCTCAAACCGCTCGTAAAAGCGGCGCACCTTCTCCTTGCCCCAGCAGTTCTCTCCGCTGTAAAGCCCGGTTTTTTTGTCGACAACCGACGCCATAAGCACCGGAATTTTCAGTCTTTTGCAGACAGGTCTTAACAGAAATTCGGGCGATGCGGAAATCACAACGTCGTCCGGACGGTGATTTTCAAGATACCACCGCTTTATATTTTTTTCGTGCCCGTCCCAAAAGCGCAAAACCTCGCTGTCAATATCGTCGAACGCGCGAAGAAACCTGTAAAAGCGTTCCTTGAACTGCAGCTTTTTTCTGCTGTCAAGCACAAAGCGCAGCGCGGTCCAGAACGGGAACCGAAAAATGATATACGGGCGGCGGCGCAGACAGTATTTATAAAAATCCACCGTGCTGTCGCCGTCGTATATCGTTTCGTCAAAATCGTAGACGTTCATTACTCGTCCCAGTTGTGCGCGACGTTCTGCACGTCGTCGTTGTCGTCCAGCGCGTCAAGCAGAAGATTCATAAACTTAATGTCATTTTCATCTGTAAGCGAGACGTAGTTTTCCGCAACGCGCGTAATCTCCGCCGTCTCAAAGGCATAGCCGCCGTCCTCAAGCGCCGAGCGCACTGCCGAGAAATTCTCGGGAGAGGTTATGATTTCATACATATCGTCCTCTGAATTGAAATCGTCCGCGCCCGCGTCAAGCGCTGCCATCATCAAGGTGTCCTCGTCGGCGTTTTTCTTATCTATAACGATAACGCCGCACTGCTTAAACTGCCACAGAACGCTGCCCGACGTGCCCAAATTTCCGCCGAACTTGTCAAAATAGTGGCGCAGGTCGCCCGCAGTGCGGTTTTTGTTGTCCGTCAGACACTCGACAACGACCGCAACGCCGCCCGGTCCGTAACCCTCGTAAATGTTATGCTCATAGTTCTTGCCGTCGCCGCTGCCGTCCGCCTTTTTAATCGCGCGCTCAATATTGTCGTTGGGCACGTTTGCCGCCTTTGCCTTTGCAATAACGTCGGCAAGGCGCGAGTTGGACGCGGGATTTGCGCCGCCCTCTCTGACAACAACCATGATTTCACGCGCCATTTTTGTGAAAATCTTTGCGCGCTGTGCGTCTGTCTTGCCCTTTTTTGCCTGTATATTATGCCATTTGGAATGTCCCGACATAAAATCTATCCTCCGAAAATATTTTTTTACAGTTAAATATTCTAACACAAAAAAACAGAGCGGTCAAGTACCGCTCTGTTTGACTTGTTTTCAGGCTTTTGATTTGCTGCGGCCGGAAATGACATATGCAAGGAAAAGCGCCAGTGCAAGCAATGCGAAAGATACGATAAGCGAGATGTATACATTTCTTACAAAGCCCGCGACAATATAGCCGACAAAAGATATACCCGCAACAAACAGCGCGTAGGGCAGCTGCGTCGAAACGTGCACAAGATGGTTACACTGGGCGCCCGCCGACGCCATAATGGTAGTGTCGGAGATGGGCGAGCAGTGGTCGCCGCAGACAGCGCCCGCCATACACGCGGAGATGGCAATAATGGTAATCTCGCCGCTGTTAAAGCCGAACACATCTATAACTATCGGAATAAGTATGCCGAAAGTGCCCCAGGACGTACCTGTCGCAAAAGAAAGTCCTACCGCAATAAGGAAGATGATAGCAGGCAAAAAGCTCTGAAGCGCACGCGCCGAGCCCTGAACAATATCATGAATATAGTCAGCGGCGCCCAGACTGTCGGTCATCGTTTTAAGCGTCCATGCGCAGGTCAGAATCATGATGGCAGGTACCATTGACTTAAAGCCCTCGGGAATTGACTCCATACAGCTCTTAAACGACAGCACACGTCTGCAAATAAGATATATAACGGTGAAAATCAGCGCGCCGAACGAGCCGATAACCAGACCTACCGACGCGTCACTGCCGGAAAATGCAGTTACAAAGTTGTGATAGCCCTCCTTGCCGGGGGTAAAGAAATTTCCGGAATAAATCATACCGAGTACGCACAAGACTATCAGCACGGCAATCGGCAGAACAAGGTCGTACACTCTGCCGCGCGGGTTGCCCTCCATACTGTCGGCGACCTCTTTGAGCTTTTCGTTGGAAAAAATATCGCCTTTTTTGGCATTCTCCTCATGCCTTTTCATCGGACCGAAATCAAACTTCATCAGAGTGATGGCAAACATCATGCCGATTGTCAGAAGTGCATAGAGGTTATACGGAATGGCACGCACAAACAGCTCGAAACCGTTCATACCCGAGCCCTCGGCAAAGCCTGCGACCGCCGCCGCCCAGGACGAAACGGGTGCGATGATGCAAACGGGCGCCGCAGTCGCGTCAATAAGATAGGACAGCTTGGCGCGCGACACATTCTGCTTGTCGGTGACAGGGCGCATTACCGAGCCGACTGTCAGGCAGTTGAAATAATCGTCAATAAAGATAAGTATACCGAGAATTATTGTCGCAATCTGCGCGCCTGTTCTCGATTTTATATGCTCCGCCGCCCAGCGGCCGAACGCCGCAGAGCCGCCCGCCTTGTTCATCATGACAACCAGCGCGCCGAGTATTACAAGAAACAGCAGAATACCGACGTTGTAGCTGTCCGCCAGCGAGCCGACAAACCCGTCGGACAGCACATGGGTCATGGTGCCCTCAAAGCTGAAGCCCGACCACAAAAGACCGCCCACAAGGATACCGATAAAGAGCGAGGAATAAACCTCTTTTGTGATAAGTGCAAGCGCTATTGCGATAAGCGGAGGAAGCAGTGCCCAAATTGTTGAATAAAACGGACTTTGATACTCCTCCTCTTCGCCTTCGGCGGTGTCGGACGCGCCATCATCCGAACTTAAAGCGTCAGGCGCAGCTTCATCTGAAGCTGCATCGGCGCCGTCTGCCGGCGCGGCGTCACCGCCTATATCCGACGACACCGATAAATCGGGCGCATCGGGCGCTGTTTCGCCGTCTGCAAAAGCGGTGGAAAACAGCATCGTCACGCAGAGTATGACGGCAACAAACAAAAATATCCTTTTGTTTTTCATTTTCCCTTCTCCTATTTTAGTTTTTGACAGCGGCGCCGAAAAATAAAAAGCCCGCGCACAGCCCAAAAGCTGCCGCGAACCGAATGACAGACACGATAGCTCTCCACTTGCGTGACAGCACAGGACATATTCTGACCTGCGCCAGCCGCACCTGACCGGAAAAGGGACAAAACTGCGGCTTCGGCGTTATTCCTTTCCGCCGGTATGCTTTCCCATGTAATCCCGGCGTACTCATAATTTCCGCACCTCTATCAATTTCTTACATATTATACAATTTAACTCTGTTTGTCAATATAAATTTTTCTTGATATAAATATCCGTTTGTTTTATAATTATAAAAAACAATAAAGGAGAGCAGAAATGGAGCTTTCAGTACAAAACGCAAACCTCACAGACGACGTTGGAACAGAGCGAAGCTTTGAAATGATAGCAGCGGCAGGTTTTACCGCCGTTGACTGGTGTCTTGACCATGTCTGGGACAGGAAACAGGTAAAGGCGGGGATTATCCCCGAAAAAACAATTTTTCACGAACCTATGGACAAAATCATAGCAGAGTTTGAGCCGCAGCTTGCGGCAATGAAAAAATTCGGTCTGCACCCGACCCAGGCGCATGCGGCGTTTCCCGCATACGCAAAGGGCAGACCGGAATTTACAGATTTCTGCATAGAAGTCTATAAAAACACCCTGAAGCTCTGTCAGTACGCGGGCTGTCCGAGACTTGTAATCCACGGTATTTCCCGCCCTTACAACGACAATACAATGACAGACAAACAGTTTTTTGAGCTCAACATGCACATGTACAGTTCGCTCATTCCCGCCGCCAAGGAGACGGGGGTCATGATTTTGCTGGAAAACCTGTTTACCTCCTTCAAGGGCAGATATGTGTATGCCGGCACCTGCTCCGACCCGCATGAAGCCGTAAAATACATCGACAGCTTAAACGGGCTTGCGGGGAAAGAGTGCTTCGGGCTTTGTCTTGACACGGGGCATCTCAATCTGCTGAATATGCGCCAGCGCCCGTATATCGAGATACTGGGACGGCGCATCAAGGCTCTGCATATACACGACAATTCCATGGACAGGGACGCGCACCTTATGCCGTACACCGGAAATATCGACTGGAACGAATTCTGTGACGCGCTCCGCTTTATCGGCTATGACGGCGACCTCAATTTCGAGACCTTCATGCAGGTAAGCCTGAAAAATACAGAAGAACCGCTTATCCTGCCGTTTTTGAACACGATCCGCTCAATAGGCGAGCATTTCAGAGACAAGATTACAAAATGACGGAAAAGCTTTACGATAAAAACGCATATATTTTTGAGTTTGAAGCCCGCGTGCTGGACTGCACCGAAACGGAGCACGGCTTTGAAACCGTATTGGACAGAACCGCGTTTTTCCCCGAGGAGGGCGGGCAGGACTGCGACAGCGGCACGATAGGCGATGTCCGCGTAAAACATGTATCTCTGCGCGGCGGGCAGATTGTGCATTTGACGGACGGCAGCGTGTCGGGACAGGTACACTGTATGATAGACGGCAGCTCACGGCTTGACAGAATGCAGCAGCACACGGGCGAGCACATCGTCTGCGGGATTGTGCACAGGCTTTACGGCTATGAAAACGTCGGCTTTCATCTGGGAAGCGACGACACGACATTTGACTTTGACGGTCCGCTCACAAAAGCGCAGCTTGATGAAGTAGAAACGCTTGCAAACAGCGCCGTGCAGCAAAACCTGCCCGTGCGCGGGTTTTACCCGTCGGCAGGCGAGCTTGAAACGCTTGACTACCGCTCCAAAAAGGAAATCGACGGAGATATACGCATTGTAGAAATAGAGGGCGTCGACCGCTGCGCATGCTGTGCGCCGCATGTCGCAAGAACGGGAGAAATCGGGCTTATCAAGTTTACCGACAGCATGGCGTACAAGGGCGGTATACGCATACATATGCTGTGCGGCATGCGCGCCCTGCGCGACTACGCGGTAAAGCAGAAAAATCTCGAGCTGATTGCCGCAGAGCTGTCCTGCAAGCCGACAAACGCGGCGCAGTTTTTCAAAAAATTCACGGCGGACACACAGCTGTTAAAGCAGAATGTAAGCGAGCTGAAGCGGCAGCTGACACTTCTGAGATGCGCCGCCGTTGAGAAAACAGACAAAAATATAATTCTGTTTGAAGACAACACCGATACGGGTGCGCTGCGCCTGACCGTCAACGCCCTTGACGGAAAATACGGTAAAATATGCGCCGTACTGTCGGGCAATGACGGGGACGGATACAGCTTTGCGGCGGCGGGCGCGGACAGCTGCGATATGCGAGAGCTTGCAAAGGCAATGCGGGAGAAGCTTTCGGCGCGGTGCGGCGGAAGCGAAAAGATGATACAGGGCAGCATCCACGCCGAAAGAAGCGAAATCGAGAGCTTTTTTGCAAAGCTGTAATCGGAAGCACAAAATTAAACAGGGACGGTTAAAACCGTCCCTGTTAATATTTTGACCCCTGCCGCCGTGAAAAACACGGCGTTTTTACTGATATCAGGAAATTTTCAGATCAAGACGAACACGCTCCGTCAGCATGGAAATAAACTCGCCGTTGGTCGGTTTGCCCTTTGTGCTTTTAACCGTATATCCGAAAATATTGTTTAAAACCTCAACATCGCCGCGCTGCCATGCGACCTCAACCGCGTGCCTTATCGCGCGCTCCACCCTGGAGGAGGTCGTGTCGTTGCTTTTGGCAATGCTGGGGTACAGCTCCTTTGTTATGGACTTTAAAATATTGCGGTCGTCCAGCGCCATCATAATGGACTCGCGTATATAGTCGTAGCCGCGGATTGATGCGGGCACGCCGACCTCGTGCATAAGCCTTGAAACGTAGTTCAAAAGCTCGAATTCGTCCATCTGCGCGCCGCATGAGGAACGTCCAGCCAATGCGGACTGCTGTTTTTTAGCGTAAATATCGCGGATTTTTCTGTCGGCATATTCGCTGTTAAACGGAATAAGCGTAAACAGGTCGACGCCGCGGTTAAGAACGTTTTCGATTATACAGGCGCTGTTAATACCTGTTGCCACTACAAAAACCGACTTTCCCGAAAAACCGCGCTGCTCCAAAATATCCAGCATACCGCACACGTCCACATCAAGCAGATATGCGTCGGATATTATTACCTGAGGCTCGTTTTTGACAATAAGCGCAGCCGCTTCGCTGCCTGACGGTGTTGTTGCGCTTATCTCATAGCCGTGTGATTTTAAAAATTCACACACGGTTCTCATGTTTTCCATATTAGGCTGTACTACTATGGCTTTAAGTTTTGTGTTCATCTTTTTTCTCCTGTCGTTGTTATGCGATAATTATAGCAATATATAAACTGAAAAAACGACGATAAATGTCGAATGAAAGACAAAATTTACCTAAATTTTTCCAGTAAAAAAAAGGAAATTAAATAACGCCGCAGAAAATTGTCCTAATACGTTTTAAAGGGGTTAAATTTGCGCTTTTGCCTGTTTGTCACAGTCCCAGATACTGCAAAATTCCCTGATAAATGGCATATGCAAACTGATACTGGTCATAGCGCAAAAGCTGCGCGTCGCTCTCGTTGGTTATAAATGCCAGTTCAACGAGCATTGCGGGCATGGACGTGCGGCGGAGCACGTAAAGGGAGGTATTTTCCTTAACGCCCAAATCCTTGGTGCCCAGTCTCGACACAATCTGCTGCTGGATATCCTCAGCCATGCCGAAGGCGGGGGAGCTGCGGCTGTAAACATACACCTCTGTACCGTTTGCCTGCGGGTTTTCGGAGGCGTTGCAGTGGATGCTGATAAAATAGTCGGCACCCCAGTTATTTGCCATGTTTACGCGCGCCTGAAGGCTGGTCGCGTTGGAGGTACCCAGCACCGTTTCGGGCGTCGGGCGGGAGAGCATTGTCTCAAAGTTTCCGTTTTCCTGTAAAAGCTCGGAGAGATAGACCCCGACCTGATACGTAACGTCCTGTTCTCTCAGTCCATGACCCTCGGCGCCTGCGTTGAAGCCCTGCGGGTTATGACCCTGGTCAATAAAAATTTTATAAATATTAATCACCTCCGTATATTATATGTTGCATTTTATTTTTTTGAACAACATATGTTATAGAGTACACATCAATTTTACGAGGTGCTTTAAATGATAATCCATGTGACACAAAAGGGCGATTCTCTATACTCTATCGGAAAAATGTACGGGGTGACGATAGAGCAGCTCTTGGCGGCAAACGGTCCGACGGTGCAGCCCACGCTGATAGTCGGTCAGGCGATTATTGTGCCGTCTCCCGCCGAAAAGCTGGGCAGAGTTCTGGCAAACGGCTATGCTTATCCGCATATTGACAAAGCGGCGCTGTTTCCGACGCTGCCGTTTCTGTCAACGCTGACTCCGTTTTCGTACGGAATACGTCCCAACGGCACGCTTGTCGACCTGGACGACAGCGAGCTCATAACCATCGCGGAAAATAACAACGTAGCTCCCGTACTGCTTGTTACAACGCTTACCGAGGACGGGCGGTTCAGCTCGGAGAATGCGGCGGCGATTTTGGGCAGTGAGGAGGCGACAATGGCGCTGGCAAACAATATTATTGCAAAATTGCAGACGCACAACTATTTCGGCGTAGACGTTGACTTTGAGTACATACCACCGAGATTTAAACAGCAGTATGTCAAGTTTATCGAGCTTCTGCACTCGCTTGCCCAGCCGCTGGGCTATAAGGTTATGGTGGCGCTGGCGCCGAAAACCAGTTCAGATCAGCCGGGACTGCTGTACGAGGCGCACGACTATGCAGCTTTGGGCGCGGCGGCGGATTATGTGCTGATAATGACCTATGAATGGGGCTATACCTACGGCCCGCCCATGGCGGTCGCGCCGCTTAACAAGGTGGAGGAGGTTGTGCGGTACGCCGTAAGCCAAATTCCGCCCGAAAAGCTGCTGATGGGAATACCCAATTACGCCTATGACTGGACTTTGCCGTTTATCAAGGGCAACGCCGCACAGGCGATTTCCAACAACAGGGCGATAGAGCTGGCGCGCGAGGTGGGCGCGGAAATAATGTACGATGAGACCGCGCAGACGCCCTATTATAACTACTATGACTCAAACGGACGTCAGCACGTCGTCTGGTTTGAGGACGCACGCTCGGTCGCGGCGAAAATGCAGCTTTTGCGCAATTATAATCTTGCAGGCTATTCAATCTGGACGGTGATGTCGTTCTATAAGCCGATGATGACGGTTATGGACAGCATGTTTGATATTATTAAGATATAATGTACCAAAGCGCCAAGCGTTAACGCTTGGCGCTTTGGTTTTATGTAGCAGCATGTTTAGAGCTAAATGGAAATATATGTAAATGCACTGCACAAATTCCCGCGGGAATAACAACGAAAAATTATCAAAAAAAGGAACATCCCGCGGAAACGGCAGCAGCGCACAGCGCTCACTTTTGAAATACTTTTTTTAAAATATCATAATCATCTGCTGAAATATTTTTTGCGCCAAGCGCGGTCTCAAATTGTTCAAATATACCGCGCAAAGACTTTAAGCCATCTTTTTTCAAACATTCTTTAAGCACATTGAATACAACCGCTATTGTTTTATCAAACTGTTCATCATTCATTTTTCTTGTGTATATCACAATACTGTCTAAGATTAATTGCGCCGCGCACATAGGGTCTCGTGGCTCCCACTTCAGTACAAGACGATCAATCAGTTCCCCTGATGTCATACCTGTTAATTTGCAGATTTGCTCAATGGAGCACCTTGTATCATTTAAAACAGTTATTTCTATATTTTCCAAAGACAGATTATTATTCATATTATTCCCTTGTTAATCCGAAACACAATAGCTTATAAATACCTATTAATTGCTTTTATATAAATGCTGAAATATATATAAAGATCTTTTATAATAATATTAAAGAAGCAAAGGAGATACTATTATGGGAAAAGAAGTCAAATTTAAGAATCGTGATCGATTTGTTCAGTTAGGTATAACCATTGCCAAACTTAGAAAGGAGCAAGGATTATCTCAGGATAAATTAGCCGAGCTCGCCGACATTAGCCGTTCTTATCTTAGTGTAATTGAAGCACCAGGAAGTGCTTGCGACTTTGATTTAGAGGTTTTATATGATATTGCAGATGCATTGAATATACGTGCAGCAGAATTAATAGATGCCTCTGAGAAATAATAGTTAAATCATTTATATTATATATTTGCTTACGATTGTTGTCAATATCTTACGAATAATATGCTGAATTTTACATAAATATAATATATAATTATTTTGAGGTGAATTTACTTATGGGAAATAGAACGATGTCGCCGGAAAGCCGGGATCAGCTTATACAATTAAGCGCTACAATTTCAACGCTTAGAAGAATAAGGGGCTTGTCACAAGCTGAATTTGCCGAAAAAGCAAATGTTAGTCGCGCACTCATCAGCGTAATTGAAGCGCCAGGAATTGCAAAATCTTTTAATTTAGACATATTTTTTGATATTGCCAGAGCTTTGGAGGTTGACCCCGCTGATCTTATAAACGGTGCTGATTTTATCGACAAGATAACACGTAAAAAGAAGATGTGATTTCCTGCATCAATGTTATTATAATTGAACTTTAAAATAATTTCAGTATTTATTGGTGAACACTAAATATTTAATATTTATTACATTTATTTCCATTTATAATATTATATGGAAATAAATGTAATAAAGCGCATTTGTTTTCTTACTTTAAAAACACGGCGGTATACCGCCGTGTTTTACTTTAATTTGACAACCCGCAAATAAATATGCTAATATAAAACAAAAAGGGCGTAGGTCAAATTATGAAAAAATCTGCCGTAATGCTATTAATAATTGCACTAATTTCGATTCTGTGCTGTGTCTGCTCTGCCGAAAGCGCGCAAGACCTTATAAAAAGAGAAGAAGAAAACAGCAGGGAAGAGCTGCGCCGAATTCAGCAGCTTATTGACTCCAACAGTGAGTTTTTCTCAAGCATGATGCTAAGCCTTAACCCCTCCGTTGACAAAAACGAAATTATAAGCAGCATAAAAACGGACAATGCCTATAAAAAATACAGGCTGAACACAAGCTATATTGCCGATGACTACAAGAAAAACGGCAGCTTTGCATCTCTGATTGACAGCAATTACAGCTGGATAATACCTCTATATAAGGAAAATATTTACATTTCATTCGGAAGCAACGGTGACGGCTGGGAGTTTGGCAGTTCGGGAAACAGTCCTGTTTACACCGACGACGACGGAAACAAGCTCGATTTGGATTTCTCACTAAAGGGAATTACCGAAAAATTAAATAAAGAAAAAAACATAACGGACATAGAGCAGATTAAATATGTCACGGCGGACAAATTTGATTTTGTATACGTCTTGGCAGGCGGCACGGAGTATCTCATTCCGTACACCTCTCGCCCCGATTTCACAGACCTTGAAAACGGGAAAATCTATACCGCAAGGGAAGCGCTTAAAATTTACGCCAAGGACTATCCCGTTCAAATCGTACATCTTATGCCGTGGGAAAAAGACCCTAAATTAAACGGCGGCGCATACAGAATAGTTTATAACTATACGCCCTTTTACATCGGCGGGGCTGTCTTGCTTCTCATCGCGGCAGGCATTGTAATTTTGATTATCAGAAAAAAGAGAAAAATATAAAAATCACGGCGGTATACACCGCCGTGATTTTTATTCGTGATTCTCGGTTACAACAGAGTCCGCGGGTACAATCTTTTTGAAAAGCACTGAGATTGTCCACAGACCTGCAAGACCAACGAGCGTGAAAATTATACGGCTGACAAGCGAATCGGTACCGCCGAAAATAAATCCCACTATGTCAAACTTAAACAGTCCGACGCTGCCCCAGTTGATAGCGCCGATAGTCACGAGTGTAAGCGCCAGCTTATCCATCATTTTTCATCTCTCCTTTGGGCTCGTAACTATTATTGACAAAAAAGCGCGCACTATACGCAAATTTATTAAATTTAAAAAAACATTTAAAAATCGGATATTCTGTGATATAATTATTATGTACAGTTTTTTTGAAAGGAAATCCCGCCTTGAAAAAATTAATCGAAAAATTCAACGATTACCGTTACAGAAAACGCCTGAAAAAATGGGCGGCGGTTAATATAAAATTCACCTTGCGCAAAATAAAACGCTTTTTCAAAAGCGCCCGATTTAAAAGCTTTATTAAAAGCGTGCCGTTTATCACCGGCTGCGCCGCGGCGGCATGCATCGCGGTGCTGTGCGTTATGTCCGCGCTGTTTACAAAATTTGTCTGTCCGTTTTTTGACGGCAACCGCCGCATTATCTCGCGCCTGACCATGACCGAGTTTGACGACACGGTGCCGTATCTGCGCTCACTTTACGCGCTCGGCTCGTCCAACCGCATACAGGTCACGCTTAAAACAGACGACGAAAACTATATAAACCCCCGCGGCGTGGGGCTGGACCGCGGCGGCGTAAATATCCGCCTTGCCTTTTCCGACGGAAATACTACCGAATTTGCGCTCCAAAACTCAAACTACGACAATTTCGAAAGCGGCATGACCGACACGTTCACGCTCATTCTGCCTTTCGGCTATACGCCGTTTGACATTACCGAATACACGATTGCCGTTCTGCCCGACATCAACAACAATTACGACCAGTGGCACTGCCGCTGGGCGCGGGTTTATTTTCTGCTCGGCAACGAGCCGATGATGCTCGCGCGCGAGAGCTGGGAGGACGTTGCGGTGTTCGGCGACGGTGAAAACACCGTCAAACAGTCAACGCTGGAAATCGTGCACGGTGAAAACAATAAATACAACCGCACAAAGCAGATATACTCATATTATCTGAGCCTTGCGCAAAAAGGCGCGACCGAGCTCATGAGCGACACGCTCAAGGCGGACGCGCTCGATTCACTGGGGCTTAACGGCGGAAAATTTTTGTATCTTGATATCGAAACGGTAAATATCCAAATCCAAAATAATATTCTTACCTATTATACAAAAGGCGTGGATATCCCCGAAACCGACTCGCTGGACTACGACGGGCGGCTGTTTTTGGACGTCACCTTCTTTTCCGAAAAGCCCAGCGGCGGGTATACCGAGAGCTTTCTGTTAGACACTTTGGGCACCGACGATTTTGAGCTGGGCACAACCTCATCCTTCAAGCTGGAAATGCCCGAGGGCATGTGCGTTTTCGATATCAGCAGCATGTCAATCCGCGCCGAAAACCCTTACGATTCCTGGGCGCCGCATTATATCCGCGCATACATCAAGCCCGATTACAGCGACAGGCTGGAGATAGCGCGCCTTAACGACACCATGCTTATAAACGGATATTCCACCCCCGTTTTTTACAAAAATCTTATCGACACGGGCGTTGAGCTGGATCTCTCGTCAAAGTTCAGCATTGCGGAGGCGGTGAAGAACAAGATAGAGAGTGAAAACGAGTTTAAGTTCGGCGAAAAAATTTCCGATATGTATTTTAAATTGCAGAGCTTTTACGAGCGCCAGAACGTATTCTTCGAGCAGGCGGTCGCGCTGTATGCCGAAAGCGTTTACGAGGACGTCCCGCAGGAGACTCCCGAGGTTCCCGAAGAACCCGCGGCGCCCGATACCGACGACGGCGTAACGCCGGAGGAAATAGAGCCTGAAACGCAAACCCCGACCGACACCGAAAGCGGCGGCGACACTCCGAGCACGAGCAATCCCGCCGACAGCAGCAATGATGAAAGCGGCACACAGACGGGCGAGGGCACGCGGACGGAAAATCCGTCCCAAACGCCCGAAAGCACGGACAACCCGTCAGACTCGGATACGGTTCAGTCTCCGGCAAATGAGACGGACACAAAGCCTGACGCGGAGAACGGCACTGACAGCGGCGAAACGTCCGATTCTTCACAAACGACAGATAATCCCGAAAATTCCGAAGGCACGCCGGAGGGCGAGAATTCGTCCGACGTATGGAATCCCGCGAGCGGGCGCGGTCAGAACACACCGTCGCATCAGATTTGGGATATACAGGAGGATATAAAACAATAATGGTAAAACGACTGATAGGTCTGATTCTCACAGCGGCGGTGCTTTTGTGCAGCGGCTGCGCCGACAGCGGACAGGGGCAGAAAATAGTAGGCGAAGATACGGCGATTACAAGCCGCCTGGAAAACACGGTCGAGCTTCAGAAAAATCTCTTTGTGGGCGAAATTCTGTCGGTCGCAACCGAGGACGCACTTATTACAAAATATAATATTGACCTCACAAAATACACTGTGTATACAGTCAACATCACCCAAAGCCTTGACGGCTACACGCCGTCGGGGCAGGCAAAGCTGTACTGCCTGGGCACGACAGACGAGTTTGTATCAAGAATGAACATGAAAAAAGGCGAAACATACATAATCGACGCACAGCCTTGGGTTTACGGAGACGAGCTTATCTATCTGCTGCCGATTTATACCGAGGCATATCCGCGGATTGACGCAGCAGGCATGGTCACGATTGCACAGAATGAGAAAGAGGCGCTGTCGGGCGGCAGTCTTGAAGAATATATCGGTCAGTACGATAAGGCAAAAGCGGCGGTTTTGTCGCGCATTCCGGATTTTTCGGAGCCGAAAAATCTGCTCTTGCGCGTGGGCGATTATATTGAAGAAATAAACGAAAAAAACAATGCAGATGACGCATACAGCGCGGACAAGGGCTATAAATGGCAGCCGAGTGAGGAATTCAAGCAAAAAACCGCGCAGAACAGTGCGGCGCTTTTTGCGCGGTACAGCGAGCTTGCAGGAAAAGAAAGTGTAACCTCAGAGCAGGTCGCAGACTTTATGCAGTCGGTATTTAACGGTCGGTTTTAAACGGAATGTCGGATATAGAAGTTAAAAAATGCGATATACGCGGCGAGTTCAGCGCGCCGCTGATAGGAAAATACAGCGGCGATTACAGCTTTGCCGGCATGTTTTTTGCGCGCGCGGCGCTTGATTCGTCCGTTATCTGTACAAACCTGAACGCAGGCAGCGAGCAAAACGGAAAAATGGTACTGGACATACTGCGCCGCTTCGGCGCAAAAATCACACGCGGCGGCGACAGCGTAAACGTGCGTGCCGATACCCTGCGGGGCTGTCATGTCAATATCGAGGAATTTCCGGTATTAGCGCCTGTAATCTCCATACCGGCACTGTTTGCAAAGGGCAAAACGCACATTTCGGGCTTTGCCGCAGCGGCTGAGCTTCAGGAGCTTATAATCGAAAACCTCCATGCGCTGGGCGCGCGGTGCGAGTTTAACGGCAACGATTTGTGGATCTGGCCGCAGCGGTCGTTGGAGTACACGGTGTTGAATGCAAAAAACAATCCGCACATGGCAATGGCTCTGATTCTGATTTCGACCTATACCAAGGGTGATACGGTGGTGCGAAATGTTGACGGACTGTTTGAAAGGTATCCCGAATTTACGGAGATTTTCAAAAAGCTCGGCGGCAGGTGCAGCATGTGCAATTTTGCATTTTAGACAGTATAAAACCGGACACAAAAGTGTCCGGTTTTAATTTGCAATGAATTAAGAAGCTATATATTCTCGTTTTTAAGTGTGTCTATCGTGTTTTCCCTGCGTATCTTACTCATTGAATACAGCATCGCGACAAAAACGACCGCAAACACGCTGAACACGGCAATAGCTATACTGTACCACGGGATATAAAAGCGAGAAGAAAAGCCCTGACCCATAATACCGTATATCAGAAATGTTACAAGCACCGAAACGGGAAGCCCCAGCATAAGTCCCCGCGCGCCGCAGATGATGCACTCATAATTCATCATTTTGTTAAAGCCGCCGCGCGTCATGCCGATGGATTTAAACATCGCCAGCTCCCGCCTGCGCAGAAATATGTTTGTCGAAACGGTGTTGAAAACATTTGTCAGCGCTATAAGTGAGATGAGTATTATAAAACCGTATGCAAATACATTTACAATTACCGTGAGCGACCGCGCTCTCTCCGCATCTGCCGCAACATCGAAAAGCCCCGACTTGTCGGCGTTCATGTCAGACAGGATTTTTGTCATATCATTGAAGGTCTTGACATGATCCTTTGCCAGAAAGTACATGTTCGCACTGTACAGCTCCACCTGCGCATCAGATATTGCACTGCGCGGATAAATCAGCGCCAGCTCGTCATTTACAAAAAACGGTTTTTCTTTTACAAACCCCGCAATTTTCATAGGGTTATAATCCAGCGCCTCGTCAATGCTCACGCGCAGATAATCCTCGTCCCGAATGGACTCCGTATCATCCATCATCACATCTTCCGGCAGGTAGAGCGCAAAGCCGTCTTCAAACCTCAAAAAACCGTAGCCCTCCCGCTCGCGCACCGAATAAAACTCCAGCTTGTCGGTTATCCGACTGTGATTTAAGTACTCTATTTCATATACCTTCATGTTGTTTCCGCCGTCATTGATATACGCCTTGAAATTATCAAACACAAGCGCTGCGGGGTCTGACATGTCAACTGAAAGTCCGCTGCTTTTTGCCAGTTTTTCATACTGCGCGTCACTTACATAATAAATGCGCGGATATACCCAGTCCCACTCCGTTTCCTGCTCCAAGCTGCCGTCCGCGTCACCAAACAGCAGCTGCCGAGCCCTTTCGGACAAAAACTCGTACGGCGTCACAGCCTGATGCGAGCCCGCGCTCAGCAGCACTGATTCCGTTACGCCGTCCGCCTTTGCAAGAGCACTGTAAATCCGGTCAGCCGCGTCGGTATTGTACGCATCGTTCATGACATAGGATATATCATATCCGGCGCTTCTGTCTACATCGCCCGCAGCATCAGTCAGATACCGGCAGAAGGAGGAGGCGGAGACAAACAGAACAACGCTCATAAACAACGACAGTATTGCTGTACGGTATTGTTTTTTGTTGCGTCTAAAATTTTTTGCGGCAATCATGCCCTCAAACCCGAACAGCTTATAAATAATTCCGTTTCCGCGTACCTTTACCTGCTTTGCGGTAATGTCGTTTGAGCGGCGCACCGCCTCAATCGGCGGCACCTTAACTGCACGGCGGGCTGGCAAATATGCCGAAATTACCGTCGTTACGACGCCGATAACCGCGGCGGCTGCAAGTGCCGTCGGCGAAATTATAAGCCTGGGTGCCAGCCCCGCGCCGATATCGAAAAACATATCTGCGGAGCTGAACGCGCCGCGCAGCAGATACAGCGTAATTCCAAGCCCCGCACACCCGGCAATAATACCCAGCGGAACCGCGATGATACAGAGAAAAAGCGCTTCATAGAATACTGTGCGGCGTATCTGCTTTTTGGTAGCGCCTATCGACTTGAGTATGCCAAACTGCTTTGTCCGCTCGCTGACGGAAATAGAAAAGGAATTATAAATAAGTGAAACCGATCCGAACATTATAAGTCCTATGAGCACCGCCGCCATGCCGATAAGCACCGACAGCATGTTATCATAGCCGCTCACGCCGTAAAGCATCAAAAGCTCGCTGTTGGCGGAAATATCACCGTATTCCGAATTGGAATTTATAAAATCAAACGTATCACGGATATTGTCAAGAGTGAAAAACAAGCTGTAACGGCTGCATTCCCCGCCGACAGTCAGCGCTGTATATCCCGGCGCGGAATAAGGCTCGATTTCCGTTGAAAAACGCGTATAGAAACCCACAACCGTGTAGGTTTTTTCATATTCCCCGGCAAGCTCCTCCCCGTCCGTATACATATTATCCTGGTTAAGCCTGAAGCCGTCCGACATACGCTCGCCTATGCGAAGCGTCAGCGTATCTCCTATGCTGTACTCCACACTTCCGTTTGTCGAAAGATGAATAGGCAGGACAATTTCGTCCTCCCGTTCGGGCAGACGGCCGCTTTCCAAATTCACCGCCACAAGCTCCGAAAAGCCCGCCGACATATCAGCCACAAAGAGATAGGGCTTATATGGATTTTGCGAGCCGATATCCGCATAGCCGACGCTGCCCAGTGTGACCGTCTTTTCAACACCGGGCGCATCTTTAAGCTCTGAAAGCGATAAGGCGTCTATCTCCTCGGTGCTTGCATAAAATCCTCCCAGGCTGTTTTTAACGTCATCTATAAGATATCCGCGAAGGCTTGCCACCGCCTCCGTCACGGCGGTGAACATTGCAACGGAAAGCACAATGCCGACAATGGTTACAAAGGTGCGCATTTTGTTTTTCAGCAGTGAGCGCACCGTATATTTCCTGAAAATATTCACGATGCCTTACCCCCGTGCTGCGCTGTCCCGCGTGATTTTACCGTCCTCAATGGAAATAACGCGGTCTGCCTGAATCGCAATATTCTCGTCATGAGTAATGACAATAAGCGTCTGATTGTATTTTTTATTGGACAGCTTCAAAAGCTCCAAAATCTCCTGACTGTTTTTTGAGTCAAGATTGCCCGTCGGCTCGTCTGCCAGTACGACAGCCGGCATATTCATCAGCGCACGGCCGATGGAAACACGCTGCTGCTGTCCGCCCGACAGCTGGTTGGGAAGATGTTTTTCTCTTCCGCGCAGGTCAAGCGTGTCTATAAGCTCGTTTAAAAAGTCATTGTTTACCCGCCGCCCGTCCATCAGCACGGGAAGCGTCATATTTTCAGTGACGTTTAAAATCGGAATAAGATTATAAAACTGGTATATCAGCCCCACCTGACGTCGCCTGAAAATTGCCAGCTGATCCTCGTTTTGCGCGTAAACATCCTGTCCGTTCATAAGTATTCTGCCCGACGTCGGGCGGTCAACGCCTCCTATCATATGCAAAAGCGTGGACTTTCCGCTGCCGGACGGGCCGATTATAGCCAAAAACTCGCCCTTTTCCACCGAAAAGGATACATCGTCCAAAGCGCGCACTTCATTTTCGCCGCTGCCGTAAATCTTAGTCAGATTTTCGATTTTCAGTATTTCCATAAAGGTCTCCTCCTATTGTTTTGAACATATTATACAGCGTTAAAATGACAGCACAATGACCTGTAAATAACAGATTATTCACCTGTCGCCGACAAAAAACAGCAAAGAGCGGGATAAAACCCGCCCTTTTACTAAATTTTATCAAAATCTATCCTTTTATCTTTAAAATAATATTCTCGGTCATGCTCGCCGATTTCACGCAGAACGCGGCACGGACTGCCGAGCGCAACTACGTTTGCGGGAATATCCTTTGTGACAACGCTGCCGGCGCCTATAACGGTATTGTCGCCCACCGACACACCCGGTAAAACAATAACTCCGGCGCCCAGCCAGCAGTTTTTGCCGATATGAACGGGCATGTTGAACTGACCGACACGCTCCCGCAGCTCCGGCAAAATCGGGTGCCCTGCTGTCGCAATAACTACATTTGGGCCGAACATGGTGCCGTCGCCGACATAGATATGAGTGTCATCCACAAGCGTCAAATTAAAATTGGCGTATACATTGTTTCCGAAATGCACGTGTGCACCCGCCCAATTCGCATGAAGCGGCGGTTCGATATAGCATCCGTCTCCGATTTGGGCAAACATATCCTTTAAAAGCTGTGCCCTCAGCTTGCCCTGCGACGGGCGGGTGGCATTATAGTCATACAGCTTTTCAAGACACGCAAGCTGGCGGCGCGACAGCTCCTCATCATTGCAGAAATAAATATCGCCGCTGTGCATTTTTTCATAAGAGGTCATATTGACAGCTCTCCTTTAAAATTCAATTATAAGTCCTGCGTCGGCGTGGCGGACGTTAACGCCGCTGTCCGGTGCAAGACGGGAAAGGGCGCCCTGCGTCTCGGCGCGCGCGAGCAGGGGAGTATTGTTATTTTCGCTCAGGTGAGCAAGCACTGCATTCCTCAGCCCGCCGCCGGCAAGATAGCTGACAAGCTTTGCGCAGTCGCTGTTTGACAGATGCCCGCGCGAGGACATAATCCGCGCCTTGAGGCGCGCGGGATAAAAGCCGTTTTTCAGCATATCAATATCATGGTTGCTTTCAATCATGACTGTTTCACAGCCGTAAAGCGCCTGAAGCATAGACTGCGTCACAGTCCCCGAATCGGTTGCGATACAGACTGATTTTTCTCCGCAGCTTATTTTATATCCCACGCACGGCACGTCATGCGAGCATTCAAACGCCTGCACCTCAAAGCCGCCCTGCGTCATTCTGTCCTCAAAGTGAGTGCACAGCCCGATATCCACCGCCGAGTAAATCGGAATATCCGCCGCGCGTGCAAGCACCGGCAGACCCTTTATATGGTCTGAGTGCCTGTGAGTTATAAACACAGCGCGCAAATCGGAAAGCGAAAGTCCCGCATTTGCAAGCCCGCATTTCAGCGTTCTCAGCGTTACGCCGCAGTCCACAAGAACTGCGGCGCCGTTATTTTCCACTACGGCAGCATTTGCACTGCTGCCCGATGCAATTACTATCAGTCTCAAATCAGATTTTGCCCTTTAAAATTTACCGTTATATATAATTTGCGCAAGCATTGCGCGGGTTACGGCTGTTTTCGGCTGGAACCTATTATCGCCCATGCCGTTTATTACGCCACTTGCGGCAAGCGCTGCAACCGCGTCCTTGGCATACGCGCTGACATCATCAAAATCAGCAAACCCGCAGGTTTTCTCAGACAGTTCAAAATCATCGGAATACATACGGTATATCATGGCGCAAAGCATCTGGCGCGTAAGAGGTGCGTCCGGCGAAAACTGTCCGACATCAGTACCGTTTGTAATCTCATTCTGTGCCGCCCACTGTACGGCGCCCGTATAGTAACGGTTCTGCTCAACGTCCGAAAACGCCGTCGCGCTGTCCTCAAAGGCGGCGGTATCAACGTCCGCAAGACGTGCCAGTACCGTCACCGCCATACCGCGGGTAAGCTCGGCAGACGGCTGAAAGCTGTCCTCCGTAACGCCGCGCATAAGCAGCTGCGTCTGCGCGTAATTGACTGCGCTTGAATACCAGCGGTTTTGCGGTACGTCTGAAAACGCCGCAAGGTCATTATCAGAAGCTGCGAATGTTTTCTGAGCCTTAACCGTACCGTTTTCTCCCAGTGTTTTAAGCGTTATATCTCCGCCGCTGAAGCTGACAAGAGTACCCAGCGTTCCGTCAACGGAATAACTGCCGTTCACGGCGCTGACAAAATTCTGATTATGATACCCCGCGTCATAAAAGGCGGATGTCTGCTCATGAGCAAACAGCGCAAGGTCGGTGCCCAGCGTATTGAGCGTGCGGCTGTATTTATATCCCAGCTGATTATGAATAACAGGAGCATGTGCGAGTACAAGCTTGTACTGCGCGTTACCGTAGGACTGGTTTTCAAGCCACTGCTGCTGTTTTTCCCGAACCGATTCAAAGCTTGCAAGCCCGTTATACGCAGGACTTTCGTCCGGATACAGTCCCGCGGTATCAAGAACCAGCATGGAAACCGGGCCGTATTGCACCGCCTCGTAAAACTGGCGGGTGGAGTTGCGCACAATTCGTGTGAGGTAGGGCGCATATTCACCCAAAGTCTCATTTTCTCCCCTGAGGAACACAACGGGGATTTTTCCGCCTGTGAGCATACCGGCATTATACAGCAAGCCGTTTATCACCTCACTGTCACCGGCGGCGTCTTTCAGTATGTTCCCTCCCAGCACCAAAAGGTCATACCCGCTCGCCGCCGCACGGATTTTCGGGATAAGAGTCCTGTCGGAATTCAGGTCGCTGACCATGAGCATTTCAACCTCATCCTGTCCGTTATAGCCGGAAAATTCAAGATAGCCCGAGGTGACAAGAGCCCCTTTCTGGGCTGAGTATGCGCCGTGCTTTATTATGTGCTGGGACACAACCTCATAGGAGTTGTTCTCAAGATATTTTTTCGGGATACGCACCGCATGCATATTGGACAGGCAGCGCAGGGTGCCGCCCTCCGAATCGGTAAACCTACGCTCCCTGCCCTCATATACAAGATGTACCTCGCCCATGGAGTTTTTACCCTCGGTAGTTGCCCATGCAACCGTATATGTATCGCCGGTATCAAAAACGGTGGGCTTTGTAATAAATCCGAAGTCGGCAGACGCACCCTTAAGCACGCGGCTAACAGACTTTCCGTAGGCTGTGGGAACAGATGTATTTTCAATAGTATCCGCGCCGCTTATATTCGCATAAGCAGAAGCGCTACTTATCTGGTTTGCGCTCTCGGTTTTCACATTTCCGCCTGCCGTCAGCTCATAGGACAGCTTTTGCTCTCCAGTATCGGACACTCCGTAGCAGGTTATCTTACCGTCCTTCAGCAGAAGCTGGCTTGCGTTAAACCCTGTACTGTTGACATGCGAACCGTCCAGCATAATCGGAAAATCGGTGCAGCTGTCCGAGTTTTTGCCGCCCGGCTCCCACATTTCAATGCCGTGATAGTGCCCGCCGACAAGCAGATCCGTTCCCATGGCGGACAGGTTGCTTAGCCAGTTGAAGCCGAAATGGTTAATGATATTCGGTCCGTGACAGAATGCAATGCGGTAAGTCGGTTCTCCGCCGTAGCTTTGAACGGTACCCAGCCAGTCGTTTTCTTCAATGCGGTAATTATTATAGTCGACAAGTCCGGAATATTCGGGGTGAGTATCGATTTTATCCTCGCCGAAATCCAAAACAACCGACGACATCGGACCGTATTCAAATGTAAAGTAAAATTCACCCGTATCCGAGGGCAGGTACTGAAGCAGATATCCCGAAAACTCGCCGCGCGTTTCATGGTTTCCGCGCGTATACACGCAGGGAACGGTACCGCCCGAAAGCTGCGCTGCCGTGTCGAAAATACCGATTTCCGCATAGTCCTTGTTCTGCATGTCATTGCAGATATCGCCAAGCAGCATGATAAGGTCGGGAGAGCCTCCCTTCAGATTCGACACCGCTTTGTTGACATAATTCATTATATTGTTTGTCGGCGTACGGTGCAGGTCGGACAGAGTCCATATATTTATTTCCTCCTGACCGTGATAGCTAATAAATTCGCGTGTCTCCGTGCATGAATCCCCGTAATTTATGCTGTACGGAGTGCGGGAGGAAACCGCAACGGAGGTAACGCTGTATGCACCCGCGGCATTAAGATGCTCCACGGGCACCGATACCGTATGTATATAATCATCTGTGCGGACAACGCCCGCTTCCTCATCATACACCCTGTAAGCCTTGCCGTTGTATGTATAGTCGACATAGCCCGTGCCGTTTACATTCGTGGACCAGACAATATTGTATATATCCCCGCACAGAAAGACGGAGGGCTGAACCTTGACGGAAATACCCCCTGCGGCAAACGACATGCCGCCTAAAAGGGAAAGGCACATTATAAAAGCCGTTAAAATGCAGACTGTTCTTTTCATTTCAATACCTCTTTTTCAGTATGTAACTACATTATATAATTATAATATTTATAAGTCAAGTCCGCACATAAGCGCAATTTTAAAAAAGCGGCGCCGACAGGTGATTATCATCTGCCGGCGCTGCCGCGATTTATTATGACACAATGCAGGCTCAGCCGGCAGTATCCGTCTTTTTATACTGCGGCCGGCGCACCACCGCAAAGTAAACGGCAAGCAGCAGCACAGCCGCCGCAACCCACGCGAGCGGGCTTGCAAGGCAAATTATTTTATAGCTGCTGTGTGCCGCGCCGAATGCGGCAACCACCCAGCGAGCCAAAAGCTCTGCCACTCCGCCCAAAAACGGCATAAGCGCAAGTCCGATTCCCTGAAGTCCGTTGCGGAATATGTTCACAACCGCAAGCGGAAGCAGAAATACGGTCATGAATTTAATATACATATCGGCATAGGGCGTAATAAGAGAAATATCCTCGCTGACAAACAGCACCGTCAGATGCTTTCCGAAGAAAAAGAAAAGCGGGCTGATGATAACGGTGTAAACCGACGCCAGCAGCATAATGCTGCGAAAACCGCGCCGGATGCGGTAGTGCTCACCCGCGCCGGTATTCTGCGCACAGTAGGTCGCCATCGTTGTGCCGCATGCAACATATGCCTGCGTGCCGATTTGCTCGATTTTATTGGCAGCGGTATAACCGGAAACGGCAATATGTCCGAGCGGATTGAGCGCCGACTGTAATATCATAGCGCCCACCGCCGTTACGGAATATTGCAGCGCCATAGGACAACCCAGCCGCAGCTGATTGAGCATTATACTTTTGTCGGGACGAAAATCCGATTTTTTCAGATGCAGAACCGGCACTTTTTTAACAATATATACAAAGCACAGCACCGACGACACAAGCTGAGATAACACGGTGGCATATGCGGCGCCCTCCGTACCCATGCCGATGCCGGCAATAAACCAAAAGTCCAGTCCGATATTGAGCAGGGCGGAAATAATAAGAAACCAGAGCGGTGCGCGGCTGTCCCCCAGCGCGCGCAGAACGGACGACAGCAGATTATACATCACCTGGGCAAAAAGCCCTGCGGAGATTACTATTATATAGTCGTATGCCTCGCTGTAAAAGCTGTCCGGCGTGTTCATTATATTTAAAAGCGGCCTCATAAGCAAAACCGTGACAACGGTCATAACCGCCGTTATCACCGCCGACAGAACAACGGCACACCCGACCGTTTTCCGCATGGCGTCCATGTCTCCGGCGCCGAATTTCTGTGCGGTGAGCACGGTAAATCCGACCGACATGCCCGCAATCAGTCCGAAAAACAGAAAGGATATCGTGCCTGTCGAGCCGACGCCTGCCAGCGCCTGAGAGCCCAGGATTTTACCCACGATGATGGTGTCCGCCATGCTGTAAAACTGCTGAAATACATTTCCAATAAGTATCGGCAGCGTAAAGCTGACAATCGCTTTTGTCGGGCTGCCCTCGGTCATGCTTTTTACCATACAAATTCCCCCCCGATATTGTTCAGAAATGTATTATACAACTTTGATTTGGTTTTTTCAATACTGATATTTATTACGTTTTGCCGCAAGAAAACAAAACGTGATGACGGCTGCAAGAAGCTCGGCTGCAACTATTGACAACCATATGCCGTCAACACCCCAGACAGCAGGCAGAAGCAGCACTGCGGCAACCTGAAGCACCAATGTGCGCAAAAACGATATCAGTGCCGAAACAAGACCGTTATTGAGCGCTGTGAAAAAGGCGGAGCCGTAAATTGCAATACCCGCAAACAGAAAGGAAAAGGAGTAGATTATAAAGCCTCTTTTTGTAATTTCAAGCAGCGCGGAATCATATCCCACAAAAATTTTGGAAAGGGGAACTGCAAAAAGCTCCGCAGACGCAAACATAGCCGCCGAAAGAGTCGCGATTATAATAAGGCTTTTTTTAAACATATTTTTCAGCTCGGCGCTGTTTTTCGCCCCGTAGTTATAGCCTATAACGGGCGCAGTCCCTACCGAGTATCCGATAAACGCGGCTAAAAATATCATATTGACATACATCAATACTCCATATGCCGCAACTCCGTCCTCACCGGCAAACTTCATAAGCTGAACATTATAAAGCATACTTACAAGAGACATGGATATGTTGGACATAAGCTCCGACGAGCCGTTGACACAGCCGGTAAGCAGCGCCCTGCCGTCAAAAGCTGTTTTTGTCAGCCGAAGGAGCGAGGAGTTGGGGCACAGGAAATATATTACCGGCACAAGTCCGCCTATACACTGGCTTATCGCAGTTGCCGCAGCGGCGCCGGAAAGACCGAAGTCAAACACCGCAACCAGCAGCGCGTCAAGCACCATATTGGCAGCTCCCGAAATAATTGTCACCGCAAGCCCCAGCTGCGGCTTGCCGGCGGTGACAAAAAAGCTCTGAAATTCAAACTGGAGCATATACGCCGGCAACGCCAAGAGAATAATCCTGCCGTAAACCACACAGTTGTCAAGCATAACACCTTCGGCGCCCAAAAGCACGGCAATCGGGCGCAGAAAGATTATGCCGAACACCGCAATAATTATTCCGCAGACCGCGGATATATACACAAACATGGAAAACAGGCGGTTTGCGCGCACACTGTCTCCCTCTCCCATCGTTTTGGAAATAAGCGCGCTGCCTCCTGTGCCGAACATAAATCCGACAGCACCCAGTATCATAAGAAACGGCATAATAAAATTAACCGCCGCAAAAGGAGTCTTACCGACAAAGTTTGAGACGAAAAAGCCGTCCACCACTCCGTAAACCGAAGTAAATATCATCATAACAACCGACGGCAGCGTAAACCTGAACAACTTTTTGTATGTAAAATGATCGGATAACTGAATTCTCATAATTAAAGCCTTTCCACCCTTTCCTTAAGAGAAGTCAAGTATTTTTGCGTAAGTCTCAGATACTCTTCGCGCTCGCGCGGCGTCCAGCTGTCAAATATATCATTTTCGATGTCTATTATATGTTCGACTGTCTTTTCGGCAAACTCGGAGCCTTTTTCGGTAAAGCATACCGCCTTGTTTTTACCGCCGATGGGCTTCAGGTACACAAAATTCTCGCTTTCGAGCTTTCTGAGCGCAGAATTCACCGTCTGTTTTTTTATACCCGTCATGCTTACAATAAAATTTATCGGACACTCACCCTCCTTATTGCAAACGGCATACAGTATCTGCATAACGCTGTCGCAAACGCCTAATCTGTACGCAGCTTCATGATAGACAGAATCTATCTCAGATGTAAGATAATTAAACCGTTTCATCTGCTCCGTTATATATTTAGTCATGAGCTTTCCTCCTTAAAGTACGAAATCATACCAAGCTATTATAGTACGATATCATACATATGTCAATGCACAACAACAAAAAGATACCGGCTGTGTTAATACAGCCGGTATTTTTATTTGCATATTTTACTTTGCGTAATCGATTGCACGGTTTTCGCGGATAAGATGAACCTTGATTTGTCCAGGATACTCCAGTTCGTTTTCAATTTTCTTACAGATATCGTGGGACAACAGCACCAGCTTATCGTCCGATATCTGCTCCGGATTTACCATTATGCGTATTTCACGTCCCGCCTGAATGGCATAGGTTTTTTCAACGCCGTCAAAGGAGTTTGCAATCTCCTCGAGCTTTTCAAGACGCTTGATATAATTTTCGAGATTTTCGCGTCTGGCGCCAGGTCTTGCCGCCGAAATTGCGTCTGCCGCCTGAACGATAGCCGCAATATTGGTTTTTGTTTCCACATCGCCGTGATGTGCCTCTATCGCGTGAATAACGCCGTAAGACTCCTTGTATTTTTTAGCAAGCTCTACACCGATTTGGATATGAGAGCCCTCCATTTCAAAGTCTACGCTCTTACCCAGGTCATGCAAAAGACCCGCGCGCTTTGCAAGAGTTACGTCCTCGCCCATCTCCGACGCGATGATGCCGCACAGCTGCGCCACCTCAATGGAGTGGTTGAGCACGTTCTGACCGTAGCTTGTTCTGTATTTAAGTCTGCCCAGCAGTTTAATAATCTCCGGGTGAAGACCGTGAACGCCCGTTTCAAACACAGCGCGCTCGCCTTCTTTTTTAATAGTGATATCCAGCTCGCGCTTCATTTTTTCCACGGTTTCTTCAATACGTGCGGGATGGATGCGCCCGTCAGATATGAGCTTTTCAAGAGTAAGCCTTGCAACCTCGCGGCGGATGGGGTCAAAGCTGGACAGCGTTATCGCCTCGGGCGTATCGTCGATTATAAGGTCAACACCCGTGATTGTTTCAAGCGACCGAATATTTCTGCCCTCGCGCCCGATAATTCTGCCCTTCATCTCGTCGCTGGGCAGCGCGACCACCGAGACGGTGGACTCCACAACATGGTCGGCGGCGCATTTCTGTATCGCAAGCGACAAAAGGTTTCTCGCCTTTTCGTCGGCATTCTCGGCATAACGCGCCTCATGCTCCGTAATTTTAACGGCATAGTCATGCTCAAGCTGCTGCTCAAGCTCGTGCAGAAGCTCAGCCTTTGCCGCCTCCGCGGTATAGCCGGAAATACGCTCCAGCACCGCAATCTGCGCGCGCTTCTGCTCCTCCATTTCCTGCTGCAGCTCCTCCGCCTTTTTCAGCTTTGCATTGAGCTGCTCTTCTTTTCTGTCAAGATTATCGTACTTTCTGTCAAGAGTTTCCTCTCTCTGCTGCAGGCGCTTTTCCTGCCTTGTCACCTCGACACGGCGCTCCTTTATCTCGCGCTCCTGTTCGGTCCTCTCCTTATGTAGCTGTTCCTTAGCCTCGAGAATCGCTTCTTTCTTTTTCGTGTCAGCTGTTTTTATCGCCTCATTGATAATTCTTCTCGCTTCATCGTTAGCAGAACCAATTTGTTTTTCCGATACCGATTTTCTGTAAAAAAATCCACATATAAAAGCAATAAATCCGGCAACAAGGGCAGCGGCGACCGCAATGATAACTACTGTTAATGCAGTCATAATGTCCTCCCTTTGTTTGAATTTATATACAGCATAGCTTTTAATATTATACATCTTTTACGAAAATGTGTCAAGCGCAGAGTAAATATTTATGAACAAATATAAAATTAAAAAGCACGGGGACAAAATGTCCCCGTGCTTTTATAAATTACTTATTGCCGCGTCTTTTTCAGAGCCCTTTCCTTCTGCTCCGGAGTGTTCCAAACGTTCAGTGAAAGCGCCGGCAGGCGATTTGCAATGTTTTCCGTCTCCTTTGCCACACCCTGTTCAATATCCTCAAATTTCCTTGCAAGACAGTCGCCCCAGGCGTGCAGCTGCGCGCCCCATATCTGTTTTCCAAAGCTTTTGTCAATCTCCAGCGTACGTCCGATATAGGGGGAGTCGGGATGAACGGGCGTCCACTTGAAAATATCCCAGTCCGCTATCTCCGACGGACTCCACATCTTATTGGGAGTCACGATATACAGAGGATTCCATGAGCAGTTTATAATATTAAATCCCGCGTCCAAAAGCTCGTCTGTCGTCTGATAGTAATTTTCCCAGCTCATAACGACGATTTTTCGGGATATAAAATCATTTACGCACTTATTAAAGCCCTCCCACACAATGGGAGTTCTGCCCGCCTTTAAGACAACGTCGCAGGTAACCGTTATAAAGTGTGCAAGCATACGCTCGGCAAGCGCACGGCTGTCCCCGCCGTTTTTAAATGCGTCCACCGCCGCCTTGTCAACCGTCTCAAAGTAAGCAAGGCATTTTTCACACTCAGTCCACTTTTTTATATCCGCCTCGTCGCCGCCTACGTGAATATATTCGGAGTAGGGAAACATTGTGCAGACCTCATCAACAATCTCACGCACCGCTTTCATTGAATCTTCGTGCTGACAGATGACGCCGCTTGTACCGAACAGCTTGGGATACGCCGCGCCGAATGCATTGCAGTGCCCGGGAATGTCCACCTCAGGCACAAGACTGACCCCGCGGCGAAGCGCATACCTGTTAAGCTCGCGTATTTCCTCAAACGAATAGTGTCTATCCTTGGTGGGAAGCTTGGGATACAGCTTGGACGGCAGGGTGTAGCTCTGATTTTCGTTAAAATGCAGGTGCAGATGACTGAGATTATAGCAAAAGCACATGTCTATATATTCGAAAAGTCTGCCGACACTGTGAAAATTCCTGCCCAAATCCACATGAAAAGCGCGGTATTTGCACTGCGGACCGTCCAGCAGCTCGGAGTAATTCCACAGTATTTTGCCGTCCCTTATCTCGGAAAGCCTCAGGAGCGCGGCGAGCGCGTGGTTAAGACTTTTAAGCCCGATATAGTTCAGAACCAATGTGCCGTTTTCTGATACAATCGAATAGTTTTCTGCGCGACATTCCTCAAAAGCAGACGGATTTTCAAGGTTCAGCTCGTCCGCCTTCTTTCGGAAAAGAACAAATCCGGCGGCTTTGACGGCGTCGGTTATCTTTATCTTAACACCGTGATAGCGCTCAAAATCACGGATAAAAAGCATCAGCGCGCCTTTTATAAGAGGGTCGTCGCTGTGAAACGAAAGCATCGGCTCTATCTGCACGGGAGCGTCAAGCGTCGATATCTGCGCCGGTACGGGCATCGGCTCCTTAAAGAAATTATTGTCAAGCATTCTCAGGGTATGTCCTTTCGGTAGAGATATTAAATTCTATTATATATTTGTATTTGATTAAAGTCAACATTAAAAAAGAGTAGTAAATTATAAATTAATATGATATAATGACTATATATGTAAAGCACTCGGAGGGAAACATGACAATACTAAGCTCGGTTATACTCGGAATTATACAGGGACTGGCGGAATTTCTGCCGATATCCAGCTCGGGACATCTTGTGATTTTCAAGACGTTTCTGCCGGGTCTTGAAAAGCTGTCGGGGGACATGACCTTTGACATCCTGCTGCATTTGGGCACGCTTATCGCGGTTTTTGCAGTATACCGCAAAACGATAGCGGGCATGGCTGTTGAGTTTTTCAGAATGCTCGGTCAGATTTTTACGGGTAAATTCAAATTCAGAAAAGCCAACAAGTATCAGCTTATGGACATATTCGTGATAATCGCCACTCTCCCGCTGGTGCTTGTAGTATTTGTAAACGACACGATTGAGAGCAAAATGACAGGGCTTCTGCCCGTCGGCATCATGCTGCTTGTTACGGCGGGACTGCTGTTTATCGCAGACCACAGCGTGCAGGGCAAAAAGGAAATCCGTGACATGACGCCGTTCCAGGCGCTCAAAATCGGACTGTTCCAGATGATAGCGACGCTGCCCGGTCTGTCGCGCAGCGGCTCCACCATCGCCGCGGGAATAAATATGGGCTTTACACGGGAGACCGCGGTTGAATTCTCATTCATACTGGGCATTCCTGCCGTCATCGGCGCAAATATCCTCAACATCAGGGATATTGTAAATTCAGGCATTGACAGCACGCTTATCCTGCCCTATATCATAGGCATTGTCACCGCAGCCGTTTTCGGATTTTTAGCGGTAAAGCTTGTTCAGTACGTCACAAGAAAAGACCGCTTCGGCTGGTTTGTGTACTACTGCGCGATTGTGGGTACAGGCAGCATTGTCATGAGCTTTATATACTGATTTTCAGGGTGAAAAAATGGCAGTCAAAAACGAAAGAAAAACAAAAAACAGACCAGCAGCAAAGTCTGCTGCTGGTAAAAAAGCCGCGGCAGGCGGCGCAAAAACGAGCGCTGCGCGAAAGCCAATTCGGAAAGAGGTGCGGGACAATGTACTGTCAGTCATCTTTTTCGCACTGACGCTGCTGCTCATTCTCTCGGTATATCACAACTTTCTGGGCGCGTTCGGCACGTTTCTGCGCACGGTGTTCAGAGGTGCATTCGGGTATGTTTCCTATCTCCTGCCCGTGCTGACGCTGTGGCTTGGAATCGAGCTTGCAAGAGAGCGCAGGCGCGTGTCCACTCCTACCCGGCTGTGGACGGGGCTTGTGCTTGTTCTGTCGCTGTGCGGCGTTTGCTACCTCTTTGAAAGCGGTGAATATTTCGGCTCGTTCTCCCTCGGTCAGTTCTTCATAAAGGGAATTCCCGACATGGTAAACCGTGCGGGCGGAATCGCGGGCGGAATTTTTGCGTATCCGCTCATCTGCCTGCTGACGAAAATCGGCTTTGCAATTCTGTTTATTACGGCGGCGCTTATCTGTGCGCTCACGTTTTTCGACATTACCCTTTATCAGATATGGAAAAAGCTGCGCGCTCCGTTTGAAAGGGAGGAGCACGACCCCGATGAACCGGAGGTTGTAAAGCCGCATATTGAAAAACCGAAAAAGAAAAATAAAATAGACATTTTCGTGGACGAGGAAACAGAGTTTTCCGAGCAGGACGACGTATCAGGGCAGGGGGACATGCCCCGCTCCGATATATTTGTACAGGACGAAGAAAATACCGAAACCTCGCAGTTTGAACAGACGTCACCCATGCCGTTTTTTGTGCATGACGACATAAACCGCGACGAATACATAACAACCGCCGATATGGTTGTCGGAAACATTGACAGAAGCGGCGTTTTTGATGACGCGGACAAAGCGGACAAAAACTTATCCGCAGTCCCCGATTCTGCGCCCGCAGCTTTTTCCTCCGCAAAAACCGCGGTGCGCGCCGACAGACATGCGTCTGCGGAAAGCGCAAAAAAAGACGAAAGCTATATTTTCCCTCCCACATCGCTGCTTGAAGCACCGCGCGCGGCAACCGGGATTTCCAAAACCGAGCTTGCTCAGACAGAGCAGAAGCTTATCCAAACGCTGCGTGACTTCGGCATAGAGGCAACAATGGTCGGCGCGGCAATCGGACCGATTGTTACACGCTATGAGCTGGCGCCCAGCAAGGGCGTGCGCGTTTCCAAAATCACCTCGCTGTCGGACGACATCGCGCTGTCGCTTGCGGCGACCTCTATCAGAATTGAAGCGCCCATTCCCGGCAAGGCGGCGGTCGGCATTGAGATACCGAACAAGAAAAAGAGCATGGTTTACATAAAAGAGCTTTTAGACTCGGACGAGTTTACAAGCAGCAGCAACCCGCTAACCGTTGCACTGGGCAAGGACATTTCCGGCAACCTCGTATACGGCGACCTGTCCGACATGCCGCATCTGCTTGTCGCGGGCGCTACCGGCTCCGGTAAATCGGTATGTATAAACACAATCCTTATGTCGCTGCTGTACAAAGCGTCCCCGAATGACGTAAAGCTGATACTCATAGACCCCAAGGTGGTGGAGCTGGAGGTATACAACAAAATCCCGCACCTTATCGTCCCCGTCGTCTCCAACCCCAAAAAGGCAGCGGGCGCGCTCCAGTGGGCGGTAAACGAGATGGAGCGGCGCTACAACCTCTTTTTCAGCGTCAACGTACGCAACGTGCACGGCTACAATACCTATGCCAAAAAGCATTCCGACGTGTGCGAGACGGTGCCGCAGATTGTAATTGTCATTGACGAGCTTGCCGACCTTATGATGGTCTGCGCCAAGGAGGTGGAGGACTATATTGTGCGCCTCTGTCAGAAGGCGCGCGCCGCCGGCATTTACCTTATAATCGCAACACAGCGCCCCTCCGTCAATGTTGTAACGGGGCTTATAAAGGCAAACGTACCCTCCCGAATCGCGTTTGCCGTCACATCGCAGATTGACTCGCGCGTCATTCTGGACGGTTCGGGCGCGGAAAAGCTGCTGGGCAAGGGCGATATGCTGTTCAAGGGCAGAACCATGAATTCTCCGCGGAGAATTCAGTGCTGCTTTGTCAGCGACGAGGAGGTCGAGACGGTGGTGGAATACGTAAAGCGCCACTGCGGCACCGCCGATTATGACCAGAGCGCAAACGACGCCATGGAAAGCTATACAAAGCAGGACGGCAGTGCGCCCGCAGACCGCGACGGCGGCGAGGAGCTGGACGAGATGTTCTGGCAGGCAGTTGCATTTGTCATCGAGAGCGGAAAGGCATCCACCTCCGTTTTGCAGCGCAAGTTCTCGCTGGGCTACGCAAGAGCGGCGCGCATTATTGACACAATGGAGGAAAAGGGTATAATCGGCCCGTACGAGGGCGCAAAGCCCAGACAGGTTATCATGACAATGGCGGAGTATCAGGAAATGATGGTGAAAAGGGACGACTGATGAAAAAGATATTTATTCTTGAGGACGACGTCAGCATTTCCTCTATAATAGAATTCAATCTCAAAGCGGCGGGCTTTGAGACTGCGGCAGAGAGCGACGGAAAGACAGGGCTTTTCCGGCTTATAAACGAAGGCGCCGACCTTTTGGTGCTGGATCTCATGCTGCCGTCAATGTCGGGCTTTGAGGTGCTGCGGCAGCTGCGTAAGACATCGGACATGCCGGTTATAATCCTCAGCGCGCTGGACAGCGAGGAGGATAAGCTGCGCGGACTGTCGCTTATGGCGGACGACTATGTGACAAAGCCGTTTTCGGTAAACGAGCTTATTGCACGCATAAAGGTGAATCTTGCGCGCACTGAGAAAAAGCCGCCAAAGGAAACCGTTTTTGCCGCAGGCGACCTTGAAATAAACGCCGACAAAATGGCTGTTTTAAAAAACGGAGAGGAAATTTCGGTCAGCAAAAAGGAATACGAAATTCTCATGCTTCTTGTACAAAACCGCGGGCGGGTCGTCTCCCGCGAGGAAATACTGGAAAAGGTGTGGGGCTACAACAATTTTTTGGGTGACCTGCACACAGTGGACGTCGCAATCGGCAGACTGCGCGCCAAGGTGGAGAAAACACCGTCCGAGCCGGAGATAATTCTCAGCCGCCGCGGCGCGGGATATTATATAATATGAAAAAAATCAGCACAAAACTAAATCTTGCAATGCTGCTTGTCACGGCGGCGGTGCTGGCGTTTGTGGGCGCGGCGCTCATTATCAACATCATGCTGGGATACTACCGCAATTTTGAGCGCACGGTCACGCTTGTCTTTGAAAACGAGCGGTTTTTCAACATCTGCCGCGGCTTTGACGGAGACATTTCGCCGCTGCTTGAGTATCTTGAAGCTTCCGACAGTGTTTTGAACCAGAATTCACAGCGCGACTATTACATATTAAAAGACGGCAATGTAATAAAAAGCTCACGCACCGGCGGAATTTTGAAAATGACAAGCAATTTAAAGCAAGTGCTTGACGGCGGTTACAGCACCGACCGCGACCTCACATCGGACGCGCTGGACTTCGCGTTCAGTTTGGGGGACGGCTACACGGTATATGTTGTCGACACGAGAGGCGAGCTTTTTTCACAGCTGCGCGACGTGTCGCTCCTGTTTCTGCAGGCGCTGCTTTTCGGCGTGGCGCTTGCCGCACTGCTCAGCTTTTTTATTTCAAAACGGCTGACGGCGTCAATCAAAAAGCTGGAAAAGGGCGCGCGCGACATGTCGCGCGGGCAGTTTTCCGAAATCGAGGTTAAAACTCATGACGAAATCGGCAGTCTCTGCACCGTATTCAACGAGATGGGCAGACAGATACAAAACGACTTTGACGAGTTTGAAAGAGCGGAGCGGGCGCAGCGGGAGTTTGTCGCAAACGTATCGCATGAGCTGAAAACACCGCTTACCGTTATAAAAAGCTACAGCCAGACGCTGCGTGCGATGGAGGTTGACAGGGATACGCAAAAGCGCTTTCTTGCAACCGTGGACAGCGAAGCAGACCGCATGGCAGGCATTGTCGGTCAGCTGCTGTATCTGTCAAAATTGGAACAGCAGTCCGCCGTGCGCGAGGAGATAGATCTGTTTAAGCTGTGCGGCGACGTTGCGGACACATTGAAGATAGAAAGCGACAAAAAAGGGCTTACCGTTTATATCACGGGCGGGGGCAGTATTGTGTCCGACAGAGAGCTTATCAGAACGATTATTTACAATCTTTTGTCAAATGCAGTAAAATACAGCCTGCCCGGCGGCGAGATAAGCGTGCGTGTTTCGGGGGAAGAGCCGCCGTTCATTACCGTGCATGACAACGGGCAGGGAATAGCGCCCGAAGACATAGAACACATTTTCGAGCGTTTTTACCGCGCCGACAAATCGCGCGGCAGAGATACGGGGGGCACGGGACTGGGGCTTGCCATTGCAAAGGAAAGCGCGCGTATTATCGGCGCGGAGCTTACCGTTAAAAGCCGCAAGGGACAGTTTACCGAATTTACCCTGAAATTCAGCGGTGAAAATACACAAAACAAATAAGACAGGATACAATCGGAAAATGGACAAAGACATAACATGCTGTTTTACCGGACACAGAAGCGTGCCGGCGGCGGACACTGAAAAAATAACATCACAGACCGAACACGCAATCCGCGTGCTTTACGGGCGCGGCTACCGCACATTTGTCTGCGGCGGCGCCATAGGCTACGACCAGCTTTGCGCCGAAACGGTGCTGAAGCTGAAGCGTGAGCTTAAAGACATAAAGCTGCGGCTGATACTGCCGTGTCAAGACCAGGATAAATATTTTTCCATGCTGCAAAAGGCGGCTTATAATGAGGTTAAGCTGCTTGCGGACAGCGTTGAGGTGATGTATCCCGCCTACACGCGAACCTGTATGCATGAGCGAAATAAAAAAATGGTGAACGAAAGCTCCGTATGTATCGCATATCTTAAAAAAAATTACGGCGGCACGGCGTATACCGTACATTTTGCCCGGCAAAGCGGACTTATAATATACAGAGTCGGAATATAAAAAACAGCTTGGAATAATCCAAGCTGTTTTTTTGTTAATTTATTTTCCCAGCCGTCTTTGAATGAATTTAACAATTTCGACCAGCGGAATTATAAGAAACGCAAGCCCCAGCGCAACAAAATACTCGATGGCGGAGATTGGAGTAAAGGAGAACATTTTAACAAGAAACGGAATATAAATTACAGCGGTTGTCAGCAAAAGCGCAAGACCAGCCGCGCCCCAGAGCCACTTGTTCTGCTTTTTTATCGTAAAAATCGACTGCCGCCTTGAGCGCATGTTGAAGGACTGGAAAATTTCAGCCATGGAAAGAGTCAGAAACGCCATTGTTATACCGTCGTGGCTGCGCGCGATTTCCCACACGCCCGACTCGATATAATGCCCGATAAAGTAGGCGGCAAGCGTCAAAACCGCAACAAGCAGACCCTGATAGACAACGTCAAACCCGACGCCGCCTGCAAAAATACCCTCTTTTGAGTCACGCGGCGGACGCTTCATCGCGTCGCGCTCGCCCTCCTCCATACCAAGCGCCAGTGCAGGCAGACTGTCGGTTATGAGGTTAATCCACAGAATATGCACAGGCTCCAGCAGCACAACGCCCAGCATGGTCGCCGTGAAAATGCCGATTACCTCACTGAGGTTGGAGGACAATAGAAACTGAATGGATTTTCTGATATTGTCGTAAATGCGCCGTCCCTCGCCGACAGCGGCAACTATCGTTGCAAAATTATCGTCCGCCAAAATCATATCCGCAACATTTTTTGTAACGTCGGTGCCGGTAATACCCATGCCGATACCGATATCGGCGGTTTTGATTGACGGCGCGTCGTTCACGCCGTCGCCGGTCATTGCAGTTACCTTGCCGCGCCGCTCCCAGGCGGAGACAATTCGCACCTTGTGCTCAGGCTGAACGCGCGCATAGACGCAGTATTTTTCTATGCTTGCGTCCAGCTCCTCGTCGCTCATGCTGTCCAGTGCCTGACCCATAACCGCCTGCGACGGGTCGGTCAGAATACCCAAATCCTTTGCAATGGCAACGGCGGTGTCGATATGGTCGCCCGTTATCATAACAGCGCGTATGCCGGCGTCACGGCACTTATCAACCGCCGCGCGAACCTCCGGGCGGATGGGGTCTATCATACCGTACAGACCGAGAAAAACAAGCTCACTCTCCAGCGCTTGGGGCGACATGTCCTGCGGCAGCTGCGAATACTCCCGGCATGCGCCTGCCAGCACGCGCAGCGCCCTGTCCGCCATGTCCTTGTTCTTACTCATGATTTCGGCGCGCTTTTCTTCGGTGAGCTCCTGCACGCCGCGCTCTGTCATAATATGAGTACAGCGGCGAAGAATTTCGTCCGGCGCACCCTTTGTATACTGCATGAATTTTCCGCCCGCGTCATGCACCGTCGTCATCATTTTGCGCATTGAGTCAAACGGAGCCTCTCCCGCACGCGGTGTCTGCTCTTTAAGATTATTTTTATTCAGTCCGATTTTTGCCGCATAATTTACAAGAGCGCATTCGGTCGGCTCGCCGACAGCGGTTTTTGCGTCGTTGTCATACTCCGCGTCGGTGCACAGCGCCATTGCCGTGCCCAGCGCCTGCTCGTTATCTCCGAAAACCTCGACAACCGTCATTTTATTCTGGGTGAGCGTGCCTGTCTTATCCGAACAGATAACCTGAGCGCAGCCCAGCGTCTCAACTGCCGTAAGCTTTCTTATAACGGCGTTTTGCCTGGACATTTTCGTAACGCCGATTGACAAAACGATTGTAACAACCGCGGCAAGCCCCTCGGGAATAGCCGCAACCGCAAGGCTTATTGCCAGCATAAAGGACTCAAGCACGCTGTCTGTCGTGACGCTGCCGGATTTCCACAGACCCACGCCGAAGATAACAACACAAATTCCCAGAACCAAAAGCGTCAGCACCTTTGACAGTCCCGCCAGCTTTTTTTGCAGCGGCGTGGCATTGTCCTGCGCCTTTGCAAGCGCGTCGGCAATCTTGCCCATCTCGGTGCTCATACCCGTATTGCATACAACAGCGCTTCCACGCCCGTAAACCACGGTTGAGCCCATATATACCATGTTTTTACGGTCACCCAGCGCCACCTTGGTATTTTCGTCACCGATTACGTCCGACGTCTTGACAACAGGAACAGATTCCCCTGTCAGCGCCGATTCCTCAACCTTCATTGAAGCACATTCAAGAATTCTCGCGTCTGCGGGGACGGCATCGCCCGCCTCCAGCAAAATAACGTCGCCGGGAACCAAATCCTCGCTTTTTACCGAACGCAGCTTTCCGTCACGAAGCACCTTGGAATGTGCCGCAGTCATTGTTTTCAGGGCGGCGATAGCCTCCTCCGCCTTGCTCTCCTGCACAACGCCCAAAACGGAATTGAGTATAACAACAAACAGGATTATAAATACATCCGCCAGTGATTCTCCGCCGTAAACCGCCGTAATTCCGGACAGTGCCGCCGCTGCCAGCAGCACAATTATCATCGGGTCGGCAAGCTGCATTAAAAACCGCTTGATAATTCCGGGACCTTTTTTCTCGGCAAGCAGATTTTTACCGTACTTTTCCGCCCGCGACTGCGCCGACTGCTCCGACAGACCTTTTTGGGATGAAGCAAGCTCATGCAAAACCTCCCGGCTGTCATTTGAATAGAAGTTCATAGTCAAAATCTCCTTTTTGTTATATAAACAAAAACCCATGTACAGTATCTGCCAAAGCGCGGCAAATTATGTCCGCCGCGGCAAATTCCGCACATGAGTCTGGTTATTTAAGACGATGCCAGGCGGCAAAAACCGCCATGCTGTTGACAGCGCCACACTTTCGTGCAAACTACTCCCTCAAGGGTTACTTGTTTGTATATTATATTAATCCAAGCTAAAGATTTTGTCAATAAAAATAATGAAAATAATAACGAATTTCTATTGAAAATGCGGTAAAGCTCTGGTATACTTTGCTTGAAATACGGCACTGCCGTTACAAAAGGGAGATTTTTGTTATGAAACTATCTGTTGTAAACTGCGCTCCTGTTGATGAGAAAGAGCAGTTCCGGTATCTGAAGGACTGCGGCTTTGACGCAATGGACATGGGACTCGGAGGGTATTTTGACAGAAACGGAAGGTTCGGGGACATCGACAATGTCACCGACGAGCAGATAAAGGAGCATTTTACAATGCTGCGCGAATGTGCGCAAAAAGCGGATTTTGAAATCGGGCAGACCCATTCTGCTTTTTCCGGTCATCCGCGCAATTATGACTTTGACTATGACGAAATCGTGAAGCGCCAGATAGCGTCTATTAAAGCCACCCACTACCTGGGCAGCAAATACTGCGTTGTGCATCCGATTATTCTGCCGGGCAGACGCTATGATCTCTTAAAGCAGGAGGCATTTGACAAATCGGTTGAATTCTATAAGAGATTAATTCCGACGCTTGAGGAATACGACGTTTACTGCTGCATCGAAAACATGTGGGTATGCGACCCGGTTTACGGTCATATCTGTTCTACAATTCTGTCTCATGCACAGGAAATGGTGGATATGTGCAATGTTTTGGGTGACAGGTTCAGAATATGCGTCGATGTAGGCCACGCTCCGCTGACACAGGATGACCCATGCGAGATGGTGCGTATCTGCGGCGACAAGCTGGCGGTTCTGCACACTCACGATGTCGACGGAATAAGCGACCTGCACACCTTCCCCTATTCGGCTCATAAGGCACCTCACGGAATGAAGCCTATGCGAATTAACTGGGAGGATTTCATGAAGGCGCTTGACGACGTGAATTACAGAGGAAACTTAAACTTTGAGATTTCAATTCCCGGACCTGTTGAGCTCAGACGCGCAGGGCTTGTCTATCTCTCCGAAATAGGTAAGCATCTTGTATCTCTGCGTTCGGTAAAATATTAAAAAAGGTAAAATTACTGTTTTCGTTTCAAGACGGCATAGCTTCGGGTTATGCCGTTTTTTCTGTAAACAAAGGGAGACTATCCTCTTACGAAGCGTCTCCCTTTTGCTCTTTTCATATATATTTTTTAAAACAGATTATTCTGTTTGCCTCTTCAAAACCGAGCTTTAAATGAAATTTCAAACTTGCACTGTTGGATATTTCACAATCGCTTGCAAACTCACGGCAGCCCATGTTCTCTGCCCAATTTTCACACGCCGACAAAAGCAGGGATGCCGCACCCCTGCCGCGGTACTGCTCAGCTACAAATATACCCTCAAGGTAACCGACAGGGGAGCTTTTTGTGCCCTCAACATAGTCATGCCGCAAAGAGCACTGGGCAAAGCCCGCGGCATTTTCTTTGTCGAAATATAAAAATACAGCGTCATTTTCACTTGAAAGCAGCCGTTCATTTTCCTTTTCAAGCTCTTTTCTGTCGTGTCCTTTCCACAAACAAAGCATAAGCTCTGTCACGGCGTTTAAATCGTTTCTGTCCGCCTTTTTTATCATGAAGACAGCCCTCCTTTATATAAAAGTCTATCACGCCGACAAACGCTTTTCAACCCTCTTATACGCATTTTTAACATATAATATATATATTAGTACTAAATATATAGTTATATTAATAGGTTGCAAATTCCATTTTTGTATGGTATAATTTAAGATGTATAAATAATAAGGAGAATTGACATGGATTCATTTAATGATGTATGGGAAAAGGCACTGTCTATAATCAAAGACAGAATTACTATAACATCATACGAAAGCTGGATAAAGCTTTTGCGCCCTATCCGTTTTGAGAATGATACGGCTTATCTTTACGCACAGTCCAACTTTCAGAAGGTACTTATAAACAATAAATTTAAAGACGAAATCGAAAGAGCGCTGTCCGAGGCCATGGGCTTTGACGTGACAGCGGTTATTTTGTCTGAGGAAGACGTCAGCCGCAAGGTTTCCAATCCGCTTCAGATAAAGGACGCTCAGGATTTCAAATTTGAGGAAAAGGAAATAGGAAATCTTAACGAGGAGCTGACATTTGAAAATTTTGTAGTCGGCGACGAAAACAAATTTGCACATGCCGCCTCTATCGCAGTCGCAAACAATCCGGCGGGCGCTTACAACCCGTTTTTCATATACGGAAGATCGGGACTGGGGAAAACGCATCTTCTGTGCGCGATTGCAAACGAAATAAAGAAAAACCGCCCTGAGTCTACCATAATGCTTGTCAAGGGCGAAGAATTCATGAACGAGATAATACAGGCGATACGCAACAGCCAGCAGGCTGAGTTTCGCAATAAATACAGGTATGTGGACGTATTCCTGGTTGATGATATTCAGTTTATCAGCGGAAAGGTTTCTACCGAGCTTGAATTTTTCCACACCTTTGAAGCGCTGTATGAGGCGAAAAAACAGATAATAGTCACGTCAGACCGTCCGCCCAAGGATATGGCAACGCTTGAGGACAGGCTTAAAACACGCTTTGAATCGGGACTTATCGCCGATATTCAGCCTCCCGAATACGAAACGCGCGTTGCTATAATAAAACGCAAGGCGGAATCTCTCAGCCTCAATCTTTCGGACGACGTTATTGCCTATATTGCAACAAAGCTCAAAAACAATGTCCGCGAACTGGAAGGCGCCGTCAAGAAAATAAAGGCTTATTCACTCATTTTCAGCGACCAGCCTCCCTCAATCGGCATTATTCAAAATGTAATTCAGTCCGTTATAAAAGAAAACGTGAACACAACAATAACTCCCGAAATGATTGTAGACCATGTTTCACGCTACTACAACATTTCAAAGGAGGATATTTACAGTGCCAAGCGTAAAGCGGAAATTCTGATTGCAAGACAGGTCGCAATGTACATAACCCGCGAAATGACCGACACATCGCTTTCCATCATCGGAGACGAGTTCGGAGGAAAAAATCATTCCACGGTGCTCCATTCAATAAAGGTTATAGAGGATAAGCTGGAAACGGACTCAAAATTCAACCAGATAATCCATGAAATGATGGAAAATATAAAGAAGGAATTTTAAACAAAGTTATAAACAAGTTTTTAATCGTTTTCCACCGTTTCAAAAACCGAAAAAACCGAAAAATCTGTCGTGTTTATAATTTTTGATTTTTGAACAACTCTTTTTTAAAAATTTAAACAGCTCTTTTTAAGGCAGCAAGAGACGTATTTAATGTTTTAAACAAATTAACGGCTTCTACTGCTTATACTTCTTTAAAGTTTAGAACAGAAAGGAAATGAAGATGAACTTTTCCTGTCAGAGAGACAAGCTCAGTGATGCTGTTAACGTAGTTTCAAAGGCAGCGTCCGTAAAATCCACAATTACAGCGCTTGAAGGAATTAAAGCCGAGATAAAGGACGGAAAGATAAAAATGTCCGCCTACGACTTCAATGTGGCAATAAGCGCGGTTTTTGACGCAAATACCGTTGAAAACGGAACGATTATTTTTCCCGCAAAGCTTTTCGGAGATATTGTAAGAAAGCTTCCCGGAGGAGAAGACGTTTATATAGAGGCGGACGAAAGCTATCAGATAAAAATTTCCTGCGGCGGAACGGTTTTCAATATCATGGGCGTTTCTCCCGAGGATTTTCCGGAAATTCCGTCTGTCAGTGACGAAAACCGTGTTGAGCTTACCGTATCCGCTTTTAAAAGACTTATAAAGCACACCGTTTATGCTGCGTCACAGACCGATCTCAAGCCGATTTTGACAGGAATTCTGTTTGAAATAAACGACAGTGAGAGCTTTATAAGCGCAGTCGGACTTGATCAGTACAGGCTTGCGCTCAAAAGAGAGAGCTTTGAATATAAAAACGGTGATATAAGTAAATTTATTGTTCCTGCAAAAACTCTCAAGGAGCTTTTGAATATACTGCCCGAGGAGAGCGAGAACAATATCCGCATCTGCGTTTCCGAAAAGAATGTAATGTTCTGCTACGACAACTTTGTAATGATATCACGCACGCTTGAAGGTGAGTTTCTGGATTACAGAAAGGTAATCCCCGCCGACTTTAAATTCAAGGTACGGGTTAAAACGCGTCAGCTGCGCTCAATGATAGACAGGGCGGCTCTTATTACCAGCAATGCGATAAAAAGCCCTATAAGGTGCGATTTTGACTTCGACACGGTGAAAATATCCACAGCGTCCAACATAGGAAAGTTTACCGACGTGATAAACGTGCCCAATTTCGAGGAAAAGCTGACGGTCGGATTCAACAATAAATTTATGCTGGAGGCGCTCTCGGCATGCGATGCGGAGGAAATTCTCATACGTCTGTGTTCCGAGCTGACTCCGATTATCTTAGAGCCGGTTGAGGGTGAGGATTTTCTGTCAATGGTTCTTCCCATGCGCTTAAATCTTGACCTCAAATGAAAATTTCAACTCTGACGCTGAAAAATTTCAGAAATATACAGTTTGAAAAAATATACTTTAAGGACGGCGTCAATGTGCTTTCGGGAAAAAATGCACAGGGAAAGACGAATATTTTGGAAAGTATCGCATTTTGCTCGTACCTGAAGTCTTTCCGCAGCTGCCGTGAGGAACAGCTTGTAAAATACGGCAGTGACAGCGCATGTATTTGTCTTGAATATGAAAGCGGCGGCGTTCCCTGTAAAATAGAAATTAAGATTTTCAGGGACAGATCCAAGGAGCTGAAAAAAAACGGTCTTTCAGTTTCAAAAAACCGTGAGCTTATCGGCGAGTTTTTGTCTATTGTATTTACGCCCGACCACTTGAACATCATTAAAGAGGGACCTAACAAGCGCCGCTCCTTTATGGATATGGCGCTGTGTTCGCTTGATGTAAAATATACCGATTCGCTTTTGCGCTATCAGAAGGTTTTGATGCAGAAAAACGCGCTGCTGAAAAAGCTGAACATGTTGTCAGATGGTTTTTCGGGAGAAGAGCTCCTTGATATTTATGACAGAAAGCTTGCGCAGGAGGGGGCATATATATCCGTTGCCCGCGCACGGTATCTTGAAAGCCTGGAGCCGTTTGCGCGGGATATTTTCGGGCGCATGTCCAAGGGTGAAGGAAAGCTTAAGCTTTTGTATATAAACCAGTTTTCAAAGACTGTTGAGAGCATTGAACAGATGGAAAAGGCGATTTTTTCCCGCCTTGTTTCAAAACGCAGCTCGGATATCTCTTTTCAGCTGACTCAGAGCGGGGTGCAGAAGGATGATTTTCTTGTGCTGAACAGCGGAAAGAGCCTGAAATATTTCGGCTCACAGGGACAGATACGCTCAGCCGTGCTGTCGCTGATACTTGCTCAGAGTGAAGTTATTTATAAAAAGTGCGGTGAATATCCCGTTGTAATACTTGATGATATTCTTTCAGAGCTTGACAGAACGCGCCGTGCGTTTATTCTTGACGGACTTCATAACGCGCAGTGTATACTTTCCACATGTGAGACGCAAAAGGTAAAAAACCGCGGAAATATTCTGAAAGTGAAGGACGGCAGGATAGTTTAATGTATTTGCATTTGGGAAATAATGTTGTAATCAGAAAATCAGGCGTTATCGGCATTTATGATATAGACAAAACGACGGTGGCAGGAAGAACGCGGGAATTTTTAACGCATTTTGAAAAGTCGGGAAGGCTGACCTATGTCACAAACGAGCTGCCCAAGTCCTTTATTGTCTATGACGACGGGCACGGACTGCATGTTTTTATCTCGCAGATTTCAACAACAACACTGCTTAAACGAAGTGATTTTCTGAACAAAAGTTCGGAAAGTTCGGAATTTTGATATATATTTTTATCAAGGGGTCATTGATATGAATAGACAAAAAGGAGAAAAAAATGTCTGAAACAAAGATACAAGCAAACTACGACGAAAACCAAATACAGGTTTTGGAGGGACTGGAGGCGGTTCGCAAGCGTCCGGGCATGTATATCGGAACGACGTCGGCAAGGGGTCTTCATCATCTGGTGTATGAAATACTGGATAACTCGATTGATGAATCGCTGGCAGGCTTCTGCTCGCACATTTCAATAAAAATCCTGCCGGAAAATATTATTGAAATTGAGGATAACGGACGTGGAATCCCTGTCGGTATCAATAAAAAGCACGGTGTTCCGGCAGTAACCCTCGTTTTCACCGTTCTGCACGCAGGCGGAAAATTCGGCGGCGGCGGGTATAAGGTGTCGGGCGGCTTGCACGGCGTCGGCGCGTCCGTTGTAAACGCGCTGTCTCAGTGGCTTGAGGTTGAGGTTTCGGACGGTACCCACGTTTACCGCGAGAGGTATGAGCGCGGAAAGATTACAGATGAGCTGAAAATCGTAGGCGATACGGACAAAACGGGCACTAAAGTGCGCTTTTTGGCGGACGATGAAATATTTGAGACGCTGGAATATGATTATGACGTGCTTTTAAAGCGCGTGCGCGAGCAGGCGTTTTTAAACGCCGGTCTGTCTATTGAAATTGCCGATATGCGCGAAAATCCCGCCAAAAGTAAAAAAATGTGCTATGAGGGCGGTATCCGCGAGTTTGTAAAATACATTAATAAGAATAAGGAAGCCACCCATGAGGACGTTATCTACATGAGCGGCGAGAAAAACGGCGCTGTGGCGGAGATTGCGTTCCAGTATACAAATCGCTACGACGAGACGCTTTTGTCCTTTGCCAATAATATCCACACTTTGGACGGCGGTACGCATGAGACGGGCTTTAAAACTGCGCTGACAAGAAATATAAACGCCTATGCCCGCAAAAAAGGAATTTTAAAGGAAAAGGACGAAAATCTTTCCAGCGAGGACGTGCGCGAGGGAATGACCGCAATCGTGTCCGTCAAGGTTGAGGAGGCACAGTTTGAGGGTCAGACCAAGACAAAGCTGGGCAATTCCGAGGTTACGGGTCTTGTAACCTCACTGATGAACGAAAAGCTGACGGAATATTTTGAAGAAAACCCGAAAAGCGCGAAAATAATCATAGATAAGGCGTTTAACGCCAGCCGCGCAAGGGAGGCGGCACGCCGCGCGCGGGAGACCGCGAGAAAGAGCGCGCTTTCGGGCACCTCCGCGCTGCCCGGCAAGCTTGCTGACTGCCAGCTCAAGGACAATAAATTCACCGAAATTTATATTGTCGAGGGTGACTCGGCGGGCGGCTCGGCAAAGGAGGGGCGCGACCGCCGCTTCCAGGCAATCCTGCCGCTTTGGGGAAAAATGCTCAATGTCGAAAAATCGCGCATTGACAAGGTCTACGGCAACGATAAGCTCCAGCCCGTCATCACGGCGCTCGGCACCAATATCGGCGCTGATTTCAGCCTTGAAAAGCTGCGCTACGGCAAGGTTATCATCATGGCGGATGCCGACGTTGACGGCTCGCATATCAGAACGCTGCTTCTGACCTTCTTTTTCAGATTTATGCGCCCGCTCATCGAGGAAGGGCATGTCTATCTTGCGCAGCCGCCTCTTTTCAAAATCATGAAAAAGAACAAGGCGGCATATGCTTACAGCGACGATCAGCGCGACAAAATACTGGCGGAGATGGGCGAGGGTTGCCTTGTCCAGCGCTATAAAGGTCTGGGCGAGATGAACCCTGAACAGCTTTGGGAGACAACAATGGACCCCACAAAGCGCACCATTGTCAAGGTGACAATGGAGGACGCCGTGCTTGCGGACGAGATTTTCACGCTCTGCATGGGCGAAAAGGTAGAGCCGCGCCGCGAGTTTATCGAGCAGAACGCGCAGTTTGTCAGAAATCTTGACGTTTAATTACCGTCGGTTTAGGAGATAAAAATGGAAGAAGTTAAACACAGCAGTGAAATAAGCTTTGAGGGTCAGAACGTCATTGAAATTGACGTTGAAAAAGAGGTGCGCAGCGCGTTTTTGGACTACGCGATGAGCGTTATTGTCAGCCGCGCGCTGCCCGATGTGCGCGACGGACTGAAGCCCGTTCACCGCCGCATACTCTATACAATGTTTGAGGCGGGGCTTACCCCCGACAAGCCTTACAGGAAATCGGTTACAACAGTCGGCGACGTGCTGGGTCATTACCATCCGCACGGCGACGCGTCGGTTTATGACGCCATGGTGCGCCTTGCGCAGACGTTCTCTCTGCGCTATCCGCTTGTTGACGGACAGGGCAACTTCGGTTCGATTGACGGCGACCCGCCCGCGGCTTACCGTTATACAGAGGCGCGCATGAAAAAAATCGCGCTGGAAATGCTGACCGATATCCGCAAGGACACGGTTGATTTCGTGCCCAACTTTGACGATAAGGGACAGGAGCCGTCGGTGCTGCCGGCGCGCTTTCCCAACCTGCTTGTCAACGGCTCGTCGGGCATTGCCGTCGGCATGGCGACCGAAATTCCGCCGCATAATCTAAACGAGGTTATCGACGGTACCATCGCGCTGATGGAAAACCCCGAGCTTGATATCGACGGGCTTATGGAATACATAAAAGGCCCCGATTTCCCGACGGGCGGCATAATCATGGGCAAGACGGGTATCCGCAACGCCTACCGCACGGGCCGCGGCAAGATTTATGTCCGCGCCAAGGCGGAAATCGAGGAGTATAAGGACGGGCGCTTTAGAATTGCCGTGACTGAGATACCCTACGGTATCCGTAAAAGCGCGCTTATCGAGAAGATAGCGGAGGAGGTTAAGGGCGAGCGTATATCCGGCATTTCCGATATCCGCGACGAGAGCGATAAGGACGGACTGCGCTTTGTTGTCGAGCTGAAGCGCGAGGCAAACCCGCAGGTTGTCCTAAACCAGCTATATAAATACACAGATATGCAGGTGACCTGCTCGGCGATAATGATAGCGCTTGTAAATAACGTGCCGCGCGTGCTCAACCTCAAGGAAATTCTGTCCGAGTATGTAAAGCACCAAAAAAGCGTCATTATCCGCCGCACGCAGTTTGATATTGCAAAAGCGCGCGCCCGCGCCCATATTTTGGAAGGTCTCATAAAGGCGATTGACTATATCGACGAGGTTATAGAGATAATCAAAAAGAGCAAGTCTATAACCGATGCGAAAACGGCGCTTATGGAGCGCTTTGAGCTGGACGACGTGCAGGCGCAGGCGATTGTGGATATGCGTTTGGGTCAGCTTTCCGGTCTGGAGCGCGACAAGATTGAAAGCGAATACGCCGAGCTTGAGCAGAAAATTGCGGAGCTGGAGGACATTTTGGCGCATGACAGCCGCGTGGTTGAGATAATAAAGACCGACCTTTTGGAAATCAAACGCAAGTACGGTGACGCGCGCCGCACTGAAATCGGCGTCGGCGAGGTGGGAATTGAGGACGAGGACTTGATTCCCGTTGAGGACTGCGTGTTTACGCTGACAAACGCGGGATATGTCAAGAGAATTGCCGTTTCCGAGTACCGCTCGCAGCACCGCGGCGGCGTGGGCGTGCGCGGCATGACCACCAAGCAGGAGGACGTTGTCCGCGAGATGTTTGTCGGCTCGACGCATGATACGATTTTGTTTTTTACCAACCTGGGGCGCGCCTATAAAAGCCGCGGCTTTGAGATAGCGGCAGGCTCGCGGTTTTCAAAGGGTACTAATGTTATAAACCTGCTGCCGCTCATGTCGGGAGAAAAGGTCACGTCCATGATTCGCGTGCGCGAGTTCAACGACGGCGAGTACATGCTTATGTCAACGCGAAACGGAACGGTAAAGAAAACGCCGATAATGGATTATGCCAATATCCGCAAAAGCGGCGTGATTGCGATTATAACGGATGAGGGCGACGAGCTGAAGTCCGTTGTGCGCACGACGGGGGACGATAATATAATTCTGGCAACCCATTGCGGCAAGGCGATTAGGTTTAATGAAAACGATGTGCGCAGCATGGGCAGGGTGACGCGCGGTGTGCGCGGAATACGCCTGGACGATGACGATTATGTTGTCGGAATGGCGGTTGAGCGGGAAAACGCGACGCTGCTTTCCGTCACCGAAAAGGGCTACGGAAAGCGCACCGCGATTTCGGAATACAGAATGCAGACGCGCGGCGGCAAGGGCATTATGAATTATAACATCACCGAGCGGACGGGAGAAATCGCGGCGATAAGCGTCGTTGACGATAATAACGATATACTGCTGCTGACGTCGGGCGCCGTTGTGCTGCGCACTGCGGTGAGTGAAATTCCGGTAATTTCGCGGACTACCCAGGGCGTGCGGATTGTGCGGCTGGAGGAGGGCGTGCGGATTATTGATATTTCGCGCACCGAGAAGGAGGAGAGCGCGGAGGCTGAAAAAGCGGACGAGAGCGCGGAGTTGACAGCGGAATAGTATATATATAATAATGAAGTAAAAAACACACGGAAATTTTCCGTGTGTTTTTTAATGGAAAAATCAGCTCTGTTCAATTACAGTGTCAAGATGCTTTTTTAGCTCGTCAAGCGTGCAGCCGAAAATGCCCGCGTTTCTGTCGTTTTCCACCGCGAGCAATTCCTCCGAGAGCTTTATGAGCTTTTCTGTTTCGTTGTCCATAAAGTAAAAGCCCCATTTCATGTCGGTTTTGTGTTTAATAGTAGGTTGTAAATTCGTCTGTTTCGCCTAAAAAATAGGCGATGCTGACATTGAAAAATTTACAGAATTTTACAATTTGTGAGAGCTTGATGTCTGACTGCAAATTTTCGAGCTTTTGATAGTGGCGCGTTGAAAGCCCGACCGCCTCTGCGACCTGATTTTGTGTCATGTGGTTTTGTTTGCGGATTTGTTTTAAACGTATAGTATTATTCATGATAGATTATCCTCTCCGTATAGTGGTTTACATTCGTCTGACAAGCCTATTACGTAATCAATGGATATGTTGAAATGTTGACTTAGAGTTATTAATTCATTTGCATTTATTTTTAAAAGTTTATTTTCGTAAAGAAAATATTTTATAATTGAAACGCCGATTATATCGGCGATTTCTTTTTTTGTAAAACCGTATTGTATTCTTATTTCTTTTAAACGAAGTTCCATTTTTTTCCTTTTTATTTTTGTAGACTAAATAGTCTAATTTTCACACAAAATAGACCATATAGACTATATTATAAGTAACTGAGATTAAGAAAGAGAAATAGCTATGAATAGATTAAGAGATTTAAGAGAGGATAACAATTTGACGCAGGAACAATGCGCAAAGATAGCTTATATTTCAAAAAAATCATATGAGAGATACGAAAATGGTCAAAATGTATTGCCCACTGACGTTTTGATAAAGTTTTGCAAATATTATAATGTTTCAGCAGATTATGTTTTGGGGTTAATTAATGAATTTAGGAAATTATATTGAATGCTAATATACTATATGGTCTATTTTTGGTTTTATTATAGACCAAACTGTCTATAATGTCAATAAGAAATATCTATACAGAGGGATAGCATGAATAGATTGAGAGACTTGCGAGAAGATAACGATTTGACACAGCGGGAATGTGCTGAAATTGCCTGCATTTCAAAAAAATCATATGAGCGTTATGAAAATGGGCTTCGCGTATTGCCGAGTGATATATTAATCATATTTTGTAAGTATTATAATGTGTCTGCGGATTATATTTTAGGGCTTATACCAACATTTCGCAGATTAAATTGATTATGTCAATTATATATGAGAGAAAAATCTGTTTAAATCATGAGAAGTTATAGAGATAATAAGAATGTTGACTTGTTAAGTGCAGAAAATAATAACAAAAAACTTTAAAGGTACAAAATGATGAAATTTACAATTAAAAACGAGGAAATAATAACCCTTAACGGCAGCGAAAATCCAAATTTTCCCAAATACACGTCCCAGCTGATTAACTGGGCAAATCAAAATGCGCAGGGAACACGCCCGCGAGTAGTCGGTCAGCTCTCCGAGCTGTTCCCCGAATACGAAAGAAGCTGTGATACGGTTTCTGTTGACAGTTGGAGAAGCTGGTATTTAGAGCATTACCCGAAAGCTATTGAAGAGGCAACAAACAGAATTTTTGCTCAGGTGGAAAATCTGAAGGAAGCCATTAAGCTGATTGACAGGGAAATGATTCAAAAATGGGTGGAGGACTTGGTCATCTCTAAAACATATAACGGATTGTATGTTCAGAAGGCAATTCTGTGTAAACTTGCTGAAATCAGGGGAGAGAATTACAGATTAGCCAATCCTGAGGAAGAAGCCCGTGGAATTGACGGGTATGTCGGAAAAACCGCATATTCTATAAAGCCTGATACATACAAAACCATGCGGCGCTTGTCGGAGGATATCAAAGTAAATATGATCTATTATACAAAAAAGAAAGCAGGCTTAACTATTGAAGTCGAGGAATAAATTTAGGCGGAGGTTTGCACCTCCGCCTATTTCATACCGGGATAGAAGCTAAAAATTTTTTCTTACAATTATATTCGTTATCAGTATCGACATTGACATATCCTGTTCTGACCAAATGGTTATTTACAAAGGTTTTGTTGTCAAGGTATACATAACATAACGGCTCGCTTTTGCTGTCGTATTTTTCTGAATCATACTTTAAAAAAACTTTCCTTTTTCTGAATATATTTTGCAAAAAGTTTATCGCTTCAGCTTCATACTGGGGTATGGGCTTTATACCTAAGAGTTTAACAATCTGACCGTTGTTGAGCTCTATTGTATTTGCACTTAATACGTTTTTCACTGTAAAAAGGCTTTTGGGTTTTTGTTTATTATTGTTAATCCTTGAACCAAACTGCAGTTTTCCAATATCTACCTTTTTATCCATTTTATGTGGGTCACAAAACAGATACGGCAAATCTTCAAATGTATGCTTTATCCCTTCATTATCTTCAAGAAAAGTAATTTGTGAATTATTATCATATATACTTAATTGGTCGGCACAAAGCTTTTCCTTGATAATAGGCGCAAAAGTTTTATTTATCTCATATCCTATTGAGTTTCTGCCTAAATTTTTAGCCGCTAAAGACGTAGTACCGCTTCCGGCAAACGGATCAAGAACGGTTTCGCCAACGAAAGAAAACATTTTAATTAATCGTTTGGGCAGCTCTTCGGGAAACATCGCAATGTGTCCCATTTGTTTTACTCCGTTAAAAATCCAATGCGACGAAAAGTACTGATTCCATTCCTCTTTAGTCATTTTTGAATCAGCTTTTTGCTGGGGGGTCGGTTTAGGTGCGTTTCCCAATTTCTTAAATATCAAAATAAACTCATAATCCATTTTTAGTATTCCGTTTCGGGGATACGGAAAGCTGCCCATAACTGCACCGCCGCCGGAAGTGTTCATTGTGGTGGGCTTTTGCCAAATAATGGCACCCATATAATCCATGCCTAACGATTCACAAAAACGAATTATTTCAGTTCGAATAGGAATAACTTTATATCTGCCATAATACACAGAGCGGGCAAATTGATCCCCGATATTTATACAAAGTCTGCAGCCATCGGCTAAAACACGATTGCACTCTTTCCAAACAAGGTTAAGGTTATTTATGTATTCCTCATAACTGTCATTAAAGCCGATTTGATCTTCTGTTCCGTAATCTTTTAATTGCCAATACGGAGGCGAGGTTATGATCAACTGCACGGCTTTATCCGAAATTTGATTCAGCGAACGACTATCGCCGAATATTATTTTATGTTCAGTCATATATAAATCCTTCCTTACTTGACCTGCTCACCGTTAGCTAATACTATTTATATTATAAAATATTTGATTAATATTGTCAATCAAAGCAACAGATTATGAAATGAGTATACCATATTTGACAACATGATTTTAAAATAGTATAATATTGCACAGACCGCAAAAATAAGTTACAATAAGTATATTATACAATAAATATTACATTCAGTAAATAAAAAGGACTTAAAACATGCCCCGAAACAATTATAACAACGAAAGTATAACCTCCCTCAAAGGCGCAGACCGCGTGCGCAAACGCCCCGCCGTCATCTTCGGCTCGGACGGTCTGGAGGGCTGCAAGCACTCCGCCTTTGAAATTTTATCCAACTCCATCGACGAGGCAAGAGAGGGCTACGGCAGCAAAATCATTCTCACCGCCTTTGCCGACCACTCCATCGAAGTCGAGGACTTCGGGCGCGGCTGCCCCGTCGGCTACAACAGCAAAGAGGGGCGGTACAGCTGGGAGCTCGTCTACTGCGAGCTGTACGCGGGCGGAAAATACAACAACATCTCAGGCGAAAACTACGAATATTCACTCGGACTTAACGGTCTGGGCGCGTGCGCCACGCAGTACTCGTCCGAATACATGGACGTCACCGTCTACCGCGACGGCAAAAAATACACCCTCCGCTTTGAAAAGGGCGAAAACGTCGGCGGTCTGCACGAGGAGGACGTGTCGGGCAGGCGCACAGGCACCGTCACCCGCTGGAAACCCGACCTTGAGGTATTTACAGATATTTCCATTGAGCCCGAATATTTTGAGGATATTCTCAAAAAACAGGCGATTGTCAACGCGGGCGTGACCTTTATTTTCCGCCACGAGACAGAAAATGGATTTGTTACCAAAGAATTCCATTATAAAAACGGCATTTCCGATTATATTGCCGAAACGGCGGGGGACAGCGCGATGACACCCGTCATCATGTGGGAGGACGAGCGGCGCGGGCGCGACCGTGCGGACAAGCCCGAATACAAGGTCAGACTGTCCTGCGCGTTCACCTTTTCCAACACCGCAAACCTTATAGAATACTACCACAACTCCAGCTTTTTGGAGCACGGCGGCGCACCGGACAAGGCTCTGCGCTCCGCATTTGTGGCGGAATTTGACGCATATCTAAAACAAGAGGGCAAGTATAACAAGAGCGAGGCGAAAATCACCTTTCAGGACATAGCCGACTGTCTTGTTTACGTCTCAAACTGCTTTTCCACCCAGACAAGCTATGAAAATCAGACAAAAAAAGGAATTACTAACAAATTTATCCAAGAGTGCACAACCGATTTTCTGCGCCGCAACCTGAAAATTTACCTCATCGAAAACAAGCTTGACGCGCAGAAAATCGCAAACCAAATACTGATTAACAAGCGCGCGCGCGAAAAGAGCGAGCGCGAGCGCGTCAACATCAAAAAAACGCTGTCCGGCTCGCTGGACATCACCAACCGCATACAGAAATTTGTCGACTGCGAGACAAAGGACGTTTCAAAGCGCGAGCTGTATATCGTCGAGGGCGACTCGGCTCTCGGCTCCTGCAAGCAGGGCAGGGACTCATTTTTTCAGGCGATTATGCCGGTGCGCGGCAAAATCCTCAACTGCCTGAAAGCGGAGTACGACAAGATTTTCAAAAACGACATTATCGTTGACCTGCTTAAAATTTTAGGCTGCGGCGTGGAAATTAAAAACAAAAATACCAAAGATTTACAAAATTTTGACATAAACAATCTGCGCTGGAACAAGGTAATCATCTGCACCGACGCGGACGTGGACGGGTTTCAGATACGTACGCTGATTTTGACGATGCTGTATCGGTTAACGCCCAGCCTTATCGAGCAGGGATATGTATACATTGCAGAGTCGCCGCTGTTTGAAATAACGGTGCAGGGGCTGGACGCGCCGCTGTTTGCGTGGTCGGACAGAGACAAGGACGAAATCGTCGCTTCTCACAGCGGCAAAAAGTGCACGGTCATGCGCTCCAAGGGCTTGGGTGAGAACGAGCCGGACATGATGTGGCTTACCACCATGAGCCCCGAAACGCGGAGGCTTATCAAGGTGACCCCCGACGACGCGCAGGCGACCGCGCAGATGTTCGACATTCTGCTGGGCGACAATCTCCAGGGCAGAAAGGACTTTATTGCCGACAACGGCTATAAGTATCTGGACGACGTGGACTTATCCTGATTTTAAGGCGGAGCGCGCGTGTCTGCCGGCATTTTGCGCAGACTGTATGCCGCAGCGCAATGATATTCTGCAGAGCGTGATTTGCGGCTTGCAGCAGAGGCGCAAAGCCTTACGGAAAATATATACACGATTTGCGGCTGCGTTAGCCGGCGCAAAGCCCAGTATGTTCCCGTCGTTTTGCGCTATGCCCCACATTGTTTGTCCACAATAATTATAATTTGTTAAAAACTTCTTTTGGAGTAAAAATATGGCAAAAAAGAAAAAATCTGTACAAAAAGAATACGTTTACTGCGAGCCGATACCGAGACCGATAACGCAGACACTGGAAACCAACTACATGCCGTATGCGATGAGCGTTATCATGTCGCGCGCGATTCCCGAAATCGACGGACTGAAGCCCGCGCACCGCAAGCTGTTGTATACCATGTACGGCATGGGGCTTTTGCGCGGGCGGCAGAAGAGTGCCAACATCGTCGGCGCTACAATGAAGCTCAACCCGCACGGCGACAGCGCGATTTACGAGACGATGGTGCGGCTGACGCGCGGGTATGAGGCGATGCCGCATCCGTTTATTAATTCAAAGGGAAATTTTGGAAAATATTATTCGCGGGACATGGCGTATGCCGCATCGCGTTACACCGAGGCGGGACTGGCGCCGATTTGCCGCGAGCTGTTTGACGATATCGACAAGCAGACGGTGGATTTTGTGCCCAACTACGACAACTCGACGACCGAGCCGTCGCTGCTGCCCGTCACGTTCCCGACGATACTTACAACGCCAAATCAGGGCATTGCGGTCGGCATGGCGTCGAACATCTGTTCGTTCAATCTCGCCGAGGTGTGCGACACGGTCATTGAGTACCTCAAAAACCCCGAACACCATTTTGCGCTGACCATGCCCGCGCCCGATTTTTCTACGGGCGGGCGGATTCTGATGAACAAGTCGGACATCGAGCAGATTTATACGACAGGGCGGGGGAGCGTGCGCATACGCGCAAAGTACGGCATTGACGAGAAATCGGGAAGCATTATCGTCACCGAAATCCCGTACACGACCACCATTGAGGCGATAATCGACAAGATTGTAGACCTTGTAAAGGCGGGCAAGCTAAGGGAAATTTCCGACGTAAAGGACATGAGCGACCTGTCGGGGCTTAAAATTCGTATTGAGCTGAAGCGCGGGACAGACCCCGACAAGACCATGGCGCGGCTGTACAAAATGACGCCGCTGGAGGACAGCTTCGGCTGCAATTTCAATATACTGGTGGGCGGCGTGCCGCGCGTGCTTTCGGTCAGGGAGATTATTGACGAGTGGCTGGCGTTTCGCACCGAGTGCATAAAGCGGCGCACGTACTTTTCACTGGGCAAGGCGCGGGAAAAGCTGCATCTTTTACAGGGACTTCAGACGATTTTGCTGGACATCGACAAGGCGGTCAAAATTGTGCGCGAGACGGAGCATGACGACGAGGTTGTGCCTAACCTTATGATAGGCTTCGGCATTGACGAGGTGCAGGCGGAATATATCGCAAACATCCGGCTGCGGCATTTAAACCGCGAGTATATTTTAAAGCGCCTGGAGGAAGTCGAGCAGCTAAAGGCGGAAATTGCACAGCTGGAGGGCGTGCTTGCGGACAGGAAGAAGCAGCACAAAATAATAATCGAGGATTTGAAGCGCATTAAAAAGCAGTATCCGAGCGAGCGCAAAAGCGAGCTTGTCTATGACGAGCAGGATGACGCGGCGGATATTGAGGAGCATGTGGAGGATTACGGCGTTACGCTGTTTTTGTCCGAGCAGGGATATTTCAAAAAGATAACGCCGCAGTCGCTGAGAATGAACAGCGCGCAGAGCTTCAAGGACGGGGACAGGCTTTGGCAGAGCTTTGAAAGCAGCAACGCGCAGGAGCTGATATTTTTTACGAATATGCACTGCGCTTACAAAACGCGCGTGAGCGAGTTTGACGACACGAAGGCAAGCGCGCTGGGCGACTATGTGCCCGCAAAGCTGTCCATGGAGCAGGACGAGGCGGTCCTGGCAATGGCGGCGACGTCTGATTACAGCGGGTACATGATATTTTTCTTTGAAAACGGCAGGGCGGCAAAGGTGCCTGTGTCGGCGTACCGCACACAGACCAACCGCAAAAGGCTTGTGGGCGCTTTCTGCGATAAATTTGCGCTTGTGCGGGCGGTATTTATCAGGGAGGACTGCGAGTTTCTGCTCACAGCGTCCAACAACAAGGCGCTGATAATAAATACCGCGCTTATTCCCGTAAAAGCAACCAAATCGACGCAGGGCGTGATTGTGTTTACGCAAAAGGGCAAAAACACACTGACGGAAGTCAAAGCAGCGAAAGAGGCTGGCATTAAAAACACCGACTATTACAGGACAAAGGCAATTCCCGCCGTCGGGCACTTTTTAAGGGACAGCGACTTGGAGCAGCCCTTGCAGCAGAATATGTTTGAATAAATAATCGTGCGGTGCAGGCTTTACAGCTTGCACCGCATATTTTGTTTCACGTGAAACAGGACTTCCGTGAATGTTTCACGTGAAACATTATTAAATATTATAAAAGGCTTTATTTTTACTTAATAATGTGTTACAATAATTAGCGCTGAATATGAATATTCGGCAAAACAAAAGGTATACAGGGAAATATAAATGGGAAAGATAATTTCAGTGGTAAATCAAAAAGGCGGCGTCGGCAAAACAACAACAACCGTTAATCTTGTCTGCGCACTTGCGGAGGCGGGCAAAAAGGTGCTGCTTGTGGATATGGACAGCCAGTCCAACGCGTCGTCGAGCTACGGAATATCACCCAAGGGCATCAAAGCAAGCGTTTATGACGTGCTGATAAGCGGCGCCGAGCCGAAATCAGCTATTGTTAAAACGCCGTTTTTTGATGTTGACGTGCTTCCGTCGCATATAGACCTTGCAGGCGCTGAGATAGAGATGGTTGTCATGGATAACCGCGAGTATCTGCTCAAAACCGCGCTTAACAAGGTGCGCCATCTATACGATTTTATCTTTATTGACTGTCCGCCATCGCTGGGGCTTCTCACGCTCAACGCGCTGGCGGCATCAAATACGATACTTATTCCCATTCAGCCCGAATACTTTGCCCTGGAGGGCGTGTCTAAGCTGATAAATACCGTGCGGCAGGTGAAAAAGTCGATAAATCCGTCGCTTGACATGGAGGGCGTTTTGCTCACCATGTATGACGGCAGGCTTAACCTGACGCTGCAGGTGGCAGGGGAGGTCAAAAAGTTTTTCGGAACAAGCGTTTATAAAAATGTAATTCCGAGGAACGTGCGGCTGTGTGAGGCTCCCAGCCACGGTATGCCGGTGTTTGCATATGACCGTTATTCCAAGGGCGCGCTTACATACAGAGAACTCGCAAAGGAATTTTTAAGTAACCAGAGAGGGGAGAATAACGCATGAAAAAGGGTTTAGGCAAAGGTCTTGACGCGCTTTTTGAGGAAAATGCCTTTGATATAGCGGACAAGCCCGTGACCGAAGCTGATATAAACGATATCGAGCCGGACAAAAATCAGCCCCGCCGCGAATTTGACGCGCAGGCGCTGGGAGAGCTGGCGGAGTCGATAAAGCAGCACGGCGTTATCTCACCGATTGTTGTAACACGTCTGCAAAACGGCAGATACCGCATCATTGCAGGGGAGAGGCGCTGGCGCGCCTCAAAGCTGGCGGGACTTTCAAAGATGCCCGTTATTGTGCGTGAATACAATGAGCAGGAGCTGTCAGAAATATCACTTGTTGAAAATCTGCAGCGTGAAAACCTGAATCCTCTTGAGGAGGCGTGCGGTTACAGGCGGCTGATGGACAGCTTCAACCTCACGCAGGAGCAGGTGGCGGTCAAGGTGTCCAAATCGAGAAGCGCTGTTGCCAATGCTCTGCGTCTGCTGTCGCTTCCCGAGCAGGTTCTTGATTTTGTAAGGACAGGCGAGCTGTCTGCCGGGCATGCCCGCACACTGCTCGCGCTTGAAAATGCGGACGATATCCTTCTTGCGGCAAACAAAATTATTACCGATGAGCTTTCGGTGCGCAAAACCGAAGAGCTTGTCAAAAAGCTGAAAGAGGGGCAAAAGCCCGCAAAACCTACCGACCCCGAAATTGAGCTTGCGCTCAGGAAACTGGAAGAGCGCGCCATGAGCGGCACGGGGAATAAGGTGAGAATAAAACATTCACCCAAGAATACGGGTAAAATAGAAATTTTCTATAATTCGACGGCAGAGCTGGAAAAGCTCATTGAAATGCTGTCATAGCGGAGGACAGGTAATTTGTTTAACAGAAAGAAAAAGCGGGCGGAAAGTAATAGCCCTGATTTTGAGCCTCAAAGTAACTTAAATAATGAAAATACCGCGCCGGTGAGCGAAGCTGTCGGTAAATCTGAAGATAAAGACAGCGCGGGCGCCGGAAGCGAGGTGCAGTTTGAAAAGAATATCAAAACGCTTTGGATATATACCACGCTTTTCTGCCTGTTTGCACTGGTACTTATTGTTGTTTCCTCTATAATACAGGGGAAAATAAACAGCAAGGCAGAGTACTACCAGGACAGGTATGAAAGCGCACAGACGTCCAGTCAGTCAACCATTAAAAACATACAGGACGAGAATGAGGCGCTTAAGCGTGACCTTGAAACATACAAGAAAAAGGCGGAACGTCTGGAGCTGCTGTCGGGAACCGATGCCGAGCTTTTGGATGAGGCGGCGGAGCTGATAGAAAATGCGGATTACCTGCTTGCTGCACAGCAGCTGGAGGCAGACGGTGAGGATAAAGCGGCGCTTGCAGAGCTAAATAAGGTCAATTCAAACAAGCTGACAAGCGCAATGCGCCGGGCTTATGACGAACTGCGCGAAAGGCTTGACTGAATGAAAAGGGTAAAAATATATTCTGACGGTGCCTGCTCCGGAAATCCCGGCCCCGGGGGCTTCGGAACGATAATCATTTATAACGGCGTTGAAAAGTGTATCAGCGGCGGTTTTGAAGAAACGACCAATAACCGCATGGAGCTTTTAGGCGCAATAAGCGGGCTGGAGGCGCTGCGCGAACCGTGTGAAGCGGAAGTAGTCAGCGATTCGAAATACCTGTGCGACGCTGTAAATCTCGGTTGGCTGGAAAGCTGGAAAGCTCGCGGCTGGAAAAAGGCGGACAAAAAGCCTGTTCTGAACCCTGAGCTGTGGCAGCGTCTTGACAGTCAGCTTTCAAAGCACAAAGTCACCTTTACCTGGGTAAAGGGACATAACGGTCATGAATACAACGAGCGCTGCGATAAAATGGCAGTGAGCGAATATCAAAAGTTTCTGAAAGGAAGTATATAAATTGGAAAAAAGGTTTGTATATGCTGACAATGCGGCAACTACCCGCGTAAAACCTGAGGTTTTTGCTAAAATGATTCCGTATTTTACAGAGCATTACGGCAATCCGTCCAGCATTTACTCTATCGGGCGCGACAGCGCCGTTGCTATACTACATGCGCGCGAAAAAATTGCGCAGTGTTTAAACTGTGATCCAAACGAGATAATTTTTACCTCCGGCGGCAGTGAAAGCGACAATGCGGCAATAACCGGAATAGCGAAAAAACGCGGCAAGGGTCATATAATTACATCTAAAATAGAGCATCATGCGGTGCTTCACACCGTTCAGGCGCTTGAAAAAGAGGGCTTTGAGGCAACGTATCTTGACGTTGACGGCGACGGAATTATTTCTCTTGATGCACTGCGTGCGGCGATACGCGAGGACACTATTCTTATCACGATAATGTATGCCAATAACGAAATCGGGTCTATTCAGCCGATAAAACAAATCGGCGAGATTGCACGCGAGCATAAAATCCCGTTTCATACCGACGCGGTACAGGCGGCAGGACACCTTAAAATAGACGTGAGAGCGGAAAATATAGATATGCTGTCTCTGTCTGCACATAAATTCGGCGGTCCCAAGGGTACGGGTGTTTTGTATGTGAAACGCGGAATTAATCCGAAAAATCTCATTCTCGGCGGAGGGCAGGAACGCGGAAAACGTGCGGGAACGGAAAATATTGCCGGAATTATAGGCACTGCCGAGGCTTTGTCTCTAACACTGTCGCATATAGATGAGGTTACCCCGCGCGTTACGGCGATGCGTGACCGCCTGATTGACGGAATTTTGAAAAATATTCCGTATACACGTCTCAACGGCGGCAGGGAACACCGCCTGCCGGGAAATGTAAATATAAGTGTTGAGTATATCGAGGGCGAGAGCCTGATACTTCTCCTTGACTTAAACGGCATCTGTGCTTCAAGCGGCTCGGCATGTACTACCGGTTCGCTTGACCCGTCGCATGTGCTGCTTGCGCTGGGGCTTACGCACGAGGTTGCGCACGGTTCGCTGCGCCTTACCATAAATGACGAGACAACAGATGAGGATATTGATTATATACTGGAGGTATTGCCCAAGGTTGTGGACAGACTTCGGGCAATGTCGCCTGTATGGGAAAACAGACCGGACAATAAGAATAAATAAGAAAGGAAAAAATGTATGTACAGCGATAAGGTAATGGATCATTTCTCCAACCCAAGAAATGTGGGCGAGATTGAAAATGCCGACGGTGTCGGCGAGGTGGGCAACGCCAAATGCGGCGACATCATGAGAATGTATCTTAAGATAGATAATGATATTATAACCGATGTAAAGTTCAAGACCTTCGGCTGCGGTGCGGCGGTTGCGACAAGCTCTATGGCGACAGAGCTTATCAAAGGCAAGTCGGTTAAGGACGCACTTAAACTTACAAATAAAGCGGTTATCGAGGCACTGGACGGTCTGCCGCCCGTAAAGGTTCACTGTTCCGTGCTTGCCGAGGAGGCTGTCAAGGCAGCTGTCAAGGACTATTACGACAGAAACGGGATTGAAAATGATATTGAATCTCCCGGCTGTTCCTGTACTTCCTGCTGCGGCGACTGCGGGGTTGAACACAAATGAGGCGCGCTTTTTCATTGATATCTGCAATGCTGCTTATGCTTTCGCTGTTTGCCTGTGCACCGGATAATATTAAGACGGCGCCGTCAGACAATGAAGGCAGTCAGCAGGAAACGTCTGCGCCTTTGCAGGACAGCACGAAGGCACAGGACGAGAAAACAGAGCCGGAGCAGCAGACTGCAGGTGATGAACAGAGCGATGAGGAGCTTACCGACGGCGCGCGGTATCTTAAAAATAAAACGAAAAACGATCATATACGCCCGACAGCGGATATTGACGGTCAAAACATCGTTGCTTTCAAGACCCCGCAGCTGAGCGGGGCGGAGCTTAGCTTTTATACATCTGAGGACAGCGCGTTTTCTGCCGGAAGCATGGACGAAAAGCAATGGTTTGACGCGCTTGAAAAGGAATACGGACTCAAGCTCAGCTATACGCTGAGACCGGACAGGACGCTGTATTCTTCTCAGCTGATTGCGGTAAAGGCGGGTAAAAATCCTGATATAATCAGTACAAAGGTGAACGATTGCGCCGCAATGCTGTCTCTTATGCAGAGTGCCGGGGATATAGTGACGCTCGGCGATTCTGCGCCGCTGTCGTCGCGTATATTTGAACTGACAGGCGGTAAGCTGTTTACGGCAAGGGGCAACAGCCGCGTGCTCTGGTATAATAAAAAGCTGATAGGTGAAAATGACCCGTTTAAGCTGTATACGGAAAATTCATGGACAACCGATAAGCTGACTGTTATATATAACGGCATGGATACGGCTGCCAACAGACTTTTGGAGTGTGAAAGCTGGATTTCCTTCGGTTCTGCGGGCAAAATTCAGGGCAGCGGAATGACAGGCGAAGGGTATGCGATCGCGCTTACTGACGAGACGGTAATAGATTCATTTGAGGCGTTCGGAACACTGTTCAATAAGGACGGCGGCACGGCGGACGGGGATTTTTCCTTTAAGGCGGGCAATACTCTTTTTATGTTCGGTGATACGCCGGAAAAAGGTGATTTTGAAGCAGGCTGGGCGCCGATTCCGAAATTTTCGGATGAGGGTAGGTATGTCGGCGAGTTTTTCGGCACAGCGATGGGTCTTTCCAATACGGTTGCGGAGGATAAAAGGGGCGCCGCGGCGGCGTTTATGACGCTGTGGAGCGCAAGGTATTCCGAAAGCCGCGCCGATGAGCTGATACATGATGTCGGTCTCAGTCCGACAGAGGCGGACAGCTATCTTACGTTCTGTGAGCAAGGCGGCGGGCTTTATAACGCCGATATGCAGATAGAAACTCAGTTTTTGACGGAGAAGATGCCGGTAGAGCTTTACGGTTCTCCCGACACGGTGTATAACACCTTTGGTGAAGCATATGCCCGCGCGGCGCAAATAAACAGCAGATATAAATGAAAATATTATGTATAGGAGACGTAGTCTCCCGCGAGGGCGTGGAGCTCCTTGAAAGAAGGCTGCCGCGGCTCAGGCGTGAATTTCAGGCGGATGCTGTAATCGTAAACGGTGAAAACTCCGCACTCGGAAACGGAATTGACCTTGCTGCATATGAAGCGATAATGGCGGCAGGCGCCGATGTTGTGACGGGCGGCAACCATTCGTTTCAGAAAAAGAGTGCGCTTGAGCTGCACGAGGAACAAAAGCGGATAATCCGTCCAGCCAATGCGACGGCTTACACTGCCGGCAGGGGAGAAATTACTCTGGATTTCGGCAGAGAGCGGCTGCGCGTCATAAATTTATCGGGGTCACTTTATATGAATGAGTGTGAAAACCCGTTTGAGTGTGTTCAGCGCCTGCTCCAGGGCGAAACCGACGGCAATCGGGAGAATTACGGCTGGCAGCGTATGCCTGACGGCGGCGTAATTGATACGTCCGCCGTCACAGTCGTGGATTTTCATGCCGAGGCTACAAGTGAAAAACGCGCACTCGGCTTTTTTCTGGACGGACATGTATCGCTTGTGTTCGGTACGCACACACATGTTCAGACAAACGATGCGCAGATACTTCCGTGCGGAACAGGATATATAACCGATATCGGCATGACAGGCGCTAAAACTGCGGTTTTGGGCAAGGCTGTCGAGTGCTGCGTGAATAATTTCAGATATCCCCGTGAGCGCAGTAAAATAACGGACGGCAGAGGCGCCTGTATCCTCAGCGGCGTTTTTGCAAGCATTGATCCCGTGAGCAAAAAATGTACGGATATCCGTCTTGTCAGTGTTGACAAGTGATAAACTTTAGTATATAATTATTGGCACGCGGTATAACCGTATGTGCCGGTGTGGCGGAACTGGCAGACGCCCGGGACTTAAAATCCCGTGGTAGCAATACCGTACCGGTTCGAGTCCGGTTACCGGCACCACGTCGGAGCAAGCTTTTTATCGCTTGCTCCGACTTTTTTCAAAAGTCAGAGCGCGCTCATGCCGCTGCTCCTCCTTTCCGCAAAAGGTCACGCTCGGTTCGCCTGCTCGGTTGTAAACGCCCTCACGACGGCGCCCTGTCGCTACCAACCTTTTGCGGGTGCGCCGTTTGGCAAAGCATTCGGCTTCAAGCATAAAAAGTTTAATAAAGTATATCTGCTCATTATTGGTATAAATTTACCTGTGCGGTTAGATTTTGCTTTACGTATTTAACAGCAAAAGAGGAAATAGATAAATTGATTTTTTTAATTGCATAAATGTTACACCTCTGAGCGGGGTTTTGTTTAATATCGGAATGAATAAAAACGTCAGACTGTTAAGCAGTCTGACGTTTTTGCTTTTTATGAGTTCAGTCGTTTGGCAATGCTGTCGTTAAGCGATATACGCAGCTTGCCCGTCCAGGTTTCCGCGTCTTTCATAAGCTCGTCGCAGAATTCAGCAGGGTTGTTTCCGATAACATCACGCACGTTCTTTCCGTCCGCTGCGCCCTCCTCCAAAAGCTCGGCAATGCTTTTGCAAAGCTCCACAACTTCCATGCCGTCGCCGCCTGCAAAATTCATCATGTATCCCTGCATTTTTTTGTATACAAACCGATAATCGGGCGGCAGTGCCTCGGCGCGTGCCTGAAGTCTGTGCCATGCTGCCTTATCCTCTTTAGCTCCGATAATCATTCTGAAAATATTAGCCATTTCGATGTTTCCTCCAGTTCGTTGATTTTGGATGATATAAAGTTCCATCTGTCCCAAAATGAGATAAGCTCCGTCTCCCCCTCTTTTGTAAGACTGAACAGCTTTCGCGAAGGTCCCAGCTCTGAGCGCAGCTTCTTCGAGCTTATAAGTTTATTCTTTTCCAGACGGATTAAGATTGTGTATACCGTTGCCTGTGAAACGCCGTCAAATCCGAGCGCATTGAGCCGACGCGTAATATCATAGCCGTAGGTCTCGCTGCGGCTGATTATTTCAAGCACGCATCCCTCTAAAATTCCTTTCAGCATCTCTGTTATATTCTCCATGTCATCACCTCTGCACTCTACTCTTTATTACATATTACTGCTATATTGTAACACATAGTAGATAGCCTGTCAACAGGGAAATAACACCGGTTTTTACCGTATTTACAGTCATCTGATGCAAAAGACGTAAAATTTTACGATAAAAAGTAAAAAATTACCTTATTTTCCTATATAGTGGAATATATCCTCTTAACAAATACGACAAAATTCGACATAATATATGCAAGAGGTGCATGCGATGATTGTATTTGATAAATTATGGAAACTGATGAGTCAAAAAGGTGTCAGCACATATACACTGCGTGAAAAGTACGGAATTGACGGCAAAACCATCAGCAGGCTGAAAAACAACAAAAATACCGAAACCAAGACTCTCAATAAGCTGTGCGCCGCGCTGAATTGCAAGCTGGAGGATATTGCGGAGTATGTTGAACTGGAAGATGAGCAGGATATTTACTGAAAGTAAAAGAGTGAAAACTTAATTGTTTTCACTCTTTTTATTTATGATAAGGATAAAGGCGGCGGCATTTGCTTTTATTTTGTAAGTTCCGAAAGCTCATCCAGCGTGAGGGAAAAGCATGGGAGAATATTTTCCATAAAATAGCCGACGCTTTGCAGCCCGGACTTACTAAGCGTGTCTCGGATAGTCTTCTCGGCGCTTTTAAAGTCCCGGTTGCCGATATTGATTTCTTCGGTGCACTTGATAAGCGCCGACAGCTTGTCGGCGGCTTTTATTATTTCAGCGTCATCTCTGTCGTCAAAGCTCAGATATCCGCGGTATGTTTCTTTTAGCTCCGGTGTCAGACCGCGCAGAAGAGTTTCTTTTGCGCTTGATTCCGATAGCGCGTATGCGTCCGCCATGGTATCGCTTTTATACTTGACGGGTGTCGGCATGTCTCCCGTGATTATCTCGGCGCTGTCGTGGAACAGCGCACGCGTCGTGATTCTCTCTGTTTCATAATTGCCGCCGAACATGGTGTTTTCGATGCTGGCAAGCGCATTTGCGATATATGCCGTTTCAAAGCTGTGCTCTGACAGATTTTCGTACCTGGAATTGTGCATAAGCCCCCAGCGGTTGATATATTTCATTCGTGAGATGAATGCAAAAAAAGCGTTGTTCATTTGTTCTCTATTCCTTTTGTATAGTACGCAACATAGGAGACGCCCTCGAATACAAGGTTGATTCCCGACAGGTTCATCAGCTCGTACGCCTGCAGTCGGTCTATCGGTGCGCGGAAAATAATATCATTGCCGCAGCTTATGACAAGCTCGTTTTCAACGATGTTTATAACCCCGTCTTTTCCGATTATCGTCTCGTCGGCGGCTGCAGCGCCACGGCGGGTCATGTACTTTATCTCCCTGCCGTGGCGTGAAAGTATCAGCTCTGCCGAGGGTGAGCGCGCTTTATTTTTCTTTTTGCCGAATAGCATATTGTTTTTTTCTCCCGAAAATGTTATGATATTTACATACGCTTATGCGTTGTCGCGCAGCGCTGTTTCTCTGGCGTAGTAGAACAGATACTGCTGTGCAATTCCGCCGTAGCCGTGAAAGTCGAGCGCTGAGCTGTCTTCGGTGTTATAATAGCTTTTGAGCACGCGCTTTATCCATACGTCTTTCGGAAAGCTGTCCAGAAAGCCGAACCCGAATAAGAGCGCGCAGTCGGCAACCTTTTGTCCGACGCCGTTTATTTTCATGAGCTGACGCGCCGCGTCACTGTACTGCATTTTTGCAACGGCATGCAGGTCGATTTCTCCCGAATTTACCTTTTGGGCGCAGTCGAGTATGTATTTGTCCCTGAACCCCGCCCGGATTACCGCAAGGTCGGAGAGCGAAAGCCCGGCAAGCGTCTCCGCGTCGGGAAACGAGTGATAAACACGCCCGTTTTGCGTGTGTTTTTCACCGAAATTTTCACACAGCAGACCGATGATTTTTTTGATTCGCGGAATGTTGTTTGAGGCGGATATTATAAACGAGGTCAGTGTCTCAAACGGTTCCTGGCGCAGTATCCGTATGCCCGTTGAAAACGGAATGATTGGTTTTAGCACCGGGTCGCTTGCAAGGGCGCTGTCAATTTGGCTGTAATCCCGTTCGAGGTCAAAAAAACGTATAAACGTTGTTTCAAATTCCTCTTTTGTAATCCCCATGATTTCAATGTCGCCGCCGATGTCCTTCAGCGTCAGCAGCTTGCCGCAGGCGACTCCCTCGAAGGCGTCGCCCACGCTGTCAAAGCGAAAGCACTGCCCGCATTCAAACGTTTTTTTAAGGTCAAAGCCATCGGCATTTTTGATAATTATTTTGTTTTCGAAAAATTCAGTATTCATAATATAATAAGTATAGCATAAAAAGGGAAATAATAAAAGATGTCAAACGAAAAAATTTACACAATACGAATAACGGAAGCCATGAACCAAAAGTGCGGCTGCCCGCTTTGCACCGTTGAGGATAAGCTGGAGGCAGACGAGCTGGAGCGGATACTGGGCGCGGCGATGATGGAGCCGGATGTCCGTGTCAAAACCAATGAACAGGGCTTTTGCGAAAAGCATCTTGACAGGCTTTTGGGCATGTCCAACAAGCTGTCTTATGCTCTGATGCTGCAAACGCATTTGGCGGAGTTTACAAAAAAGCTGTACCGCGACAGTATTCCGCTGCTCAAAAACACGCCTGACCCGAAAAAACAGCTTGCAGTGCTGGAAAAAAAGCGTAAGAGCTGCTATGTCTGCGCGCGAAAGCGTGAATTTATGAGCGCGACTTACTCGGCATTTGCGTATATGTACCGCACGGACGCGGAGTTTGACGGGCGTATGCGGGAGCAGCCGTATTTCTGTCTGCGGCATATGCACTGTCTGCTGGAGGCGGCAGGCAGGGAGCTGTCGAAGGAGGCATACCGCGGCTTTTGCAGGACGCTGAACGATATAAACGGCGCGTACTCACAGGAGCTGTTGGGGGATTTGGACTGGTTTTGCAAAAAATTCGATTACCGGTATAAGGACGAGGACTGGAAAAACTCAAAGGATTCCGTTGAACGGGCAGTAAAGTTTTTAAAGTGAGGAGCTGAAAAACATGATAACTTATGAACAGATAAAAAATGATCCCGAAGTACATATACTGATTAAAAAGGCGGATGACGTTATGACCGCCATCGGGTATACGGAGCATTGCTTTGCGCATGTCGATAAAGTGGCTCATACCGCTTATAATATATTATCTACGCTCGGCTTTGACGAGCGGGAGTGTGAAAAGGCAAAGATTGCGGGCTATCTTCATGATATCGGAAATGTAATAAACCGTGACGACCATGCTCAATCCGGCGGAATTTTAGCATATTCCATACTGACGCGAATGAACTGCGATGTTGAGGATAAGGCTGATATAATAACCGCCGTCGGGCATCACGACGAGCGCACGGCGTTTCCCGTCAGCAATATTTCTGCGGCGCTTATTCTTGCCGATAAAACTGACGTGCGTGCAAACCGCGTGCGCAACGTGACTGATGTATCGAGCTTTGACATTCACGACAGGGTGAACTATTCAGTTAAAAGCTCGCAGATTTTTGTAGATGCGCAGACGCGTGAAATTAAGCTCAGCCTTACAATAGATACCAATCTCTGCCCCGTGATTGACTATTTTGAGATTTATTCCGCGCGTATGATACTTTGCCGCAAGGCGGCGCAGAGACTGAACGCGTCATTTAAGCTGATAATAAATGAGCAGCAGCTTATATAGGTGCGCTATGGGAAAGAGTATAACGGTAAAAGAGGCAGGCAGGGAGGATATTCCGGTAGTTTTGGAGTTTATCCGCGGGCTTGCGGAATATGAGAAGCTGAAGCATGAGGTGGAGGCTGACGAAGAAACGCTGAAGCGTGAGATGTTTGATAAAGGCGGCGCGCGGGCGCTCATTGCCTTTTGCGGCGAAACACCGTGTGGGTTTGCGCTGTATTTTTATAATTTTTCAACATTTTTAGGCAAACGCGGTATTTATCTTGAGGATCTGTTTGTACGTCCCGATTTTCGCGGCAGGGGAGTGGGCGGCAGGCTTTTGAGTGAGCTTGCCGGTATAGCTTTGCGCGAGGGCTGCGGCAGACTGGAATGGTCATGTCTTGATTGGAATACTCCGTCTGTTGAATTTTATAAATCCCGCGGTGCAAAACCCATGGATGACTGGACGGTTTACAGAGTGACGGGCGACACGCTCACGGCTTTGGCAAACAGGGGCAAAGAATAACAAATCGGAAATAATGCGATAAATCGGACGGATAATTTTTATTTGCGTCCGATTTTTATTTTAAAATAAAATTGCCCGCGTAAGACGCGGGCATATATATGAACGTACCGAAGCGGTACGTGAAAAAGGGGTTTTATTTATTGTCAAACGCGGGGTTAATCGCGTAAAAGTTTTTGCTGTCAAGATGATCCTGTACGTTGCGTAGTGCTTCGCCAAAACGCTGAAAATGTACTATTTCGCGCTCGCGTAAAAACCTTATTGCATCGGTAACGTCGGGGTTGTCGACAAGTCGCAGGATATTATCATAGGTAGTACGTGCCTTTTGCTCTGCTGCAAGCACCCAAGCACAACTATCGTTGTGAAAGTGCACAACGAAATCATATTTGTAGCCGATTTTTGCACATTTTCGTGATTTTTAGAAATTCCAGTGAATTTCGATGGGAACGTCCCTTGTCCCCGGAATTCGCTTGCCGACCGACACATAATCAATCAGCGTTTCCACCATTTCACGGTTGAGATGCTCCAAATTTGTGTACTGCTCGATAAGCTCGCGGCGGTTGTCTCCGACCGCCATTTTTTCTTCGATTGCAGATATTTGTTTTTCGCCGTCTGCAATCAGAAGCTCCATGCGGTCGCGGTCTGTGGTGAATTCTTCCGACATTTCCAGATAATCAGCCTCGGTAATGAGTCCCTTGACCTTATCCATATACAGCTCCCGAATTCCCTTTGACAACTCTTCGACCTTTTTGTGATAGGTTTCAATGTCGGCAAGGATACGCTTTTTCTGCTCCTGCAGGTTACTGCAAAACTCAATGTTCCGTTCCAACTCGTCTTTGTCGAGATATTCTGCCGACAGTCGGTTCAACTCGTCAATCACAAGCTGCTCCAATTTGTCAACCGAGATAAACGAGCCGATACAGGCGTCCTTTGACACATGACGGTTGGAACACAGCAAATAGTGCTTGCCGCCGCGCTCCGGAGCTGTTTTGGAGGAACGCATCACATAACCGCAGTTCGCACACCGCGCTTTCTTGGCGAACAGTCCGACAGTTCCGACATCAAACGGCTTTGCACGCTCGGCAACCATCATCTGCACTCTGTCCCAAAGCGCACGGTCGATAATCGGCTCGTGCGTACCCTCAACCCTGTACCAATTTTCTTTCGGGCGGGGTTTGTTTTGCTTGGTCTTGTAGGAAACACTGCCGTATTTACCCTGCACCATATTGCCGATGTAAATTTCATTGGTCAGCATATCGGAAATCGCAAAGTATTTCCAAAGCGTGCTGTTTTTTGCTTTCGGCTGCTGATAGCGCAGACCTTTTAGGCGCTTGTATTCGGTTGGATTCGGTATGCCTCTGTCATTGAGCATACGGGCGATGGCGGTTTTGCCGTATCCCTGTGAAAACAAAGTAAACACTTCACGAACAACAGAGGCGGCTTCTTCGTCGATAATCAGATGTCCTTTTTGGTCGGGGTCTTTCTTGTAACCGTAAAGGGCAAATGCGCCGATGTGAAATCCGTTTTGCCGTCTGCTCGTCAGAACGCTGCGGATGTTGTCGGACATATCCTCTAAATACCATTCGTTGACCAGTCCGTTAATCTGCCGGGACTTCTTGTTTCCCTTGTTGGCGGTGTCCGCATTGTCAACGATACTGACAAAACGGATGCCCCATATCGGAAACAGACCGTGGATATACTTTTCCACAAGCTCTAATTCGCGGGTAAAACGTGACTGCGTTTTACAGAGGATAATATCAAATTTGCGCGCTTCCGCATCTTTCAGCAGTCGGTTGAATTCCGGTCGGCGTCGGTCAGAGCCGGTGTAGTCATCGTCGCTGTAAATGTTATAAAGCTCCCACCCCTGTTCCGCGGCGTACTGCATCAGCATTGCTTTTTGGTTTTGAATGCTGTTGCTGTCGTCGGTTTCAAATTGCTTGTTTCTATCTTCTTCGGATAAGCGGCAATATATAGCTACTTTCATATTTCTATCTCCTTAGAGACAGAACAAGCTGTTTTCGTATATATTCTAACATACGAAAGGCGTTTTGTCATTGCTTTTCGCAAAAGTTTACGCTTTTGCTCCTCTCCAGTCTGTTTATCAGTTCAATCCACTTTTTCGTGAATTCATCTCTTGTAGTCGTGTTTTCGCCGCTTTTGAAAACACTCTTGCAAATGTTGCTTGGCTGTTCGATCTTTGCCATATGGGGCCTCCTTCAAATTACTAATACACTATATGAACAGCGGCAAGTCCGCTATTCCGATGCGTGTACGGGCAATATGAAAACGGGCATAAATTTTGGCAAGTAAAAAAAGAAACGCACACCTCGTTCAAAGTGTGCAGACTGAAATTTTTATGGCAAAAAATCTGAATTGGGATACAAATTGGGATATGAATTGGGAGATAAATCGGGATACGAGATGGGATATAAAATGGGAAACGATTTGGGGTACAAAGTGGGACACAAACAGAGGTACAAACCGGTGCATAATTCGGGGTACAGAGCGGTGTCAAAATAGTGCACAAAGCGGTGTACATTTAAACGATTTTAAAAACGCAACTTCGTTTTTAAATACGCTTCCCCTTTAGGATTTATGATAGATGATTAGGGGGTAAAAGGGGGTTCACAGGGGGTTAAAAGGGGGTTCACCCCGGGTAAAAACGTGAATAACCCCGAAAAAAACGTACTTCACCCCCTTTTTACCCGTTTTTACGGCTTTCTATCAAAAATCTTAAAGAATGATTTTCGCTTCGGAATGATAAAATTTCGGACGGTTTTTTGAGATGATTTTTTTCGTGTTTTTAAATGACTTTATTTCAAAAAATTCAGGCAATGATTTTTCGCTTGAAAATGACCTGCTTTTCAGCCTGAACACCCTCCTTTTTTATGATAAAAAAGATGAAATGCTCTCCGTGATGATAAGAGGTAAATCCCCCCTGCTTCCGAAAAGAGGAAGCAGGCTTGTCATATGAAAATGTCCCCCCTGTCATTCCGAAAAGAGGGTCACGCAATCATTTAAAAATGACCGGATAAATCCGTCATAAATCTAAAATAAATCTCAATGGCTTTTTCAAATGACGATCATTTTATCATTTACAAATGATGATGCTCATCATTCCGAAATGAAGGTTATATATCATACGGTATAGTAAATCATTTGAGATTTGTTCCCGTTAAGCCAATGCCTTCTGCGAGCCGCAGAAATGCTCACAGAAACCGCTGGTACTCGATAAAGCTAATTTTTGCTTACACGCCATACTCCCCTCTAAAACAACGCTGTGACCGTTGTGTGCCGCAAACTTAACCTTTGCCGATGCCGAGTCAAGCTGAATTTCGGTGCGGATTTGAATTTCATCAAATTCGCTTGAAAAATTCAATCAAAATTTTAAAAGTGTCGAAAGAATATTGAAAACAAGGAGAAAATATGGTACAATATAAATATGTGTAAGTGTAAGAAATGATTTTGGAGGTTGCTATGGCTATCAGTTACAATAAATTGTGGAAATTATTGATTGATAAAGGACTGAAAAAGACCGAGCTTGTGAAAATGTCCGGTATAACATCAAACGCTATGGCGAAGATGGGCAAAAATGAGTCTGTTCAGGTGGATACGCTGGGCAAGGTTTGCGCCTGCCTGAATTGCGATATAAGCGACATTATGGAGTTCGTCCCCGATGAAGCAAAGGAGGGCGAATAATATGGCGCTCGAAAATAAACTCGGAATTACAAGCTCCCCCGAGCTTGCCGAAGCAGAAGAAAAAATCAGCAAGAAAAAAGCGGCGGAACTGTTTGAAAACGGCTTGCTTGACACGATGGAAGCCGGTAAATTTGCATCCTTAAAAGCAATCCATAAATATCTCTTTGAGGATATTTACGATTTTGCCGGTAAGCTCCGCACCGTCAATATTTCAAAAGGCAACTTCCGTTTTGCACCTTTGATGTACTTGGAAGCGGCGCTTGAAAACATTGATAAAATGCCGCAGTCAACCTTTGACGAAATCATAGAGAAATATGTAGAAATGAACATCGCCCACCCTTTCCGCGAAGGCAACGGCAGAAGCACTCGCATTTGGCTCGACCAGATTTTAAAAAAAGAAATCGGTATGGTTGTCGACTGGAGCAGGGTTGATAAAGAGGATTATTTACTTGCTATGGAGCGCAGCCCGATTAAAGATATTGAAATCAAGCATATCCTCAAGAACGCCCTGACCGATAAAACCACCGACCGCGAGGTTTATATGAAAGGCATAGACCACAGCTACTACTACGAGGGATATACAACATTCAAAACGGAGGAATTGTAAGTAAGTGAGGAGCAAATATGTCGGATAACAAATGGCAATTTGAACTTGAAGAATATATTAAACAGGGTGAACCCGGGCAAGTTGAAAAAAGCGAAGCCTGGCAAACCGCTATCGGCTTGCAGGCTGTTGATGGGCTGAATACTTCTGCATATTTGCTTGATACTGCCAAGGAGCACATCGAGGGCAACATCAGCATTGATGAGGCACAAAAGCGCATACAGAGCTACTATGAGCAGTGTAGCGACCGCACCGAAGTTGAAAATAATACCAAAGAGGCAGATATTGTTTCGGCAAGAATTGCAAAGCTATTAGGCGAAAAAACCTTTCAGTTTTCTCCTGCCGCTTGGCTTACTATTCACCGCAGACTGTTTGAGGGCGTATTTAGTCATGCCGGGCAGATTCGTCAGTACAACATCACAAAAAAAGAATGGGTGCTGAACGGCGATACCGTCATCTATGCGGATTTCCACAGTATCAAAGACACTTTGGATTACGATTTTGCCACAGAAAAGCAGTTTTCTTATGAGGGACTATCAGTAGATGCATCGGTAAAACATCTTGCAAAATTTGCTTCGGACATTTGGCAAATTCACCCCTTCTGCGAAGGCAACACAAGAGCCACCGCCGTTTTTATGATTCAATATATGAAAACCTTCGGATTCCGTGTTAATAATGATGCTTTTGAGAAAAACTCTTGGTACTTCCGCAACGCTTTAGTGAGAGCAAATTATAATAATTTGCAAAAAGGTGTGCATTCCACAACAAGGTTTTTGGAAATGTTTTTCGGCAACCTCCTTTTAGGCACAAACTACGAGCTGAAAAACAGATATATGCACACTGATTATGTGGATGAAAACAATTTCCAAAGTGCCAACTCCAATATCTCAAAGTGCCAAGTCGGCACTTTAGAAGAACTGGCGGTATTAGATTTAATAAAAAAGAATCCATCTATTAGACAGCAAGAACTTGCAGATGAAACTGGGAAATCCATCAGAAGCATAAAGAGAATTATGAAATCACTGCAAGATAAAAAATATATCCGCCGCGAAAGCGGCAAACGCTACGGTAAATGGGAAATATTAGTTTGATTTAATGATAAAGAGGTATTGATTATGAGCTTGAAAACATTATCTTCGGAAGGCAAAATTGCATATTTGATTAAGCCTATTTTGAAAGTATTACAAGAAGCAGGCGGTCAGTTGGAACGTTCTGAAATCAAGGAACGTATTGCCGATTTGGATGACCAAATTGCTGAATATGCTGAAATTGTAAAGAAATCTAAAAAGACCGGTAGCGAATACAAGGAATTTAATTTTAAATTTAATTTTGCTATTAAAGACTTATCTTTTATTGGTTTGCTTACATTTTCTAATTCTTCGCCCGTTACATTAACGGAAAAAGGATTGTACCTTGATGTTGATAGTCTTGACGTTCAAAAGGATATCATCGAACCCTCAAAGAAATTTTGGGCAGAGTTGAGCGATGCAAATAAGAAGAACAATAAGAAGGATAAAGTAGCAGACGATAACGAAGAAGAATCTCAAGCAGAAGAAAAAATCAAAGATGATTTTAAGGATAAACTTCTTGCAGCGATTGCGAAAATGTCTCCGAAAAAGTTTGAAGCATTTTCAAGAGCGCTACTTAACCGCATGGGCGTTGAATTTACCGAAAAAGGTGTTCAAATCAGCAACGACGGTGGTATTGATGGCTACGGCTATCACATTGATGTCAATGATTTCAGGACAACGAGAGTAGTAATTCAGTGCAAGAGATACAATGTTGCTCCCGTATCTGAACCTGAAATTAATCAGTTCTTGGGTGCAATGAACAAGTACCAAGCAGATTATGGCGTATTTATTACCAACGGTCGATTTACCAATGCTGCCAAAACAGCCGCACGAGAAGGCTCGCCAATTACACTCATTGATGGCAATGAATTGGTTAGATTAGTTATAAGATACGAACTGTACATAACACCGGTTAAAACTTATGTGTTGGATGAGTTTTATAATATAGAAGAATAAAATATAAATATTTTCGCAGATTACAGTTTTTATGCTCGACAGCGCGAAATATGTAGATACCTAATGAAAAAATGGCCAAGGAGCAAAATAATGACAGATATACAACTTAAAAAATTAAAAGACGACCTGTGGCACTCTGCGGATATGCTCCGTGCAAGCGCACACCTTGCCGCCAATAAATACGGTCAACCAATTTTGGGTTTGATCTTCCTTCGCTATGCCGATATTCTTTTCAAGCAACACAAGGCAGAAATTGCGGAAGAATATCAGCGCAAAATCGGAACCCGTTCTGAAAAAACAATGAAGCAGGTTTCTATCGAAAAGTGCGGCTTTTATCTGCCCGAGTGTGCCTACTTCGATTTTATCAACAATGCACCTGATGATGCCGAAAAAGCCACCCTTGTGAAGAAGGCAATGGAGGAAATCGAGAAAGAAAACCCCAGTATGTCTGGTGTGCTTCCTAAAGAGGTTTATGGGCAGCTTGTTCCCGAAGAGGAACCGGAGCTTCTTTCCAAAATCATCCGCGTGTTTAAGGATATTCCTGAAGATATCGGCATTGACCTTTTTGGCGAAATTTACGAATACTTCTTGGGCAACTTCGCCTTGCAGGAAGGCAAGGACGGCGGTACATTCTATACCCCCGCTACCGTTGTGCGCTATATGGTTGAGGTGTTAAAACCCGAGATTGGCAACAAGCTGTTTCTTGACCCGGCTTGCGGTTCCGGCGGTATGTTCGTTCAGGCGGCTCGCTATATGCACCGTCATAATGCGACCGCTGACGATATGATGAAGTTTATGTGCTACGGCGTAGAAAAGGAACCCGACACCGTAAAACTTGCGAAGATGAATTTGCTTTTGAATAATGTCCGTGGTGACATCCGTGAGGCCAACTCTTTCTACGCTGATCCTCATAATGCCGTAGGTCGATTTGACTATGTTATGGCAAATCCGCCTTTCAATGTAGATGAGGTTGTTTATGATAAGGTAAAGGACGATGCCCGTTTTAATGAATACGGAATTCCAAAGAATAAATCCAAAACAACAAAGAAGGCTTCCGACAAGAAGGAAACTGTTCCTAACGCAAACTATCTTTGGATTTCCTATTTTGCAACGGCTTTGAACGAGAACGGCAGGGCCGGTCTTGTTATGGCAAACTCCGCATCGGATGTCGGCAACAGCGAGTATGACATCCGAAAGAAAATGATTGAGGAAGGTATCATTTCTCAAATGGTTACTCTTCCCTCCAATATGTTTGCATCGGTTACTTTGCCCGCAACCCTTTGGTTCTTTGACAAACAGAAACCCAATACCGATAAAAAGGATAAAATCCTCTTTATTGATGCTCGTAATGTGTTTACGCAGATTGACAGAGCACACAGGAAGTTCTCTGATGAACAAATCAAGAACCTCGGTATCATTACTAAGCTCTATAACGGTGACGAGCAGGCATTCATTGACCTTGTAGAAGAATACAGAGCGGAACTCACATCTGCTCCCGAACAATCTGACGATAAGGAAGTAATAACCAAGGCCTATTGGCAAGCACAGATCGATTGGCTTTTGGAAAGATTCCCCGAAGGCAAATATAGGGATGTTATCGGTCTTTGTAAGGTAGCATCCCTTGAAGGCGAAGACGGCATCATAGACCAAGACTATTCTCTCAATGCAGGCCGCTATGTGGGTGTTGTCATTGAAGACGACGGTATGACTAAGGAAGAGTTCAAAGCAGAAATGCTTTCCCTAAACAGTAAACTTGCGAAACTCAATGAGGAGGCACATTCTCTTGAAACATTAATCTCTAATAATTTTAAAGAATTGTTGGGGTGATAATATGAGATTAAAAGATGGTGTTACAAAAGCCAATACTGGTTTAGATGCGATTAAAAGAGCCCCAATAGTTGATGTTGATACAGGATTGAAATGTATTAGAATTCAAGATATTTCTCAAAACAAAGGTTACGAGGATTGGGGGTTTACAACTACAACAGATAAGGACAGAGCAAATTTTCAACTTAAAGAAAATGATGTTCTCGTTGCAAGAACAGGTGCTACTGTTGGTGTTTCAGTATATATTAACAAAACTCTTCAATCGGTTTATAATAACGGAACGATTAGATTAAGGTTTAATGATACGGTTATTCCCAAGTTTGCATATTACACTTTTCAAACAAAAGAATTTATGCAATATATTGATAATATTTCTTGTGTAGCTACACAACCAAATCTTCGTATAGAAGGTCTTTTGAGATTTACTATTCCTGACTTTGACACAAAAAAGCAAAGAAAAATAGTAGACTTTCTCTCCAACTATGACAATCTCATCGAGAACAACAACAAGAGAATTAGGTTGTTGGAACAGATGGCGGAGAACCTCTACAAAGAATGGTTTGTGCGTTTCCGTTTTCCCAGACATAAAACGGCAGAGTTTGAAAACGGTCTGCCAAAGGGGTGGGAATACAAAAAATTAGATAAGATTATCACTGTTTGCTATGGTAAAGACCATTCAAAAGTGGAAGATGGTAGTATTCCCGTATATGGTTCTGGCGGTATTATGAGATACGGCAATCGTGCTCTGTATGACGGTGAATCGGTGCTTATCCCAAGAAAAGGTTCGTTAAATAACATAATGTGGGTTAATGAACCGTTTTGGTCTGTTGATACTATGTTCTATACCAAAGCATTGATACCACATATTGAAAAATACCTTTTCTATGTGTTGTCATCGCTTGATATGGCATCATTTAATACGGGCGCTGCATTGCCTAGTATGACCACAGATATTCTTTATCATTTAAAAGTTCTAATTCCGAACGAAACAGTTCTTTCCAAGTTTGACTTAATGGTTACCGACCTATATGAACAACGGAATATGCTTGAAAAAGAAAATCAAAACCTTATCAAACAGCGCGACCTATTATTACCACGGCTTATGAGCGGTAAACTGGAGGTATAAAAATGGTAGAACATCCGAAAGTATTTATTTCTTATTCTCACGACAGCGATACGCATAAAAATTGGGTTCTGAAACTTGCTACCGATTTAAGGCAACATTTTGGAGTTGATGTGATTTTAGATCAATGGGATTTGAGGGTAGGCGGAGATTTGAGCTTGTTTATGGAACAAGGACTTAGCGAATCTTCTTTAGTTATTTGCATTTGTTCTGATGAATATGTAAGGAAAGCGAATGCAGGGATAGGTGGCTCGGGATATGAAAAAATGATTTTAACTCAGTCACTTTTAAAAAACACCAACATAGATTATATTTTACCTGTTGTTAGATGCAACAAGAACAATATAATGCCAACATTTTTGGGAACTAAGCTTTATGTTAATTTTTCGAATGACGAAGAATATCTGAATAAAATGAGCGAACTACTTGCTCGTATTTATAATGAAGATATTTCCTTAAAACCGCCTCTCGGAGAAAGTCCATATTCAAAGAAAAACGCCAATTCAATTACAATAAAAACCGATATAGAAAAAGCTCAATACCACAATCCACTTATGGATGGTACAGTTTCTTTTGATTTTAAAAGCAATAGTGGCGATTTCACAATTGGAAGTGGTGAGTATGAATTTATAACACATTGGAGTGAGTGCGATGGAAATACAATATATGCATACAGGGATAGAGCTAAACTGATAGGATATTGCGCAGGAAAAAATAGCATTCCGGAAAATAGTGATTTTTCAGAATATGATTTCACAAGTAGAACGCGAGAAATATTTGTCGGCGAAGTGGTTGTATATATGAACCATAATAATAAGTTTGTAGCGATTTTAGTAACAAATGTCGCTGTAAGAACTCGCGGAAAAGGAACCAACAATTTATCATTTACATATAAAATTTATCCATAAAGTGGGAGGTCTATTATGGCAAACTTTATTACGGAAGATATGATTGAGCAGGCGATGCTCAAAAAACTGGGGAGTGAGGATTTTGGATACAATATCCTAATCTGCGATTCCTCTCCTGACAAAAAGGATGATTTGAATGACGGCACGGGACGCTCTGCGAAAACAGAGTGCATTTTGCCGTGTGTTCTTGAGGAATCTCTCAGCCGTATTAACCCCGAAATATCCCGTGATAAGCTGACTTCCGTAATCAAAGACCTTACTGCCGACTTCTCTGACTCCGATCTTATTTCTAAAAACTATGAGCTTTACAGCAAAATCCGCAACTACATAAAGATTCCTGTGCTCAAAAACGGCAAAGAGGACTTTGTCTTTGTAAAACTGATTGATTTTGATAAACCTGAGAATAACACCTTTACTGCCGTTTCGCAGATGTGGATCAAGGGGCGTTACAACTGGCGCAGACCGGATATTATAGTATTTATAAACGGTTTGCCTCTTGTGTTTATTGAGTTGAAGAACGGTATCGTAAAAGTAGAAGAAGCCTATCAGAAGAATCTGAAAAGCTATATTAAAGATATTCCCAATCTTTTTGCCTTCAATCAAATTTGTGTACTGTCCAACGGATTTGAAACCCGTCTTGGTGCGTTCAACGCCACCTTTGACTATTTCTTTGAATGGCTGAAGCAAAAGGAAGGCGAACGCATCGACCGAAAAGCCATCAGCGAGAGTGGTGTTTCTGCCGACTATTTCATTGACGGTCTGATGCACAAGGACACGCTGATTGACTATATTGAGAACTTCATTCTTTTTGAAAACAAATCTATCAAGATCATTGCCAAGAACCACCAGTTCTTGGGCGTTAACAATCTGATGGAATCGGTGAAGAACCGCAAGGAACTCAATGGAAAATTGGGCGTATTTTGGCACACCCAAGGCTCCGGTAAGAGTTATTCTATGGTTATGTTTGCCCGCAAGGTGCGTCGTAAAATTGAGGGCAACTTTACATTCCTTGTTATCACCGACCGTGACGATTTGGATACGCAGATTTATAAGAACTTTATGCGTACAGAGGTTATCGGTAACAAAGAAGAATGTCAGCCAAAGAATGGCACACAACTCCGTGAATTCCTACAAACCAACAAATCCTTTATTTTTACGCTGATACATAAATTCCGCTATGACAAGACCAAGAAATATCCCGTACTCACGGAGCGTGACGACATCATCGTAATGGTAGATGAAGCGCACCGCACACAGTATAAGGATTTGGCTGAAAATATGAGAACGGCTTTGCCCAATGCAAACTTTATTGCATTTACGGGTACGCCTTTGCTGGGAACGAAGCGTCTAACAAATCAATGGTTCGGTGACTATGTATCTGAATACAACTTTGCGCAGTCGGTAGAAGATGGCTCTACTGTTCCGCTGTTCTATTCCCGCCGTGTTCCCGAAGTTGGCTTGCAGAATGATTTTTTGGATGATGACGTAGTGGATATTATCGAAGATGAGAATTTGAACGAAGCCGAAACAAGACTTCTTGAGAATTCTTCTTCTCGCATTTTGGAAGTAATCAAGCGAGAGGATCGCCTTGACAAGATTGCCCGTGACATCGCCCATCATTTCCCTCGCAGAGGTTTCCTCGGCAAGGGAATGGTGGTATCTGTTGATAAGTTTACTGCCGTAAAGATGTATGATAAAGTGCAGCACTACTGGTCTGAAGAAAAGAAAGCTTTAGTTGCGGAACGAAACACAGCAAAAACCAAAGAAGACCGTGATCGTATCACTGATATCATAAGTTTTATGGACTCGGTAGAGATGGCGGTTATTATCTCGGAAGATGCGGACGAGGAAGCAAAGTTCGCTGCCCAGGGACTCAGTATTTCTGCCCATCGTGCTAAAATGAACGACATAAAAGACGGAAGAGATATTGAAGATCGGTATAAGGACCCCAATGATCCGTTGAAGTTGGTTTTTGTCTGTGCTATGTGGCTGACAGGCTTTGATGTTAAAAATCTTTCGACCTTGTACCTGGACAAGCCTATGAAGGGACACACTCTTATGCAGGCGATTGCCCGTGCAAATCGTGTCTATCCCGATAAGCCTTGTGGCATTATTGTTGACTATGTGAATGTATTCAAGTATATGCAGAAGGCACTAAGTCAATATGCAACCGGTGATGACGGACAGGATTTCCCAGCCAAAGATATTGACCGCCTTCTTGAACTAATAGACCAAACAATCGGCGAGACAGATGATTTTCTGAAGACATTGTCTGTGGATCTGGAAGCGATTATCGCAGGTGATGACACCTTCGATAAGATGGAAGAGCTGCGTAAGGCATTTAATATCATCATTGCCAACGATGATGATAAAGAGAAATTTAAGGTTCTTTCTAATACCTTAATGAATCTTCACGACGCATCTAAGCCGGAAGTGTTTGAGCTTGGTTGGCACAATGAAAAATTTGCACCTATCGCATATCTGCACGGTCTTCTCTACAATCAGATTGATGACGAAAAGATCAAGCGTGCTCGGCTGAGAATGGGACAAGTCCTTGATAACAGCATTATCTCTCAAAAGGCAGAAGACAATGACGAGGGATATGTTATTCATGGAACGAAAGTGATCGATTTGTCCAAAATTGATGTTGATCAATTGAAACACGAGATTAAAGCTGCACCGTACAAAGCGGTTGAAATCGATGACTTAAAGACATTTATAGACGAAGCATTGAAACAGATGATGGACAAAAACTGTACGCGCGACAAATTCTCTGTTCGTTTCAAAAATATCGTTGATCGCTATAACGCCGGTGGCTCTGAAAACGAGGATTACTATGAACAGTTATTGCAACTGATCGAAGACCTCAAAAAAGAATCGGAAAGACCGAATTTGATGGGCCTTTCCGAAGAGGAATTGGAGATATTTGATTTACTCACGAAGGGCAAGAACCTAACCAAAGCTGAAGAACAGAAAGTTATTCTTTCTGCAAAGCACCTCTTCAAAAAGTTAAGTGAAAACCGAAACAATCTTTTTGTTGTGGATTGGTATCGTGATGAACAGCCAAAAGCAAGAGTGAAAGATGCCATTATGGAAACATTGGACGAAGACCTCCCTGATAGCTATGATAAGGAAATATTTATTATTAAAACAGACTTGCTACTTACACACTTCATTGATATGGCTGTTCAGGGCTATGGCTGGGTTGGCAGTGTAGCATAATTTGTTGATGAAAAAACCAAGCAGCAGGAAACCTATTGTAATGGAGTGAAAGTAAATGGGCAAGATTACAAAAGAACAAATTCAAAGGCATATAAAGACTCATACTCTGCGTTCAGACGACGACAGAAATGCAGTAGCAACACTCAATTCTTTTTTGCGTTGTGGTGGAAAAATTGCACATAATGGTTTTGCTTGTAATGATACATACCCAAACATTGATGGACATTTTGAGCTCGTGACAGATCCAGAAACTACTAGAAGGCCTAAGCAGAACTTTTCGGTGCAAATAAAAGGTACAAGCATTGAAAGGATAAATGCTGATGGTGTCTTTAAATATCAGTTGCAAAGTCTTGCTTTTCCCGCATATATTGCAGATAGTGTTACATCCGATCCTGGAATCTTGTTTGTAGTTCTAAACGGTGGCAAACGAGGACAAGAGAGAGTGTTCTGGAAATATATGTCGCCTAAGTTTATCGCTTCAATCAATTTCGAGCAGGATTCCATTACTATTGATTTTTCAGCAAATGATGAAATTAAAAACACTGATGAATCTGTGAATGAATTTGTCAATAAGTTGGATTTTATTGCCGATACTCATTCTTATATGAGTCAAATGGAGGCTAAAGAATACGACAAAGATGATATTGTAAGGTTGATCTATAATCGGTGCGAAAACATTTCGGATGCGATCAACACAGGTAATTTATTCAATCAAACTCGTGATAAAATCTCAAGAAAAATCTTAACAGAGCTTAATGATTTGTGTAGGGGCACAATCTTGTTAAATGCATTGAGATTTTATGATACCACCAATCTTCGTGTCGCTTGGGAATTATCCTTATTGAACATTGAAACCAAATTTTTGGCTACGTTTCTTCAGGGCTTACGATATATTGGACTGAAAGTTCCTGAAGATGGACAATATGAGCGATTGATGCTTAAATATTATAATTTTCTCTGGAAAATAAGAGATTATCTACAAAAAGTATTTCAGATATTTGTCTTGGATAATTTGGAGGAGTTTCCACGAGGTGTTAAGAATGAGGATGAAGAGTATAATAAGCTGTTAGCAGATTCAATTGAAAAGGTTGCGCATACACATAATCCTATAAATTATAATAGATATTATGTTCAGAAGAAAACTACATTTTATGTTGAGAGGGAACGTTATTTTGAGATAACACTGCAACTTGCTGATAAATATGCAACAAAGTATAATCGAGTAACCGTATATTCTAAGACAGACATATCAACAAACTATTCAATACAGGTTGGGTGTGCTGAAGCAGAAATTCTTCTATGGGAAAATGTTTCAAAGATAAAAGTTGTTACAAACTGGAGAGTATCAATAGAACCAGCATCGCTAAATAAGCTTGCAAAGATATTGCGAATTGGTCATTCAATATCAGGCAAATATGGTGAATACTCATCTTTAATGGAATTTATGACAATTTCCGGTATTAATTTACTTGATTTTATTGATATGGGTGATAAGCAATTTAACACTCTTGTACAGAAAATTTATGGAAGCACTAATACTACATATACCAAAGATGTGTTGCTTAAGCTTCATAATAGATTTGGTAAAAAATCACAGGAGTTTGGAAAGCATGTTGTTAGATACGCAATTATTCAGCTTCGGGAGGATTTGTTGGAGGATTTAATCCCTGATAGCGTTGAAGATGCGCTTATAAGTGAAGTTGTATATCTTTCAAAGGGGTGTTATCCTTTTATAAGAAATCCGATTTTATACAATTTGCCTAACAAAAAGACTAATGGTAAGATGGTGTCTAGAGACGTATTGCGTGCTATTGGCACAAAACAAATATCAGAATTTTTACCATATATTCGAATGAAACATCTAATCGATTCAACCGGAGAACTATATTTTTCTAAGGAAGAATTGGAAAATCCAGAAATTGGGCAGACGGTACAAGCATATAATAGTAGGATTACAAAATATGATAAAAATCAAGGCTGCGAGCTGAAAGAATATGATGATTACATATACTTGGATGAATATGTTAAAAACACAACCGACATTTTAAGAAAACTTATTGAAGCTACGGCCTCCGGTAATGATGGTCAATATGAGGCAAATCAAAAATTTGTTACTCAAATTGCCCAAGACAATATAGATAACACAAAAATAAAGGTGCTCAAAAATGTGTTCGTCAATTCAAAAGTATTAATGATTTATGGTGCAGCTGGAACCGGAAAAACAACGCTTATGGATTACATCTCTACAATGATGGATGGGTATAGTAAGTTGTTTTTAACTAAAACTCATACTGCTTTGGATAACTTAAAAAGACGTATCAAGTCTCCTGGATTTGCTTATGAGTTTATGGGGATTGATAGCTTTGTTAAACCTTATGTAGATGCTGACTATGATATAATTTTTGTCGATGAATGTAGCACCATAGATAATAGAACCATGGTGAAACTATTGGAAAAAGTTAGTGGCGAATCATTGTTAGTATTTGCTGGTGACATATACCAAATTGAATCTATTGATTTTGGTAACTGGTTTTTCTACGCGAAAGAAATCCTTCCTGAAAGTGCAGTTATAGAACTCGACAATACTTGGCGGACAAACAAGCCTAAAATCAAAGATCTATGGGAAGAAGTCAGATTTTTAAAGCCAATAATCACTGAAAAATTGGTTATTAATGGTCCATTTTCTGAGGATATCGGAAAAAACATTTTTATAAGGCAAGATGATGATGAAGTTGTTTTGTGCTTAAACTACGACGGTAAATTTGGTTTGAATAGTATTAATAGTTACTTTCAAGATGCTAATCCAAATCAAAAAGCATATTACTGGTCGGAATGGAAGTATAAAATAGGAGATCCGATTCTCTTTAATGAAAGCAAAAGATTTCCTATGTTGTATAACAATTTAAAAGGAATCATTGTTGATATTCAAAGTAATTTGAATAGTATAGTGTTTACTATTGATATACCAATTGTCTTGACTGCCCTTAAAACAAGAGGAACGGACTTGGAGATTGTTTCAAGAACGGATGACTCTACACGGATTAAATTCTCAGTATATGCAAACGATGATGGTCAAACCGATGAGGAGTATGAAATTGCTAGAATGAAATCTGTCGTTCCATTCCAATTGGCCTATGCTGTATCAATACACAAGGCACAGGGCTTGGAATACAACTCAATCAAAATAGTCATACCCAATAGCAATTCAGAGCGGATTTCGCATGGCATTTTCTATACTGCTATTACACGTACAAAAGAAAAGCTTAAAATTTATTGGAGTGCGGATACAATGGAAAGTGTTATCAGTGGATTTAATGAAGAAAAAAAGAGTAGAATTAGCTTGGATATCATTAAGAATTTAATCAAAGAAAGCTGATTCTTTCAATTACAAAATTTCTTAAAACATACAAAAATCGGTGTTCGAATCATCCAAACAAGGAAGTGGTGAACACCGAGTTTTTAATGTGATTTTTCTTGAAAACAGCTTGTCCTATCGTGATTTTGATTATTTTTTGTGACAAGTTGTTCTTGTGCGGTTGCAGGATGAAAAGGCTTGTACGACCTTGAAAAGTGGCAAAAACCCAGTAAAATCAAGGGTTTGCGGCATTTTGAAAATGCGGTTTGTTCATACAAGGTCGTGCCATCTGCTGCAAGGTCTTCGGTCAGGTCTGTTATCGGGTCGCCCTTTGATTGGAAAACCGTCGCAGAGAACGGAACGCCGCCGGCAGACTGCGGCCACAGACCCACCGTATGGTCGACGAAATACGGCGCAAGTCCCGCTTCCTCAATCTGTTCTATTGTTAAATCCTTTGTAAGCTGGCGGACAATCGCGCAAATCATTTCTACGTGCGCAAGCTCCTCCGTTCCGATATCCGTTAAAAGCCCCGCTACATCTCCGTAGGGCATGGAATACCGTTGCGACAGATATCGCTGTGAAGCCGCAAGCTCGCCGTCCGGTCCTCCAAATTGAGTTATTATAATTTTAGCCGCCATACCGTCCGGCTTTTTTATTCTTACAGGGTACTGAAGCCGTTTTTCATAATTCCACATTGCATTCGCCCTCCCACGGCATACATCCCTCTGTCCACGTCCAGTTGTCACGGCTCTTGACCTGAGTTGCCTCAAGCGGACCGAAGTTTGTAATAAAGATATTTACTGCGTCGTTATATTCGTTAACTGCTTTATGATAGTAGTCAAGCGCCTCGCGGCTGCCCGGGTGCGTATCCAGAAACAGTGTCGCCTCAGTTACGGCAAAGGCACTGGTCTGTACGCGCATAAGTGCTTTTTCTCTGTCTGTCATCTTTTTCCCGCTCCTTTGAACGGCAGGTCAAGATCGCTGAAAATAGTGCCGCGCATGACCGCCTTGCTGTTCTCATATATATTCTGCCACTTCTGTCTCGGTACGTATGCCATTGCAAGCGGCATCTCATCGATACAGCTGCGCATTGGTTCCGGTCTCGCTTCCTCGGGAGCGGCGGTTGTGTTGTCAACAGACATATCATCGCTGTCGGGTCGCATAAGCCCCGGCGGTGACATAGAGTAAATTTTATTTATATTATTCATTTGAAGGCTCCTTTCTGTTTATACTACGTTCACTCTCCCTTGTATGTCAATAATTTTCTTTTTTTAATAAAAATAAAACTCTGCGGCATTATATCGCGCAGAGTTTTTATAATTAAATGTTTTTAAGCTTAAATTTTCTGACACATGCATAAAAATCCGCCGCTGTTACGCTGGTATCTTTTATAATCGGTGCTGTCAAAGCAGGTGCTCCCAACTGTATCTTTTCTTTCAGCACAGCCGTATTTTTGTCATAAAAATAGATAGTTCCGTCAGACGCAGCGAAAATCAGAAGCTCACTCTTTATAGTTAGCGGGCTCTCGACTGTCATTATGTTTCCGTAAGTATACGGAGCGGTATGTATTCCGGCAGAACCAGTTTCAAAGCGGCGCAGTATTTTAAGCGTTTTTGGGTCGAGCGCCAAGACACCGCTGTCTGCCGTTGACATATAAAGTGTTTCGTTGTCCATGACGGGGGCGGAACGCGAATCTGTATTGCATCCTATCTTTTTCTGTAAAATAAGCGTACCGTCGCGGGCATTAAGAATAAACGCTCCTATGTTTCCCGCGCCGTAGATCAGTCCGTCATGCAAAAGCGGAGCAGAGGAGCGAAACCAGGCGGGACATGGAAAGCCGGGCGCGGAGTCCCATACCTGCTTCCAGCATATTTTTCCGTCTTCTGCATTTATGGCATACAGACAATTCCAATGCGCGCTTACAATTAACCTGCCGTTTTCCGCGTCGTATATTTGGTCGGCGGGTGAGTTTTCGCTGTAAAGTTCCTGCGCACACCAAACCGGTACGCCGCTTTCTGCATCAAATGCCTGTATCAGTCCGGGGCAGCCGCCGAAAACTTTCCCGCCTCCGGCGGTGACAGACATGCGCGTATCGCCTATCGGCTTAAGTTTTGTTTGTGTTTTCCATATCAGCTCACCGTTTGACGGGTCAAGGCAATACAGCATTCCTGCGCTGTCCTGAGCGTACAGTTTTCCCTCGTATATTGCCGCGGCACCGCGAAAACCGTTTTCTGTCATAAGGCGCCATTTGATTTCACCGTTTCCGTCAAGGCAGAAGATACCGCACTTTTTAGGGTATCCGTCGTCGTTTGTACATATGATAACGCAGTCGTTCCACTTTAACGGATCGCAGAACTGAATATGTCCGGGCAGCGATGTTTCCCACTCCGCCGTATCGGGGGTATAGGTCTTTGCGCTGAAGATTATGTCAGTAGACAGTACGCTGCCGTTTATGTTTATCCTGCGTATCCCGCTTGGGGATGAGTCAATTCCGCCGCAATGCGGCTGTGCAGTGCAGATATTAAGTATTCCCGCACTTTCGTTTACGCTGTGAATATGGTAATGACCGAAAATCCAGGCTATAAGACCTGCTTCCCGAAGGTCGTACACCCTGCCGCCTATTTCGGGTCTGAACTGACGCAGATCTTTGCAGTGAGTGTGACCGAATATTACTGCTTTTTGACCCGGCTTCATCATTTCAAGGTCTTTTTCAAGCCAAAGCCAGAAATCCTCCTCGTCATAGCCCGATGGGAAATCTCCTTTTGCAATCGGCGCTGCTGCAAAATGGATATTCCCGCAGTCGAAGGAGTACCACAGCGGTCCGTATAGCCGTTCATAAGCATATTCACCGTACGGGCCTTCGAGAAAATCATGGTTTCCTATAGTGTAGCGCACGGGACAGCCCGCAGTGCGGCTGTTCATATGTCTGATATGAAGCTTTACACCGTCGGCACGGCACAGGTCGCCTGTATTTATCAAAAAAGCAGGCTTATTTTCAGTAACAGCCTTCTGTACGTCAGGCATAAAGATACATTGCCGTATATTTTCGATTTCTGTATCGGACATATGCAGAAAACAGAAGTTTTCTGCGGATATTTCCGAAGGCTCTATATAAAATATGTAATCCTCACTGTGGTTCTCGGTAAGTATGTACCAGTCATCCTGTCCGTTTGTGAGAAGCATTACAAAAACGGCAGCCGACTTTTCCCAGTACGGCAGGCAGAATCCGCCATCGTCGTTTGTACGGCAGATATGTCTTCCGTTGCTTACTGCAACGCCCGGCAGCGCGGTACCGGTTTTAGTCAGAACTTTCCCTCTCATATCCATATTTAATATGTATTTCCTTTAAGCATGTGTATTTAAGCATTTATTCCCAGGTCTGCGGCTGTAAATTTAACACCGTAAAAATCCGAATAGAAATTTATTGCTTTTTGTGTTACTTCATCGACAGATACTGCGTCGGGGAAAAGCTCGCAGGCGTACCAGTACAGTCCCAGCACCAAAGCGACAGACGGCTCGTCCCACGGCTCAATTTTGCACGGAGCGGTTATTGCGCCGCTTATATTGTCCGCAGCTCTTGCCACTGTATAGTCGCCCTGAGGCGAGATATCACAGTTGAGATATGACAGAAGCGCCGTAAGCAACGGGTCGTCATTGTAAACCGTCACCGTCTTTTTATCCTCTGTCATTGTGAGCGTTTTCAACCGCGTAAGCGAGCTGTCGTAAAATGCGCTCAGCTGCTCGGCTGTCTGATCTGTGTTGGACAGGCGGCCTATCAGCTCAGCCGAGCTTTTTACCTGCTCTACCGTCTCAAATCTCACTACTGCAACGGTAAGACCTGCTTGCTCCAGCTCCTCAAGATGCGAGGCATAATCGCCTGTCAGAATGACAAGCCCGGGATTTAACTCCTTTATTTTGTCTGTAAGTATTTTGCCGCTTTTGTCTGTGACGGCGGGTAAATTTTCAATTTCAGGGTATGCTTTTTTTATAAGAGGCAGGGAATCGTCCTGCATTTGCGCGCCTGTTATTCTGCCTTTTGCTCCGAGCGCGATAAGCAGTGAGGTCGCCTCATATCCTACCGATACAATATCTCCGTTTGTTTGGGAGGTGGTAACCGTTCTGCCGTCCGAATCGGTAACGGTGACGCTTTGAGGCGCCGGCGGCGTGTAGGGCTCAGGCTCGTCTTCTGTCAGCTCCTGCTGCCTTGAACAGCTGAAAAGCGCCGTCATCATCGCTAAAATTATTATAAAACAAAAAATTCGTTTAAGCTTCATCTGATACACTCCTTATATTATATTTAAAGATTACAATAACCGCGGTCAAATGTCAACATGTACCGATGAGAAAATCCACGCGAAAAACCGTTACCGTTTTTTTATTAACATGTAAATATTATCCTTAATATAATGTAAAGAAGAATAAAAAGGCAAAAATCTGTATATAATTAGTTTCGTAGTAGTAACAAAACTGAAAAAAGACTTGATTTTTTCGCGGGTTTCTGCTACAATGTGTAACAGTTTTGTAATCGATTTGTAATCATTCGGTCTTTACAAAACAAAAAGGAGTTTTTTATGGACATTAAATCGCTTGTTAAAAAGGCGACGGGCATATGCAAAGCTAATCTTAAAAAAGTATTTGACAAAGCCTTCGATATATTCAGTAAAACTGCTGACAGATTAAAGGGAATAAAGAATTTAAAGACCGTATCGTTTGCAAAACGTCACAAAATCATGCTCACCTTCGCTGCGGCACTGACCGCAACGGTGATGCTGACGTCAGTGGTATTTATAAAAAGAAACGAAGTCACCGTTTTTGTTGACGGTGAAGAGCTTTCGTCATTTACGACGCTTAAAAATGACATCGGGCAGTGGCTTGAGCTTGCCGGCGTTGAGGTTTACGACGGCGACAGCGTAACGGCACAGGGCAGCTGCGTATATATTGACCGCGCGTTTTACGTTACTGTAAAGGCGGACGGTGCACAGGTTACCTTAAAGACAGTAAAGGCACCTGTTCGTGATGTGCTTGAAAAGGCGGAAATTTCCGTATCCGATGAGGATATTGTGAGCGTTTCACTTGATACGGTGCTGGAGGATAACGCGGTTATCGAGATTAGCCGTGTCTCGTCGGCAACCGTCAAGGAGACCGAGACTATAGAATATGAGACGGAAAAGGTCAATACCGATGAGCTGTATGTCGGTCAGACAAAGGTAAAAACACAGGGTGAAAACGGCAAGGTGGAATATACTTATGCCGTGACTTATATAGACGGTGAAGAGAGCGAGCGCAGTCTTGTGAGCGAGCAGACCGTCAAGGAGGCGGTAAATAAAGTTGTTCTTGTCGGAACAAAGAAAAAACCTCAGATAACGACCTCCTCCACACCTTCGAGCTATAAGGCTGTCTATACAATGACTGCAACGGCGTATACCTACGGGGATGACGGCGGAAACCGCACGGCTACCGGTATTCGTCCTTACCGCGGCGTTGTTGCGGTTGACCCCAGCGTTATACCGCTGGGAACCAAGCTTTATATCGAGACCTCTGACGGCAGATACATTTACGGCAGCGCTGTTGCGGCAGATACGGGCGGCGCTATAAAGGGAAATAAAATTGATATTTTTCTTGAGAGTGAAAGCGAATGCTATAGCTTCGGCAGAAGAACCGTCAATGTATATGTTATAGGTTGATAAAAAATAAACTACCGGGCACGGAATTTTCCGTGCCCGGTTTGTTTTTGATATTTTAGCTTTCGACGTGAAAAGCTCAGTCCTTGAGCGGGTTGCCCTTGGCGTCGGTGTTGATGTTGCCGCAGAGAATGAGTATACCCTCTACAAGCCCCCAAATCCCTGAAATGGCAGCTCCGAATCCGCAGGTAGCTACGGTCAGAACCAGCTGAATAACAGCCTTTGTGGTATAGCCGAGGTAAAAGTTATGTATACCCAGCGAGCCTATCAAAATTCCCATAATTCCGGCGGCAATTTTTGATTTCTGTTCACTGCCGGCTGCTGCAACTGTATTGTTGACAGGAACTCCGCAGGCTGTACAAACGGCGGCACCCGGCATTAACGGCTTGCCGCAATGCGGGCAGAAGGACGCGCCCGCGCCCTTGGGTGTGCCGCATTTTACGCATACGACCGCCAGATCATCCATTTCGTTTCCGCAATTTTTACAAAAAGCCATATTGTCCAATCTCCCTCTTTGAATTTATTTATATATTAGCATATTTACAGTTGGTTTTCAATGATTTTTACAGGTATTTTATTTTATTCCGGACAACGCTCTGTTTATGAGATAAAAAATCTTTGCACATTCAGCGCGCACCGTTTTGCTGCGAGCGCGGAAGCCTTCGCTGTCGCCCTGCATTATGCCCAGCTTGTAGCAGAGCATAACCGACTCTCTGGCGTAGTTGTGAATACTGCCCGCGTCGCTGTAAATTGCCGCAAGCTCTGCCTGTACTGTCTGAGAATCGATTTCGGGAAGCGGCTCGTTTCCGTATTTGCCGATTATTTTTATAAGTCTTGCAATTACCGTTGCGATTTCTTCCCGCGTAGCTCCTGCCAGCGGGTTGTATTTTCCGTCTCCCACACCGTCTACTATTCCGAGCGCCGCGCATTTCATAACGTATTCATAGTACCATTTGCCCTCGGGTACGTCGGAAAATGAAAGGCTTGGGTCAATGCGGTAGCTTACAATGTCCTGCGTAGCCTTTACTATCATTGCGGCAAGCTGCGCGCGGGTTACGTTTGATTTCGGCTCAAATTTATTGTCGCCCGTACCGTCAAGGATTCCCAGCGCACCGGCTGAGTTTACATAGTTGTAGTACCAGCGGAACGACTCTGATACATCTGCAAACTCAAAGTTTATGATTGTAAATGTGCCGACAAGCCCGGTCTCAAACTCCAAAAGCCCTCCGTCGTATGACAGGGCGGGCACTGTAACGCCGTTAAAGCTTGCCGTGGTGCGTGAGCTTGCGTTTTCCCACGGTATCGAATAGTATGCGGGCAGGCTGAGCTCGCTCAGCTTCTTTTCGCTGCCGTTCTGATAATAGAAGCTGACGTTAAATCCGTTGAGTGACAAGGCTGCTGTTATCTTTTCCAGTCCGAAATCAAAAAAGGAATTTTTATCGGCGCGCACGCTGATGCCGGATGATTTGAACACATAGTATCTTATGTCGGAATTGTAGTAGAATTCCTTGAGCGCGTCACCGGTTATTTCATATGTAACGCCGCTTATGCCGAAGTTTAAGTATCCGTTTGACAGGTTATCCTTTACATATTCTGCCGCGTTGCCGACGGTGAGCGTGTTGCCTGCGGCAGACGCGAATATATTAAGCGACATTGCCGTTATTACAGCCGTTATGAATGATAAAACAGATAAAAGTCTTTTTTTCATTTATATCTCCTTTATTATATATTGTGTAATATTTTCAGATAAGCCGCAGTCCGTGCGGCAGATGGTTTTTGATTATTCCGCCTGACGCCTTGCCGAATCCCAGCGCCAGTCCCTCAAAGGTGACGGCAACGTAGCCTTTGAGCCGGTCGGGAGCACTCAGTGGCTCACCGCGCAGAAATTTTTCCGCCGTGTCCATGTCGGCTTCAAAGTTTTGGAATACCGACGGGTGTGCTGCCATAAACAAATGGTGATCCGGCTTAAAGGTCTTTGAAACAAACGCACCGAGCTTTACGCCCGCGCGCATTATACGCACGCCGTCCGGCTTTGGCAGCTTTTTGTGCACCGCGTATTTTGTTCCCTCATGTTCGATTATTCCAAAGTCGTGGTCTTTGTAAAATCTGAGCTTGTCAAGGATGATGCCGTCCAAAAAGTCGGTCTTGTCCGTTATGTTAAAGCTTTGTACGCGCGATGTGCACCGCGGCGGGTCACGCCGCTTCAGCGCACAGACAAAATGTCCCTCGCCGCCGTTTTTTATAAATATCCGTTTTGCTCGGTTCAGCCCCAAAAATCCGTTTTCACCGATGTTAAGACCGGTGTCTGCAAGCTCAAAATCGGGGTTGTTTTCAAGAAAATCGAGAATAACCATCTCGTTTTCCTCAAGGTTGTAGGTACAGGTGCTGTAAATAAGCCTGCCGCCCTTCTTTAACGTCCGCGCGGCGTTGCTCAGGATTGTACGGGAGCGGCGCGCGCACATTTCGACCAGCTCAGGCGTCCAGCTGCGCAGAATTTCGGGGTGTTTTCTGAACATACCCTCGCCCGAACACGGACTGTCCACCAGCACTTTATCAAAGTACCCCTCAAACGCCTTTGCTGCAACCGCACTGTCGGAGTTGGTGACAAGAGTGTTGGAAAGTCCCATCCTCTCCGTGTTGCCTATAAGAGACATCACACGCTTGGGGTTTATTTCGTTTGCGACAAGCACGCCGCAGTGAGCGGCGATAGCGGTGGATTTTGAACCGGGAGCGGCGCACATATCAAGAATGACGTCCGTCGGCTGTGCCTGAAGCGCGGCAATCGCGCTCATCGCGCTGGGCTCCTGTATGTAATATCCGCCTGCCATGTGCAGGGGATGGGTACCCGGTGCCTCGCCGTCCGAGCGGTAACCGCAGGAATAAAATCCGCAGGGAGTGATTTTAACAGGCGTCAGCTCTTCAAACCGCTGTCTGCTCAGCTTTAAGGGATTAAACCTTAATCCGTGCAAGGGCGGAGTGCCGACATACGGTGCAATATCCGTTATATCTTTTAAATATTCAAGCATATTCATTAAAAGATTTCCTCTTTTTCGGGTTTTAAAAATCCGTTGCCGCAGACCCTTGCGGCGTCTGCGATTATTATAAATGCCTTGTCGTCTATTTCAAATACGCGCCGGCGCAGCAGCACAGATTCGCGCAGGTTGACGGCGCACATGACTATATCGCGCGGGTCGTCGTTATACCCGCCGCGTGCGCAGATGACGGTGCATCCGCGGCCCAGCTCCTTATCAATACATTCCTTTATATTCTGTATCTCCTGTGAAAATATAAAGTGCACTGCGCCGTGCGCGCGCCCGGACAGCAGAGTGTTGAGCGTCATGGTGAGTATAATAATAAGCACCATTGAATAAAGCGCCGTTTCAAGACTTCTGTAAATTACGGCGCCCAGCGCCGCAATAACGCCGTCAATAATGAGCAGCAGCGTACCCATCTGCTTGCCGGGACGCACTCGCTGTATTATATACGCCAAAAGGTCGCTTCCGCCTGTTACGATTGACCGCTTCATAACGATAAAAAGACCGATCGCGGTCAGAATACCGCCGTAAATGGCGCCCAGCAGCGGATTGTCCCCGTAGCGCGCCGGAATAAGCAGCTCGAAAATATCTATTACTGCCGAAAACAGTACAACAGCGTACAGCGTTTTAAAGGTATAGCGCCTGCCACATACAAAAAACGCTGCGATTAGCACCGGGATGTTGACGATAATTATTCCAAGTCCCAGCGGAATTTTAAAAAGGCTGCCTAAAATTATCGCAATTCCCGAGGCTCCCCCCGTCAGAATATCATTGGGCGCGGCAAATACACACAGCCCTGCGGCAAACACCGTGCCGCCTGCAATGAGTGACGCGGTATCCTTTAAAAAGTTTTTTGCCGAAAAATTTTTGAACATCGTAAAACACTCTCCTTTGACGGAGCGTTTTACTCCGTCTTAAAGTTAGTATTTACGATTATTTCAAACAAATTCGCCATTCTTTCCCTGTCATCGGAAAGATACAGGTAACCCCAAAGCGCTTCAAACCCCGTCGCGCCGTGATATTCGCAAAGGTCCGCGTTTTTGGGATGTGAGCGGGACTTGACGTTTCGCCCGCGGCGGACCACCGCGAGCTCGTCCTCGGTAAGAAACGGAGTTATGACCTGCAAAAACGTATTCTGCGCATGTGCGCTGACAAAGGTTTTTGTCTTTACGTGCATTTTGCCGTTGTCGGTCACTCCGTTGTTCAGCAGGTATTCTCTTGCCGTAAGCTCGTATGCCGCGTCTCCTATATATGCCAGCGACAGCGAGCCGTAATTTCTTATGATCTCCTCTTTAGTCATACATGTCCCCGAATTCAATTTCGATTTTGCCGTTTAATGTCAAAACGGCGTATTTGCCGCAGGAAGCGGCGCCGGGATTGGCAAGGAGCAGCCCGTCCTGCTCCGTTAAAAGACTCTGATGCGTATGACCGAAAAGCACAATATCGGCATGACTGCGCAAAGCCTGCGATTTCAGCTCCAGCAGCCCGCTTTTGACGTTTTGGCGATGACCGTGCGTAATAAGCACGCGTCTGCCTTCAAGCTCCAAAAGCTGCGTGTCGGGCGTGCCGCCTGCAAAAAAATCACAGTTGCCGCACACCATATATACCGGCACCGAACCGCTGATTTTGTACAAATCCTGTGCGTCCTTCAGTCCGTCGCCCAGAAAAATAACGGCTTCGCATCGTGTTTTGTTATAAATTTCCATAACGCGGGACAAATGTCCGTGCGAATCGGAAAGAACAAGAATTCTCATAATCTCACCCTGTCGAAATTTCGACATATTTATTATACAGCTAAATATACAAAAGGTCAAGGCGGAAAAAAGCGGTATCATAACTGACGCCGCGGCATAAAATATAGAGAAAACATTTATAAGGGTGATAGTATGGATAATATTGAAAAAATAATGAACGAGCTGAAAAGTATGGACAAAACGCAGCGTGACGCACTGCTTAACACACTGGAGCAGTCAATGAGTGACAGCCAGCAGAAAAAGCTAAAAAAAATGCTGTCCGGAAAAAACGGAAAGCAGCAGCTGGAAAAAGAGCTTTCGGGAGTTGACATAAATGCGCTTTTAAACGGACTTTCCGATAAAAACGAGCTTTCGCGCGCACTGTCACGGGACGATATACAGAAAAAGCTGCGCGATATTTTAGGTTAGGCAAGAGCTATGGCGGAGCTTGCCGATATGCTGAGCGACCTGCTTTCCGATCCGAAGACCGCCGATAAGCTGCGGGGTCTTTTAGGTAAACAGCAGGGCAAAGAGTCGCCGTCTGCCACCGAAAAGACGGATAAAAAAGCCACGGAGCAGTCCGGCGGGCTTGCAGAGCTTATAAGCAGTAACCCCGACGCGCTGTCATCTATTGCACGCGTGCTTGCCGGCGAGAGCGGGACGGCGCCCGATACGCTGGGCGGACTTAAAAGCGCGCTCGCAAAAACGGGAAAGGACAAATCCGGGCGAAAAGACGGGGGAGACGGTGCTCTGTCCGGCCTTTTGCAGTCGGTTGCGGGAGGCAAAAATAAAGACGGTGTAAATGCCGACATGCTTGCCGGATTGCTGGGGTCGCTTACAGACGGTGAAAAGGGGGCAAAGGGCGGCGCGTCCGCTTTATCGTCGTCGGGCGAGCTTGCCGGGCTGCTCGGTGCTCTTTCGGGCGGAGGCGGCGGACTGCTTCCCGCAGGGGTTGACCCAGATATGCTTTTTAAAGTGACACGGGCTGTGGCGGCGATGAATTCTGATGTCGGGGATGAGCGCACCCGACTGCTTTATGACTTAAAGCCGTACATATCATCGGCGCGTGCCAAACGTGTGGACGAGGCGGCGCAGATGCTGCGCATGCTCAAGGTTTTGGATATTTTCCGCGACGGGGCGGGAAATGACGGCGGCTGATAATCTTTGTTATTTTTGCCGGCGGCATTAACGCCCGCCGCGTCTGCGGCACAGGCAGGCATACCCGCCGCCGCTTGCGGGGCAGCTCCGAAAATCAGATTGCGTCTGTGCCGACATTACGGCGGCAGAATGGAGACTTAAATGCAAACCGACGGACAGCTTTATAAGGTGCTGCACAAAGGCGAGCGGGAGTTTCCGCCCGAAACCCCGCCAGACGGACCGCGCCGTGACGATTCGGCAGTGTGTCCAAACACAGTGCAGATATCAGAAAAGCGCGAGAGGCGCGGACTGCTTTCGTTGTCATCTGTTGGCAGAGACGAGCTATTGCTGCTCGGTATAATTTTCCTGCTCATAAGTGACAGCAGCGATACCGATATACCTCTTGTGTTGGCGCTTGTTTATATTTTAATATCAGGATAAAAAATACGGACCGTTGGGGCACCTTCCTTACGGAGGGTGCCCCAACGGATTCTGTATCTCAAATTTAATATTACCGTTTCACTACGGCATAGCCTTCGAATCATGCCGTTTTCTATACTTATATTCGTGTTTGGATTTTGTTGCCAAAATCTGATGCACGATATGATTATGCACATATATTTCCCGGTGTTAAAAGTATCATTAGGAAATAGTAGCAAATGCTTTTTTAAGCCATTTGCCGCTTAAATACCTTATAAGATAGAGTGTGCCTCTGAATAGCCAGTCAACCATCATGGCGATCCATACACCTGCAATACCTAATCCTGCACCGGGCAGAACAAAGCCGAAAACCGTGACGTTTTCGAGCGACAGAACAAAGCTGAGTGCAACGCGAAATACCCACATCGACACGGTAGATACTACAAGGGTAAATTTTACATCACTTGCCGCCTTAAAAACGACCGGCAGATAAAAAGCAAACGGTCGTATCAATCCCGTGCATATGGCGTGAAAGACCGTAAGCATAAGTGCAATCAAAGCGGCCTCTTTGGACAGATTGAACATTCCGATTATCGGTCGTACAAGGATAAAAGTAATCAGTATCACCACCCATAAAAACGCGTATGTCATACGCATAAGCATTTTTGAATATTTGATAGCCTCGTCTTTTTTTTTGCGCCGATACAGCGTCCGACAACCGGTATTACAACACTGCTTATCGCAGAGCTGGTCATATACTGATAGTTGGCAATGGTGCTTGCTACTGAATTTGCCGCAATGGAAGCGGTACCCATAGACGATATAAGACTTTGTGTCATCAGTCTTCCCAAGGAGAAAAAACTTTCTTCAATACCGTGCGGTACACCTATATACAGCATCTTTTTAATAATACCGATATTCGGTCGATATCTTAAAATCTTGTCAAAATACACTGTGTTTTTTCTGTTGTGCAGCAATACAATACCAACTGCAGCTCCGGCTATCCGAGATATAAGCGTTGCGATAGCGGCTCCGGCCGCACCCATATGGAAACCGTATATAAACACGGCGTTGCCGATTACATTTATGATATTCATACCGATAGACACTCCCATTGGCGTGACCGTGTTTCCCATGGTTCGAAACAATGCCGCACAAGAACTGTTTATTGCAAGAAACGGGAACGACAGTGAAATTATCATAAAATAATCTTGCGCATTTTGCATAACATCTGTCGCTGCTTTACCGTACAACAGATTAAGTAACGGCTCACGTACACAACCGACAATTACCGTTATGACAACAGCGATACCCGTAGTGACGTAAATAAGTTGCTTTGCACATTCACGTGCCATTGTATTATCGTTCTCGCCAAGACTCTGCGAAATAACAACAGAGCCTCCCGTTACAAGAGATGAAAACGCTGTGATCAGCAATACATCAAGCGTACCAACAAGCGATACACCGGAGACTGCTGCCTCTCCCGCCGCCGACACCATTATGGAATCCATTGCGCCTATAGTTACGGATAATATATTCTGTAAAATTAGCGGTATTATCATTTTTATTATATCTCGCCTTGAAAACATCGTAAATATTGCTCCTTTTTCTTGACTCGCATTATAAGAACTGATATAATCATATCGAAAAAATTTGACAGTTTCATGCCAGATTTAATGTTTATTGCGTCATTTTTTTACGGAGCACCTGAATATGTATCCTCAACTTTTAGCAAAGCGCGAAAGTGATTCCCTAATATATTGCGGCAAAGCAACGAATCCCCGTGTTCTTTTTCATTTTCATTCTCCTATTGAATTATACCTTGTAGAAGATGGCGAGATCGATGTGTGGATAAATGACAGCCACCGCACACTCAAAGCGGGTGAAATGTCTGTTGCTTTCAGTTATAACGCTCACCGATACTACACCAAAAACAATGCAACATCAATATATCTTATCATACCGTACGACAAGTGTGTCGAATTTAATGCGCTTATACGTGACAAGTGCACAGATGACCCATTTATTACCGACCGTGATACGTTTGACAAGATCAAAGCATGTTGTGATGTGATAATGAATAACTGCAACACGCTTCTGACCACGGGCTGTGTCTATGCGATATTAGGAATCCTGCTGGATAGTATGTGCTTTAAGCCATGCACCGAGAGCGTCCAACCGCAAAAAATGACACAGATATTGCTGTATATCAATGAAAATTTCAAAAAAGATCTGACGCTATCCTCTCTTGCCTCAAAATTCGGCTATAATCCCAGTTATCTGTCACGCTATTTCAAATCCTGCTTCAGCATCGGCATCAATAACTACATAACAAAGATGCGACTGCGCGAAGCGGTTCTGCTTATGAAAGACCATTCTAATAACGTGACATACTGTGCATATGAAAGCGGCTTTAACTCGTTGCGAACATTTTATCGTGCGTTTTACAGCGAATTTCAATGCACACCAAAGGAATACTTAACAAAGTAACATGAAATTGCCTTTCAATTCGTACTGTAAAGATTGATTTTCTACTATTGTAATCAAACCGAAAAGGAGAAGCTACATAAGGATGTAGCTTCTCCTTTTTGCGGTCCGTGCTTTTTTTAATCTTTAAAAACTTTATTGTTCTTTCGTCCTCTGAGCCTCCACCTGAGAGGTGGGGGAGGGCTTGCGCAGTCCCGAGTCCTGGCGGTAGCAGAGATACCAGTCCACGCATCTGCTGCCCGATGCTGTGCGTTCTGTGACATTTTTGCCTGCGGTGGCAAGCGTCTGAGGCGGATATTCAAGTATCTCGTCGCCGGGCGTCCACCCGCTCGGTGTCATTGCAAACTGGTAGCGCGCCGTCTGAAGCGCAAGCAGCTGGCGTTCCAGCTCCGTGATATTTATGCCGGTCGCATGCGGAAAGGTGTGCACAGCCTGAACGACTCCGGTCTGGTCGATAATAACAACCGCCTTTTCCAGCTTGCCCGCGTCGTCTCCGACATTGTTGACGGCATATTTGGAGGAGATATTCAGGTCTCTGTCCGATATCAGGTTCAGATTTATATCGCTGCCCTTGTTCATATTTCTCAGCGACAGCAGCCAGGCAATGTGCGCCGCCACCGAATCGGGCGACACCGCGATAATCTCTGTGCTGTATGACTGAAACCTCGCCGCGGCATTGCTCAGTGCAAGAATGTCCGATGTACAGCAGGGCATAAAATCACCGATATAAATATATAACATCACCCATCTTCCCTCGTAATTTTCCGGGAAATTGACAACGCCGCCGGTACTTCTTGCGGTAAAAGCGGGTGCGCTCTGACCGACGTGCGGCATTCCGTAAGTATCCATAGTATTTAGCTCCTTGATTTTTTTAAGGCAAAATGCCCCTCGGTTTATTGTATGCTCCCTGCCGTAATACAGTGTTCATAACTTATTAATTGTATTTTATAAAAGTTTTTGCTATAATTTGTTTATAAAATCAAAGAGGTGCTCATGAAAAAGCTAATTCTACGGATATTCCGGTTTAAGAGAATGTATATACTTCTGCTTTTCCCGCTTTCCTTTCTGCTGGTGGCTCTGGCGCGGCTTGACAACAGGTGGGTGGAGCACTTTTTTGTGCGGTTTATCTATAAGCCGCTGTCCGCCGCTATCGGCACGCTGACGTCACTTTTCCCGTTTTCCGTGACCGAGCTTTTGGCTGTTGTCGGTTTCGGGCTTGTGATTTTTTATATCGTGCGCGTCATTATCGGAATTGTGAAAAATCCGAAGTCTGTAAAGCACAGACTTTACAAGCTGTTTATAAACGCGCTGTGCGTCCTGTCAATCGCGCTGTTTTCGTTTCAGCTTTGTATGGGTCTTAACTATTACCGTTTTGAAGCTGCCCGCTATTTGGGGCTTTCTGTGCATGAGAGCTCGGTGGAGGAGCTGTATGAGCTTACAAAATCGCTTGCCGACGACATTAACTACTATCGGCAGAGGCTTGAAGAGGACGAAAACGGAGTCAGCGTACTGTCGGATAAAAACAGATACGAAACCTCAAAAAGCGCGCGTGACGCATACCGCAGCCTGTCCGATAAGTACTCCTTTCTGAAGGCGACGGATATACGCAACAAGCCGCTTGTCACCTCAAAGCTGTTTTCGGCGGTTATGACTACGGGAATTTATATCCCGTACACCTTTGAGTCCAATATCAATGTCGATGTACCCGCATTTTCCATTCCGGCTACAATGTGTCACGAGCTGACGCACTTTCGCGGATTTATGCGGGAGAACGAGGCAAACTTTTTGGGCTATCTTGCCTGTATGGAGTCGCCGCGCGACGATTTTCGGTACAGCGGCGCAATGATGGCGTTTTCCTACTGCTATCCGCAGCTGTCCAAGGCGGACAGCGAGCTTGCCGCCTCGGTGGCGGCAACTGTGTCGGACGGCGTGATGAGAGATCTTGTATTTGAGGATGAATACTGGGAGCCGTACCGCAAAACGGTAACGGCGGATATTTCAAATAAGGTGTACGACAGCTATCTGAACGCCAATAATCAGCAAAGCGGCATGAACAGCTACGGTGAGATGGTGGATTTGCTGCTTGCCTACCGACGCGCGCAGAGTGCGGAAAATAAATGATTTCGGAGACAGATATGACAGAAATAAACAAAGTTAAAGAAAAGCTCAAAAATACGCTGAGCGAAACGGATGTTATGGAAATGACGCGCAATTTCAACGATGTGCGGGAGCTTATGACCTATTATCAGTGCGCTATCATGGAGGTGGAGACAAAATTCAGGGTGCTCAATGAGCGGTTTAAGCTGAGCATTGAGCGCAATCCCATAGACAGTATCACCTCAAGGCTTAAGTCCCTTGACAGCATTGTCCAAAAGCTGGAACGCAAAAAGCTGCCGATGACCGTTGAAGCTATCGAGCAAAACCTGTTTGACGTTGCGGGCATTCGTATTATATGCTCGTTTGTGGACGATATTTATATGCTGGCAGACTGCCTTGTCAGTCAGGACGACATAAAACTTGTGCGCGTCAAGGACTATATAAAAAATCCCAAGGAGAACGGCTACCGCAGTCTGCATCTTATAGTGGAGGTGCCGATATTTCTGGAAAACGGAAAACGCAGCGTTAAGGTCGAGGTACAGCTGCGCACCATAGCTATGGAATTTTGGGCAAACCTTGAGCACCAGCTCAGATATAAAAAGAATCTGAGTCTTCAGCTGCTTCGCTCCACCTCAAGGGAGCTGAGCGAATGTGCCAGAATAAGCGCGGCGCTTGATATGCGTATGCAGTCGGTGAGAGATATTATAAACGGCAAATAACCGAATTTGTATAAAAATAAAAAACAGAGCGTATAATACGCTCTGTTTTTTACATATAGTATTTAAAATCACAGCAAAACAATACCGCCGCCGCAGCATTGACGTTGCATATCCTCCGACCAGACAGAGGACTGAACCTCGCCGATATGCGCCTTTTCCAGCATAAGCATACAAAGACGAGACTGCCCGATACCGCCTCCTATTGTCAGCGGCAGCGTACCGTTTGCAATCATTTTGTGGTATTCGTACTTCATTCTGTCCTCGCAGCCCGATTTTCTGAGCTGCTCTGCAAGCGAGCGTTCATCGACCCTTATACCCATAGAGCTCAGCTCTATGGCGCGGTTCAAAACGTCGCTCCACATCAGAAGATCGCCGTTTAAGCTCCAGTCGTCATAATCGGGTGCGCGCCCGTCGTGCGGGACGCCGCTTTTCAGCTTATCGCCTATCTGCATGATAAAAACGGTTTTTTTCTGCCTCGTTATTTCATTTTCCCGCTCATGTGCCGACAGCTGCGGATACATATCCTCCAGCTCCTGCGAGGTGATAAAAAACGGCGTCTCGCAGGTCACAAATTTGAGCTCCGGATAGCTTGCCTTTACCGTAAGATGCGTTGCACAAACGGCGCGGACGATGGATATGACTGTTTGCTTTAAAAAATCAAGTGTGCGCTCGTCCCGTGTTATAACCTTTTCCCAGTCCCACTGATCGACATAGATGGAATGCAGGTTATCCGCATCGTCGTCGCGGCGCAGCGCGCTCATATCCGTATAAAGACCGCTTCCTTTTTTAAATCCGTAGCGCATCAGCGCCATGCGCTTCCACTTGGCAAGCGACTGGACGACCTCGGCTTCTCCGTTTATTTCCTTCATGGTAAAATGTACCTTGCGTTCAACTCCGTTCAGATCGTCGTTGATGCCGCTGTCTGCACGCACTATTACAGGCGCCGTTACGCGTTCCAGGTTCAGTGCGTTTGAAAGCACGCGCTCAAAGGTGTCCTTTACTGTCTTGATAGCGCGCTGAGTTTCACAAATGTCCAGCACGGGACGGTAGTTTTCCGGTATTACAAGTTTTCTCATATATGTTCCTTCTTAAATTTAGTGTCCTATGTAAATTAGTGAATCGGGGATAAAAAACAGCCGCGCGATATATACCGCAATAAAGGCTGCGATGACCGAAAGCGCAAAAATCATTACAAACCGCTGTGAAAATTTTCTGCGGAAAAATAAAACAAGATACAGCGGAACAATCAGCAAAAACAGCGGATGATAGTAAAATGCCGCAGAAATATCGCCCGACAGCAGACTGATATATGCGCGGGTAATTCCGCAGGTTATACAGCCGATGCCCGTTACTGATTTAAAAAAGCAGCCGATATCCGCAAAATACATTACGGCAACGCCAAACGCAACAAGCGCGGAAAACAGTATTTCCTTTAAATAGCTGCGGCAAAAGCCTGTCAGTCGCAAAGCGGGTAGCCCTTCCCGTCAACGGAAATATTGCCGCAAAGTATGAGGATACCCTCCACAAGTCCCCATATTCCGGCTATCGGTGAGCACATACAGCAGGTCAGAAGCGTAATGACAAGCTGGATTACCGCCTTTGCGGTATAGCCCAGATAGAAATTATGCACGCCGAATGCACCCAGAAAAATACCCAAAAGTCCCGCCGCCGTTTTGGACTTGGGCGAGGGAGTGCCCATGCTTGGGTCAATATTTTCAAACGTCGTCTGACACTGCGGACACATCACCATTGCAGGTCCTGTCGGCTTGCCGCAGTTCGGACAGAAATTAACGCCCGTGCCGCGCGGCGCCGCGCATCTTGGGCAGACGGTGGAATTTTCAAAAAGCTCTCCGCCGCAGTTTCTGCAATACGGCATAAAACAGCACTCCTTTTTACTACTGTACTTATTTATATGGATATTTTATCATATACATGCCGTGTTTTCAATACAATTTTACTTACATATTTATCACAAATACACCGTGTTTGGGGAAAAATTTAGGGTATTTATTTTTTAAATATAATATGTTATAATATATTGTAGCTGCTATGCCGCGTGTCAGCGCGGCAAAAAATCACGAAAGAATGGTACTGTGAATTACATAATTTTTGACATGGAATGGAATCAGCCCGCATACAGCGGCGGTCGGATGAAGGTTCGCGGCAGCCTGCTGACGGGCGAGGTTATCCAGATAGGCGCCGTTAAGCTTGACGGGAATTTTGACGTGTGCGATAGTTTCTCGATTAATATAGAGCCGGTATTTTATAAGAAGATGAACAGTAATGTCAGGCGTATTACCGGCATTACGGAGGGCGCGCTGAGAGGATGTTTGCACTTTGATGGCGCGTTCGGTAAATTCTTGGATTTCTGCGGCAGTGAGTTTTGTTTTATGACCTGGGGCAGGGACGATATACCTATGCTGAAAGACAACCTGCGTGCCCACGGCATAAACTGTGCGCTTCCGAAAAGCTATGATTTACAGCTTATATTCAATCATCAGGTTACTCACAGCAGCCGTCAGTGGTCACTGTCGGGTGCAATGGAAATTCTGGAGATTGAGCAGCGGCATCCGTCGCACAATGCACTTTTTGATGCGATAAACACTGCTAAAATTGCGGTGCGCATGGACCTTGAAGACGGCATTAAAAGATATGACGGATTGGTACGGCTTACGGAGCTGGGAAGAAAGAGGGAGGTTTTTGAGGGCTTTTCCGACCTTCGTTCTGCAATGGGCGATAAAAGTCTGCGCAGACTCGTGTGTCCGCTCTGCGCACGTTCACTTGGTCGCGGGAAGTGGGTAGGCAGCCGAGAAAAGCTGGTGACGATTGCGGACTGTCCGGAGCACGGAACGCTGAAGTTTGTAATAACGGCATTTCACGACGGCAGCGGCTTTTCTGCGTCCCGGCGGGTGAGCGCGGCAAGCGAGGAAATGATAGAAAGCTACGGCAGAAAGCTTGCGGCAGTTAAATAAAAATCGGCGGCTTTGCCGATTTTTATTTTTGTAAAGGAGGTGAAGGCAAATGACCTTGATTATTGCTGAAAAGCCCAGTCTTGCACGGAATATCGCAGCGGGTATAGGTGACTGTGTGCGCAGGAACGGGTATCTTGAGTGTGGGGAGTATCTTATAACGTGGGCGTTCGGGCATTTGTTTTCACTTTACGATGTTGAGGACTATACGGGCAGGGATAAAGGCGCGCGCTGGAGCATGGAGGGACTGCCCTGCTTTCCAGAGCGCTTTGAATTCCGTCTTCGCACAAATCCCGACGGCACCGGAGACAGCGGCGTCATAGACAGGTTTGATACAATAAAGTCGCTGTGCAACCGTGATGACGTGGACAGGATAGTCAATGCGGGAGATGCCGACCGTGAGGGAGAAATTATAATCCGTCTTTGTATTCAAAAAGCTCTAAAAACCCAAAAGCCGGTCTGTCGGCTGTGGCTGCCCGACCAGACCCCGCAGACGGTTTCCGCCGCACTCTGTGATATGAAGCCGCAGTCGGATTATGACGGGCTGGCAAACGAGGGCTTTGCCCGTACATATATCGACTGGCTTTACGGGATAAACCTCACGCGCTACGCCACTCTTAAAACCGGTGTTTTGCTGCGCGTGGGCAGGGTTATTGCACCGATAGTGCGTGCGATTTACGAGCGGGATATGGCAATCCGTAATTTTACGCCCGAAAAGTATTACGGAATACAGTCCGACGCTGAGACGTGCGGACATAAGGTGGAGCTTGTCAGCAAGAAGAAATTTCCCTGCGACGGGTTGCAAAAGGCGCTGGAGACCTGTGCGCTTTATAACGCGCAGACGGCGCGGGTGCTGGATAAAAAGACTAAAAAGGATACTTTAAAGCCGAGTAAGCTGTATTCGCTTTCAAAGCTGCAAAATGTTCTCGGGAAAAAATATAAAATGTCTATGGAGCAAAGCCTGCAAATTGTACAGAGACTGTACGAACAGGGATATCTGACCTATCCGCGCACAAACTCAGAATATCTGGCAGTCGCCGAGAAGGACAAGATACGAAAAATAATTTCAAATGTCGCTCAGCTTGGTTATCCTGTTGAATTCAAGGATAAAAAAACAATTTTCGACGATTCAAAGATAGAATCTCATTCGGCGCTGACCCCTACCTATAAAATTCCTGCCAAGTCGGCGCTGTCTGAGGAGGAAATGCTGGTGTATCAGACGGTTTTCCGCCGTTTTGTCGCAGTCTTTTGCAGCGAGGAATGCCGAGCGCAAAAGACGGAAATAACAATCGGTGTGGGAGACCTGGAGCAATTTGTGCTTCGCGGCACCGTTATCTTAGAGCCGGGCTGGACGCGGTTTGACGACAGCCCGCAAAAGGATAAGCTGCTGCCGCCGCTTGAAAAGGGAGACAGCGTCAATATAGATTTTAAACCTAAGGAAAAGGAGACGTCGCCGCCAAAGCACTATACGATAGAAACACTCAACAACTATCTTAAAAATCCGTTCAGGGAGGAGAAAACCCGCGCGGCGGAAAGTGACGGCGAGGACGATGAGGAAGAATACCGCGCGATGTTTGAGGGCTTGGAGCTGGGAACCGAGGCGACAAGAACGGGAATTATTGATAATGCGAGGCGCAGTAAATATATTGAGCTCAAAAAAGATGTGTATTATATTTTGCCGGACGGTGAATATTTTATTGAATCGCTTATGCGTATGGATATATCAATGGATAAATATAAAACGTCACAGCTCGGTCAGGCGCTGAAAAAGGTGTATCGGGGACAGATGAGTGTCGGAGATGCGGTGGAGCTTGCAAAATCGGAAATTTCCGATGTGTTTCGCGTTCAGACGGGTGTTTCGCCCGAAAAGGACCGCGACAGCGGATTTTACGGCGATGAGGTCGGGCTTTGCCCTCTTTGCGGTCAAAAGGTGGTGCGCGGCAGGTACGGCTTTGGCTGTATGGGGTATAAGGACGGGTGTAAATTCCGTATCAACGGCGTGATTTGCAGACGTGTGATTTCTCTTTCCAATGCAAAGCTACTGATTGAAACAGGAAAAACATCTAAAATTGAGGGCTTTGTTTCCAAAAACGGGAAAGAGTTTTCTGCTACCCTGCGTTTGGAGAGCGACGGAAATATTACTTTTGATTTCAACTGAACATTGTAAAATATCGTTAAATTAATATATATTAAATATGTAGGAAATTTTAAAGAAAAAAATACATAATTAAATGCGAAAAAAAGATGAAAAAAAGTAGTTGACAAAGGAAAGAGTGTATGATAGAATATACAGGCACTCAAAAAATGGGGTGCGAAAAGAACATTGAAAATTAAACAGCATCAAAGAAGAGGAACCCGTTAATTGT
>JAGBEI010000013.1 GCA_017937065.1 Clostridia bacterium | reverse complement strand
TCGGTTATGAGAGTGAAAGCGAAATGTACGATAGCTGTGATTACGTTGTTGTGGGAATGTTAAAAGATACCTTTACCGACGGAGTACCGAAAAGATACGGACTGTACGGACAGGAGGTACAGGAGGGCAGTGGCGAAATGGTATCATGCTTTTCTACATTAAGAGAGCTTACCGTGCTTGAGGTTTTAAAGGGCGATAATGTTGGGGAAACCATAACATATGCTAACATGGCAATTAGCGGTGTGGATGATGATGGAACAGAAATAATAATGTGGTTGCCGGAATATGCTTTTATTCAAAAACAAAATGTAAAATATATATTCTATCTTAAAGAATCTACAAGAAAAGATGGTATATATAATGCTGTTCCCGACCAGGGAGTAATAAATATAGACGGACTTGATATAAACGGCAGCCGCGGTAAGTTTGTGACTGAGGAGCGCTATGATGAGGTAAAGGCACGCTTTGGTCAGTATTTTGAAAAGTATGACAGAAGCGCTGAAACGGAAAAATAACAGAAAGCCCTGCGCCGTAAAAATACGGCGCAGGGCTTGTTTATAAGGCGTAAAAAGCCGCCGCATAACTGCGGCGGCTTTCCTTGAACGGTTATTCATTCCATATATAGTCTTCACGGTTTAAATTTACATGCTCGATTTTAAATTCTGTATTTGCATATTTTTTGTCCAGCTCTATGAATTCACAGTAACTTTTTGTAACGCATGTAATAACGTTAGAATAAGAATAATATGATTCAATTATTATCTTCCCGTCTTCGCTTACCGAACTCACCTGATTAGTTACTGACCCGCTTGAAGATTCGATTACGGCACAGATGATTTTATCCTCAAAGAATTCTTCATTATAATATTCAAACGGATTGAACGGGATTGTTTTTTTCCTGCTGAACACGGGTTCGTTTTCGTATGCGGGAGGATTCAACGTAAAATCAATCCGTTTGTTTTTTTCGTGAAAATAAGCTTGCTTGGTGTCATTTTCATCGAAAATGGACTGGTGATTTTTAAAAACTGTCTGTCTGTAATTTTCAAGCTCTTGTGTAGAGGAAATTATAACCGTATGCTTGCGCTTGCATTCCTCATACTCCAAAGTGTAGTCGTTGCAGGGACTGACACCGAACTGCTTGGCTTTAAAATCCACACTGTCGGGATATTCGGGCAGCGGCGCGCGTGTCTCAACAGGCTCATCTACATAGATTTCGTTAAAGCTCAGCTTAAAATCAATATCGGCATATTCTCGGTTCAGCTCAATAAAATCGCAGAAATAATCAGAGCATATGTCGTTCTGTGATTTCGGAATATATAAATCGACCTGTATGGTACCGTCGGATTTCACCTCGCTTATATCGGCTGCGGTTCTGTTGTCAGCGACCTTTAAGACAACTACTAAAAGAATTCTATCCTCAAAATAAGTATCGTCGTAGCGCTTTGTCGGAACAATCTTCTGGCGCGGTACGTTATAATCGAACGGCTCGGTCTCTGTTCTGACATGAACCGGAGTGATTTGAGCAAACGATGGATAGAAATAATGGTACATTGTCGGCATGTCATTGAGCTGTAAAAGCTCCTGCGCTGACATTATTTTACATACGGTCTGAGTATCCGCCATGTCCTGAAACGTCTTATTGTCCCAAATGGAAAAATCCTTGTTGTGCAGCAGCGTATATTTAAGGCTGTATGGCTGCGGTTGCGGATCAGGTTCCGGCTCAGGCTTGTCCTGCGGCACATCTTCTGTCATGTGCTCCTTGTCCGTTTCGGCTGTACTTTGCGGTTTTGTATCGCGTTTTTCAGTCGCTTCAACTTGGGCGGTTTCATCGCTGTCTTTTTGAACGGCGATGTCGGCAGCTGCCGCACTGTCGCCGTCCAAGCTGTCGGGTGGGCGCTTGCAGGCGCATAAGCTGATGAGCAATACGCATAAAGTCAGAGCTGAAATCAGTCTTTTCATAGTACCAAACCTTTCTGTTTTGTGTAGGCTTCATTCATATATGTAAACAAACGGTAGAAAAGTTGCGTTTTTTACGCGGAAATTTCATTGTTGTAAACATTGCACAGTTTTACGGCGGCTTTTTTATGCAACATTGTGATACAGGGGCTGCGACCGCTCTTTAAAAATAGCTTGATTATCGGTAAAAACTGTGGTAAAATGTCAAATGGTTAATTTTAATACATTGAAGGGAGTTAGTAATATGACTTATTCGCATGAAGTTGAAATGATGTGCCCGATTGCGAAGGGACCTAAGCACGGTCCCGCCCCCATTCCCGAAGAGGGAAAATGGGTGAAGGCAACTCAGATTTCCGATATCAGCGGTCTTTCGCACGGTATCGGCTGGTGCGCTCCGCAGCAGGGCTGCTGCAAGCTGACGCTTAACGTAAAGGACGGTATTATCGAGGAGGCTCTCGTGGAGACGCTGGGCTGCTCCGGTATGACCCATTCCGCTGCCATGGCGGGTGAGATACTTCAGGGCAAGACAATCCTTGAGGCTCTTAATACAGACCTTGTATGTGACGCCATAAATGTTGCAATGAGAGAGATTTTCAAGCAGCTTGTTTACGGCAGAACGCAGACTGCGTTTTCCGAGGGCGGTCTGCCCATCGGCGCGTCGCTGGAGGATTTGGGCAAGGGTCTTCGCTCACAGGTCGGCACTATTTTTGCAACAAACGCGAAGGGCGTGCGCTATCTTGAAATGGCAGAGGGCTACATTCTGAGCGTTGCTCTTGACGCCGACAACGAGTGCATAGGCTATAAATTCGTACACCTTGGAAAAATGATGGATATGATACGCAAGGGCGCAGACCCCAAGGACGCGTATGAAAAGAATATCGGTCAGTACGGCAGGTATGACGAGGCTGTCAAGTACATAGACCCGAGAGCAGAGTAAGGAAAGGAGGATACGATAATGGCTAATTTTGAAGGTTATGAGAGAAGAATAGCTCAGATTGAGCCTGTTCTTGCAAAATACGGTTTTAAATCGCTGGACGAGGCAAAGCAGTTTTGTCTTGATAAGGGCGTAGATGCCGAAAGCATTGTTCGCGGAGTTCAGCCTATCGCTTTTGAGAACGCTGTTTGGGCGTATACTCTCGGATGTGCTATTGCGCTGAAAGAGGGCGTTAAGACCGCCGCAGACGCTGCCGTTGAAATCGGCAAGGGACTTCAGGCTTTCTGTATCCCCGGCTCTGTTGCGGAAACAAGACAGGTCGGTCTCGGTCACGGCAATCTTGCGTCCATGCTTTTAAAGGAGGAGACAAAATGCTTCTGCTTCCTTGCAGGACATGAATCTTTTGCCGCAGCCGAGGGCGCGATCGGTATTGCAAAAACTGCGAATAAGGTAAGAAAAACTCCGCTTCAGGTTATTCTCAACGGTCTTGGTAAGGACGCGGCGTTTATCATTTCGAGAATAAACGGCTTTACATATGTTCAGACCGAGTATGATTTCTATACAAGCGAGCTCAAGGTAGTCAGAGAACATGCTTATTCCGACGGTGACAAGGCAAAGGTTCGCTGCTACGGTGCAAACGACGTTTTAGAGGGCGTTGCTATCATGAAGCACGAAAATGTCGATGTTTCCATCACAGGCAATTCCACCAATCCCACGCGCTTCCAGCATCTTGTTGCGGGCACCTATAAAAAGTGGGCAGGCGAAAACGGCAAGAATTATTTCTCGGTAGCATCGGGCGGAGGTACGGGTCGTACACTGCACCCCGACAATATGGCGGCAGGCCCCGCTTCCTACGGTCTTACCGATTCTATGGGACGTATGCACGGTGACGCTCAGTTTGCCGGCTCGTCTTCGGTTCCGGCTCATGTTGAGATGATGGGTCTTATCGGCATGGGCAATAACCCCATGGTCGGCGCTTCTGTCGCATGTGCCGTTGCGGTTGAAGAGGCAATGAAATAAATATAACTTCTTAAAGCGGAATAAAAGCCTCCCGAAAATTTTGCGGGAGGCTTTACTATTTGTTAATTTGCAAAACACAGGTAGACAACGTCTGCAATATGTTGTATAATTAACATGAAATATTATGTCACGGCAAAGGAGCACTGAAAATGCGAAAGTATGATGTTATAATAGTAGGCGCGGGACCTGCGGGAATTTTTACGGCGCTTGAAATGATAAAGCGCGGCAGTAAAAAGAAAATACTGATGGTGGAAAAAGGCAGCTCAATAGAGAAGCGCAGCTGTCCGAAATCCAAAACCAACAAATGTATGAACTGCAAGCCCTATTGTCATATAACGACAGGCTTTTCGGGCGCGGGCGCGTTTTCCGACGGTAAGCTGTCGCTCAATTATGAGGTGGGCGGCGACCTGCCCGAGCTTATCGGTGCGGAGCTTGCGCAGGAGACTATCGACTATGCCGATAAAATATACCTTGAGTTCGGTGCAACCGATAAAATCGAGGGCGTGTCCAACCCCGAAAAAATAAAGGAAATCCGCAAAAAAGCCATTCAGGCGGGGCTTAAGCTCGTAGATTGCCCGATACGACATTTGGGTACTGAGAAAACACAGGAAATCTACGCGCGTTTTGAAAAATTCCTTACGGACAGCGGAGTGGATATTATTTTCAATTACAACTGCAAGGATATTATTCTTGACGGCGACAGGTGCACCGGCATAAAAATAGAAAAAAGCAACGGCGGCGACTCACAGGATATTTTCGGCGACAATATTATTGTGGCAACCGGCAGAAAGGGCGCCGACTGGCTGGAAAAGGTGTGCGAGCATCATCAGATTGCGCATAAGCCGGGCACCGTTGATATCGGCGTTCGTATAGAGGTGCGCAACGAGGTAATGGAGGAGGTCAATGAGGTTCTGTACGAGTCCAAGCTTATCGGATATCCCAACCCGTTCCGCAACAAGGTGCGTACTTTCTGCCAAAATCCGGGCGGCTTTGTAAGTCAGGAGAATTATGACAATAACCTTGCCGTTGTAAACGGTCATTCGTACAAGGATCTTAAATCTTCAAATACAAACCTTGCAGTGCTTGTTTCGCATAACTTCACCCACCCGTTTAATCAGCCGATAGCATACGCTCAGAAAATAGGCGAGCTTACTAATATGCTGGGCGACGGACATATTCTTGTGCAGCGCTACGGCGACATTCTGGACGGCAAACGTACATGGGAAAAGGAGCTTAATTTTTCAAACGTACGCCCCACCATTCCCGACGCGGTCGCGGGCGATATTACCGCGGCTATGCCCTACCGCGCAATGACTAATATTATAAACTTTATTCAGGCGGTTGACCATGTTGTGCCGGGGTTTGCCTCGTGTGAGACGCTGCTCTATTCGCCTGAGCTCAAATTTTACAGTAATAAAATTAAAATGGATGAGCAGCTCAATACCAATGTCAAGGGTCTGCACTGCCTGGGCGACTCCTCCGGCTGGACGCGCGGGCTTATGATGGCGTCCGTTATGGGCGTTATCATGGGCAGACAGCTTGCGTAAATGTATGTGCGGTTAAGCATAATTTGAGTTTTTTAGCCTGCCGCTGATAAAATACTGAAATAATTCCATAATAATATCAGTTTTATAAGAAAGGATTGTTTTATTATGCTTAAAGTAATTGCGTCTCCGGGAAGCTATGTTCAGGGTGCGGGTGAAATCACCCGTCTTTACGGCTACTGTCAAAGTCTGGGAGGCAAAAAGGCGTATATCATCATTGACAGGTTTATCCACGATAACTATAAAGATACAGTAACTGCCGGGTTTGATGCGGCAGGTGCGGGGGTTACCGTATCGGTGTTCGGCGGTGAGTGCAGTGAAAGTGAAATTTCAAGGCACTGCTCGGCAGTCGGGGATTGTGATATCATTATCGGAATCGGCGGCGGCAAGACTTTGGACTGTTCCAAAGCCGTGGCGTTTCGCATGAATATGTCTGTTATTATCGTACCCACCGCAGCGTCAAGCGACGCACCGTGCAGCCGTCTTTCGGTGCTGTATAACGATGACGGCAGCTTTGACAAGTATCTGCCGCTGCCCAAAAATCCCGACATCGTGGTTGCTGATACTCAGATTATTGCGTGCGCGCCTGCAAGATTTTTGTCGTCGGGCATGGGTGATGCGCTTGCGACCTATTATGAGGCGGCAGCGTGCCTGAAATCCGGCGCTGTCACCATGGCGGGCGGCGTTTGCTCCGAGGCGGCTATTGCACTGGCACGGCTTTGCCGCGATACTTTATTGTCAGACGGCAAAAAGGCGCTTTTATCCGCCAAAGCCAAGCGCACGACCCCCGCACTGGAGAAAATCGTCGAAGCCAACACCTATCTGAGCGGAATCGGGTTTGAAAGCGGAGGTCTTGCGGCGGCGCACGCCGTGCATAACGGGCTTACCGCACTTTCGGAGTGTCATCATATGCTTCACGGTGAAAAGGTTACTTTCGGCTTGCTTACTCAGCTTGCACTTGAAAATATCCCTGCCTGTGAATTTGCGGATATAGTATCGTTTTGCAGGGATGTGGGTCTGCCCACAACGCTTGCTGAACTGGGACTGGGGAATGCGGACGATAAGCGTTTGATGATTGCCGCCAAGGCAGCGTGTGCAGACGGTGAAACGATACACAACATGCCGTTTGCGGTAACGCCTGACGATGTTTTGTCGGCAATGCGGCTTGCCGATGCACTTGCACGCGAAATGTGAATATTTGAGCGTATTAATGTAATAATTGATTATTTAAATCCCCGCGTCACGTTAACCGACGCGGGGATTTTTATGGTTTTACCGAAAAAAACTGCAAAGACATGTCGATAATCAATCTGCAGTAAGATATTTGTAAAAACCGCGAAAACCCGCATAAAATGCCGCTTTGCGTCAATTCTACCTGCGGTAGAATCACATAAAAACACTCTACCGCATAGAATTTAACGGTAGAGTACATAAAAAATACAGTAGGTTGATAAATGTGCGGATTGAATGATAAAATTATTTCGGTAAAAATTCCTGCAAAGAATTTGCGCAATAACAGAAAGGAGACGTGCTAATGTCTGATTATGTTGTCAGCTGCTGCTCGATTGCGGATATAACGAAGGAGCATCTGGAAAAAAGAAATATAAGCTATGTCTGTTTCCATTTTCTTATGGACGGAAAGGAATATACCGATGACCTCGGTCAGTCTATTCCTTTTGAAGAATTTTATGCAAAAATGGCTGCCGGTGCGGATACAAGCACAAGCCAGGTAAATGTAAATGAGTATGTCGATTTTTTTACCGAAATAGTCAAGCAGGGAAAGGATATACTGCATATCAGCTTTTCAAGCGGACTTTCGGGGTCTTTCAATTCTGCCGAAAATGCGGCAAAACTTGTCATGGATAAGTATCCGGACAGAAAGATATATGTTGTCGATTCTCTGGCGGCGTCCTCCGGCTGCGGTCTGCTTGTGGATAAGGTTGCGGATCTTCGCGATGAGGGTATGGAGCTGGAAGAGCTGCGCGACTGGGTGGAGGCAAACAAATTAAAGCTTCATCACTGGTTTTTTTCGACCGACCTTACATTTTATATTAAAGGCGGCCGCGTTTCCAAAACCTCGGGAACAATCGGCACAATTTTGGGAATATGCCCGCTTCTGAATGTCGATACCAAAGGCAGACTCATACCGCGCGCCAAAGTCCGTTCCAAGAAAAAGGTAATTTTGGAAATAGTAAAGCGCATGGAGGAGCATGCACAGGACGGTCTGGACTATTCCGGCAAATGCTACATTTCTCAGTCTGCATGTATGGATGACGCAAAGGCTGTTGCAGAGCTTGTCGAAGCGCGGTTTAAAAAACTTAACGGCAAAGTGGAGATTAACTATATCGGCACCACAATCGGCAGTCATACAGGTCCCGGCACTGTCGCGCTGTTCTTCTGGGGCGACGAAAGGGTTTAGCGCAGGGTTATGATAAAGCTTTTCACAGATACCTCGGCAAATCTTCCGGCTGAGCTTATAAAACAATACGGGATATCCGTCGTTCCGTTCAGCTATACGGTAGACGGAAAAGAAGCAGAGTATGATGCGGATACCGATTTTGACGGCGCGGCTTTTTACGGCGCAATGCGCGCCGGAGCGGTTGTTCAGACATCGATGATAAATACGGACACCTTTCTCGGTTATTTCCGCCGTGAGGCAGCGCTGGGCAACGATGTAATGTACATCGGAATGTCGGGCGGAATAAGCGGCGCTGCGAATGCTGCGGCAGCTGCCGTCCGTGAGCTGAAAGCCGAATATCCGAATATCAGATTTGCCGCGATTGATACCTTTGCCGCCTCTCTCGGCGAGGGACTGATGGTGCTTCGCGCTGCCGAGCTGATTGAGAGCGGGCAGACGTTTGAGGAAATTGAGAGATTTATACTCACGGGCAGACGCCATATGTGCCAGTTCTTTACGGTTGATGACCTTGCATATCTCAGGCGCGGCGGCAGAATATCGGGCACGGCGGCACTCATCGGGTCAATGCTTAATATAAAGCCGATACTCAAGGGCGACGATACAGGTCATATAGTAATGTGCGACAAGGTACGCGGCAATAAAAGGGCAATTTCAAGCCTTGCCGAAAAGTATGCGCGGCTTGTTTTTGACAGGGACGTGCGCATAGGCATCGCACATGCGGACAACAGTGAGGGGGCAGCACGGCTCCTTGGGCTGCTGCGTGAGAAGGGCTTTAACGGTAAATGCTTAAACGTCTGTTATGAGCCCGTTACGGGATCGCACGTAGGCCCCGGCACGGTTGCACTGTTTTTCTACGGTATGCATAAGTAAATTAATACAACAGCGACTGCCGCACATGGCAATATCATGTGCGGCATTTTTATTTTATAATACGGACCTTAAATAAGTTACGTATTTTCGGCACCGTGATGTGCTTATAGGAAACATTTTATTAATTAACTGTGAATTTAATATTGACAAATATTGATATATTTGCTATTATAATGACAATGATAGAAATTATTTGTTAATTATCAATTTATTTACTGTTTTACTAATTTTTAGCTGTAAAAATTTACTATAAGAACCGCATTCGATGCATGAGGTGCAGTGTGGAATTTCGGTGTTACCCCTTTACGACACTTCAGACCTTTCCATGTTGCACTTCATGCATGGTATGCGGTTTTTCAGTATTTGAAATGTAATGAATTTTCGGGAGTAATTCTGACATATTGAAATATCTGCAAAATAAAAATCCGTGCGGAGATTTAAAGATCTCCGCACGGATATTATATTTCCTTAATGAAAAAAAGCTCGGTCGGCTGATTCAGCGCTGCGGTGTTAAGCAGCAGTGCGCCCGCGTCGCGGTAGCCTGATTTACGGTAAAAGTGCTGTGCGGATTCGTCAGACTGCGTTGAGGTCATTACAACTTTGCAGCCCGCTTGCCGCATTCTGTCTTCCCAGAACTGAAGCAGCTCTTTACCGAGACCGCGGCGGCGAAACTTTTCATCAATATACAGCATGTTGCAAAACGGAATGCTGTCCCAAAAAAGACCGTACCGTAAAATACCTGCGGGTATACTGCCGCACGTTATTACATAGCCCTGCCCGTCACGCACCTTCTGTTCAAAGCCGCGCTCCGACAGGTGGCGGTCGGTTTCCAGCCAGAATTGTTTATCCGCTGCCGTCACATTCCTGATTTGCGTTGTATCTTCCTTCATTTGTTATCTCAGCGTTTCCGCAACGTCGTATATCAGCTTTTCCGTCTTTTCCCAGCCCAGACACGGGTCGGTGATTGACTTGCCGTATATGTGCTCACCTATCTTCTGAGCGCCGTCTTCGATATAGCTTTCAATCATCATGCCCTTTACCATTTGGCGCAGGTCGGCGTTATGGTTGCAGCTGTGGACAACGTCCTTTGTGATGCGCACCTGCTCAAGACATTGCTTACCCGAATTTGCATGATTGGCGTCTATGATTACAGCGGGGTTTTCAAGCCCGGATTTTCCGTAAAGCTCATAAAGATTTACCAAATCCTCGTAGTGGTAGTTGGAGATATTTTTGCCTGCAAAGTCCGTATATCCGCGTAAAATCGCGTGCGCGTACATATTGCCCTCGCTAACAACCTCCCAGCCGCGGTAGATAAACATGTGCTTATGCTGTGCCGCCGAAATTGCATTCATCATGATTGACAGATCCCCGCCTGTCGGGTTTTTCATTCCTACCGGGATATCCAGACCGCTGGCTGTCAGCCTGTGCTGCTGGTTCTCAACCGAGCGTGCGCCGATGGCGACGTAGGACAGCAGATCGGACAGATATCTGTGGTTATCGGGATAAAGCATTTCGTCCGCACAGGAAAAGCCGTAGTCGGCAAGTGCGCGCATGTGCAGGTCACGGATTGCGACAATGCCCTTGAGCATGTCCGGATTTTCGTCCGGGTCGGGCTGGTGGAGCATACCCTTGTAGCCGGTGCCGTTGGTGCGCGGCTTGTTGGTATAGATACGCGGTATTATGATAATTTTATCCTTTACCTTGTCCTCGACTGTGCGCAGCCGTGAGATGTAATCGAGCACCGCATCGCGGTTATCGGCGGAGCAGGGACCGATTACAAGTATAAATTTGTCCGATTCACCCCTGAAAACCTTCGCGATTTCCTCGTCGCGGCATTTTTTATCCCGCGCCATTTTTTCCGTTACGGGATACTGCTCTTTGATATCCTTGGGTATAGGCAGCTTTCTTAAAAAATTCATGTTCATCGTCTTATTTCTCCTTTTTATCAAATCTTGCGCGGCGTGCGGTGGAGGTGCGCATCATTTCGCGCATACCCTCGCGGTCGCCGTTTTTAAGTTTTGTATACAGTTCGTCAAAAGAGCGTCTGAATTTATCCATTTCGCGCAGAAGCGGCTCACGGTTGAGCAAAAACAGCTCGCTCCACATATCGTCGTTGATTTTTGCAATTCTTGTCAGGTCGCGGAAGGAGTCGCCCGTATAATGCTCCAGCCCGCGGAAATCGTTGCAGCACATGAGCGTTGTTGCAATGCAGTGGGTGAGCTGGGAAAGGTACGCTATCATTTCGTCATGCATTTCGGGGCTGAGCTCAGATACGTCATGAAAGCCCAGCGTTTTGCCCAGGTCGCGGCACAGCTCAATGGCGCCGGAGGTGTTTTTGGAGGTCGGCACGACTATATAGTTTGCTTTTCTGAAGATTCTGTCGTCCGCGTTTTCTACCCCGTAAACTTCTTTTCCCGCCATAGGATGTGCGGCTATGAATTCCACGTCCTTTCTCAGAAACTCCTGTATTTCATATACTATACAGCTTTTAACCCCCGTCACGTCCGTTATGACAGCGCCGGGCTTGAAGTACTGTCCGTTATCTTTCAGCCACTGCGTGAATATGTGTGGATAGAGTGCAAAGACAACAAGGTCGGCGCGCCCTATCAGCTTGGCATCAATCTCGGTTGTTCCGCTGTCGATAAGTTCATGCTCAAGCGCGTAGTCTATCGAGCTTTGCGAGCGTGTTATTGCATGTACCGAAAATCCGCGGCGCTTTAGCGCCATGGCGTAGCTGCCGCCTAAAAGCCCCAGTCCGACTATAAGTATATTCATGTTTTTCTCAAGTTTCATCCGTTTTCACCTTCTTTACTCCGATACCGAGTGTTTCGAGCTTTTCAAAAAAATCAGGCATGCTTTTATTCACTGCCTGCGCATCGTCGATAACACCGCCCGTTACCGTACAAAGCACGGCAAGAGCCATGACGATTCTGTGGTCGTTGTGTCCGCAAAGCGGTGCGGTAGGCGGGCAGAGTCCGTGACCCACCTCGATGCTGTTTTCATTTACTTTTACCTGTACGCCCGATTTGGCAAGCTCGCTTGCCATTGCGCAGCCTCGGTCGCTTTCCTTTATCTTCAGCCGCCTTGTACCCGTCAGCGTGCCGCCGTGGTTTGCCGCCATTGCGCTCATCAGTACGGGACCGAGGTCGGGGCAGTCGGAAATATCAAGCTGCGGCGCGCAGCGAGTTATTTTATCAAAATACTCGGTGCATATTCTGTCACCCTGCAGGCTTTTTTTTGAGATTTCAGTAACCCTGACATTGTTTTTGACCGCGTGATATGCCGGCAGTGAGTTCAGCGCCAGAAAGAACGCCGCGTTTGACCAATCGCCCTCAATGCGGCAGTCAGACGCGCAGTAGCGCTGGTTTCCCGGTATTTCTATTCGGCTGTCTGATATGCTTACCGTCACTCCGAACTGCGACAGAGTCTGCGCCGTCATTTTTATATACGGCATACTTTCCGCCTTGCCCGTGATTTCAATGACGCTGTCGCCGGAAAGAACGGGGAGCACAAACATAAGTCCGCTGATAAACTGGCTTGAGATGTCCCCCCTCACGCGGTATGTACCGTGTGAAAGTCTGCCGCACACAGTGAGCGAGCTGTCTTTTTGTTCAAACTCAAAGCCGCGCTCATGACAAAGCTGTTCATAAACCGAAAGCGAGCGTGAAAACAGCCGTGCCGAGCCGCTAAGGGTAATTCTTCTGCCGGTCAGCAGGCAAAGCGGTATCATAAAGCGCAGAGTGCTGCCGCTTTCGTTGCAGAAAATTTCATTTTGAGTATTATGGGGCAAACCGCCTGTTTTACGGAATATAACCGAATTTTCCTCTTGTGCGATATCCGCGCCCAGAGTGCGCAGAGCGCCGATTGTGGCGGTAATATCAGCAGAGTACGCGATATTGTCGATTTTGCATTGCCCGCCTGAAAGAAACGCACAGATAAGCGCGCGGTGAGTCATGCTTTTGGAGGGCGGAGCGCATACGCTGCCCGATGCCGTGCCCGGGGTTATTTCAACTTTCAAAGCCGTACTCCTTTAAAATAATTTCGGTGGTTTTTTCAACACTGCCCGCGCCGTCCGCTTCAAAATCGCAGGTTTTTTTGTATATGGGCAGCCGTGCGTCGTACAGAGCACAGAGCTTTTGCCTGTCGCTGGACAGCGGGCGGCTGTCTGTTACGGGCAGCGCGTCGAGCGGGCGGTTTATAAAGCATATTCTGCCGTTTTGCCTGAGCGCGCGCACATTTTCCTCCCGCAGTACGGCGCCGCCGCCCGTTGCGATAACAACCGCGCTCTTGGCAGATATTTCCCTGATTACTTCGGTCTCCGTATCCCGAAACAGCGATTCTCCGCCGAGGCTGAAAATCTCCGTTATCGGCATCTTTTTGCGTGCGACGATTTCCCTGTCAATGTCGATAAATTCGCGCCCGAGTGCTTTTGCAATGCGCTGACCGAGCGTTGTTTTGCCGCAGCCGGGCATACCCGTAAGCACGATATTTTCCTTTTCAAGCATTATTTCGCCGAACACGCGGTCGATATCCCCGGTACAAAATTTTGTATCGGTAAATTTTTCCGCGGCAAACACTGCCTGTGCCACAAGCATATAAAGACCTCCCGCAGCGGGAATTTTTCTGTCCAAAGCCTGCATTATGAGGTTTGAGCGCAGCGGATTGTAAACAGCGTCCAGTACTCCGCACACATCAGGCAGCCTGTCAAGGTCTGCCGCCGCGCCGTCGAGCGCCGGAAACATACCGCAGGGGGTGGTGTTTATCAAAATCTGCGCGTCGGCGTGGTCGCGATACAACGCTTCATAATCGATGCAGCCGTCCCTTGCCGTTCTTGACACGCGCAGCACTGCAGACGCACCGCCTGCGCACGCTACCGCATATGCCGTTTTCGATGTGCCGCCGCTGCCGAGAATTACTGTCTTTTTGCCCTGAAAATCAATGCCGTTTTTGTCGGCAAGCGCGCGTAATCCGGAAAAATCGGTGTTATATCCGTAAAGTCTGCCGTCTTTGTTTACTATCGTATTGACAGCGCCGATTTTTTCGGCTTTTTCGCTTATGCCGTCAAGGTAGGGTATAACGTCCTGCTTGTAGGGAATTGTGACGTTAATCGCCTTGAACGCGCGCGCTGTCATGAATTTCTTCAGCTCCTGCGGCTCCAGCTCCAAAAGCTCGTATTTGTAGCCGCAGAGCTTGTTATGTATTGTTTTTGAAAAGCTGTGCGTCAGCTTTCGTCCTATGCAGCCGTATTCCATGCTTCACCTCAGATAATCCGCACCGTAGCGGGAGGCGAGCAGGTCTGCCAGCGTCAGCGCGCATACGCTGTCGACAACGACCCGCGCACGGTGAACAATGCAGGGGTCATGCCTTCCCTTTGCCGCAAGCGTGGTATTTTCGTTTTTTATAAAATTGACTGTCTGCTGTTCCTTGAAAATTGTCGGAGTGGGTTTTATCGCGGTGCGCACAATGACCGGCATTCCGTTTGTAATCCCGCCGTTTATGCCGCCGTTTGAGTTTTTTGCGGTGACAACTCTGCCGTTTTCTATGCAAAACGGGTCGTTAGCCGTGCTGCCGCGCATTTTTGCAAGCGCAAACCCGTCGCCGAATTCTATGCCCTTTACGGCGGGAACGGAGAAAAGCGCGTGTGACAGCATACCCTCTGCGCTGTCAAACCACGGGTCGCCCACGCCTGCCGGCATTCCCGTTATAACCGTTTCAAGTATTCCCCCTACGCTGTCGCCGTCATTTTTGGCGGCGATGATCTGCTCCTGCATTTTCTGTGCGGCGTTATCGTCCAGCACGGCAAAATATGTATTGTTCAGTTTTTCAAAATCACTTTTATAATTCTCAAAGCCGCGGTCTCTCACACCCGCACATTCATAAATGTGCGTCGCAAGCGCAATACCCTTGGCAGACAGCGCATGGAGTGCAACTGCGCCCGCCGCGGTCAGCGCCGCTGTTACCCGTCCGCTGAAATGCCCGCCGCCGCGGTAGTCCTCACTGCCTGCATAGCGAAGGAAAGCCGTGTAGTCGGCGTGTCCCGGGCGCGCCCTGCCGTAATCGTAGTCGCGCGAGCGCGTGTTTTCGTTTGGGATTATTATTGTAAGCGGTGTTCCGCAGGTTTTGCCGTTAAAGCAGCCGGAGACGATTTGAAACTCGTCGCGCTCTGCGCGCGAGGTGGAAATTTTGCCCGACGGGCGGCGCTTTTCAAGCTGTGAGCTTATAAAACCGCGGTCGATTTCAATGCCTGCGGGCAGTCCGTCCAGCACGGCGCCGATACAGTCGCCGTGGCTTTCGCCGAAAACGGTGACGCTTATGCTGCTTCCGAATGTATTTTTCATATCGCACCCGCCTTTTCTGCAAGCTCTAATATTTCCGCGGCGTCCATCTGCCGCATTTCAAAGCCGCCTATTCTGTCCGCGTAGATTACGGTTATTTTTTCGCCCGATTTCTTTTTATCGTGCTCCATCGCGTCCCGAAGCGACTGTGTTTTGCCGTCAAACCGTGTGGGAAGACCCATGCGCTTTAGCACCGGAACAAGCCGTGAGCGCACGCTGTCAGAGCACATCGGCACCATACCTATGGCGACACATTCGCCGTGGTAGAGCGCGCCCGCGCTTTCGCTTTCGACGGCGTGCGCCAGCGTGTGCCCGAAATTCAGCGCTTTTCGCAGTCCCGCCTCGTGCTCGTCCTGCTCGACCACCCGCTTTTTTATTAAAAGCGAGCGGTAAATCACCTTATCGATTTCATAGCTGCCCGATTCTATCAGCTCAAACAGCTCACGGTCAAAGGTGACCGCCATTTTGACCGACTCCGCAAGTCCGTTTGCCGTTTGCCGCCGAGGCAGCGTTTCAAGCGTGTCGGGGTCGATTATAACCGCCTTGGGCGGATAAAACGCGCCGACGATGTTTTTATAGCCCTCAAAGTCAATCGCGGTCTTGCCGCCGATAGAGGAGTCTACCTGCGACAGCACGGTTGTCGGGATATTGTAAAAGTCAATGCCGCGCATGTAGCAGGCGCACGCAAAGCCGGTAAGGTCGCCCGCCACCCCGCCGCCGACGGCTACAGCGCAGTCGGCGCGGGTAAGACCGAGACGTGTAAATTCCTTTAATATATATATGAAGTTTTCAACGCACTTTGATTTTTCTCCCTGCGGCAGCGTGATTATGTGCGCGGTCGGACTGCACTGTGCCGCAACCGTTTTTGCATATTTCTCTGGCACTCCGTCGTCTGTTACTATGACTGTGCGGCGGTTGAGGTTTAAAATTTCACCCGCGTGCATCAGCGCGCCGCGTTCAAGCGTTATATCGTAGCCGCCTGTTTTGGTTTTAACGGGTATCTTCATTTTATATCGAAATCTCCTTTTCAAACGAGCCGACAACCTTTACGTCCATGCAGTGGGGGATAAGCTGGTTGAGCATTCGCCTGCCCTCGAATGAGTTGATACAGCCCTCTCCCTCCGCGTAGAAATAATAGCTCCAGCTCAGCTCCTTTGTCGGTCTGCTCTTGAGCGCGCGCAGATTAAAGCCGTTTTCACCGATTGCCGAAACCGCTCTGCCCAGGCACCCCGGCTCGTTTTTTACGGTAAACATCATTATAAAGCGGTTGTCGTTTCTGCTCTCCTCTTTTCGCGCGCGGGAGAAAACCGCAAAGCGCGTAGTATTTTTTCCGCTTTCGTTTATGTGCGATTCCAAAATTTTAAGTCCGCAAAGCCGCGCCGCCTCCGCGCTGCCTATGGCGGCAAGACTGTGGTCGTTTTCCTCTGCCACGGTCTTTGCCGCAACCGCGGTGTTGACCGCCTCTATACTCTCAAAACCGTGTTTTCTTATATAGCCGGCGCACTGACCGAGCGCCTGGGGGTGGCTGATTACACGCTTTACCTCGTCCAGCGTTGTGCCTTTGACCGCAAGCAGGTTCTGCACAATCTCCGCCTGATACACACCGTTTATGTAAAGCGGGCCGAAATATGCAAGATCCATGACCTGACCCACGTCCCCGTTGTAGCTGTTTTCAATGGGCAGCAGGGCGCAGTCGAAATCGCCGCTTACAACCGCGTCGTACGCCGCTTTGAAATCGGAGCAGGAAACCGTGCTTCCGTCGGGAAATATTTTTCGTGCGGCAAGGTCTGCAAACGCACCCGGCACGCCGCTGTATGCGATTTTCTGTCCGCTAATCAGTCTGCGCTGATAGTTTTTGGAGATATCCATGCCGGTCTGCAAAAAGTTCACATAAAACTCGCGGAGTACGTCGTTTTCTATATACTCGCTGTTTTTTGCGATTACCTCGCCCTCGCGGGCAAGGTCTTCAACGGGCAGTCCGCGCTCCTGCTTGTACCGCGCCACCTCATAAACTGCAGCCATGCGCTTTTCAAACAGCCGCGCCATTTCCCTGTCGCATTCGTTTATTTCCCTGCGTGCCTTTTCAATATCCGCCATTTCTGTTGCTCCCTTAAAAATTTCAAAATAAAAGCCCGCAATCTTATACTTTTAAAATGAGTATAACCAATTGCGGGCTATCTATCGTTTTTGTACTTGATTTCTCAAGCAGCTTTTGCGCACAGACAGTCCGTATATGAATAGTAGTAAAATCGATTTATATACATTGTATTGTCCGTGCACCTTTCTTTATTTTTGTTAATGATACATCATTTTTTTCGGTTTGTCAATAAAAAGCGCAAAATTTTTGCCGTGCGGGCGTTACATATCTGTTAAACCACGAGGATTTTTGTCTGCTCAAACCCCGGCGCTTTGTCCGTAATAAGAAGATTCAGCTCTTGCGCATTCAGCACAAAGTAGGCGGCGCTTTTCTGAAATTTCGAGCTGTCGCAAAGCATGATTTTTCTGTCGGCACACCGGAAAACGCGGCGGCGCAGCTCCGTTTCGGGCTGCGAGTAGTCGGTGATAATTCCGCTGTCGCTGACAGCGGCGCTGGAAAAAAACATAAGGTCGAAATGAAAGTCCTCGGCGTACTGTGCCGCGCGGCTGCCCACAAATGACAGCGAGCTTTCAATGAGCCGCCCGCCGGTGCAGTGAATGTCAAAGCCCGTGCCGCAAAGCGCGCCCGCAAGGTGCGCGCTGTTGGTGACCAGCGTAATGCCGCACCGCTCCTTTAAAAACCCGGCTATCTGCATACACGAGGTGGAGCCGTCTATAAACACGGTATCCCCGTCTGACACAAGCGCCGCCGCTGCGCGGCTCATGCGCACTTTTATATCCCGCCCCGAGCCTGTGCGAAAGTCAAACGGAACTGCAAGTCTTTTGTCGTTTACCGCCGCTGCGCCGCCGTGGCTGCGCCGTATAAGTCCTTTTTTTGCAAGCTCGGTAAGATCCCGCCTGACGGTGGGCAGACTGACGTAAAGGGTATCCGCCAGTGTATTCACCGTTGCAAATTCTTTTTCGTTCAGTATTTTTAATATTTGTTCCTGCCGCTCGTTTTTCATACTTTCACCTGATTGATTTTGATTGTTTATCAATGTTACAGCCAAATATTGACCGTTTGGATTAACTATATTATAATAAAACAGTCAGAATAAATCAACAGAGGTTTTGAAAAATGGATATTTCACGTATAAAGCTGATAGCGTTTGATTTGGACGGAACGCTGACCCAGCATAAAAGTCCGCTGTCCGACAAACACCGCGGAGTTCTTGAAAAGCTGTCGAAAAGGTATAAGCTGATTATGGCGGGCGCTGGAATGTGCCGCAGAATTTTTGAGCAGATGGGGCGTTTTCCGATTGATATTATAGGCAATTACGGAATGCAGTACGCGGAGTTTGACAGCGGTTTGGGTGAGCTTGTGATTAAAGAGGATAATGTTATGCCCTGTGACAGGGAATCGGTGGAAAGGCGCGTCACAATGCTGCGTGAAAAGTACGGATTTACCGATTTTGCGGGTGACAATGTTGAGTACCATGCGTCGGGCTGCGTCACATTTCCGCTGCTGGGCACCGCTGCCGCGCTTTCCGACAAGCTGACGTTTGACCCCGACCGCAAAAAGCGGCGTGCTTTTTACGATGATGTAAAGTCGGTGTTCGACGATTACACCGTGTTTGTGGGCGGCTCGTCCTCTTTTGACATGGCGCCGTTTCCCTACAACAAGTACTATGCGCTGGATAAATACTGCAAAGAGCGCGGAATTTCTCATGAAGATGTCGTATACGTCGGCGACGACTACGGTCAGGGCGGCAACGATGAGGCGGTCTATCTGTCTGACTTCAACTTTATAACTATTGACGATTACAGGGATTTTCCCGAAATTATGAAGATATTTCTTTAAGGAGGAGCTTTTCATGGATATAAACGAGCTGTTAAAGGGAAGGGCGGGCTGTGCCTGCGGAAAGAACCATGTCTGTGACATTGAGCGCGTGGAAATCGGCAGCGGCGCGGTAAATTTTTTGCCAAGGCTCTGTGAAGGGTATGAAAATATCGTTATTGCGGCAGACAGCAATACATTCAGCGTTTGCGGCGCCCGTGTTTTTGAGCTGCTGCGGGATAAGACCGAAAAGCTGCATGTGTTTGAGCAGGACGGACTGCTTATCCCGGACGAGCAGGCGATAGCTGCGCTGAGCGCCTGCGTTTCAAAAAAGACCGACCTGATTGTCGGAGTCGGTTCGGGCGTTATCAACGACCTTTGCAAGTATGTGAGCTTTAAAAAGGGTCTGCCCTATTTTATTGTTGCCACAGCGCCCTCTATGGACGGCTATGCGTCTGTCGGCGCGGCGATGATAACGGGAAATATGAAAACCACCTTCAGCGCGCACGTGCCCTCGGTCATCATCGGGGATGTGGACGTTTTGCGTGAGGCTCCGATGGATATGATAAAGTCGGGCTTCGGGGATATTATCGGCAAATATTCGGCGCTCAACGACTGGAAGCTGTCCGCGCTTGTAAACGGTGAATACATGTGCGATTACGTGTACAATCTGACATACGAAACAGTGCTCAAGACCCGCGCGCTGGCAGACGGCATCGAAAAGCGCGACCCCGAGACGATAAAGACGCTGACAGAGGCGCTTGTCATTGTCGGCATTGCCATGGCATATGTAGGAAATTCCCGTCCCGCGTCGGGCAGCGAGCACCATCTGTCGCATTATTTTGAAATTACCGGTATTGTCAAAAACCGCGGCTATCTGCTGCACGGAATCGACGTTGTGTACTCGACCGTGGAAACGCAGAAGCTGCGTGAAAAGCTGCTTGCGCTTGACAAAATTCCGGAAAATATCAGGGCATTTGACCGTGCGGACTGGGAAAAGCATATACGCGAAAGCTACGGCTATGCCGCCGACGGAGTTATCGCGCTTCAGGATAAGCTGAATTTTTACGACCCTGCGTTTGTGAGTGTGTACCGTGAAAAATGGAACGAAATACGTGATATCCTGCGCGAGGCTCCGACTTCTTTACAGCTTTGCGAAATTTTGAAAACGGCGGGCATGGACTATAACGACTTTGAGAGGTTTTACGGTCGCAGGGTTATTGACGACGCGGTGCTGTATGCCAAGGATTTAAAGGACAGATATACGGTTTTGTGGCTTTATTATACGGTTTTGGGATAATATTTAAAGCGGGGAATTTCCCCGCTTTATTTTTGTATACTTAATATGGATATGGGGCGCTGTGTCCGATTGACAAACATCTCATTTTTTGGTATGCTTTATACTGTTTGATATTATCTGTTGGAGACAAATATGACAGCGATAGTTACCGACGCACATTACAGAATGTCGCTCGCTCTGATACGCGACCTGGCGGACAGCGGCGTGCGTGTCATTGCGTGCGAGTATGACGATATAAAAAATCCTGCGGGCTTTTTTTCCCGCGGTGTTTCTGAGCGCGCGGTCATTTCGCGCGACGCGGAAAACGGCGGTCTTTTTTCGCTGTGCAAAAAAGTTGCGGAAAAAACGGGCGAAAGACCTGTGCTGTTTCCGGTGGGCGCGAAAACTCTGGAATTTGTAAGCGCCGCCGCATCACGGCTGAAAAGCGTTTGCGGATTGCTTGTTCCGTCTCCGGAGCAGCTTGATTTTTTCAATGACAAGGCGCAGGTCTGCGAGTTTGCAAAGTCTCTGGGTATTGCAGTGCCGCGCGCTTATAATATAGATGAAGATATCGGTTTTCCCGCCGTTGTAAAGCCTGTCTGCGGCGAAAAAGCGGGGCTTGGCGCGGCGGAGCGCTATATGATTGTACGGGACAGGGCGCAGCTTCTCAGCGCGTTAAAGCATTTTGAAAAGATAACGGGTCAGCCGCCTGTTGTTCAGGAGTACCTTGGCGGATACGGCGCGGGCTGCTCGGTTCTGGCAAAGGAAGGGCAGGTGCTCGCGTCGGTTTGCCACAGGCGTATACGCGAGTATCCCGTGACCGGCGGTCCCTCCAGCTGCTGCAAAAAGACAGACGCGCCGCAGCTTCTGACTGCCGCTGCAAGGCTTGTTGAAGCGAAAAGCTACTCAGGCGTTGCGATGTTTGAATTCAAGGCGGACGCGAAGGGCGTCTGCCGTCTGCTTGAGGTAAACCCGCGCGTTTGGGGCACCTATCCGCTCACGCGCGTGTGCGGCTCCAACTTCACCTATATGTGGTATTCGGCGGCGCTCGACCTGCCGCTGCCTGCGTTTGACGGCGGGCGTGAGGTAAAAATGGTGTATTATCCGTCCGATTTTGCGGCGATGCTGGGGTACTTAAAGCACGGCAATATCGGCGCATTTTTGTCCGGCGCGGCGGACTTTTTCAATCCGCATGTCAGAAACGGACTGAGCGAGAAGGGCGACAGGCAGCCTTACCGCGTATATCTTAAATCACTGACTGAGAGGAAATAAATGATTTTAAAGGCAGACCTTCATGTTCATACCACAGCCTCCGACGGGCGCACCGATATTGCGGGGCTTGTGCGCGAGGCAAAACGGCGCGGGCTGGATGCGATTGCGGTGTGCGACCATAATATGTGCACGCCCCTGCCCAACTTGCAGACAGACGGGATAATGCTTATCCCGTCAACGGAGATTTCGACAAAAGCGGGACATGTTCTGGGACTTTTTGTTAAGGACATTGATTTTAAAAAGCTCAGGGAAAACGGACTGCCGGAGGCTGCGGACGCCGTAAATCATATCCATGCCTGCGGCGGACTTGCCGTACTGGCGCACCCGTTTGAGTATAAAAACGCAAGACCGGAAAATTTTGACTGTGCGGACTTTGATTTTATAGAGACTGCGAACTCGCGCGCGCCCATGAAGATTAAAAACGCAAATGAACTGGCGCGCAGATATGCAAATGACCGCTCACTGCCGCAGACGGGCGGCAGCGACGCGCACGGCGCTGACGAGCTTGCGGGCAGCTATACCGAGATTGAGTGCAGCGGCGTTGACGAGCTGAAAGCAGCTCTGCGCGCGGGAAAAACGCGGGCGGTGTTTGTCCGCCGCTGCCGCTGGATTCAAAAAGGGAAAACGCGGCTGAACCTTGCGCGTAAAAAACCGAGTATAAAAAAGAGCGTAAAGGCTGTAATTTATTTTGCGTATACGGTATTTCGTGAAATTTTCGGATTCTGAGGAGGATAACACATGTCGCTTGTAACAAAAGCTATCGGCTGTGCCAAAAAGCTAAAGCACCGATTTCGGGACGGGGTTTTGGCGCGCACGCCCGTTTATCTCTCGCCCGTGCGGCGTATCGAGCGGGTGGCGCTTAAGGAGCGCATTGTCGCCATGACCTTTGACGACGGTCCGTGCGCGCTTCCCGCCAATCCGCCTGCGGACGGTGACAAGCCGCTGACGCTGTGCATTTTGGAGACGCTTGAAAGGTACGGTGCGCTCGGCACCTTTGACGTTGTGGGGGACACATCGAAAAATTACCCCGACACTGTCGGCAGGGAGGGCACGGCGGCGTGGGGCGGCGTTAAATTCGACCACTATCCCGATTTCAAAAAGGACTCCTTCGGCGGCGTTAAGTCATGCCCCGAGCTTACCAAAAGAATACTGGACGGAGGGCATGAGATAACAAGTCACAGCTGGGCGCACGTGCTGTTCGGGCCAAAGCCGCTGGTTTACGGCAAGCGCGACCCTCTTGAAAATATTGACAAGGTAATTGCCGACCTTAAAATGATGGACGACCATATGCGGGAAAACTACGGATATACTGTCCGTTTTTCGCGTCCTCCGCATTATGTCGATAAGACATATGACGGACTTTCGTCCTACGATGCATACGCCGTCATGGGATATCAGTACCTTGCCGCCGCGTTTGACGGTGCGGGCTGGCTTCCGCTTTCGTCGTATGAAGCGGAGGTGGAGGCGATGACAAAGCCTCTTGCCGATGCGCTGGCGGCAGACCCGGACAGTCTGTGCGGTCAGATAATATTTCAGAAGGACGGCTATAACATGTCCCGCCGCTCGCCGGTTGCCCACGGGCTTGAAGAGCAGCTGAAGCTGCTTTGCAGATACGGATACCGTGTGGTTACCGTATCGCAGCTGATGAATATGTGTCCGTTTTCCGATGTTTTTCCCGACAGCGCGGTTTTTGCGCACGCAAAAGCTCTGCTTGAGCGCGGTCTTTGCGTGTGCTACCGTGACAATACGCTTCGCCCCGGCAATATTCTGACCCGCGGCGAGCTGGCGATGATGCTTTACGGCGGCGGAAAAAGAAACGCCGAGCGCCGCATTGAGCTTGTGCATAAAAAGCAGAAGCCCGCAAGGGATATGAGCTTTAAGCACCCGTATGCAGCGGCAGCTGCGGCGGCGCTAAAGAGCGGTGAAATGACGCTGCAAAACGGAAAATTTCTGCCTGATGAGCCTGTGACCTCTGTGGCTTTTGCAGATATCTGCAAAAAGCACTTCGGGCGTGAAATTATGCCGCCTGTCGGCGCGCTTACTCATGAAAAGGCGATAACCGCTTTGGCTCAGACATTGTAAATTTAAAAATCCGGAGAGAAGCCTCTCTCCGGATTTTATTTTTTATGCTACTTATACAGCGGTCCGTATGCACGGCATGCGGCAAAATCCGCGCTTTCGGAATTATCCGTTCCGAACGACATAAAGCTGTGCGGGCGGAATATACGCTCCTTTTCAATGTTGTGCATACTGACGGGTATGCGCAGCATTGACGCCAGCGTTATAAGTCTGTCGCCCACGTGTCCGTAGACCGTAACGCCGTGATTTGCGCCCCAGGCAGCCATAACGCTGTAAACGTCGGTAAACGCGCCTTTTCCGTTCAGGCGCGGGACAAACCATGTTGTGGGCCATGTCGGGTCGGTGCGGCGGTCAAGCGCCTCATGTATCCGGTCGGGCAGGTCGACGGTGCAGCCCTCGGCAATCTGCAGAACGGGGCCTATACCGTCGATTATGTTTACGCGCAGCATGGTAACGGGCATCTGCGCCTTGCAGCGGAAGTGGCTTGAAAAGCCGCCGCCGCGGAAATACTCGTAGTTTGCGCGGCACCAGTCGGTGGATTCAAGACACGCTTTGATGTCCTCCTTTGTCATCTCCCAGAACGGCTTCATGCAGCCGCAGCCGTCACTGTTTTCAGCCGCTCCGGTGCCGTCAAGCGCCGTTGCGCCCGAATTTATAAGGTGAATAAATCCGTCCTTTGCCGCACCGTCGGGCTCCATGCCGCTGACGCGCTTGCAGGATTCGGCACTCCAGTATGTGCGCACATCGTGGAAGCATGGCGCGGTATCCGATACGAGCGTGCCCAGCAGCATTGCAACGCCGTTTAGCGTGTCGTTTTCGGTTGCAAAAGCCGTCGGCGCTTTCGGCCCGTTCCAGTTAAAGGTTGACGCCATTATCGCCTCGGTAAAGTCGCCGTTGGGCAGCCAGTCGGTCCAGTTTCTCTGACCCTGAAATCCGCCTGCGACAGCATTTTTGCCGCGCGCCTCTTCAAGCCAGCCCATCTGCCGCAGCTTGTCGTTGCCGAACAGTATGTCGTGCATGACAATTGTCATCTTGACGATAAACTCCCAGTCGCCGTCTGCCGGCACGACCTTTGAGCGGGTGATGATGTCTGCAAGATTTTTGCCCGCGTTGCAGTCAAAGCCCTCCCTGCAGTTTTTCTTTACCCATGCAAGAGCCTTTTCATACTCGTCTTTATCGTAGATTTCAAGCGTGATACGGCGCAGAACCTCTGTCATATCCACCCACTCGGCGCGTATTCCGAAGTATTTTTGAAATACGTCTGCGTTGCACATGCTGCCTGCAATTCCCATTGCAACGCCGCCGATATTGACGTATGATTTGTTTTTCATCCAGCCGACGGAGACCGCCGCTTTTGCAAAGCGCAGAATTTTTTCGCTTACATCTGCAGGAATTTCGGTGTTGTCAATGTCGCATACCTCTTTGCCGTAGATTGAAAATGCAGGCAGTCCTTTCTGTGCATATGCCGCCATTACAGCGGCAAGGTAAACGGCGCCGGGGCGCTCGGTTCCGTTCAGTCCCCAGACCGCCTTTATGGTATGCGGGTTCATGTCAAGCGTTTCGGAGCCGTAGCACCAGCAGGGCGTGACCGCAAGCGTTGCAACGACGTTTTCAGCCGCAAACTGCTCGGCGCAGCGAGCCGCTTCGGCGCCTCCTCCGATGGTCGTATCGCTGATTACGCACTGAACGGGTGTTGAGTCGGGATACCGCAGGTTTGCCTCAATAAGCTCCTTTGCCTTGAGCGCCATTGTCATCGTCTGCGTTTCCAGCCCCTCACGTATGCCGCCCTGTCTGCCGTCGATTGTCGGACGTATACCTATTTTGGGATAGTTCATTATTTTTCCTCCTGTTCGATGTGAATTTATGCTGTATTTATTATTTAATTATAAATCCGCATCGTTTGGTAATCCATTGATATACAATCAAATTTTATGTGTTTTTTGACATAACCGTCAATCGTTTGGTAAAAATATAATATAAAATGTCACATTATAGTGTATTATAACAAAGTGATATTTCTTGATTTTTACATTTATGTGTGATAAAATACATTATGGTTTCAATTCGTGCAAAGGAGAACAAATTATGCAAGCTGCACAAATTACAGAATTTACCAACGGGGGGGGGGTATGTCTGCCCTCTGTTAGTCATATTGACTGATATCCGAGGAAAAGAAAAAAATATATAGATATCTCCGAATTTTGACGGTGCTTTTTCGGAGTATATCTTATCCCCCGAAAACGCCGGAAAAATAAAATAGGAGTATTAAAAATGAAGAAGAGCACAAACACAAAAAGAGCGCTGACTTTAAGCGTTGTTTCACTGCTTGTATGCGTTGCGATGTTTATCGGCTCCACCTTTGCGTGGTTTACCGATTCCGCGTCGGTCGGCGTTGGCAGTATCCAGTCGGGCAAGCTTGATGTTGGCTTGGAAATGTCCGAGGACGGCGGCGCAACCTGGACAGACGCAGAAGCAAAAGGACAGGCACTTGAATTTATAAAGGCAGAAGGCGCCTTGGCAAATGAAGCAATCCTTTGGGAGCCGGGCTGTACATATGAACTTCCTCAGCTTCGTGTTATAAACAAAGGAAATCTTGCTTTGAAGTACAGAATAGTCATTACCGGTATTAACGGCAGCGCAAAGCTGAACGAGGCAATTAAGTGGACGATAAACGGTCTTGACATAAATTCGGATCTGCACTTGACTTCGGGTGCAAAATCCGAGGCGCTTACAATATCCGGTCATATGAAGGAGACTGCGGGCAACGAGTATCAGGGTCTTACCATAGACGGTATATCAATAACTGTCGTCGCCGCACAGGATACCGTTGAGTTTGACAGCCTGACAAATCAGTATGACAGTCTTGCGGCATGGGACGGCACGGCAGCGGCGGACGTTGCCGAAATCAACGGGGTATACACCATTACAAACGGTCAGGAGCTTGCCTGGCTTGCAAATCAGGTGAACAGCGGAAATAAGTTTTCAGGGAAAACCGTTTTGCTTGCAAGCGATATTAACCTGTTCAATCAGCCATGGACTCCTGCCGGAAATGTCGATTCTTATCCGAGCATCACCTTTGCGGGCACCTTTGACGGAGATAATCACACTATCTACAATCTGAACACTTGTGCAACAGGGGCGAATGCGGCGGCAGGTCTTTTCGGCTCCGTAACAGGCAAGGTTAAAAACCTCAGGGTCGTTAATGCGACCGTTAGCAGCACTCATTATGCCGGCGTTATCGCGGGCTATTCATCTGCAAATGTAGGAATGGAAATCAGCAACTGCTACGTTGAAAATGCAGCTGTAACGACTTATGTGGAAAAACAGGCGGACGGTTCATATGACAACGGCGATAAGGCGGGCGGAATTATAGGATATTGTGTTGCAGGCGACGTTGTAACGGGCTGTACCGTTAAAAATTCCTCCGTTACGGGCTACCGCGATATCGGCGGTATCGCCGGCGCGTCGGCAGCTTCTATTACCGATTGTACCGTGGACGGCGTAACCGTAAGCCAAAATACCGAGAACGGCTATCAGTCATCGGTTCCCGCGACCGTGGATAAAATCGTAGGCAGACAGCTTAACGGAATAGTTTTAAATAATAATTCGGATGTAAACTCCAAAGTGGTTTTTACTGCAAAACCTGACACGGCGCAGACCCTGCTTGACAATGCGTCGGACGGCACTGTTATTAAGCTGACTGCCGGAAATTACGGAACGCTGCGTTTGGGTCAGTCCAAAGCGATGACGCAAGTTGTTTCGTCTGCCGGCGAGTATGCCCGTTATGTCCGCACCGTTGACGGCTTGACTATCGAGGGTCAGGACGGAGCGGTTATAGACGGCTTTGAAATTAAGGTGGGTCATGTTTACGGCACGGGAGTAAACCCGATTACCGGTCTTGAAATAAACGGCTCGAACAACGGCTATTACAGCACAATTAATGTTAAAGATCTTACAATCAGTAATGTCGGTCTTACAAAGTCTGTTTATATCGGGGCTGACACGTCTGATTATCTTAATCTTGACGGATTGACAATCACGGGCTGTTCTTTTATCGGCAGTGCGGCAAACGTCAGTGTTAATGAATCATGGAACAAGCTTGCGCATATCGCGGGCGGCTCCAATTATATAAGAAATGTGCTGATTGAAAACTGCAGCGTCACCAATGCTTTCCAGGGTGTGTATACTTACGGCAACCGCGATATTACGGTAAGAAACTGCACGTTTGATAATCTAAATCATAATGCCGTTGCCATTCAGAACAATGTGTCCTATAACGGCGGCACTATTGTAATAAAGGACAATAAAATCAGTAATGTTACAGACCGCGTATTCCGCGTCGGCGACTTTAAAGAGGGCTCGCTTCTGTTTGAAAACAACACGATTACAAGCTCGGGCGATAAGAGCGACCCGTCTAATCCTTATTACAAGGCATCAAGTATAGCGGCAGGTGTTTCGGTCAAATTTGAAGGAAATACCGTAGACGGCAGTCCGTGGACTCCGAATGCATAATAATACTAAACTGTAAAAATACATTGAAAAAGCACCTTCCCCGGCGGCGTTTCGATCCGCTGAGGAAGGTGCTTTATTTTTTTAATTTATTTGCGGTTACTTATTTACGGTGGCGGTAAAAACAACGTCTCCGTTTTGCGCATGCGCTTCGATATAACAGCCGTCGCCGTCATCGGCGCGGTAAAATGCCAGCGTTTCGCCCTCGAAACACTGCCGTCTGTAAATCATCTCAAATGATTTAATTGTCATACCCTTCATTTCACTGCACGAAAAACAGTCAAGCGCCATACGTATATAGGAAATATTATTTACGTGCCCGTTGATGTCAAGGTCGGAGAGCCGCATGGTTCTTTTATAGCGCAGATTTTGCTGTGTGACCTCAAGTGTAAATTTGGAATATCTGCCGACCTTGCGCTCGGTGCGGTATTCCGGGAAAAGCTCGCCCAGCACGGAGGTGTTGAGTACCTCGGAGGTGCTTTTATCCAGCAGACACCAGTCTGTATAAGCGTTTATGCAGTCACGGTCATGCTCGTCGCGTATTGAAAAGCAGCGCCCGAACCGCTTGGCTCCGGGCTTCAGCGGCCAGGTGACCGCTTTTACAGTCTCGCCTTTTGACGGAAAGCGGGAAATTTCAAAGCGTGCCTTTGCTATCACCCATTTTGCGCCGTGGTTATTGAGCACGCTGTCAAAGCCCACTCCCATCTCGTCTGTATGCAGCGTGACGGCATACTGAAACATGCTCATGGCATCCGCTACGCTCATTTTGCCGTCATAGCCGACGGTGTTTACGTTTACAGGGCTTTTGACGGAAAAGATATTGTCTGTCATAGACTGACTGCTTCTCCTTTCGGTATTTTACAGGTGCTTTTACTGTTAAGGCTTATCCAGACATCGGTGCATGTCGGATTGAATATATTTTTCCCGTCGGCGGAAAAAATCAGAGAATTAAAAGCCTGAACATAATCGTAAACCTCGATGTTTGTGGCATACCATATATCGGGATTGCCGCCTGTTTTTTCAAAAAACCGCTCAATAATCTCCCAGTTGTTATCGCTTTCAAACTCGAACGTATGTCCCCAAAGATAGAAAAACAGAGGAGAGAGCTTGGGCGTTTCATTCAGAAAATTATCGGTAAGCTCCGTAAGACGTGGGTCTTTGTGGTGACAGGTCGGGTTCAGTATCAGCCAGTTTTCGGGTAAACTGAATTTGTGGGTTGATACTGTCGTTCTGGCATAAGCTATGCCGCAGCTTTTGAGTACGTTTATAATATTCTCGCTGTACTTGCCGTAAGGGTATGCGTGCCCGCGGCAGATTGTGCCGTACTGGCTTTCTATGTTGCGCCTGTCCTCAATTATTTCATGCACAGCCTCCGATAACGGAATATCGGGCAGCCAGGCATGATGCAGCGCATGGGTTGCCACCTCGAAAAGCGGTTCGTCCTTGTAGGTCTCAAGGCTCTGTCTTTGCGTCATCGGACGGTGTACCCTTCCCGGCTCAAATCTCTTGCCCTCCGGCGAGTAGTTTCCCGTGCTTATGTTGAAGGTGCCGGCAATGCCGTACTTTTTCATCAGCTCGCACATGCGCATGTCCTGTTCCACTCCGTCGTCGTAGCTGAGCGTCAGGCACTTGGCAAGTCCGTTTGGAAAACGCAGATGAAGATTGTTCAACTTAAATCACCTCTTTAAATTAAGTATATCTGTGAAATATGCGTAAAGCATGCTGAGCGGATATTTTAAAAACTTAAGATATTCTATTATTTTGTATGATAAATGTCAAGGCAACTTATTGTAAATTATGTAAATATATTATATAATATATCATGTAAGCTATACGCATTAAACTGCTGCGGCATGAAAACGCCGCTTATTTTGGGAGAAAATATGCTTGATGCCCGTCTTTCAATGGTATACAGTCTGCTGCCCGATGGGGAGTTTTTGTGCGATATCGGAACCGACCACTGCAAGCTGGCGGTTTATGCGGCAGAGCAGGGCAGGGTGCCGGGCGCGCTGGCAACGGATTTGCGCCGCGGGCCTCTTGCCGCGGCACGGAAAACGGTTGAGGCACACGCAATGACCGATAATATACAGCTGATGCTGTCTGACGGATTTATAAATATTCCACAGAAGCTGTTTGACAAAATCGGATGTTTTGTTATTGCCGGCATGGGCGGCGAGCTGATAGAGTCTATTCTGCGAAAAAGGTTTACCGACAAATGGCTTGTATTGCAGCCGATGAGCGCTGTTTTTGAGCTGAATTTGTTTTTGTGTGAAAACGGGTACGCCGTGAAAAAGCGCGTTTTCTGCCGCGACGGGGACAAGATGTATACCGCGCTTCTGTGCCGTCATGACGGCGCTTTGCGTAAGTTTTGTCCGTTTGAGGGCGCGGTGCGGGATGAAAACTTTTATCTTTATCTTGAAAAGGAGCTTTTTCGCATAAAAAAGGCGCTTGAGGGTATGAGCCGCTCGGATAATGTCGACGCTGAGAGAAAACGCGGACTTGAGCGGCTTGAAAGAATTATAATTTCAAATATGACGGAGAGAAAAAATGAAAATCAGTGATATTGCTGCCGCAGTAAACGGCATTGCGCCGTTTGAGAGCGCCTGTGCGTGGGATAACTGCGGGCTGATGTGCGGCGATGAAAATGACGATGTAAGCCGCGTTCTTGTGACGCTTGATGCGGACATGCACGCGCTGAAGCTTGCTTTAAAAAACGACTGTACGCTTGTTATAAGCCATCACCCGCTGATTTTTGACCCGCTTAGTGCGGTTACGGCGGACGTGCCCGCCTATCACTTCATAAAAAACGGCGTTGCTGTTATCTCGGCGCACACCTGCCTTGATGCGGCGGACGGCGGAATAAACGACCTGCTTGCGGAGCGTGCCGCGATATGCAGTCCGCAGCCGCTTTTTACGGACGGCTGTGCACTCGGCAGATACGGGGAGCTTGAGGCTGGCACGGAATTTGAAAACGCCCCGCTTATGTATATAGATTTTCTGAAAGAGCGTATCGGCTCCGAGCGTGCGGACTTTATAATAAAGCGTCCGATAAGGCGGGTTGCGGTTGTAAGCGGTTCGGGCGGCAGTGCGCTTGCGCTGCTGCACGGGCACGGTATAGATACGCTTGTCACCGGCGAGAGCAAGCACGAGCATTTTGTTTTTGCGGACAATAATGAGCTTAATCTTATTACGCTGGGGCATTTTGAAACGGAAAATATAATTGTAAAGCCGCTTGCCCGCCGCCTTGAGGAGCTGCTGCCCGATGTTCGGATTTTTACATCGGACAGAACAAGACTTATGCAGCGCAGATAAACTGCGAAAAACAGCAAATAAACAACGGAGAATATATATGTCGCTTGACGCGTGTTTTTTATCCTTTCTTACAAGACAACTTAACAGCGAGCTTTGCGGTATGCGCACGGAAAAAATATTTATGCCCTCCAAGGATGAGAGCGTATTTGTTTTGCGCGGCGGACAGCACGGCGGAAAACGCAGGCTTTTGATTAACGCTTCGACCAATGCGCCGCGCGTGTCGCTGACAGACGCCGAAACGGAAAATCCGGCAGTGCCGCCGACCTTTTGCATGGTGCTGAGAAAGCATTTTACCGGCGCGCGGCTTGACCGCGTATATATGCCGCAGTTTGAGCGGTGCGCGGTGTTTGAGTTTGAGTGTAAAAATGACTTTTTCGAGCCCGTTGTGAAAAGCATAGTCGTGGAGCTCATGGGCCGCTCTGCAAATATGATAATAATTGAAGGCGATGTGCAAAACGGCAGAATTATTGACGCTGTCCGCCGTGCCGATCTGTCGGGAGGAAGAACCGTTCTGCCCTCTGCGCGCTTTGAAAGCGCGCCTGCCCAGCAAGGTAAAATTCCGTTCTCTCAGCTTAGGTCGGCACATACTCTGCTGTCCAACCCCGAGCTGACTTTAGAACAGGCGATAATGCAGAATGTGAGCGGGATATCCCCGCTTAACGCGAGAGAAATCGCATATCTTTCAACGGGGGTCGGTGAACGGCGCTGCGGCGAGCTGTCTGTGGGGGATATATCCCGCCTTGAAGAGCTTATTGCCGGGATACAAAGGGATATCGACAGCGGCAGCTGTCAGCCGACAGTTGTCCGAAGAAAGGACAACGGTGCGCTGGTGGATTTCTCTTTTATGCCCATTCGGCAGTACGGCGACTATTGTATAACGGAGCAGACGGCAACGCCGTCGGACGCCGTTGAGGAATTTTTTGCAGCGGCTGCAAAAAAAACGCGGTTTGAGCAGAAAACACGTGATTTGTCTCAGCTTCTGACACGCCTCAGCTCCCGTATTTCACGTACTATGGCGGTGCGGCAAAAGGAGCTGCGCGCGGCGGACAGGGCTGAGCAGTACCGTGTATACGGCGAGCTTATAAACGCCAATCTGTACCGTCTGAAAAACGGAATGACCGAGTTTGAGGCGGAAAACTATTACGATGACTGTAAAATCATAAAAATACCGCTGAGTGCCCGGCTGTCCCCGCCGGCTAATGCGCAGGCGTACTTTAAAAAGTACAATAAGGCTAAAAATTCGGCTGTTATTCTTAAAAAGCTGATTGAAAAGGACCGTGCCGAGCTTGACTATCTTGAAAGCGTGTTTCTGTCTCTTTGCGACTGTGAGAGCCTTGCAGACGCCGGGCAGATACGTGATGAGCTGGTGCGCGGCGGATATCTGAAGCACTCGTCAAAGCAGCGCGCCTCGGAAAAGCCGTCCGCGCCGCGTGAGCTGCAGTACGGCGGGTTTACAATACTTGTGGGCAGAAACAACACCCAAAACGACCTTGTGACCGTCAAGCTTTCGCGCAGGGACGATATCTGGCTGCATACCAAGGCAATTCATTCCTCTCACGTGCTGATAAGGTGCAGGGGCGCAACACCGCCCGATGATGTAATCGAGTATGCTGCGCGGATATGCGCCTTTTACAGCAAGGGGAAAAACGATAAAAAGGTTGAGGTGGACTACTGCCCCGTGCAGAACGTCAGAAAGCCGTCGGGCGCAAAGCCGGGCATGGTGGTATATGACGGTTACCGCACGGTAGTTGTAGAGCCTTTGGAGGTAAAATAAATGATTTTAACGGCAGATATAGGAAACAGCAATATTGTGCTGGGAGTATTTGAAGGCGATATTCTCAAGCTGACGCTGAGGATAAAGACGGACGCCACGCGCACGCGGGACGAGTATGCGATAAATTTAAACAGCATGCTCAAGATAAATAATATAAACGTATCCGATATCGACGGGGCTATAATATCGTCTGTTGTCCCCAATCTTTCGGCGCCGTTTGCCGGCGCTGTCGAAATGCTTATCGGAAAGACGCCGCTTATAGTAGGCCCCGGCGTTAAAACGGGACTTGATATCAGGATTGACAATCCTTCTCAGCTGGGCTGCGATATGGTGGTGGACGCAGTGGCGGCAATCCGCATCTACGGCGCGCCCGCCATTGTTATTGACATGGGCACGGCGACGACCTTTTCCGCTATCGGAAAAAAGGGCGAGTATCTGGGTGCGGCGATAACTCCCGGCGTGCGGATTTCAATGAATGCGCTGGCGCAGAATGCCGCGCAGATTTCACAGATAAACATTGACAAGCCCCGGCACGCCATAGGCACCAATACCACCGATTCGCTCAAAAGCGGGATTGTTTTGGGCTACGCATCCATGCTTGACGGTATAATCGAAAGATTTGAAAAGGAAATCGGCGCGCCCTGCAACGTTATTGCGACGGGCGGTCTTTCTTCGCTGATTATACCTCACTGCAAAAGAAAAATTGTTCACGACAAGGATTTATTGATTAAAGGACTTTTACTGATATATAATAAAAACATATGAAAAAAGATTTGATTGTAATAGGTGCGGGGCCGTGCGGCGTTACCGCTGCAATATACGCAAAGCGCGCGGGACTGAATGTTCTGGTTATAGACGGCGGCGGGAGCGCGCTTTTAAAGGCTGATAAAATTGAAAATTATTACGGATTTGAGTCTGTGTCGGGCAGGGCGCTTTATGAAAAGGGGCTTTCTCAGCTTAAAGCACAGGGTATAGAGCTTATTTCCCGTCAGGCGCTGTCGGTAATGTACGACGGCGGCTTTACCGTGAAAACGGACGGCGGGGAGTATGAGGGAACGGCTCTGCTTATCGCAAGCGGTGCCAAAAGAGTAAAGCCGCCCGTTGCGGAATTTGAAAGCTATCTTGGCAGGGGTGCCAGCTACTGCGCCGTGTGTGACGGATTTTTCTTCAGGGGAAAGGATGTCGGCGTTATCGGCGCGGGCGAATATGCGCTTTCCGAGGCGCGTGAGCTTATGCGCATGTGCAAAAGCGTATGTATCCTGACAGACGGTGCCGCGCCGGAGGCGGACTTTTCCGAATTTTCGGTATACAGCGGAAAAATCAGCGCTATTGAGGGAAAGGACAGTATAGAGGCTGTCCTTTCGGGCGGCAAAAGAATTGAGCTCAGCGGGCTTTTTTCCGCCGTGGGCGTTGCGGGCGCGGCTGATTTTGCACGCCGTATCGGAGCGCAGGTAAAGGGCGCGGACATAGTTGTAAACGAAAAATTTGAGACAAACGTGCCGGGGCTTTACGCCGCGGGAGACTGTGTTTTCGGAATAAAGCAGATAGGAACGGCTGTCGGCGCGGGTGTGAGCGCCGCCATGCAGATAATAAAATTCATAAGGAGCAGATAAAAATGGAAATCAAAGCGTCTGATTTTGAAGCCGAGGTTATAAACAGCAAAATCCCCGTGCTTGTCGATTTTTACGCAGACTGGTGCGGCCCCTGCAGGATGCTGGCGCCGGTGCTCGGCGAATTTGAAAAAAAGCATACGGGAGAGGTCAAGCTGTGCAAGGTCAATATTGACAGGGAACCGCAGCTTGCCGCACGTTTTAATGTTATGAGCATACCGACTCTTATTGTTTTTCGGGGCGGCAGTGCCGTCAATCAGTCGGTAGGGTATATTTCGGCGGACGAAGTGGAAAAGCTGGTATTTTGATATGAGCGGATTTACTGAGTTTTTTGCATGTATGCGTCTTTGCGGCGATAAGTGGGGCGACATGCGTATTTTACCGCGCGGCGAGTCGGTGCAGACGCCGCAGAGCAGCGGCGCATTTTTCGGACTCGGCGTATCGCAGACGGTCTGCGTTGCGCCCGATGCACGGGGCAGCGTCGTTTTGTTTTGTGCAAAGCAGGCGATAACAAGGCTGAATATAGAGGCGGGCGAACGTCTTTTGCCGATGGCGGATGAGGGCAAGGTGCTGGACGCGCTTTTGAGGCTTGTGGATAACGAGCGTCACCTGCTTTATGACGGAGGCAGATTTTTTGCGTGTATAAGACTCAGCTGCGACGATATGAGCATTTGTCCGTATCCTGCCGAAAATGCCGTTGTCACTGTAACTCTGTGGCATGAAACGGCTGATGTAAAGCTGTGTGAGCGGCGTGTATGCGCTGATGCGCAGGCAAACATTTTTCAGCGCGGGCTTGCCTGTGAGCTTGCGCGGCAAAAGGGCTACGACAGTGCTCTTTTGTTGGACGGAGTGTATAAGCGGTACATACTCGGTCTGGCAGATGCGGATATTTTCTTTCGTATTGACGACAGGGTGGTATCCCCTGTTTTCGACGGTGTTCCCAAAAGCATTGTGAGCGGCTGTGCCGCCGAGCTTATGCGGGACTGGGGGATTGAAGTCGATGAAAAAAGACTGTCGGCAGACGAGCTTGTGCAGATGCACCTTGCGGGTAGGCTGTCGGAGGTATTTTCGGTGGATATGTATAATATAGTGTCGAGTATTGTCTGTATAGACGGGCTGGACAGTCAGGTGCTTTCGTCGGGCGGCAAGCTTTCCAGAAAGCTGTTTGACGCGATTGTAAATATAGGAGCGGGCACTTATCCCGCACCGCACGGGTGGATACAGCGGATATGATACGCAGGCTGGAGTATGAAATAGACGACACGTTTGCGGGCCGGCAGGTGCTTTCGTTTTTAAAAGCTCACGGCTTTTCCTCGCGTATGATAAAGCAGCTGAAGAAAAACCCGCACGGGATAATGATAGGCAATAAAAAATCCACCGTTTTAAAGCAGCTAAAGCGCGGGGACAGGCTCACCGTTTACATAAGGGAATCGGCTTCGGAGCGTGTTGTGCCGCGTGAGCTTGCGCTTGATATTGTATATGAGGACAAGGATGTCGTCGTATGCAACAAGCCGCCGTTTATGGCGACCCATCCGTCGCAGGACAACTTTGACAATACGCTTGCAAACGCGCTGGCGTTTCATTTTCTGCAAAACGGAGAGGACTGTGCGGTACGGCCCGTAAACCGGCTTGATAAGAATACGAGCGGGCTTATTCTTGTTGCAAAAAACGCGCATGCTTCGGGGATATTGTCTGTTGACCTCAGGGAAAAACGGATAAAGCGGCAGTATCTTGCGTTTGTGGAGGGCTGCCCGCAGGACGGCATCGGTGTTGTGAACGCACCGATTGCGCGCGCCGACGGCTCTGTTATCAAGAGGCGCGTTGACTTTGACATCGGCGCGCCGGCAGTCACGCATTTTGAAATTCTGCGGCGCGGGGAATACTCGCTTTTGCGTCTGTGGCTGGAGACGGGGCGCACGCATCAGATACGGGTACATATGTCCTACATCGGCTGTCCCGTGGCGGGTGATTTTCTTTACGGGCATGAATTTTCGGGCGCCATGCAGCGGCATGCGCTTCATTCGCACAGTCTTGACTTTATACATCCGATAAGCGGTAAGCAGCTGCATTTTGAGGCGGAGCTGCCGCAGGATATGAGAAATCTGTTTGAAAAACAATGGGGAGAGTACAATAAATGAAGCTGCTTGTGTTTGACGGCAATTCGATAATAAACCGCGCGTTTTACGCGATAAAAAATCTGACTACAAGGGACGGGGTGCCGACAAACGCGGTGTTTGGGTTTTTGAAGCTGTATTTCAAGTATTTTGAGATAGCCGAGCCCGATATGGTTGCCGTTGCGTTTGATGTGCGTGCAAAAACCTTTCGTCACAAGCTGTATTCCGAATACAAGGCGCAGCGTCACGGAATGCCCGACGAGCTTGCAGTTCAGCTTGACCCGCTTAAAGAGATACTCTCGGCTATGAACGTCAAGATGTTCGAGCTTGAGGGCTTTGAGGCGGACGATATTATCGGCACGCTTTCCGCCTACTGTGAGAAAAACGGATATGAGTGCGATATCGTGTCGGGCGACCGCGACGATTTCCAGCTGATCAGCGATAAAACACGGGTTATAATGCCCGTGACCCGCGGCGGCATGTCGGAGGTGGAAATCTACGGCGTTGATGAAATAGAAAAAAAATACGGAATTTTACCCGCCGAGGTTGTGGATTTAAAAGCCATAATGGGCGACAGCTCCGACAATATCCGCGGTGTTTCGGGTATTGGCGAAAAGGGCGCTTTGGAGCTTATACGCGAGTTTCACGGTCTGAAGGAAGTCTACGATAATATTGAAAGCGATAAAATCAAACCGTCAATGCGCAAAAAACTGGAGAATGACCGTGAAAGCGCGTTTTTGTCCAGGGAGCTTGCAAAAATAAAGCGTGACGTTCCGATTGAAATTTCAGACAGTGAAATGCAGGTGTGCGGCTTTGACAGCGCGCGGCTTTTGCCGCTGCTGAAAAGATATGAGCTGACAAGTATCATGAATAAGCTTGAGCTTGAACATCCGCAGGAGCAGACGGTGCGCGCCGAGTGTATCGGGGTGCTGGACAGCTCTTTGTGCATTGAGTATTTCAGGAAAAATGGACTGTATTTTCTTATTGAGGACGGCGCAATGTATGCCGAAACCGAAAACGGCACGGCGCAGATTGCCGATTATGAGCGGCTTTTGACGGACGGAGAAATTGAAAAATTCACTTTCAAGCCCAAGCCGATTTACAGGGAGATATTAAAGACGCAGGCGGATATTGCTCCGTTTTATGATATAGAGGTCGCGCAGTATGTCATCGACCCGTCCATGAATGAAAACACCCTGTCTGATATCTTCGGCAGGTATACGGATATGCGTGCGGACGATGACGGAATGTGCGTTACATTTGTCTCGCGTATGCGGGATATTGTTGCGGCACAGCTTGAAATCATTGAGCGGCACGGACAGCATGAGCTGCTTTACAATATAGAGTTTCCGCTGACTGTTGTGCTTGCCGACATGGAAAACTGCGGCTTTTACGTTGACAGGTCGGCGCTGGAGCGGTACTCAAAGCGGCTTACCGAACAAATCGACAGTCTTGAAAAGCGAATATATTTTCTTGCCGGCGAGCAGTTCAATATCAATTCACCAAAGCAGATGGGCGTTATTCTTTTTGAAAAGCTGGGGCTGCCTCACGGCAAAAAGACAAAATCCGGCTATTCCACAAGCGCCGAGATTCTGCAAAAGCTGTCGGGCAGGCATGAGATTGTCGACGAGATACTGGAGTACAGAAAGTATGTCAAGCTCAAGAGCACCTACTGCGACGGGCTTTTAAAGCTGATAGGTGACGACGGCAAGATACACACAAGCTTTAATCAGACGGTGACCCAGACAGGTCGGATTTCGTCTACCGAGCCGAATTTGCAGAATATCCCCGTGCGTACGGAGCTGGGGCGCGAGCTGCGCGCGATGTTTGCGGCGGGCGACGACTGCGTGCTGGTGGACGCCGACTATTCGCAGATTGAGCTGCGTGTGCTGGCGCACATGGCAAACGATGAAAAAATGCTGGACGCATTTGCCCGGCAGGAGGATATCCATACCGTGACCGCTGCCAGCGTTTTCGATGTTCCGCCCGATTTTGTGACCCCTGAGATGAGACGGATGGCAAAGGCGGTCAACTTCGGGATTGTTTACGGAATTTCCGATTTTTCGCTGGCACAGGATATAAAGACGACGCGCACACAGGCAAGACAGTATATCGACAGCTATTTAGAGCTGTACAGCGGCGTGCGCTCGTATATGAAAAATATTGTAAGCTCGGCGCACGAAAACGGGTATGTCAAGACGCTGTTTGAGCGGCGCAGATATCTGCCTGAGCTACAATCAAAGAATTTCAATATCCGTTCGTTCGGCGAGCGGGCGGCGATGAACGCGCCTATACAGGGCACGGCGGCGGATATTATTAAAATTGCGATGGTCAATACCCGCCGCGCGCTGATTGACGGCGGCTTTCGCGCAAGGCTTATATTGCAGGTGCACGACGAGCTGATTATCGAGGCGCCGGAGGACGAAAAGGACGGAGTCCGTGCGCTTTTGTCGCGTGAAATGGAGAATGCGGCAAGCCTGAATGTACGGCTGTGCGCCGATGTACAATGGGGCAGGACATGGTACGAGTGTAAATAGAAAAATTATTTATGACCCGCAGAAAGCTGAATGCGGCGTAAGGCTGCGATGAATTTTCAGAGGAAATCAATGGATAATTTAAAACTTGAAACAGAAAGACTTATTTTAAGAAAATTTGAGCCGACGGATATGCAGGCGCTGTATCTGCTTTTAAGCGACAGGGAGGTGAACACTTTTTTGCCGTGGTATCCGGTAAAGAATTTAGAGCAGACGGAAGAATTTTACAACAAAAGGTTTGCAGACAAAAAATATTGCTTTGCAATTTGTCTCAAGCAGGATAATATACCTATCGGCTATGTGAAGGCGGATACGGATGACAGCCATGATTTCGGCTATGCCCTTTTAAAGGAATTCTGGCATAAGGGGATTGTAACGGAGGCAAGCCGAGCTCTTGTTGAATATTTGAAAGAAAACGGAGTTTTGTATATTACCGCAACGCATGACAGAAATAATCCGAGAAGCGGAAATGTTATGAGGCGGATAGGAATGAAATACTGCTACTCCTATGAGGAACAGTGGCAGCCGAAGGATTTCCCGGTTGTTTTCAGAATGTATCAATTAAATCTTGACGGCTGTGATAACAGGGTGTACGGAAAATACTGGGATACTTATGACAATCATTTTGTGGAAAAGGACATATAAAAGGACGGTTAGCCTGTGCAGTTTGAAATTTCACAGTTGAATATCGGCTCTGACAGACGGGATTTTGACGACGCGGCGGGTATTTTATCGTTCTGTGTCGGCTCGGGTGCCGCCCGGCAGCTCAAAGAGTATATTAGCAATCGGGCGGTTTCGGTTTTCGGTGCGCGCCGCTTGCCGCCGGATAGGCGGCTGTGCGGGATAATACTTATTATGATTTCATTTGAAAGCTGCGATATTCTCGATATTGCGGTAGACAGCGCAATCCGCCGAAAGGGCGCGGCAAGCGCGCTGTTGGAGTACGCAAGCCGTTACTGTAAGGAGCGCGGCGTCAGAGAGCAGCTTTTGGAGGTGCGCCTTTCAAATACCGCCGCGCGTGCGTTTTACGAGCGCGCGGGATTTGAGGAAATAGCCCGGCGAAAGAATTATTACAGCGATCCCGTCGAGGACGCGGCGGTGCTTAGGAGAAGAATATAATTATGAACATACTTGCAATAGAGAGCTCGTGTGACGAGACGGCGGCGGCGGTTGTACGCGACGGACGCGAGGTACTTTCAAATACTGTTTTTTCTCAGATTGATATACATAAGCTTTACGGCGGGGTCGTGCCGGAAATTGCATCGCGCTGTCATGTTGAAAAGATAACGCCGCTTGTTGAAAGGGCGATAGCGGACAGCGGTCTTTCCGTTTTAGACATAGACGCCGTGGCGGTGACAAGCGCGCCCGGACTTATCGGTGCGCTGCTTGTGGGGCTGAATTTTGCCAAGGGCTTTGCATACGCCAACGGTCTGCCGCTGGTGCCGGTGCACCATATCCGCTCTCATATCGCCGCAAATTATCTTGTGTATCCCGAGCTTGAACCGCCGTTTCTGGCAATGGTCGTGTCGGGCGGGCACTCTCATATTGTCAGTGTTAAGGGCTATACCGATTATAAGATTATAGGCATGACGCGCGACGACGCGGCGGGCGAGGCCTTTGACAAGGGCGCGCGCGTGCTCGGTCTTCCGTATCCCGGCGGGGTAGAGATTGACAGGCTCGCAAAAAGCGGCGACCCCTATGCCGTAAAGTTTCCGCAGGTCAGCTTTAAGGACGCGCCCTTTGACTTCTCCTTTTCAGGCGTTAAGACCGCTGTAATAAACTATGTGCACACCGCCGCCCAGCGCGGGCAGAGCATAAATGCCGCAGAAGTTGCCGCATCGTACAGCGAGGCGATAACGGGCGTGCTTACGGAGAAGTTTTTCAGTGCGGCAAATGAGCTTGGCTTTACACGGCTTGTTGTTGCGGGCGGTGTGTCGGCAAATTCCATGCTTCGGCATAAGCTCCAAAGCGGGCTCCCCCGCGGCTGTAAGCTGTATATCCCGCCGCTGTCGCTTTGCGGTGACAATGCCGCCATGGTCGGTGCGCAGGGTTTTTATGAATACCGTGCAGGTTTTATTGCAGGGCTTGACCAAAACGGGTTTGCAACGGCGGATATTCAAGAAGCATTATGTAAACCGAAAGACGGTATAAGTTTTTAACCGAATATGCGCTGACAGGCTGTCGAAAAACAGATAAAAATAGCTGTTTAAACAGTAAACATGCGGAAACAAAGTATGTTCAAAACTCTGTTCAAAATGTTAATAACCTGTTTGAGAGATAATTTTTTTGCAAAAATTATGTAATGTTATCAAATTGAAACAAACGGTAATTTTTCTTTCATTTTGTCGAATTAAATAAAAATTCCGCCCCGAAAAATCAGTTTCGGGGCGGGTTTTTTATTTTGCTTTACATTCTTTTACTGTTTCTTCAAATTCAAGGATGGCTTCCTTATCGGGCTGTCCGGTGAGAAGGCTTACAACGATAAGCACTATCAGACCGAAGATAAACGCGGGCAGCAGCTCGTAAATTGCAAACAGACCGCCCAGCTTTGAAATGCCGTATTTCCAGATAAACACCATTGCGCCGCCCGAGACCATGCCTGCAATCGCGCCCCATTTCGTAGAGCGCTTCCAGAACAGCGCCGCGAGCATTACGGGACCGAAGGAGGCGCCGAAGCCCGCCCATGCAAAGGATACAACATGGAACACCGACGAGTCGGGGTCACGGGCAAAAAAGACTGCCAGTACGGCGATGCCGATGACGGAGAGCCGCGCTACCAGCATTGCTTTTTTGTTTGACAGCTTTATGCCCAAAAAGTTTTCACAGATGTCGTTTGTAACGCCGCTTGCCGCCGTTAAAAGCTGTGAATCGGCGGTGGACATTGTTGCGGCAAGAATGCCTGCCAGGATTACGCCTGCGCACAGAGCGAATATATATCCGTATTTGCTTATTGTCTGCGCGATTGTGATGATTATTGTTTCCTTGTTCGGGTCTGACGGGTCGGAAATAACGCCCGACTGTACAAGGGCATAGCCCGTAATACCTATCATGACGGCGACCGCCATGGATATAATTACCCATACTGTGGCAACGCGGCGTGAGGTCTTGAGCTTTTTGGCGTCGTCGATAGCCATAAAGCGCAGCAGAACGTGCGGCATACCGAAGTATCCGAGCCCCCATGCAAGCAGGGAGGCTATCGGCAGAATACCAAAGGGCACGGCGCTGTTTGTCGATGCGTCATAGTACGAGTTCAGCGACAGAAATCCGGGCAGCTGTTTTACACTTTCGATAATGCCGTCAAAGCCGAAGGCGGCGTTTTGCGCACTGCCTGTCGCTTCGCCGTAGCCGATAACAATAACAAGCGCAACCGTCATAACGATTGACTGAACAAGGTCTGTTGTGCTTGCGGCAAGAAATCCGCCCATAACGCAGTAAAGACAGATAACGACGGCGCAGACAATCATCGCGCCCATGTAATCAACGCCCAGCACCGTGGAAAACAGCTTTCCGCACGCGGCAAAGCCGGACGCGGTATAGGGCACAAAGAAAACAATGATTACAAGCGCGGCGATAATGCTGAGAATATGTCTGTCGTCCTTATAGCGCTTGGAAAAGAATTCGGGAATTGTGATTGCATTTATCTTGTGCGAATAAATGCGGATTCGTTTGGCGACTATCAGCCAGTTAAGGTATGTACCGACAGCAAGTCCTACCGCCGTCCATGTCGGCTGGGCAAGACCTGTGAGCATTGCAAGCCCGGGAAGTCCCATGAGCAGCCAGGAACTCATGTCCGACGCCTCGGCGCTCATTGCGGTGACAAACGGTCCCAGCCGCCTGCCGCCCAGATAAAAATCGTCGGTATTTTTGTTTTTGCGTGAACAGGCAAAGCCGATTATCAGCATGCCGATAAGATATACCGCTATTGCGATAAGAATAAGTACGGTTGATTTCATATTTTCCCCCTTGAGTTTAATGATATATTACAAAAATCGCCGCAAGGCAATTAAAAGCACGGTTTATTTAAGAGCGCCGATAAAATTGAATACCGACAGTTTCAGCCGTAGCATTAACGCCATTTTTTATATATTATAATCTCGGCGTCCGTGCCGTTTGTTCCGTACTCGCATACTAAAAGATAATGCTCGTCGGCGGTTAGTCCGTAGCAGCGCTCACTGCCCTTTTTACAGATTTGATTACCAAGATATATTCTGTCATCGTCCCAGAACCTGATGGATTGACCTCCCGGCAGCGTATATTTAAGATTTATATAGCTTCCGTGCAGAGCATTGAGATCAGTAACAGTATCCATATCCTTAATGCCGAGAGCATTGAACTCTGCAATAAGCCGTTTTTTGAGCCGGCAGCCGCTGTCAAAAGCATTGCCGCAGCTTTCACAGCTTTTGTTTTTACAGCATAGTGCCAGCATACATGAACCGCCGAATGGATGCCCCTCGGTGCTTTCGCAGCCTTTGCAGCCTGCCTGTAAAGAGCATTTTGAACAGTCAAGCCCGCATATCGCAGCTCCCATATGATTTTTCCTCCCCGGTTATTTAGTTTATCAGAGCTTTTTTGCATTCTCCTGTGCAGTGTTATTCAGTTTTTCATATGTATAATTACCGTTCTTCCAATTTTGAAGATTGCAAAGTCTTGAGCCGTCGTCTCCGTGTTCAGGGTCGGAAAACAGCAGCTCAAGCTTGGCGCACGGAACCCTGTCGCAGCAGCCGCAGTGGGAAATCCCCTTTTCGATACAGCACTTTGCCTTATCGCACTCGCCCCAAAACATATTTCCCGCGCTTGCACGGCATCCGCGGCAGCCCGTTTTTTGCCTCCACTCGCATTCCCCGCAGTATGCGCCGCAATACGCTGTCATTGTTTTATCTGTTATAGGCAATTTCATATTTTCCCCCTCCTGTATGTTACCAAAATTGCCGCACAAATTAAAAGTGCAAGCTATTATCTTCTGATATCGGTGAAGTCGGAAAGACCTAAAACATAGTCGGCGGATACGCTGTAAAACCGACACAGCGCAATCAGCTGTTCAATATTCAGCTTTCTTTCCTTTCTCTCGATTTTTGATATATTGGATTGGTTACAGCCGTATATTTCGGTCAAATCTTTTTGGGTAAGTCCTTTTTCTTCACGCAGCTTTATCAGCTTATCTAAATAATCCATGACGTCTCCTTTGTAGAAAATATAATAGGCAGTGAGTTATAATATCACATTACATTTCGTTTGGATCAGCCGGGTTATCAATACAATTACAGCAGAAATTGTATAATGAATATTTTCACGCAGTATTACTTGGAGGCATTAATGCGCTGCTTTGCGCATTGTCGGCGTTTCAGACAAAAACGGGTGCTGCTGCGGCGTGCCTCAAGACAATCAGAGTCGCAAACGCTATTATCTTCTGATATCGGGGAAATCTGAAATTCCTAAGATATAGTCGGAGGATACGTTGTAGTAGTTACACAGAATGATTAAGCCGTCGATAGGCAATTTTCTTTTGCCGCTTTCATAAAGATGATATTGCTGCTGTGTAATATTTAAAATTTCTGCAATTTGTTTTTGTGACTTTTGCTTTTGTTCTCTTATTTTTTTGAGATTTTCATAATATTTCATTTTAAATTTCCTTTTGACTGTATCACGATAAGGAAAATAATAATTTTAAATACCGTTATATTAAAACCAAATCCTTTGAAAGGGGAATCGGACTTTGTTACCTTTTCTGTTCGTATAGATAAAAGCGTTTGGATCAGCCAGGTTATCAATACAATTACAGCAGAAACTGTATAATAAATATTTTCCTGCGGTACTCCCTGGAGGCTTTTGTGCGGGAGTAAATCAATCAGACAAAACTTATCGGGATATAATATTTAAAATATCGTATCATAAAATGTAAAAAGTTGCAAGAAAAAATATGCCGACGTATTTTATGTATTGCTGCACTTGCAGTCATTAAAGTCCCGTTTAATACGGCAAAAACACATTTTCTCCGTCTGTCACCTTAAAGCTTTTCGTCTTCAGTACATTCAAAAGCTCAGCGTTACAGGTTATCGGCTGCTCGGTGAGAATTCCCGCTCCGCGCATGTACGCCTTGCTGTGATAGTCTGAACCGTAAACCGTCAGCATACCGAATTTTTTCGCCCAGACCGCCGCGATATCGTTGCGCGAGTCATGCGTTGTGCAGAAATTACCCGCCTCTATGCCGTCCAGAAGCTTAGGGCTTGTAACTGTCATAGTGTCGCGGAAGGGATGCGACTGAAATATAAGCGCGCCGTTTTCATGAAAAAACGGAGAGAGCTCTTTTATTGTCATGTCCATAACATTGCCCATGTTCAATATGAACTCATCGTCAATACCGTATATTAAGTAATCGTTCATGTTCTTTCTGACGCGCAGCTCCATACCTGTCAGAACTGTTATTCTTCCCGCGGCATACACGCGCGCGCGGCGTATATCCTCAAGAAAAATTTCCGCCGCTTCTCTATAATCGGTTATATCGGGCAGAATAACATCAAATAACGTAGGACTCATATGATTTGTTATGACAACGGCGGAATATCCGTTTTCAATGTATTGTTCTATCATTTCCTCAGGCTCTGTGTGCGCACATTTGCTTGCGGGGCAGGTATGCGCATGCAGTTCTGTCTTGTACAAATCAATCACCTCGGCATGAATTATACACCATTGAAAAATTAAAGTCAATGTTGTTGAAATCCCGTACTCTTTCATATATAATATAAAAAAGGAGCGTTATATGACCGACAGCTTTTATTTTGACAATACAAACGGCGTGAAAACTCTGCGCTGCCGCGCACTGGACGAAATCGGGTTTAAAAAGCACTGCTTTACCACGCGAGCGGGCGGCGTCAGCCGCGGGTATCTGTCTGAGACCAATTTGTCCTTTTCAAGGGAGGCGCGCGAAAATGTGCTGGAAAATTACCGCCGCGTGTTTGAGGCGGCAGGCTTTTCCGGCAGCGCCGTTTTATCCAATCAGGAACACACGGACATTGTCCTTACAGTAGACGGCACGCATAAGACAGGCGGGTTCTGGACGGCAGACCGGGCGGCGGACGGCTTTGTGACAAACGAGCGCGGGCTGTGTCTTGTGATTTTTGTTGCGGACTGCGTGCCCGTGATAATAGCAGACCCGCAAAAGAAGGCTGCCGCCTGCGTGCATTCCGGCTGGCGCGGCACGGCGCTCGGAATTACCGCAGCCGCCGTGAGAAAGCTGATGCAAAATTACGGCTGCGACCCGCGCGATATGACAGCGGCGGTCGGACCGTGTATCGGCGCGTGCTGCTATGAGGTGGGGCAGGATGTCTTTGACGGATTTACCGCAAGAGATTTGAGTCTTTCACGGTTTTTTGAGAAAAAGACCGGCGGAAAATATATGCTTGATTTAAACGGCGCAAACCGTGCGGTACTGGAAAGCGCAGGTCTGCTGCCCGAAAATATACATTTAAGCTGTGAGTGTACTTACTGCAACAGTGATATTTATTATTCTCACCGTGCAACAAACGGAAAGCGCGGCAATATGGCCGCTATGGTTGAAATATGAAAAAACTTAGGATTTTAATTTTAATAACGGCGCTTGTCATGCTGTTGTGTGGCTGTGACGCGGTTGTCGATCCGCAGTCGTCGGTTCTGGGCGCGTATGTAGACAGCGAGAACAATCAGCAGGACAGCGAAGAAGCTGTAAAAACAGAAATGTCCGTTCTGTATTATAAGGACATGGACACAAACCCCGTCACCACCACCTGCTATGCCAACAGTGAGCTTTTAAAGCTGATTTACAGCCCGCTTGTGCGCGTTGACGATACATTTAAGCCCTACTGCGTGCTGGCGGAGAGCTTTACGCGCGATGAGACAACCGTCACTGTCAAGCTGCGTTCCGGTCTTGTGTTTTCCGACGGGTCTGCCGTAACGGCGACAGACGTTGTCAAGAGCTTTGATACAGCAAAAAATAATGCCGGTTCACCCTATAACCGTCAGACAAGCTGTATGACGCGGTACTATGCCCAGGACGAGCAAACATTTGTGTGCGTTTTCTCCAGGCAGGTCGGTGACGTTGAGGCAATGCTGGATATTCCCGTCATGAAAAACGGTGAGGCGGGTATCGGCTGCGGTCCGTATGTATTTTCAGAGAAAAACGGCAAAAACGTGCTTGTTGTAAACGAGCAGTATTTCGAGCGTGCAAATGTACCTGTAATATATTTGGTGGAAACCAAAAATGACGAGAATATTACAAATCTGTTTTCAGCCGGCGAGCTAGACGTTATTTCATCCGCGCAGAGCAGCAGCCTGTCGCTGACGTCGATGCGCGATTACTCGATAATAAGCGCCCCGTCAAATAATCTCATATATATCGGCGTAAATTACGCGAGTGAATTTCTTTCCGACCCTGCCGTGCGCCGTGCGCTGTCCGTTGCTTTAGACCGCGACAGGCTTGCCGAGCAGTCGCTTGTCGGTCTTGCCGACCCTGCGCGGTATCCGTTTAATCCGTGCTGGTACCGTATGTCCCAGATGCCCTCATCCGTGCCCGATGCGGAAAACCCGACGCCGCTGCTCAGCGGTAAAACCTTCAGCATGCTTGTGCCGTCGGGCAGTGATATAAAAAAGGCAGTCGCCGACGGGATAGCGGAAAATCTGAAGTCCGCGCAGGTGACGATTAATATTACGGAAGCGGCGCCCGATGAGTTTGAAGCGGCGGTCAAAAGCGGTGCGTATGATTTGTATCTCGGTGAGACTGCAATTTCACGCACGATGGACCCTACGTTTTTATATAAAACCGGCGGAAGTATGAATTATTTGGGCTTTTCGGACGAGGGGCTTGACGCGGAGTACGAAAAGCTCAAAAACGGTGAGATTTCGCTTTCGGAATATCTGTCCGCGTTTTCTGAGAAAATGCCGTTAATACCGGTTGTTTTCAGAAAAAATGTTATGTACTGCGATAAAAACATCACGGGCTTTTGCGATATGTCACCGTGGAACAGCTTCGGTAATTTTACGGCGGTGAAGCTGAAATGAACGGGCTTTTAAAATTGATTGAAAATGCAAACAAGCGCCCGCTTATAATCGGGATTGACGGCATGTGTGCGGCGGGTAAGACGACGCTGGCTCAAAGCCTGTCCGAAAAGCTTCGCGCACCCGTTATACATACCGACGATTTTTTTATACCCCGTGCCGCCCGCACGGGGCATGAACGCATAAACATTGATGAAGCCCGCTTTGTAAAGGAGGTACTGCTGCCGTTGCAGCAGGGACGCACTGTATGCTACGGTGTGTTTGACTGCAAAAAGCAGCTTATAGTAAAACAGACAGAAATTTTAAAAAGTGATATTTACATAATAGAGGGAACATACTGCTGTCATCCGTGTCTTCCGGACGTGCTTGATATAAAGGTGTTTTGTGAAATTTCGGCAGAGGAGCAAAGGCTTCGGCTTTGCAGGCGGGAGAGCGCCGAAGGTCTGAAGATGTTTGAAAATATGTGGATACCGCTTGAAAATAAGTATTTCAACAATTACAATATAAGAGAGAGGTGTGATGTTATACTATGATGACCAAAAGAAACATGTGCGGCGAGAGCGTGTCACTGCTCGGTTTCGGCTGTATGCGCTTTCCGACAAGGGACGGTAAAATCGACCGTGAAAGGGCGGGAGAGATGCTGAGGCTCGCATATGACAGCGGAGTGAATTATTTTGATACGGCATACCCCTATCATGACGGTGAGAGCGAGGAGTTTGTCGGTCAGTTTCTGTCGCAATACCCGCGTGACAGCTTTTACATAGCGACAAAGCTGCCGATGTGGGCAGTGGACAGCCGCGAAAAGGCTGTTGAAATATTTGAGGGTCAGCTTAAAAAGCTTCAGATCGACCATGTGGATTTTTACCTGTTTCATGCGCTTAACCGCGACAGGTTTGAGCTTATACGGAAGCTGGGACTGTATGAGCTTTTTGACGGGCTTAAAAAGCAGGGAAAAATACGTCATCTGGGCTTTAGCTTTCACGACAGCTATAATGTGTTTGAGGATATTATCAATTACCGCGACTGGGATTTTTGTCAGGTACAATATAATTATATGGATACCGAATATCAGGCGGGCAGGCGCGGCGTTAAGCTGTGTGAGGAGCGCAAAATCTCTGTCATTGCGATGGAGCCTATCCGCGGCGGCTCGCTGATAAACCTCAGAGATGATATAAAAAGCGTGTTCCGTGAGCACGACGACCGCTCGCCTGCGGCGTGGGCGCTGGGCTGGGTGGCAAGCCATGAGGCGATTAAAACGGTGCTCAGCGGAATGTCTGCAATGGAGCATGTTACGGATAATCTAAAGACCTTTGACGACTTCAAGGTATTTGATAAGTCAGAGCTTGACACGGTTGAGCTTGTCGCCGAAAGGGTGCGTCAGTCCCGATTTAATACCTGTACGAAATGCCGTTACTGCATGCCCTGTCCGGCGGGAGTAGACATTCCCGCAAACTTTGCCCTGATGAACGAGTATGCGATGTTTAATGATGAAGGGCGCGCAAAGCGCCGTTATGCCGACCTTGACGGCAAGGCAGAGCTGTGTATAAAGTGCGGTAAGTGCGAGAACATCTGCCCTCAGCATATTTTTATACGCGACGACCTTGAAAAAGCAGTAAAGCTATTCGGGTAAAAATAAAAATCACCGGCTTTCAAAGCCGGTGATTTTTTGTTGATTTAATTTTTTATATCAGTGCCGCAAATTGAGTAGTCCGAATACGCATGGGGCAGGCTCATTATTTTGAAATTTTCCTGTTGCGTGCATAATCCCCGAATATAAACGAAAATGCTGCCGTCAATAATATAAACGCAGACAGTATATCCCATATATCAAGTATCGGTTCGGCTATCATTTTCCATAATAGCATATTGACTGAAAACATGAAGGGAACAGCAAGGAAAAAAGAAATTCCCGTCGCCAGCATTCTTCTGTTTCCGAAACGAGTATATAAAGCATAAACTGTCCACATATAAATCAATGAAGGAATTGACACGATTGAACCTATGCGAAAGACAGCCGTGTTATTTACGAGAATGCTCATTATATACAAAAAGGGAATTATAAAAATGCTGAGTGAAAGTATTGCGCCCAAAATCCCTCTTTTACCCGATAATATTATGGGAAAAGAAATTATCCATGCGAATATGATAGAGCTCAACGCTGTAAGAGACCATGTCAAAGCTCCCGTTATTGCAATATCGCAGATACAGCATACCGTAATGCCGATAATCATTGTTACCGTAAAAATAACAGATATAACGGTATTTTTATTGATATTCTTCATTTCAGTTTTTCTCCGCAATAGTTGAATCGGGTATACTTTTATCCGTATTCCGCTTCGGGTTTCTTAATATGCAAAAGTCTTAGACACTGTTGTCATTTTATAAGCTCGATTGTTTCGCCGCCCTTGACCTCATGATCCTTGTTGGTAAACTCAACCTTCATTTTGTTTCCGTCAACGGTCATGGCGCAGCCTGTAAAGTCTACCATGCGTCTGCGCTCGTCGCGCGTTTCTCTTGAGCCTACGATAACGGGGCATATCTGACCCTTGCTGTCAAGCGGGCCGCCCTTGTGGCTTATTGTCAGAGAATGCAGATGCCCTGAAATCATCACCTGAGGCTTTACGTTTTCCTCAAGCAGATCCAGCCATTTTTTGAAAAGCGGCTGCTCAATGTCAAACGGAGGATTGATGGTATATGAAAACGGATTATGTACAATGACAAATCTGTATTCAACACCGTCTGCCAGGTATTCCTCGTCGGCATTTTTGATAATTTTTTCAAGATATTTTGTTTCCTCAAGCCGAAACTCGTGGCAGGCAACGGTATGACCGTATTCCGCATGGTCGTCCGTTTTGTCCTCGCCGCAGTCCATTACAATACCCCAAATTCTGCCCAGTCTGAAAGTAAAATACGAGTGCCCCGCCTCAGTGGGTGTGTATTCTGCGATGTTCTCGGCGTAGAAACCGCGGGTATCATGGTTGCCGCGCGAGAAGATACAGGGGCGCTGACCGCCCGTGATGCTCTCGCAGAGCTCGAAAATAAGGTCAAAATTTTTGATATTTCCGCTGTGGTCGGGAATATCACCGTTGAGAATGAGCAGGTCGATATCATCTCCGAAATAGCTGCCCGCCTGCGACGGAAGTGTGAAGCTGCCGTGCGTGTCTGACAGATGATAAATCCTTATCGGGCCGCTCGGATTTACGGGCTTGAACTTGTAGGTTGCCGAGACCGGCTCCTCCGTTGTGGGGAAGTAGGGCTTGCGCTCTATAATCCTGCGGTAGTTTATAGTGTACTCGCCCGCCTTGTCAAGCGCCTCCATCGGCACGTTTACTCTGTGCATGCGTGTGGAGGAGCGGATAATTCCGTTGGAATGGTCGTGATAGTCAACGCCGTCCACCGTGACCCAGAATAAAACGTCCGTTCTTGCAGCGACCATTATCTGGTAGCAGTCCTTGACCGCAAATACTGCGGGTGTGCATTTAAGCTCGTGAAGATGTGCGGGAATGTCCATAGCATATACCTCGTTTGTCTTTTTTTGACGCCGTGCGTTTGAGCTTGCGCGCGGTCATCTGAAAATATTCATTGTCCCGTCGTAAAAAGCGGTTCGGCAGACTGATATGTTTTCAGCCGTGATACCGTTTTCGGCAAGCGCCGAAATGAGGTATGCAGGGCTCAGACTTTCGCTGCCCGAACAGCTGAGTACTGCGGACATTTTAATGATACCATTATTTTCTGAAAGGTCAAGAGATTTTATAAATTTTGTTATATCTACAATCTGCTCCGAGCGTTTTGTTTTTTTAAGCAGCATAACGGGCGCCGAGAAAAGCGCTGAAATCTGCTCTGCCGGCTTGTCCGCCCGAAGGGTGAGCGTGTATCCGGCATACTCTATTTCCTTCAGCTTTCGTTCGGGGAAATAGACATCCTTTATACTGAGCGCCGGCGGGAATGAGCTTATAAATGCGTCCTTATCAAGCTCGGCGCCCAAATTCAGCCGAAAATCCATAATCTCACACACGCTTTCGTAGCCCAGAGAAAGCGGCGGTGTAAATACCAGGTGCGGGCGGGGCGAAAACCCCTCGGTCATCCAGATATCAAGGCGCGAGCGGCGCAGCGCGCGGGAGACGGTGCGGGTGAGGTCAAGATGCGAAAAATACTTCGCGGCACCCGTCTTTTCAAACACGGCGCGCACATCAGTAAACGGGACATATTCCTTCATCGCATTTGCCTCCTTTGGTCAGTCTTGCCGCGCCGCAGCCGGTGCAGCCCTCGGCGCAGTTGCGGGTTGTTTTTCCCGAATAGGCGTTTTCCGCCTCTTTTTTGAGATACTTTTTTGTAACTCCCGCGTCGATGAAATCCCACGGCAGTATTTCGTCAAAGCCGCGTTTGCGGTGCGCATAAAAATCCTTGTCAACGCCGCATTTGAAAAACGCGGCATTCCATGCCTGCCTGTCAAAAAATTCGTCCCATGCTTCAAGCCGCGCGCCGCTCTTGCTCATTTCGTACAGCACGGAGCACAGACGCCTGTCACCGCGCGCCAGCACTGCCTCTATCTCGGACATGTACGGCTCGTGCGTTGCAATCTGCGCCTTTATCCCTTTGAATTTTTCTTTCAGCAGCGCCTGCTTTTCAAAAACCTGCTCCAAGGTGTCCTGAGCCTCCCACTGGAACGGAGTGAAGGGCTTGGGCACAAAAATCGACGCGGAGGAGGTGATCGTCACGTGCCTGTTTCTCTTGGACTTGTCCACGCTGAAAAAGATATCGACAACGTGCGCCGACAGGTCGGCGATTGCCGCAACGTCGTCATTTGTCTCGGTCGGCAGTCCTATCATGAAATACAGCTTAACGGACGAATTGCCGTTCTCAAACGACATTTTGCAGCTGCGATCTATGTCCTCCACCGTTACGTTTTTGTTGATAACGTCGCGCAGGCGCTGAGAGCCCGCCTCCGGCGCAAACGTAAAGGTGGATTTTTTGACGCGGGTTATTTTTTCGGCAAGCTCCTTTGAAAAATTATCTATTCTCAGCGACGGCATGGACAGATTGATTTTTTTATGCTCCGTCAGCTTTAAAAGCTCGTCCACCAGCCGCTCGATTTCGGGGTAGTCGCTTGATGACAGCGAGCAGAGCGAGAGCTGGTCGTGTCCCGTACATTCCAAAAGCTCACTTGCCTGGCGCGTCAGCGTCTCAACGCTTTTAACGCGCAGCGGTCGGCACAGCATACCCGCCTGACAGAAGCGGCAGCCGCGGATACAGCCGCGGAAGAGCTCTATCGTCACGCGGTCGTGCACGACGTCTATGTACGGCACTATCTGCGTTTTTGGAAAATACATGGAATCAAGGTCCTGCTCGATTCGCTTTGTTATTTTTGTGGGCACGCCCGCCTCTGTCGGCGTAAATGCCGAGATGGTGCCGTCGTCATTGTATTCCGTCCTGTAAAGCGCGGGAGCGTATACGCCCGTAATATTCATCGCTTCCTTTAAAAACCGCTTTTTGTCCCAGCCGCCCTTTACCGCCCTGTCATACAGCGTACACAGCTCTGTCAGCTGCGTTTCGCCCTCGCCGATACAGAAAAGGTCGATAAATTCCGCAAGCGGCTCAGGGTTGTATGCGCACGGCCCGCCCGCGATTACAAGGTTTTTAAGCCCCTGCCGCTTATTTGAATAAAGCGGCACGTTTCCGAGTCTGAGCATATTCAAAACGGTGGTATAGCACATCTCGTACTGGAGAGTAAAGCCGATGATGTCAAACTCGCTGAGCGGCGTTTTGCTCTCAAGCGAGTAAAGCGGCACGCCGTTGTCGGTCAGCGCCTTTTCAAAATCGGGCCACGGCTGCATGACCCGCTCGCACCAGAAATTTTTATGCTCGTTTATCGCGCCGTAAAGTATCCTGTATCCCAGGCAGGACATTGCGATATCGTATATATCGGGGAAGCAGAACGCAAAGCGCACGTCGACTTCCCGTTCGTTTTTCACACACTCAAAAAGCTCGCCGCCCGTATAACGTGCGGGCTTTTGCACGGAAAGCAGCATTTCATGCAGTGAATTCATGTCGATTTTCATATATCCTTAACTCCTATAAGCAGTATGGCAAGATAAATGCATATCAGCATAAGCGACAGGTTATAGCCTGTTCTGATAAGTATTATAACAGAAAATACCGCAAGGGGCAACAGAAATATAACGGATATTATTTTTGTAAGTCTGCCTGCCTTTTGCATGTCAAATTTCATGCAGAAAAAGCAGTGCATCGCCCTCCCGCCGTCCAGCGGATAAACGGGCAGTACGTTTACTGCAAAAACAGCAAGGTTGGAGACCGTAAGAAAAACGGTGGCTTCGCTGAAAATAAAAAAACGTGCAAGCGCCGCGAAAAAAACAAACGCAGCAAGGCTTGCCAGCGGCCCGGCTAAAGCAACCGCCGCTTCATGCTTATAGCTCAGCTGCGTTGTTTTAAGCCCTATTCCGTACTGGCTTACAGTGACAGAGCGCGTGCTGCCGCCGAGAATTTTAAGCGCGATTATGTGAAAGCTCTCATGCCACAGTGCGCATAAAACGGCATACAGCGCAAACCATGAGCCGTCGATAACAATAAACGCCGCCATCAGCATCAGCGTCAGCGGCGATATTCTGTATTTCTTCATATTTTTTCGTAAATGTAGGGCGCAGGGTCAACCCGCTCGCCGTTTACGCGTACCTCAAAGTGCAGGTGAACGCCCGTGCTTTTGCCGGTAGAGCCGATAATTCCTATATTGTCGCCGGCGGACACCTTATCACCTTCGCTTACCGTCACCTCGGACATGTGCCCGTAAAAGCTGGACAGCTCTGAACCGTGATTTATAAGTACGTAATTGCCGTATATATCGTTTTTTCCGGTTTCGGCAACGGTGCCGCCCATAAACGCGACTATTTCACTGCCGGGTGAGGCGGCAAGGTCAATCCCGTGGTGCCCCGCGCTCTTTTCGCCCGTTACGGGGTCTGTTCTGCTGCCGAAATCAGATGTTACGGTTGCGTTCATGACGGGCACGGCACTGTCGGCAGATAGCTCTGTGCCGTTGTTTAAAAGGTCGATTTTCAGCGGCTCGGAAAGATAGTCAAAGCTCAGGTTATCCGCGGTGAGCAGCATATCGCCCGATTCGCCTGCCGTGTTTTCGGTTGTCTGCGGGGGAGCTTCTTCTTTATCCTGTTCCGCTTTATCCTGAGACGCTTTGTTGAAAAGTGCGCTGCCGATTGTCTCAAGGCTTTTTCCGCCGACGGATATATTTTTTATGTACTCAACGGCACTGTTCCACAGCTGCGGCTTGGAGGTTTTCACGTAAAATACGCCCGCCGCCGCAAAAATTATGATTATCAGTATTGTTATAAAAACAGAACCGCGCCGCTGCTGCTGGGCGTGCGCCATTTCATCGCGTATCGCCCTGAAGGAGTCGCGTGTGTATTCTTCCATAAAAAAAGTCACTTCCTATACTTTGTATTACACCAAATTATATGGAAGTGACCTTGATTTTATTCAACTATTATCTTATAAAAGTTCTTTTTCCCCTTTTTGAGCACAGGCTCGTTTTTGAGCTCGTCCTGCGTCAGAATACGGTTGGGATTGTCGATTTTTAAGTCGTTGAGTGACACGCCGCCCTGCGTGACAAGCCTGCGTGCTTCCGATTTTGACGGTGCGATGCCGCCCTGAACCATGAGGTCGAGAATGGAAATTTCGTCCTCGACGTGTACGCTTGCCGTCGGCATGTCCGAACTGTCCGCGCCGCCCGAAAACAGCGCGCGCGCCGTCGTCTGCGCCTTTTCCGCCTCGTCCCTGCCGTGGACAAGGCTTGTCAGCTCGTATGCTAAAATTTCCTTTGCGCGGTTGAGCTGTGCGCCCTCCCACTTATCCATCTCATCAATCTGCTCAAGCGGCAGGAAGGTGAGCATTCTGATACAGCGCAGAACGTCGCTGTCGGCGACATTGCGCCAGTACTGATAGAAATCGTAGGGGCTGGTCTTTTTCGGGTCGAGCCACACGGCGCCGTTTGCCGTCTTGCCCATCTTTTTGCCCTCCGAGTTCATGAGCAGCGTGATTGTCATGGCGTACGCGTCTTTGCCCAGCTTTTTGCGGATAAGCTCGGTGCCGCCCAGCATGTTGGACCACTGGTCGTCGCCGCCGAACTGCATGTTGCAGCCGTAGTTTTGATACAGGTGGTAAAAGTCGTAGCTCTGCATAATCATATAGTTGAATTCAAGGAAGGAAAGCCCCTTTTCCATTCTCTGCTTGTAACACTCCGCGCGCAGCATATTGTTTACCGAAAAGCATGCGCCCACGTCGCGCAGCAGCCCGACATAGTTTAAGTCCATCAGCCAGTCGGCGTTGTTTACCATCATCGCCTTGCCCTCGCCGAACTCGATAAACCTGCTCATCTGCTTTTTAAAGCACTCTATGTTGCGGTCGATGTCCTCTTTTGTCAGCATTTTGCGCATGTCCGTCCTGCCCGACGGGTCGCCCACCATGCCCGTGCCGCCGCCCAGCAGCGCAATCGGGCGGTTTCCTGCCATCTGCAGTCTTTTCATAAGGCACAGCGCCATGAAGTGCCCCACATGCAGCGAGTCTGCCGTCGGGTCAAAGCCGATATAAAAGGTGGCTTTGCCGTTGTCAATAAGCTCGCGTATTTCCTTCTCGTCGGTCACCTGCGCGATAAGTCCGCGCGCGACCAGCTCGTCGTAAATTTTCATGATTTTCTCCTTTAAATAAAAAAGCCCTCCGTCCGGCTGTGCGGACAGAGGGCAAATGAATGCGGTACCACCTCTTGCTTTCCGCACACATCGCTGTATGCGGCTCACGGCGTTTTATTTCAAACGCCAAGCTGTAACGGGCAGACCCGGATTTGCTCGCAAAGGTGTAATTGGCAGTCTGCACCGGCGCCCCCTCTCACCGACCGGAGACTCTCTTTAAGCTCGGATAGCAAACGCTACTTTGATTTTGCTCAGACGCAAATTGTCAAAACAATTATATATTCAAAAAATGAATGTGTCAAGTGTTTTTATCGGTTCAATGTCAAAACAGCACCCGAAACTTTCAAAATACCCTCTTGTTTAATTATAAAAATGACTTTATAATAGGTCTGTAATTCATTTCTTTCAGAAAGGAACAAAATACGATGATTTTAAACGCACATTCGATAACGTCGTCGCTTATCGGCAAGGACGACAAGGCGATAGTATTCCGCAGAAGCTTTTCCTGTAAAAAGGTAAAAAGCGCCTCGCTGGAGATTACGGCGTACGGTATTTACGAGGCTGTTATTAACGGAAAGCGCGTGGGCAATTTTGTTCTCGCTCCCGGCTGGACGAGTTATTCCAACCGTATTCAGTATCAGACCTACGATATAACAGACATGCTCGGCTCAGACAACACTATTGATATATCGATAGCCACCGGCTGGACCTACCGTATGGGTTACCGCCAGACGACCGAGCGCAAGGCGATTTGCGCCATCGCCGCCATCGGCATTGATTATGAGGACGGAACACACGAGGAGATATACACCGATGAAAGCTGGGAGGTGGTTTCCTCGCCCGTTGAGTTTGCCACTCTTTATGACGGTGAACGCTACAATGCGGCGTACACGGAAATTAACTACACGCGCACTGCTGAAAAAAGTCCGGCAAGACACGGGATTGACAAGGGTCTTTTGGTGCCTCAGGAGGGCGAGCCGATTGTCGAGCACGAAAGCTATCCCGTGCGTGAGATAATACATACCCCTGCGGGCGAGACGGTGCTTGACTTCGGATATAACCTTGTAGGATACGTCGAGTTTACGCTGGAGGACGCAAAGGCGGGGGATGAGATTTCCTATACCCATGCCGAAATACTTGACAAGCACGGTAATTTTTATACCGAAAATCTGCGCTCTGCACAGCAGAGAATAACTTATATCGCGCGCGACGGCAAACAGACCTATAAGCCGCACTTCACCTTCATGGGCGGAAGGTATGTGCGCCTTGACAAATTCCCGTATGAAGTAAAGCCCGAAAACTTCCGCTTCATCGTCATTCATTCCGATATTAAGCGCACGGGGTATTTTGAGTGCTCCGACCCGCGTGTCAACACGCTGTTTGACAACATTATCCGCGGTCAGCGCGGAAACTACGTCGATATTCCGACCGACTGTCCGCAGCGTGACGAGCGCCTGGGCTGGACGGGGGACGCCGAGGTGTTTGTAAGAGCGGCGGCGTATAACTTTGACGTGGATAAGTTTTTCAGAAAATGGCTGTTTGACTTGATGCTCGACCAGCGAGGCGACGGCTCGGTGCCGTCCGTGATTCCCGATATTCCGGGGCTTGCAATGCTCAAATCCGCCGCGTGGCAGGACGCGGCGACGGTGTGCCCGTGGGAAATATATCTTGCCTACGGCGACCGTGAGCTTTTGGAGCGTCAGTTTGAGTCGATGTGCCGTTATGTGAATTTTATCGACCGTTTCGGCGGAGATAAATATATGTGGAATGCGCCGTATAGCCATTTCGGTGACTGGCTTGCTATGGATAAGCCGGACGACAACCGCGGAGGTACGGACGCGCGCTATATCGCGCAGGCGTATTTTGCGCTGTCGACAAGTCTTGTCGTAAAGGCGGGTCACGCGCTGAACAAGGACGTTTCCTACTACGAGGAGCTTTACAAAAACGTGGTTGACGCCTTCAGGACGCATTATATGAAGGACGGACTTCCCGTATACAAAACACAGACCGCCTGCGTGCTCGCTCTGCACTTTAACCTGTGTGAGCAAAAGGACAGAAAGACCGTTGCCGATTATCTGTGCAGGCTCATTCACGAGCGGGGCGACACATTGTGCACCGGCTTTGTCGGCACGCCCTATATCATGCACGCGCTGAGCGAGACGGGCAACAACGAGCTTGCATATACGCTTTTGCTTCAGGATAAGTTCCCGTCCTGGCTCTATTCGGTAAAGCTGGGCGCCACCACAATATGGGAGCACTGGAACGGCATTGATGAAAACGGCGATATTTGGAGTCCGTCAATGAACTCCTACAACCACTACGCCTACGGCGCCGTTGCCGACTGGATGTACGGCGTGGCGGCAGGCATCAACACGAGCGAGGAAAAGCCGGGCTATGAGCATATTATCTTAAAGCCGATGCCTTCAAGGCAGCTGTCCTATGTCAAGGCGTCGGTTGACACCCGCCGCGGCACCGTTAAATCCGCGTGGGAGATAAACGGCGACAGCGTGATCTACCGCTTTACCGTGCCCGAAGGCTCCACCGCCGAGATTATACTCGGCGACAGACGCATGAATGTGTCGGGCGGCGACTACGAGTATACGGAAAAGCTATGATTTCCCTTTATTTGCACATACCTTTTTGCAGACATAAATGCAATTACTGCTCCTTTTACTCGCTGACTGATTTTGACAAATCGGAATATATTGACGCAATTATACGCTGCGTACAGTATTTCGGTAAAAACAGCGGCGAAAATCCGCTAATTTCGGATTGCAGAGCAGACACCGTATATATAGGCGGCGGCACACCCAGTGTGCTGCCGCCAAAGCTGATTTACAGGCTTTTTGACGCTGTATACCGAAATTTTGAAATCGAAAAAAATGCTGAGATAACAGTTGAGGCAAATCCCGAAAGCTGTGACAGGGAGTTTTTGAGCGCCGTGAAGGGCGCAGGTGTAAACCGCCTGTCGCTGGGTGTGCAGTCGCTTGACGACGGTCAGCTGCGCGCTGCGGGGCGTATACATACCTCGGCGCAGGCGGTTGAGGCGGTAAAGCTTGCGCGCAATACGGGCTTTGACAATATAAGCTGCGACCTTATTTTCGGTCTGCCGGGGCAGACCGAAAGGAGCTTTGAAAACAGTCTTAAAATTCTTACGGGGCTTGATATTGAGCATATTTCCTGCTATAATTTGCAGGTGGAGCGCGGCACGCCTCTTGAGAGGTCGGGCGTTTCGGTGCCCGGTGAACAGACGCAGGAAAGAATGTATTTTCTTGCGTGTGAATTTTTGGCAGAGCGCGGTTACGTACATTATGAAATTTCAAATTACGCAAAGCGCGGACTTGAAAGCCGCCACAACAGCGCTTACTGGACGGGTAAGGACTATTTGGGGATAGGACCTGCGGCACATTCCAAAATCAGGGACATGCGCTGCTCGTTTTTGCCTGATATCGGGCGTTTCTGCGCGCGCCGCAGCTTTGAATTTGACAGATGCGAGCGGATTGACGACCCGCTTTTTGAAAAAATAATGCTTTCTCTGCGCACAAAAAACGGGCTTGATACGGCGCTGTTGAAAAACAGCGAAAAGTTTATTTCACGCCTCAAGGACAGCGGATACGCTGTGGCACACGATGGGATTTTGCGGCTGACAGACCGCGGCTTTTACCTGTCAAACAGTATAATTGCCGAGCTTGCGGCACGTGAGTGCTGAGCATTTCGGTTAAGATAATATAGTTTTATAAATACGGAGGAATGAGTATGAAAGCGTGTATTGTACAGCCGTTTTACACGACCGACCTGTCCCGCGCGGACGAGCTTTTCGAGTGGGAGCTTGAAGCGCTGGACAAATGTGATGACAGTATGGATATCATTGTGTTCCCCGAGTCGTGCGACGTGCCCTGCTTTGCACCGACGCGGGAGATATTTCTTCAAATGGTTGAGAAATATTCAAAGCGGCTTATAAGTAAGGCTGCCGAAACGGCAAAGCGCTGCAATTCAATGCTCTTTATCAATGTTACGGCAGATAACCGCAATACGACGCTTGCCTTTGACAGAAACGGAAATGTTGTCGGCAAATATCCAAAGCAGCACCTGACCCCGGGCGAAACCTCAAAAAGGCGGCTGGACAGCGAATATTCCTTTGAGTTTTCCGAGCCGTATGTAATTGAGGCGGACGGGCTGAAATTCGGCTTTCTGACCTGCTACGACTTTTATTTCTACGAAAACTTCGCAAACCTTGCAAGACAGCGGCTTGACATTATTATCGGCTGCTCCCATCAGCGCTCCGATATGCAGAGTGCGCTGGAGACAATGACAAGGTTTTTGGCTTATAATACAAACACATATGTTTTGCGCGCTTCTGTCAGTATGGGGGAGGATTCCGATATCGGCGGCGGCAGTATGGCAGCGGCGCCGGACGGAAACATATTGCTTAATATGAAAAGCCGCGTCGGCATGGAGTGTTTTGAATTTGACCCGTCGAAAAAATATTATAAGCCCGCCGGCTTTAACAATCCCGACAGCGCGCACTGGGAGTATACCGAAAAGGGCAGGCGCCCGTGGAAATACCGCCCTGCGGGCAGCGCTGTTGTGCGTTATGACAGCATAATGCCCTATCCGCGTATATGCGCGCACCGCGGTTTCAGCACTGCGGCGCCCGAAAACAGCATGCCCGCCTTCGGCGCGGCGATAGCGCTGGGGGCACAGGAGATAGAGTTTGACCTCTGGTATACACGCGACGGACACATCGTGTCCGCGCACGACAAGAAGCTGTCGCGCGTGTCGGACGGGGACGGACTTATATACGAGCACACGCTTGATGAGCTTTATGCGCTGGATTTCGGCACAAAGTTTAACGAGCGCTTTGCAGGGCTGAAAATTGTAACCTTTGAAGAAATACTTAAAAAGTTTGCCTGCCACGCGGTTATGAATATACATATTAAAACTCCGGACAACGACAGCGACTATGACATAAGGCATCTTGAAAAAATCATTGAGCTGATTGATAAGTACGACTGCCGCCGGCATGTATATTTCATGTGCGGCAACGATAAGGTGCTCAAAATGGCGCGTGAGCTTGCGCCGGATATATGCCGCTGCCAGGGCGCGGGAGACCGTCCTTGGGACATTGTCGAGCGTGCGGTTGAAAACGGCTGTCAGAAAGTGCAGTTTTTCAAGCCGTATTTTAATAAGGAAATGGTGGACAGGGCGCACGCACACGGTCTGCGCTGCAACGTATTTTTTGCAGACGACCCAAACGAGGCGAGAGAATATCTCAAAATGGGCATGGACACGATTTTAACAAACGACTATAACAGGGTTTCTCAAATTTTAAAGGAAGATTGATATGATATATACTTATACCCCGCGCGGGGTCTGTTCAAAAAAAATAACGCTTGAGCTAAAGGACGGAATAATAAAGTCCTGTAAGTTTGAGGGAGGCTGCGACGGAAACACAAGCGGAATCTGCGCACTTATTGCGGGAATGAGGGCAGTGGATGCGATTGACAGGCTGGAGGGTATCACCTGCGGGTATAAGGATACCTCCTGCCCCGACCAGCTTGCGCACGCGCTTATGGATATTTTGCAGGAGACGGACGGGCAATGATTGAGCTGCTGTCGCCTGCGGGCAATTTTGAAAAGCTGCGCGCCGCTCTGCTTTACGGCGCGGATGCCGTGTATCTTGCAGGGCGCATGTTCGGAATGAGAGCGGGCGCCGACTGCTTTGATATGCAGGAGCTGGAGCAGGCGGTGCAGTATTGTCATGAGCGCGGAAAAAAGGTGTATCTTACTGTAAATACTATGCCGCATCCCGATGAGTATCCGCATTTGGAAAAGTACCTTTGCGAGCTTGACGGGATTGATTTTGATGCGTATATCGCAGCAGATCTGGGCGTTATATCAAAAATCAAGGAAATTTCGCCGCAGCGGGAGATACATATTTCTACACAGGCGTCTGTCGTGTCTGCGGCGAGTGCAAATATGTATTACGGTCTCGGTGCGAAGCGGGTGGTGCTCAGCCGTGAGCTGACGCTTGAGGAAATCGCCGCGATACGCCGCGATACACCGCCTGAGCTGGAGCTGGAGGCTTTCATTCACGGCGCCATGTGCGTGTCGTACAGCGGGCGGTGCCTTATTTCAAATCACTTTACGGGACGGGACGCAAACCGCGGCGCATGTGCGCAGCCCTGCCGCTGGATATACAGTATTTCCGAGGAAAAGCGCCCCGATATGCCGCTGACAATAGATGAGGGACGGGACGGGACTTTTCTGTTCGGCTCAAAGGATTTGTGTATGATAGAGCATATCCCTCAGCTTATGGAGTGCGGAATCACGAGCTTTAAAATCGAGGGGCGCATGAAAAGCGTGTACTATGCCGCTGTCACCGCCAATACCTACCGTATGGCGATTGACAGGTATCTTTCAGACCCGAAAGGCTATGAATTTGACCCTGCATGGCGGGCAGAGCTGGAAAGCGTCTCGCACCGCGAGTATGACACGGGCTTTTTCTTTGACAGACCGATTGACGATGCCAAGGTGGCAAAAAGCGCCGGATATCTTAAGTCTCGAGCGTACATAGGCGACTGCGCGGAGTATGACGGTAAGCGGCGGCTTGCAGGCTTTGTGCAGAAAAACAAGCTCTGTGTCGGAGACAGCGCCGAGCTGCTGTCGCCAGGCAGGACTGGCAGGCGCTTTACGGTTCAGAATATGTTTGATGAAAACGGACAGCCGATTGACAGCTGTCCGCGACCGTTTATGAAGTTTTACATTGAGATTCCGTTTGAGGCGGCGCCGGGGGATATACTGCGCGCTTAGAGCTTTTGAAATAAAAAACAGTCCGAATATTTTCGGACTGTTTTTTGATTTATTTGGTTACGGATGCATTCGCGCTGACCGCGCTGTCATACTGCGCCTGAAGCTTTGCGGCGTCGGTGGTTGTAACTCCGGAAAAATCAACGTCGCCGTTGTCGTCTATTTCAAAGCAGTGCGTTGTAATGACATAGTTATATTCCGTGTCGTTGGGTACGTCGGGTGTTCCGTTATAGGTATACATAAGATACTTTTTGCCGTCTTCAAATAACATGGTATCTTCGCAGCTGTAAGAGTAATCGCCCAAAGTGTCTCCGGCACAGCGTATTGTCACCTCGTCTGTTGCCTCTCCCTTTAATATATTTATGGGCTTAAACGCATGATTGGTATAAACAGGGTAAGTCATAGTATGTCCCAAAAATTCCTGATCCGGTATTACCTGACCGGTTTTTCCGATATACTCGCCGATAAATACCAAATCCGCAATTTCCTGCAATTCTTCAGGACTTATGTATCTGTAGCTTCCCGAAAATAAGGTTATGGTTTCCGGGTTGCCTTCTGCTTTTTTGCATGAGGAAAAGCAAATTAGCGCCATAATCGCAATGCTTAAAATTGATATAAATCTTTTTTTCATGGTAAAGCTACTCCTTTTATTAATATATAGCGTTAAAGCCGTTTAAATCGTCCTGCTCAAGTGTTCTCTTCCATGTATCGCCTTTATTTGTACCCTCAATCATTGTTGCCCAGGCGACATCAGTATGATCCAATCCGAGCATGTGACCGAGCTCATGCGTCATTACATTTTGCACATCATAACCGGCTGTACTGCCGTTGTTGCGCCATGGAAAATCACTGTTAATAACAATGTCCACTTCACATATCTGGTATTTGCTGCCATACAATTTAAAAACAGGACCTGTAACCATTAAGAAATCTGCAAATCTTGTGCCTGTTAATGACATCTTAGTTATAAGATTTCTGTTATCATGAGTAGGTAATTTGTTTGCTTCTCCATGCTGTGTTGCAGAGTGGAATAGCTTTGTCTGACCTGTCCTATTGTTCCACTGTCTTGAAGCATAATCAATAGCCCAACGTGTTTCCTGAGTTAAGCCGTTCCAAGATTGAAAAGTAATCGACGAATTTCTAAGTCCGTAAACAAGCGAGCCATTATCTGTCCTCATAATGTTATAAGCCTGAGAGCTTATAGGAAAAACCAGCGTTAAGGATAAAATCAATATAGTACAAAGTATTTTGCTTGTTCTGTGTTTTCTCATAGATTTATACTCCCGAAATTTTTCTCTGACAATTTATAAAGTCAGAATTACGTCGTTATACAGTCGATGATCAAACCCTGTAATAAAATACTTCCTATTTTCATTATACTTTAAAATAAAAAAAAGTAAATACTTTAGGTGCAAAATAGCAAAAAATATTAAAATTGCACAAGATAACTATATGTATTTTGTATAAATAAACATAGATTATATATATATAACAAACAACAGCCGTGCGGAAAACTTCCGCACGGCTGATTTCGTATATTTGATTTTGACGTTTTGGTTTTTATGCTGAGAGCATACTTCCGGAAACGGGCGAGTATTCTGTCAGCTCAAGCGAGAGCTTATGCTCTTCGTCCCGGCGCGAGACCACAACCTCGATCGTATCGCCGACCGCATGGCTTTCCAGTATTTTGTCATACTCCTCCTGTGTTTCGACTTTAGTTCCGTCAACCGATATTATAAGGTCTCCCGGTTTAAAGCCTGCTTTTGCGGCAGTAGAATCGTTTTCAACACTGTATACATAAAGACCCGCGGTATTTACGCGATAATACATTGCCGTCTGGAAATCGGAGATTTCTATAACCTCAATTCCCGTTTCGATACGTCCGGTGACATATCCGTGCTCGATGAGATCTTCAATTACAGACTGCGCTATGTCAATCGGTATTGCAAAGCCGAGTCCCTCTACGTCCTCGCCTGCGGACTTCGCGTTGACAATGCCGATAAGCTGCCCGCTCGAATTGAACAGACCGCCGCCGGAATTGCCGGGATTTATTGCGGTATTTGTCTGAATCAGCGTCATAATGTTGCCGTCTATTGTAATTTCACGGTCAAGCGCGCTGATAATGCCGTCGGTCACGGTGCCGCCGAGCTGACCGAGCGGATTTCCGATTGCAACAACCGTATCGCCCACCTGACAGCTCTCAAAATCACCCATCAAAGCGGGAGTAAGACCGCTTGCGTCTATCTTGATTACCGCCAGATCGGTTTTTTCGTCAGTACCGACAAGCGTCGCTTTGTAGCTGTTGCCGTCGGTCGTACGTACCGAAATAGAGGTTGCATCGCTTATAACATGATGGTTTGTAACAATATATCCGTCCTCCGATAAAATGACGCCGGAGCCTGCGCCCTCCGATACGTACTGCATCATAAAGTCGCCTGTTGTTACTCCCTCTGTCGTTATTTCTACAACGCTGTCTTTTGCAGTTTTTGCAATTTCGCCGACGGACAGCGTTTTTGTTATATCGTTTCCGTCTTCATCCTTAAGCGCAACCGTGCGGTACAAAACGGTACCTCCCGATGAACCGCCGCTGTCCGATATACGGCTGCTAAGATACGCGCCGCCGAAGCCTCCCGCAACTGCGACGCAGAGCGACAGAGCAGTGCAGATCGCTATTACAGCCGCCGGGCGGAGTGAGCGCTTTTCCTTTTTGGGTCGCTGAGGCGGCGTATAGCCCTGGTATCCGCCGTAGGTATACTGTGTGCGTTCACGCCCTGTTGTTTCGTTTTGTGCCGACTGTCCGCCTTCTGTAAATCTATTAAAATCATTATTCATAATTTTCGGCTCCCTCTTAAATATTGTTGACATTATTATACATGCTCAATATTGCAAAATCATGAATAAAAATCGCGGATTGCTTTAAAAAATACCGTTTATTTTATAAAAACCAAACCTCGGAGTTGGTGCTGGATACGGCGATTGCCCCGGCGCTGAGCGCATTTACAACGTCGTCCTTGTCTCGGATAAGTCCCCCGGCGATAATCGGCTTGTCGCACTCGCTGACGATATGCGATATTATCTTTGGCATTACTCCGGGAAGCACCTCAAACGCATCGGCGTCTGTAAGTGCGGACTGCTTGGATATTGTGTCAAGCGCAAGCGAGTCAAGCAGAAAAAAACGGCGTATAGTGATAAGCCCCAGCGTTTTGGCATAGCGGATAAGCCCCGCTTTTGTGGAAATAATTCCGTCCGCTTCCGTGTGCTCTTTTATAAAGTCTACGCCTACCTCGCGCGCTGCAAGCCCTTCGATAAGATCAATATGCACAATCGCCAGCTTGCCGCTGTCCTTTACCTCTTTTACAAGCCGCGGGATATTGCAGATATCCCCGAACAGCAGAAAAACAACATTGCTGTCACACATGAGGCTTGCATTTAACTCGTTTTCGCTTTTAACCGCGGCGACTATCGGCACCTCGTCGAATAAGTCGGAAAACTGCATTTTTATCCCTCCCTTGTATTTACGTATATTATAATTGATTGTGCCGTTTCTGTAAAGACAGTGAAAGAAAAATATTCTCTTTTGTCGAAAAATGCTTTACAAACAATATTATTTGTGATAGAATTACTCAGGTTAAAAAGCCTTCGCATGCGATAGGGGAATTATCGCCACGGGTGACATGATTTCATCGGAATTTACTCTGCCGCATCACGGCAGGGTATTTTTTTACGGCTGCGTGGGATTGTTTGCTTAGTTATTATTTTTAGGAGGAAATATACAGTATGAACATGATTTACAATGTTGAGGACCGTCCGAGGTTTATGCCAAACCTCGTGTTTGCCGTTCAGCAGTTGCTTGCTATAATCGCGGCAACGCTGCTTGTCCCGACGCTTGTCAACGCTTCGCAGAGCACCATTGTTATGGACCAGGCGGCGGCTTTGTTCGGCGCCGGAGTGGGAACGCTTGTCTATGTTCTTTTCACCAAACGCAGAAGTCCTGTTTTTCTCGGCTCGTCCTTTGCCTTTATTTCACCGCTTATCGGTGCGGCGGGCTGCGGCTTTCTGGGCTCGATTATCGGTACGGCGTTTGCGGCTGCGGTTTATGTGATTATCGCAATCGTTATAAAGCTTATCGGCACCGGCTGGGTGGACAAGCTGCTGCCGCCCGTTATTATCGGACCGACTGTCGCGCTTATCGGACTCAGCCTTTGCGGCAGTGCTGTAAACAATCTCAATAACACCGCCGCAGGCGATTACAATCTTGTGGCAATACTCTGCGGTATTATCACCTTTGCGGTGACGGTTATCGCCTCCGCCCGCGGCAACAAGACAACTAAACTCATTCCTTTTATTATAGGTATACTCTCAGGCTACGTTGCGGCGTCCGTTTTCACGGTGATTGGCAATATTACCGACAATGATTATCTCAAACTTATTAATTATACTCCGCTGACTGAGATGGACGGTATCTTCCGTCTGCCCGAATTTACCCTTATGCAGGCGATTAAAGGCAATGCAGGCATCGAGGTTACTGCCACAATGGTTGTCAATCTGCTTGTTTTGTTTGCGCCTGTTGCGCTTGTGGTTTTTGCCGAGCACATTGCGGACCATAAGAATTTAAGCTCTGTTATCGGACGTGACCTTATAAAAGACCCCGGACTTGACAGAACGCTCTTGGGCGACGGCGTCGGTTCAATGGCGGGCGCACTGTGCGGCGGTTGTCCCAACACTACTTACGGTGAGGCGGTCGGATGTGTCGCAATATCGGGTAACGCTTCAATATATACGATTATTACTACCGCGATTTTATGCCTTATCGTTTCGTTTTTGAATCCCGTTGTTCAGTTTATAAATACAATTCCCGCATGTGTTGTCGGCGGTGTTTGTATCGCGCTTTACGGATTTATTGCGGTAAGCGGTCTTAAAATGCTGCATGACGTGGATTTGGGCGACAATAACAATCTGTTTGTTGTCAGCGCTGTTCTTGTCCCCGGCATCGGCGGGCTTACGCTCAATTTCGGACCGATTGAAATTTCGTCTATCGCGACTGCGCTTATAATCGGTATTGTTGTAAATGCAATACTCAAAGTCGGCAAAAAAGCAAAGTAAAAAATAACAATAAAAAAGCCTCCGGCAGGAGGCTTTTTTATTTTGTCTTGTTATCGGTTTTTAAAAATTGCGCTTTATCAGTCGAGGTATCCTGCGCGGGGAGTGAGGTTGAAGGCGACGGCAAGCTCGCGCAGCTCGTCGTCCGTTATGTGTGCCTTTATCGGCTTGTCGGCAATTTTCATGTATATCTCGGCTGCCTTTTCGACTGTCTCAATAAGCCCGAAAGCCTCGTCTATCGAGGTGCCTGTGCCGAAAATTCCGTGCATACCCCAGACGCATAGCCGTCTGTCACGCATTTTCTCGGCGGTTGCAAGACCGATTTCGTCCGTGCCGCAGACCATCCAGGGCAAAACGCCCACGCCGTCGGGGAACACTACAAGACATTCGGTTATCATATACCAGAGCGTTTTGGTAAATTCCTTCTCGTCGAGTGAATGAACAAAGGTCATGGCGATGACGTTTGTGCAGTGTGAGTGAATGACAATTTTATGGTTGGGGTCAACCTTCAGACGTTCAATGTGCGACATAAAGTGCGCGGGCAGCTCGCTTGTCGGTCGTCCGCCGTCCTCATAGCCCCAAAGTATTTCCATGGTTTTGCCGTCGCTGCCGACGCGGATGATGCCGAGATTATTTTTAGGGTCGCTCTCTACGTTTTTGAAATACTTGCCCGTGCCGGTTACAAGATACAGCTTGCCTGCAAGATAAGACGCGTCAAAGGTGATGGTGAAGGTGCGCTTTACGTTATTCAGGTCAAGATACTGCGCCGCCTCCTTCTCATCGATATTAAGACTTATGTTTCCTCCGTTGCGCTCGTCCCAGCCCAGACGGTACATATTGGACGCAAGGGCACAGAAATCCTTCAAAAACGGGGCTGTTCTTATATCCTTCATTTACTTTCTCTCCTCCAGTATTTTCTTTTCGTATTCTTTTACCTCGGCAAGCCAGCTCTCTCTTACGGGCACGCCCATAGTTTCGCAGTAATAGTCCCATACTGCGCCGAACGGGTAGGTTTTGTACTCCTCTGTCAGAGCAAGCCGCGAGGTGTAGTCGCCGTTCAGCTCAGTCTTTTTCAGTGCCTCTGTCGGTTCGAGCAGGGCGCGCAGCAGCGCTTTTATCATGTTGCGCGTGCCGATTGTCCATGCCGCAATACGGTTAATCGACGCGTCAAAGAAGTCAAGACCGATGTGTGTTCTGTCTACAAGACCCGTGCGCACAAGCGACTGGGCGATGGCAAGCAGCTCGTCGTCCATTATAACCACATGGTCGCTGTCCCAGCGTACAGGGCGGGAGACGTGCAGCAAAAGCTCGTCTGTAAACAGCATAACCGTCGGGATTTTATCGGAGATAACCTCGGTCGGATGATAGTGACCTGCGTCAAGACAGCATGCTTTGCCGCGGGATACCGCATATGCCACTGCAAACTCATTTGAAATTACGGTATAGCTTTCCGCACCGATGCCGAAAACCTTGCTTTCAATAGCGTCAAGACTGTATTTTTCATCGTACTTTTCGGCAAATACTTCATCTAAAGCGCTCATCATGCGCGCTCGGGGCGCCTCACGGTCGACGGGGATATCCTTGTAGCCGTCCGGGAACCAGAAGTTTGTAACGCACTTTTCGCCCAGCTCTCTTCCGAAATGGTCGGCTATTTTGCGGCAGCGCTTGCAGTGCTCAATCCAGAAGTCCCGGGTTTTTTTGTCCGCGCTTGACAGCGTAAAGCCGCTGTCTGCCATCGGATGCGAAAAGCAGGTGGGGTTAAAGTCAAGCCCGATGCCCTTTTCCTTTGCCCAGTCAACCCAGCTTTGAAAATGCTTCGGCTCGATAGCGTCAAGGTCTACCTTTTCGTCGGTGTCCGCGTAAATTGCATGAAGGTTCAGCTTGTGCGTGCCGGGAATGAGTGACATTGCTTTTTCAATGTCGGCACGCAGCTGTGCGGGGGTTGTAGCCTTGCCGGGATAGTCGCCTGTTGTCTGTATGCCGCCGGACAGCGCAATGTCCTTGAACAGAAAGCCGTTTACGTCGTCACCCTGCCAGCAGTTGACAGAAATTTTAATGCTTTTGAGTTTTTCGAGCACACTGTCAGTGTCCACGCCGATGGCGGCGTAGCTTTCCTTGGCAAGCTCGTATGCTTTGAGTATGGAGCTGTTCATCTATGTATCCTCCGTTTGTTCTGCCTGCCAGAATGCAGACGATTATTTATCTATATTCTATCACGGCAGTAAAAAAATGTCTATATTTGTTTGTTATATTGCAAAACGAACAAATATAAGCTATAATATGAGCACAATCAATCATTTTTTATCGGAGGACAAAATATGAAAAGACAGTACGATGAAATTAACGGCACAATTAAGGAGGAAATACGCCGCAAAGGGTTTCTGATTGCAGCGCACCGCGGCACGCATATGGGTACCTTTACGGAAAATACAATAAATGCGTATAAGGCAAGCTTTGCATTTCACGCCGACATGGTCGAGATGGACGTTATCCGCAATGCAAACGGTGAATATTACTGTATTCATGACGGAACGGAGAAACAGAATTTAGGCGTTAATCTTAACAGCCGCACTATGACAACAGAGCAGATACGGTCGCTGGAAACGCGCAATTATTACGGTAAAAAGACGGGGCGCTGTCTTGACAGGTTCGAGGATTTTCTGAAAGAATTTAAAGACACCGACGCACTTTTTAACCTCGACCGCTGCTGGGATAAAAGCTTTGAAGATTTTTCCTATACCCGCGGCGCACTGGAGCTTATTGAAAGGTACGGTATGCTGAATCGCTTTTTGTTTAAAACAAGCTTCAACGAGAAGCTCATGAGCGATTTGGAAAAATCGGGCATACCCGTGCCCTATCTTGCTATTGTCAGCAATACCGAACAGATACGGGCAGCAGAGAAATATGACATAAATCTTGCGGGCTTTGAGCTTTTATTCTATTCCGAAAATGACGAGATAATTTCCCGAAAGAATATCGGATATCTGAAGGAAAAGGATTATATAATGCTAACCGGCTCGGAAATGATAGGCCCCGACTGGAACGTGTCGGCATGGCACAACGACGACCGTGCGGTTTTAGAAGGGCAGCATGCCGCGTGGGACTTTTTTGTAGAAAAGGGCTTCAATGTCATTCTCACCGATATACCGTGGTACATGCACGAGTACCGTATGTCGCTGAAGGGATAAGCCATGCTTAAAAATGAGAGGCAGCAAAAAATATCCGAGCTTGTGAAAAGAAAAAAGAGTATAACGGTTGTTCAGCTTGCAGGTCTGCTTTTTGTTTCCGAGGCAACGGTCAGGCGCGATCTCAACGAGCTTGAAAAATCAGGCGTTTTAAAGCGCAGCCACGGCGGCGCGTTTTTGCCTGAGGGCGGCGCTGTGGAAAGTCCGGGAATGGTAAGGGAAAAGCAGAACGTTCATGAAAAGCGGCTTATTGCGGGAATGGTGCGTGATTTTCTGCGGGCAGATACGACTGTGTTTATGGACTCAAGCTCGAGCGCGGGCGCGGTTATTCCGTATATTTGCGACTGCGCGCCCGTATCGGTTATAACAAACGGCATACGCAACTGTTTAAGGCTCATTGAATCGGGCGGTGCAAAGGTGTATCTGTGTCCCGGGGTTGTCAGCGGATATTCCGACGCGGCGCTGGGCACCGACGCCGTAAAGTATGCCGCGGGATTTTGTGCAGACCTGTGCGTTATATCCTGCGGCGGCATTTCGGAAAGCGGGGGTGTAACGGAGGCAAGCCGTGAACAGGCGCAGATAAAACGGCAGATGCTTGAAAACTCCAAGGTGCGGCTTTTACTGTGCGACAGCAGTAAGTTCGGGCGGGACTGCATGAGTATTCTCGGCGGTTTTGAATGCTTTGATTATCTGCTGACGGATAAGACGCCGCCGAAGGAGCTTGCGGATGCCGTAAGGCAAGCGGGCTGTGAAATAATAGTTTCATAAAAACAGCGGGAAAATCAACGATTTTCCCGCTGTCGCTTTTATCTTATTGTATCGGTGCCCTTTGCCGATTTAGAAACCTTTTTCAGATTGGCGTTATGCTCTTCAAGCGTTGCGGCAAAATAGGTCTTGTCGCTGTCGCTTACAAAATACTTGTTTGAACCTTCCTCCGGCGCAAGCACGGCATTAATTGCCGCAAGCGACGGATTGCAAACAGGCCCCGGCGGAAGTCCCGCATAGATATATGTGTTATATTCGCTGTCGGTTTTTTTGTCATCTGCCGTAAACTCTGTTTTCTCAGCGGCGAGCACATAGTTTATAGTGCTTGTCAGCTGTAAGAGCCCGTTTTCGTCTGCAAGGCGGTTGAGCAGAACTCGGGAAACGCCCTTAAACGCTCCTTCATCGCTGCACTCCGCAAAGACAAGCGACGACAATGTGACAATATCGTCAAGCGACATTCCCGACTGCTCTATCTTTGCTTTGTTTTCCTCGGTCAGAACGGTTTCCTCAAAGCGGGTCAGCATCTTTTCCACAATCGATACGGCGCTTTCACCGACGTAAAATTCGTATTCTCCGGCGGGAAGATATCCCTCCAGCCGGCAGCGCCTGTCGGGCAGGTCGGAAATAAATTCGAAATCCTCGTACTCATATTCGTTGAGCGCATGCTCCAGCTCCGCAGCCGCAACGCGCTTTTGTGAAATCAGCAGCTCGGCAATTTCATCCTGTGTTGAGCCCTCGGGTATTGTTACCTTATAGCTTTCTGCCTGAACGGACGGCTTTTTCAGCGCGGCAATAATCTGGTCATAGGCAAGATTGGAGTTGAGCGTATAGTCTCCGTACTGATACTTTCCGTCCGCCTTTTTGAGCTTGCTGTACAGCCTGAAAATGAACGGGTGCTCAATAACGCCCGCTTTTTTCAATGCCTTGGCGATGGCGGGTGTTCCGCCGCCCTGCTCTATTGTAACTATTATGCTCTCGTCCGGCTTTATGAATGCGAATACGTCGTTGCTGACAGTGATTATACCAAAAGTCAAAATCAGTGCCGCCAGAACGATAAGTCCGTAATAGCGAAGCTGCTTTAAAAACGCACGGTTATTTTCCCTGGAAAACCAAAGCTTGAAATCAAAGCCGCGCTTTTGAGCGTCGGGAGCTTTGTCTTTTGCGGCGCTGTCTGTGCCGTTTCTTACAGCCTCGCTGCGTTCATTTATCGGTTTTTGCTGCCGCGTGCCTGCGGACTGTGTTTTTTTCGCGCCTGCCGCGGTGTTTGAACTCGGATACGCCGAATGCGGCTTATACGTGCCCGTTACGCCGGGATAACTGCCCGTCACATTGGGCTTGGAGCCCTGACGGGTAGTTTGCTTCCCGTCTGAATGGTTGTTTTTATCAGCCATTTAGATTTCTTCCTTTACACAAATACCTTCGTCGGAGGATTTGAACGCCGCCTCCATAACCTTCATCGAGCGCATTGCCTCCTCAGGCTTTACAATAAGCTCTGCCTTGCCCTCGATTGTGTCGAGAACATTTTCGTAAAACAGATAAACCGATTTTTTCTCGTCTATATCTACGTGCTTTTCCTCAACCGTCTCACGAGGACGGGGAGCCATTGTCCTGGTCGGGCCTGCCGCGGTATAGATTATGCTGTTTTCCCATACCATTTCAACGTCCTTTGCGTATACGATATCCGCACCGCTGCCCCAGTCGTCTATTTTCATTGTGCCCTTGTCACCGCAGACATACCAGCGCGGCAGCGTGAGCATATTGTATGTTCCGACCTCAATCATGGCACACACGCCGTTTTTGAACTTCATATTGATTTTGAGATTGTCGTCAACATCATTTTCGGGGTTTTGGTATTTGACATTGAGCACCTGAGCATATATCTCGCTTACGGGACTGTCAATCATCATCAGCATCTGGTCAATAAGATGAACGCCCCAGTCAAGCATCATGCCGCCGCCTGCGACCTTGGTGCAGCGCCAGTCGCCGGGTATTCCGCGCGCGCCCTCGACGCGGCTTTCTATAAAGAACGGTTTGCCGAGCGTGCCGCTTTCAAGCTCGCGCTTTACGAGCAGATAGTCGCGGTCCCAGCGTCTGTTCTGATGAACGGTGAACACTTTGCCGCACTGCCTTGCGGTCTCCATGACCTCTGCCAGTTCAGTGGAATTCATCATAACCGGCTTTTCGCAGATTACATTCTTGCCTGCGCGCAGTGCCGCTTCAACATAGTGCTTATGCCAGTTATTGGGCGTTGCGACAAGCACAAGATCAATTTCGCTGTCGCCTAACAGCTCCTCGGCGCTGCCGTAAGCCTTCATTCCGAGCGATTTGGCATATTCCGCCCGCTCGTCTTTAATATCGTATACTCCCTTTACTGTAAGTCTGTCGATTTCTTCGGTTACGTGCTTATAATGGTGGTTGCCCATGCCGCCGAAGCCGATAATCCCCATTGTATGTTTCATTTTTATAATGCCCTTTCCGTCTTGAATTTATCCGAAACGCCAAGAAAACTATGCCCAGAAAACGTCGCCGTTGAGCTTTTGCGTGGGCACCATTGTCTGAAGGAAGGCAACCGCTTTTTCAAGCCCCTCCTCGTTTGTCATCATCGCGTCCTCATGCTCGATAGAGAGTATGCCGTCAAAGCCTGTAAGTCTCAGTGCGGAGATAATGTCCTTCCAGACCTTTTCGTCGCTGCCGTAGCCGAGCGTTCTGAAATACCATGAGCGGTTTTTAAGGTCCGCAAGGCTTGTTGTATCAAGCACTCCGTTTACCGCGACCTTGTACTTATCAATGTATGTATCCTTTGCATGGAAGTGATAAATCATGCCCTCAAGGTCTTTTATTGCGGCGACGGGGTCAATTCCCTGCCAGAACAGATGTGACGGGTCAAAGTTTGCGCCGATTATGTCCCCCACCTCGGCGCGAAGACGTTTGAGCGTTGCGGGATTGTAAACGCAGAAGCCCGGGTGCATCTCAAACGCTATTTTCTTTATGCCGTGAGCCTTTGCAAACTCGGCGGTCTCTTTCCAGTATTTAATCAGAACCTCCCACTGGTACTCAAGCACCTTTGCATAATCGGTCGGCCATGCGCAGGTGACCCAGTTGGGATATTTTGCGCCGTCGTGGTCGCCGGGGCAGCCGGAAAAGCCGACGATGGTGTCAACTCCCAGCTTTTGGGCAAACAGGATTGCGTTTATAAAATCGTCGTGATATTTCTTTGCGGTCGCCTTATCGGGGTGCACGGGATTTCCGTGCGCGGAAACGGCTGATATTTCCATTCCGTATTTGTCGATAACGGCTTTGATTTCATCAATCTTTCCGGGAGCTTTCAAAAGCTCCTCGGGGTTAATGTGGTACTTGCCGGGATAGCCGCCCGATGCCAGCTCCACCGCCTGCACGCCGATTCCGTGCAGGTATTTAATCATATCCTCAAAATCTCTGTCATGGCAAAACGCCGTAAGAACTCCTACCTTCATTTATTTCTCCTCCCCGAAGTAATAGGGCTTTCCGGTTTTGGCGGAAACATAGATGCCCTCTAATATCTCAGATACGACAAGCGCCTGCTCGGGCAGCGTTATCGGCTTTGTGCCGGTTGCTATCGCGTTGTAGAAGCAGCGCGCCTCCGCCTCGGCGGGCTTCATTCCCTTGCCGTCGTAAAACGCAACGCCTTTAGCGTCCAGCTGCGGCATAATGTTTACCTGCTTGCCGTGTCTTATTGTGTTAAGCACCAGTCCGTCGTACATATCCGCGCCGCCCTTGGTGCCGCAGACCGCAAATTTTGCCTCGCAGCTTTTGTGCGTGTTGAGCGCCCAGGAGGACTGAAGAATGATTGTCGCGCCGTTTTCCATAACGATAAATCCGAAAGCGCTGTCCTCAACCGTAAACTCGTCGGGGTTCCAGTCGCCCCAGGCATTGCCGGTGTCCGTATCCTTGTTCAGCTTGTGATATGTAGTGCCCACGCAGTATTTGGGCTTATAATTGTCCATTGTCCACAGCGTTAAATCAAGCGCGTGCGTGCCGATGTCGATAAGCGGACCGCCGCCCTGCTCGTACTCGTTCAAAAATACGCCCCAGGTCGGAACCGCGCGGCGGCGTATGGCGTATGCGCGCGCCATATATATGTCACCGAAAAATCCGCTTTCCGCCTCTGCCTTGACATACTGGCTTTCGGGTGTAAACCTGTTCTGATATCCGATAGAAAGAGTGACGCCCGTTTTAACCGAGGTTTCATACATCTTGCGTGCCTCAGCCGCGTTTATTGCCATCGGCTTTTCGCAGAGCACGTGCTTGCCCGCCTCCATAGCGGCGCAGGAGATTTCGCAGTGCGAGCGGTTGGGCGTGCAGACGTGTATAACGTCAACGTCGGAATTGACCACGTCCATATAGTTTTCGGTAACCTTTGCGCCCTGGGCGCCGTACTTGGCGCATGCCTTTTCGGCGCGCTCCCTGACAATATCGCAGAAATATACGATTTCAACGTTTTCTACCGCATCAAGCGACGGAAGATGCTTTCCGTTTGCAATGCCGCCGCAGCCGACGACGCCTACGCGAAATGTTTTTGGCATGTTTTTGTCCTCCGTAAAAATACTTTTTATCTATGCTTATTATATACTTATACGAAATAAAGTCAATATAAATGTTTAATTATTTATATTAATAATTTGTCCTGCTGCTTGACATTGAGGTGCTGTTGAGATAATCTATATATACGAAAATGACGCCGGAGGAACCAATGAAGGATTATATAGTGTACATCAGCGAGCGTCTGCAATTTCCGCCGGCAGCCGCCGAGGAATATGCGTCGGCATACGGCAGGATTTTTGCCTGCCGCAAGGCGGTAAAGCTGTTTGAAAAATGTGTTTCGGATTATGAAAATACGGATTATGCGGATTTTGAAGACCTTGACGCTGCGGCGGGCAGGATTGAGGCGGAGACGGGAGTTCACCGCTTTACCGTATCCATGCTCCTGATGCTTGCGTTTACGCGGCATTTAAAGGAGCTCTATGCTGCGCGCCGCCTGGATGACGGCATGTATTTTGATATTTTGCAGGATCTGCGCTGCAAGAATAACGAGTGCTTTCAGCTGCACGGGGTTTACGGTTCGTTTGTTATGAAGTGGGAGCTTAAAATTTTCAATATTTTGCTGTTTTGTTTCGGAAGACTTCAGTTTGAGCCGAAACCGCTTGAAAACGATGTCGTGACATCTGTCGGGGTTATAAAAGGCGGAGCGCCCGCCGTCAGTATACACATACCGTCAAACGGCAGGCTGGATATCGGGCTTTGCGGAGATTCCGTTAAATGCGCGAGGGCATTTTTCGGTGCGGATACCGTTTTTTACTGCAACTCGTGGCTTTTATTTCCTGCAAACCGTGAAATTATAACGCCGCCGTCGAATATACTAAAGTTTATGGATTTGTTTGAAACGGTAAGCTGTGCCGAAAGCCGCGCAGACCTGTGGCGCATATTTGCCGTAAATGACACTGATAATTTTGAGGCATTGCCGGAGGATACCTCACTGAGACGTGATTTCAAACGCCGTTTGCTTTGCGGCGGCAGCGTGGGCGTGGGCTTGGGAATTTTAAAGCGCGGGGTCGGCGTTTAAGGAGAGTTTAAAATGAAATGGATATCTGATTTTTTCGAAATGAGCGGGCTTCCGTTTGAAAGTCCGATTACAGCGGCAAAAATTTTTCTGACGGTCGGAATACTTTTGATAGCGTATATAATTGTGCGCGCCGTCGTGTTCAGCCGTTCCCTTACGCTTCACCGCGCGCCTGCCGCCGTTGCTTTTGCGTATGCTGCCGCAAGCCTTGCCAATATACTTATATGTATATTTTTTCACTGGCAGGCGGCTTTGCCGCTCTGTCTGCTCATTTCCGTTATTTTTATGTTTACTACGGCGGGCGAGGTTCGGGACGCAAACTCCGAGGAGCGGGCGGGAGTCTGGGGGCTTAACCGTGATATCCGCCGTATCCGCGGAGAGCTGTTTAACGACATGACGCCCGAGGAACAGGTTGAATACAGAAACAGTGTTAAGGAGTACCGTTTTAACCGTTGGCTTTTCATTGCGCTGACGCTGCTTGCAGCGGCTGTGTTTGTCGCCGTATGTTACTTTTCCGGTATCGGTTATAGATTTGACCTTCATTAATTAACAATTTACCGCAGCTTAAAACCTCCTCTGCAAAAATTGCAGAGGAGGTTTTTGAGTTCAGTCGTCGATTTCCCTGTCAAAGTCGAGAATATTTCCGCTGTCGGCATCTATCTCATATTCGTATTCAATACTTTTCACAACAAATTCAACTTCGTATATAAGTCTGCCGTCATCATAGTCCGTATCAACCTTTATATATGCCGCCTCCGACGCTGCAACAGAGGCGTGAGCAAGTGCAATTTCCTTTGCTTCATCAGCTGAGATTTTTGCCTGAGGCAAGGACGTGTTTTGAGATTGTGATGTATCGGACGAATTGCCGACACCGCTTGTGCTTTGCTGGTTCTGGGTATCGGACGGTGTTTGCACCGAGAAATAATCATCGTCCTTTTCCCTGCTGTACTGTACGATTTCGCTGGTCAGTGCGTTTATGTCGTATTCGTACTCGTATCCGCCGCATTTGAATTCGACCTCATATACCATTATTCCGTTTTCGGTGTCCATGTCCGTTTCAAAATATGAAACGTCCGAATCCGACAGTCCCGCGTGTGCGATTGCCGCAGCCTTCGCTTTTTCCTGACCGATGTATGCCTTGTCGCTGGCGCTTCCGACCGAGGAGATATTATCAGGGGTGTAGGCACCTGAATTCATCAGCAGATTGAGCTCGTTTATCGTAAGCTTTGCCAGGTCTTCAAAGGTATGGCGCGAGTCCTTTTTGAGAATTTCGTTTATGAGCTGCGCCTTGCCCTCGGTTATACCGTATTTTTCCGTCGCGGCGCTCAGGCTCTGACTGTTTGAAATTGTCTGACTCAGCACCGAGCCTGTAAAGCTCTCTGTCTGAAGCATTGCGCCCACCTCGTCTGTCAGCCGCGCCTGAAGCTGCGAGCCTTTTGCGGTGTTTTTATTATCAACGCTTATCAGAACGGAGTTTGCCAGCTCGTTCAGATATCCGTTTTTCAGCATGGAGCCTATCAGAGCGTTTACGGTGACGTCAATGCTGCTGCCCTTAAAGTCCATATCTCCTATTACCTTTTTTCCGTCCTCGTTGAGAGCCGTAACGTCAAGAATACGCTCCTTTTGATTTACCTTTATCTCTATACTTGGGTTCACGTCCAGAGATACGGTTGAGTCCACGGCATAATTCAGGTCATATACACGATAGCCCGCAAAGCCTCCCAGCAGCAGTAAAAGACATGCCGCTATGCCGATTATGAGTCTCATTCTCCGCTTGCTTTTTCCGTTTTCCGTCATGTAGATTACCGTTCCTTTCTTTTGACTGCAATCAGAGAGAACGGAGTCCAGAATATCGGGTGCGGCATGGGAAAATGCTTCTTTTATTTTATTGTTTATTTCGTTGTCCTTCATCGCATTGCTCTCCTTTACAAAATTTTTTTCAGCTTTTTAAGCGCTCTGCTGTATTTTGAAAGAACAGTTGACACGGGCAGTCCCGTAAGCTCTGCGATTTCCCTGTGTTTCATACCTGCCACGGCGTGCAGCACAATTATCTGCCGCTCGTTGTCGGAAAGCGTATTCAGACACTCGGAAATTATTATTTTGTCCTCTGCCGTCACGGCTGACATTTTATCGGGGTACATTTCAAGCTCGTTTTCCGTAACATATGTGTCTTTTGCGCGTTCTCTGAGCTTTTTCAGACATAAATTTTTTGTGACGGTCAATATCCACGCCAGAGGTTTTTTGTGCGACACATAGCTTTCGGCAGATGAAAAGATAATTAGATAGCAGTCGTGAGCCGCGTCCTGCGCGTCATGCGTGTTCTTCAAAATCGAAAGGGCAAAGCTGTAAACAGACGTATAGGTTTTGCGGTACAGCTCTTCCAGCGCGCCCTTGTCTTTACTGAGCGCAATGCGTGAAAGACAGTCATCTATTGATGCGCTGCCGCTGTCTGCCGATATATGCCTGTCTGACGTCAGAGAAAACATTTTTTCAGTTTTGCCCCTTTCATACAGTTAATCCGAAAACTGTGTGTTTTATTGCATCAAAAATAAAAAAAATCAAATTTATTTAAAAAGGCGGTTATACCAAAACCGCCTCTTTATCCGTACTCTTTTCGCTCTGCTGTCCGCTCCCGGCATGACTGTCAGCGGAGGCTTTTTGCTGCTCTTTGGCGTTTGCAAGCATAAGCTTTATGCGGTTTATCTGATTGACCTTTGTCGCGCCCGCGTCGTAGTCCACGGCGACGATGTTTATATCCGGCTTTTGCTCCTTGAGGGGGCGCATCATGCCCTTGCCGCAGATGTGATTTGGCAGGCAGCCGAAAGGCTGGGTGCAGATGATGTTTTTGGTGCCCGAATCGTACAGCTCCAGCATTTCCGCCGTGAGCAGCCATCCTTCACCCATTTTGACGCCGAGGTTTATATAACCGCGGCAGAGCGAAATTGTATGCTCAATCGGCGTCATCGGCTCGAAACTGCTGTTTTGCACAACGGCGTCTATCATGTCCTGCTGCTTTTTCTTTGCAAAATTAAATGCAAATTTATAGATAAACAGCGGCATGCGCGTTCTGTCATACAGCTTTTTGTCTATTATGCTGTTATAGATGCAGTAAAAGCAGAAATCAAGAAAGCCCGGAACGCAGACCTGCGCGCCCTCGTCTACCAAAAACTGCTCTAACCCGTTATTGCCCAGACTTGAAAATTTTACATATATTTCGCCGACAATTCCGACCCGCACGGGCTTTTCGTCACGTCTCGGCAGCTCGGCAAAGTCTTTTACAATCCTGCGGTAGCACTCTTTGATTTTTGAGTAGCGCAGAGGCCCCGCGGTGCGCATCTCGCTTGCAACGCGCTCTGTCCACCTGTCGAGCAGCCGGCGGCTCTGTCCGCGGTTTATCTCGGTTGTGCGGCACTGGTTGTAGAGCGACATCAGAAGATCGCCGCAGGTAACGGCATACATAAGCTTATGCAGAAAAGGTATTGTCAGCTTAAAGCCGGGGTGCTTTTCAAGCCCCGTCAGGCTGAAGGACACGACCGGAACATATCCGAAGCCCGCTTTTACAAGCGCTTTTCTCAAAAGCGATACATAATTGGAGGCTCGGCACCCGCCGCCTGTCTGGAACAGCATGAGCGCCACCTTGTGCGTGTCGTACTGTCCGCTTTTCAGCGCGTCGATAAACTGACCGATTACTAAAATTGCAGGGTAGCAGGTGTCGTTATGTACATACCGCAGCCCGTTTTCCACTACGGAATGTCCCTCATTTTCCAGCATCTTTGCTTTGTAGCCGTAGCTTTCCATTACCCGTATGACCATATTAAAATGTATAGGCAGCATGTTGGGTATAAGTATGGTATAGTCCCTTTTCATCTGCTTTGTAAATTTGATATAATCTTTGTTTATTTTTGTCACCTCATATCCAGCGCGCCCAAAAGACTGCGGAGACGGATTCTGACCGCGCCGAGATTTGTAATTTCATCAATTTTTATCTGTGTGTAGTATTTTCCGCCGTCCTCCAGTATTCGGCGCACCTCGTCGGTTGTTATGGCGTCGACTCCGCAGCCGAAGGATACAAGCTGGACAAGCTCCGTGTTGGGATTTCGCACTGCAAACTGCGCCGCGCGGTACAGCCGTGAGTGATATGTCCACTGGTTGAGCACGCGCACCTGCGGTGTGTTTGCCAAATGGCAGATACTGTCCTCGCTTACAACGACAAAGTTCAGCATCTGAGCCAGCTTGTTGATACCGTGGCAGATTTCGCTGTCTATATGGTACGGTCTTCCCGCAAGTATCATAACCCGCCGTCCCGTATTCTCGGCAAATTTCAGCGCGCGCTCTCCCTCTCGGCGTATATCCTCAATATACCGGTTATACTCATCAAAGCCGAGCTTTACCGCACGGCTGATCTCCTTTTTGGGTATGTTCCCGAAACGCTTTGAAAGACATTCGGCAAGCCCGCGCACCAGTACGCGGCTGCTGTTTATATTAAGGTACGAATATAAAAACATATCCTTGCTCAGCCCGTCTATATTTCCCGCAAGAAGCTCCGGATAGTATGCAACGACAGGGCAGTTGTAGTGATTGTCCGACGATTTTTCGTCAACATTGTATGTGAGACAGGGATAGAATATTGCGTCTACTCCCGCATCCAGGAGGTTCATTATATGCCCGTGCATAAGCTTTGCGGGATAGCATGCTGTGTCGGACGGGATTGTAAACTGTCCCTTTTCGTACACGCGCCGCGTCGAGCCGCCCGAGAGCACCGTTTCAAAGCCGAGGGCATTGAAAATTCCGTGCCACAGCGGCAAAAGCTCGTACATGCCCAGAGCCATGGGCAGACCTATTCTGCCGCGCTTCCCGCTTCCGCCCTGATATGTGTTCAGCTTTTTGAGCTTGTATTCGTAAAGGTCGGGCAGCGGCTCATGCTGCTTAAGGTTTCCCAGTCCCTTATCGCATCTGTTGCCCGAAATGTATTTCTTTCCGTCGGCAAAGGTGTTTACGGTGAGTGTACAGTGGTTAGTACAGCCCTTGCAGACCGCGGTTTTTGATGTATGGGAAAAGCTTTTCAGCTTATCTGCGGAAATTATGGAGGATGAGGTACATCTCATTGCGATAAGCGCCGCGCCGTATGCGCCCATAAGCCCGGATATGGCGGGGCGTATTACGTTGCGTCCCAGCTCTCTTTCAAAGGCGCGCAGTACGGCGTCGTTTAAAAACGTACCGCCCTGCACTATTATGTTTTCGCCCAGCTCCGACACGTCGGCGGCGCGTATGACCTTGTATACCGCGTTTTTGACAACGCTGACGGAAAGCCCGGCAGATATATCGCCGACACTGACGCCGTCTTTTTGCGCCTGCTTGACAGACGAGTTCATAAACACGGTGCAGCGGCTGCCCAAATCCACGGGAGCCTGCGCAAAGAGTCCCTTTTGGGCAAACTCGGGCACCTCATAGCCCATTGAGCGCGCAAATGTTTCGATAAACGAGCCGCAGCCCGACGAGCACGCCTCGTTGAGCATTATGCTGTCAATGGCGCCGTTTTGTATTTTAAAGCACTTTATGTCCTGACCGCCTATGTCAAGTATAAAGTCCACCTTAGGACAAAAGTATTTCGCGGCGGTATAGTGCGCAATCGTTTCCACAACGCCGATGTCCGCGCCGAAGGCGTTTTTGACAAGCTCCTCGCCGTAGCCGGTGACGGCGCTGCCCGCGATTGTGATTTTGTCCCCGCACAGCTTATAAATCCGACTTAACTGCTCTCTGACAATATCGACGGGATTACCGTGATTGGAGGAATAATATGTGTAGAGTATTTCCTTTTTGTCTGACAGAAGAACAAGCTTTGTCGTGGTGCTTCCGCAGTCAATGCCGATATATGCTTTTCCCGAATAATCATCTATGCTCAGCCGCGGCACGTCGGCGCTTGCGTGGCGTTCCTTAAAGCTGTCGTACTCGTTCTGTGATTTGAACAGCGGCGGCAGCGCGGAAATTATCGGCTTGTCGCCCATACTGCGCTCTATTGACGTGCAGAGCTCTTCGAAATTCAGCGTATCTGCGCACTCGGCGGCATATAAAGCGGTACCCAGCGCTACGGCGTAGCGCGCGTATTCGGGGAAAACGGCTTCGTCGTCCGACAGCCCCAGCGTCTCCTTAAAGCGCTGCTGCAAGCCTTTGCAGTAATACAGCGGTCCGCCTAAAAACAAAACCTTGCCGCTGATTTTTCTTCCCTGTGCCAAACCCGCAATCGTCTGGTTTACTACTGCCTGAAAAATGGAAGCGGCGATATCCGGCTTTGCCGCGCCCTGATTGAGCAGCGGCTGAATATCCGTTTTTGCAAAAACACCGCAGCGCGAGGCAATGGGGTATATTTTCCTGTGTTCAAGCGCCAGCGTGTCCATTTCATCAACCGTGATATTCAAAAGCGATGCCATCTGGTCGATAAATGCGCCTGTGCCTCCGGCGCAGCTGCCGTTCATGCGTTCATCGGTGCCGCCGTCAAAGAAGATAATTTTTGCATCTTCGCCGCCCAGCTCTATAACGGCTTTTGTATCCGGCTCCAGCGTGCTGATTACCTTGCCGACCACAAAAACCTCCTGCACAAAGGCAAGACCTATGCTCTGAGCAAGCCCGAACCCCGCCGAGCCGGATATGGCGGCGGTGAACTGCCTGCCGTTTAGAATATCGGATACCTCTTTCAGCATTTCAAGCAGCTTGCGGCGAACCTTTGAAAAATGGCGTTCGTATTTTTCGTAAATGACCTTGCCTTGCTGCGTGATAATGAGCTTTGCCGTGGTGGAGCCTATATCAATGCCCAGCGACAGCGGACTTTTTTCACCGTGCCGTGTATTTTGATTATTGTTAAGTGTCATCTGTTACTACCGTTTCGTTGTTGTTGAAAAAGTTCTCAAGTTCCTGTCTGTACCGCGGGGGATCGGCGCGGCAGCTGCCGTTATGCTTTGCGCCGTCCACGATAACAAGCCGTTTTCGTGAGGCACAGCTTTCATAGCTTGTGCGGCTCATGCAGGCCGGAACAAATTTATCTTCACTGCCGTGGAAAAAAAGCAGCGGAATGTCTGTGTTTTTCAATGCCTGCACTGTCGAGCGGGTATCGCCACGATAGCCGGCTTTGCGAATGCAGCGAAGGTCAGACAGGCGGTAAAAGCCGCTGCTGCCGTGTCTTGCCTTTTGATTTATGGCATACCGCCAGATGTCGCCGGCAGAGGTAAAGCCGCAGTCCGCGATAATTCCCGAAACCCGCCCCGGGCCTATAAGCTCGCTTGCCAGCATTACGGTTGTCGCGCCCATGGATATGCCGAAAAGGTAAATCGGCAGATTTTCCTTATTGTGCGCTTCTGTAAAATTCAGCCATTCAAGACAGTCAAAGCGCTCGGTAATGCCGAAGCCTATATATTTTCCTTCACTGCTGCCGTGCGCGCGCTGGTCGATAAACAGTACGTTGCAGTCCAGCGATTCCAAAATCCCGCATTGACTGCGAAAGTCATGCTGCCAGGACGACCTCCAGCCGTGAACGGCAATGACCGTTCTTTTCGGATTCTCGGCAGGCAGATAATGTCCCGTAAGCTTTAACCCGTCGCTGTTTTGTATTGTCACCGGCACCGTGCGTCTGCTCTGAGGCAAAGGTGCTTCACCCGCGTGTCTGTCTGCAAACATTTTTGAGCGTGCGTTAATTGCATAGTCAGACACCGTACTGACTGTGAGCGCCGCCGCACTCGCCGCCGCAGCACCGACTGCGGCAAGGATTTTTGCGGTTTTGTTCATCTATATCACCATAGTTTCAAATTAGTACCATACATTATAACATATATATTTTAAATTGTCATGAACTTTTTAAAAAAAGCAGGTGTTTTTCAGCATTGCGGAATAGTTTTCGGCAGAATTAAAAACGACGGTCTAAACCGTCGTTTTTTATTTAAGTTATTCTGCCTGACGCAGAGATGGATTATTTATTTGATGAGTCCTTTACAAGCACGTCGTGTGCGCCGCCTTCGACAATGGAGGTGGAGCTGACAAGGGTCAGCTTTGCCTTCTGCTGAAGCTCCGGGATTGTGAGTGCGCCGCAGTTGCACATGGTATGCTTTATTTTGCTGAGCGTAACAGCAAGGTTATCATGCAGCGAGCCGGCATACGGCACGTAGCAGTCTACTCCCTCGACAAAGGACAGCTTTCTGTCACCGCCCAGGTCGTAGCGCTGCCAGTTGCGCGCGCGCGCCGAGCCCTCGCCCCAATACTCCTTCATATAGCTGCCGTTGACAAGAATTTTATTTGTGGGCGACTCGTCAAACCGCGAAAAATACCTGCCGAGCATACAAAAATCACAGCCCATCGCCAGTGCCAGCGTGATGTGATAGTCGTGCACGATTCCGCCGTCAGAGCATATCGGGATATATACGCCGGTCTCTTTAAGGTATTCGTCTCTCGCCCTTGCAACGTCTATGACCGCCGTTGCCTGTCCGCGCCCGATACCCTTTGTTTCGCGCGTTATGCAGATTGAGCCGCCGCCGATGCCGATTTTTATGAAATCTGCGCCCGCGTCCGCCAAAAACCTGAATCCGTCAGCGTCTACAACATTGCCCGCGCCTACCTTTACGCTGTCGCCGTAGCGTTCCCTGATCCAGGCGATTGTGCGGCTCTGCCATTCCGAAAAGCCTTCCGATGAGTCGATGCAAAGCACGTCCGCGCCTGCTTCTATCAGCGCAGGAACGCGCTCGGCATAGTCGCGTGTGTTTATTCCCGCCCCGACTATATACCGTTTCTGCGAGTCCAGCAGCTCGCAGGGGTTTTCCTTGTGCTGGTCGTAGTCCTTGCGGAAAACGAATGCGTAGAGCGTATTGTCGTCATTTATAAGCGGCAGTGCGTTGAGCTTGTGATCCCATATTATATCGTTTGCCTCTTTAAGAGTAGTTGAGGCGGGCGCCGTAATCAGCTTTGAAAACGGAGTCATAAAGCTCTCGACACGCTCGGAGGTGTCCATGCGCGAAATACGGTAATCGCGGCTTGTGACCATACCGAGGAGCTTGCCGTGCGCCGTGCCGTCGTCGGTGACGGCAACGGTGGAAAAGCCGTTTTTGCGCTTTAGCTCCAGTATATCGGCAAGCGTCGCGTCGGGCTTTATGTTGGAGGCGGAGGTGACAAAGCCCGCCTTGTAATTTTTAACGCGGCGCACCATGTCCGCCTGCGCCTGTACCGTCTGCGAACCGTAAATAAACGATACGCCGCCCTCTCTGGCAAGCGCTATTGCCATTGTGTCGTTGGAAACCGACTGCATTATCGCCGAAACAAGCGGCGTATTCAGAGTAAGCGCCGGCTGCTCATTGCTCTTGTATTTTACAAGCGGTGTTTTAAGCGACACATTTGCGGGTATGCACTGCGCGCTGCTGTATCCGGGCACAAGCAGATATTCACTGAAGGTATGTGACGGCTCATCATAATAAAACGCCATGAAAACACTCCTTTTTACATATTTTTATATTATCATTTATTATATAATAAACAATGCAAAAATGTAAAGAAAAACTTTTACTTTTTAAGTCTCATTTTCTGTTATGACGTCGCCGCACCGTGCCTTGAGGTATCTGTCATGCGTAATTCTGACATAATCCTGCGAATAAAACCCGCCGAGCCCCGCGGCAACGCCCGACCATTTCATTCCCTTGAGATAGCGCAGCTCAAAAATCTGGCGCATGAGAGAATCGTCAATAGAGTAGATAAACTGCTGGGTTTTAAGCATCAGCGCCGTACACCGCAGCTTGTTGTTTTCTATCAGCTCGTAAAGCTCTGACGTATCCTCGCCGCGTGCCTTCATTGCCGTAAGCCGCGTACTTTCCTTTTCCACCTCGCGGCAGAGCAGCAGGTAACGGCGCAGCTCGTTTTTTGTCGCGCGAAGTGAACGTATTTCCTCGATACCCTCGTATCCGCATATGGGGCATCCGTAAGTTTTCTGGTACTTTTCCGGCGCCGCTGTCACATGTCTGTTATAAATTACAGTCGGATTTTTGAAACGCTTTCGACAATGAGTGCATATATATTCTGTTGTTTTCAATTTACGCAATCCTCCTTTTTGCTATTCTTTTGTTTTTTATATTTTACATCAGCGGCTATGTTTTGTCAACTAAAAACAACTGTTTTGTAAAAAAACTTGACAAATCGTTGTTTATGATTTACAATACAAACAAAGGGGTGTAAAAAATGAATAACAGTTTAGGCGAATATGTAAAAAGCCGCCGTCTGAGTATGGGAATGTCGCTTCGGGAATTTGCAGGGCTTTGCAATATCAGCCATACTCATATTGACAGTATTGAAAAAGGTTATGACGTGCGCTCGGGCAGAGAGGTAAACCCGACAAGCGCCACCATCAGAAAGCTTGCCAAGGCGCTGGGCGTGCCGGAAAGCGAGCTTATCGAACTTAATCTCGGAAAGAGAAAAAGCGAGCAGTCAGCGGACGAGTCGCTCAAGTTTGCGCTGTTCGGCGACGGCAATATCTCGGACGAGATGCTTCAAGAGGTGAAGAATTTTGCAAAATTCATTAAAGCAAGAGAGGATAACGGAGATAAGTCAGCTCTATGAGCTGGCGGATACGCTGGGCGTAGGCGTTGTGGGCTTTTGTATGCCCGAAAGCCGCGCGATGTCTCTGATGGACGAGCACGGGCGCTGCATGATAGGTCTTGACAACAGCAGAAATTACAGTCAGTCGGAGCAAAAGACCATGCTTGCGCACGAGCTGGGTCATTGCAGGACGGGCGCGTTTTACAATCAGTACACGCCCCTGTCCCTGCGCGAGAAGTGCGAGAAAAAGGCGGACGAATGGGCGATTTTGCACTGTGTGCCCTTTGATGCGCTGATTTTTGCCTGTAAATCGGGGATTCATACCCGATATGAGCTTGCCGAGTATTTCGGAGTAAGCGAACATTTTATGAAAAAAGCAATAGATTATTATCTGCAAAGGAGAAAATGAAATGCATTTATCGGAGAAAACCCTGTCGCGCAATATTATATATGAAGGAAAAGTTTTTACAGCGGCGCTTGACAGCGTTGAGCTGGAGGACGGTAGCACGGCAAGCCGTGAGCTTGTGCTGCATCCGGGCGGCGCGGGAATACTGCCTGTGGATGACGAGGGCAATATCACGCTTGTACGCCAGTTCCGTGCGGGCGCCGGATGTGTTCTTACGGAAATATGCGCCGGCAAGCTGGAAAAGGGCGAAAACCCCGAAACCTGCGCCCTGCGTGAGCTTTCGGAGGAGCTTGGGCTGAAAGCCGGGCGCGTGATACCTCTGGGCTTTATGGAGGCAACCCCCGCATACGACTCGGAGCGTACTTATATTTATCTTGCACTGGAGCTTTCGCAGGGGCAAAGCCATCCCGACGAGGGAGAATTTATCGATATTGTGAAAATGCCGTTTGAAAAGGCTCTGAAAGCCGTGTATGACGGCACGCTTACCGACGGGAAAACACAGCTTGCTCTGCTGAAGGCGGAAAGGATACTGCGTGGAAAGGCTTGATATTATATGCATCGGCAGCCTGAAGGAAAAATTCATGCGTGAGCTGTGCGGCGAATATGTAAAGCGTCTGAGCAGGTTTTGCACTCTTAAAATAACCGAGCTGCCCGAAAGCCGCCTGCCTCAAAGCCCGTCGCCCTCAGAGATAGCGCGCGCTCTCGAAAGGGAGGGCGAGCAGATGCTGTCCTGCGCTCCTGCCGACGCATTTAAAATCGCGATGTGTATCGAGGGCAATGAGATGTCCTCCGAAATGCTGGCGCAAACGCTAAGGGACGCGATGGCATACAGCGGCAAAGCCGCGCTGTTTGTCGGTTCCTCTCACGGTATGTCCGAACAGCTCAAGAGCAAGTGCGGACTGCGCCTTTCGATGTCGCGCATGACATTTCCCCACCAGCTTGCCCGCTGTATGCTGCTTGAACAGCTTTACCGCTCGTATAAAATACGCAGAAATGAAATTTATCATAAGTAGCTTTTTAATCCCGTCCGTTTAAACGTGCGGGATTTTATAATGTGCATATTCAACAAATTATCCGTACCGTTTTCGGCAGGTTCAACAAATTTTTGTTTTTATTATTAATTTTTGAAAAAACTGCAACATTTTACATTTGTTTTTACATATATAAGTGCAAATTCATATTGACAACTATTTTTCGGATTTTATATACTTATTTATACAGACAAACCGCAGAGGTTTGAAAGGAGATTAACGTGAGCAGGTTTTCAAGATATATTGCTGCCGTTCTCGTTCTGCTTATGCTTGTTTCCGTTACGTCCTGCCGGCAAAACAGCGCCGCTGAGGAGCACGGCTTTGTCGATGCAGAGCAGGACGCGTCCGAAACTGACGGTGCGGAAGATAATAATAACAGCGGGTCGGGGGCGTCGGCAGACAGTGCTGATGACGGCAGTGCGCCTCAAAAGCGGGCGTATTATGTCGAGGACGATGACGGATATGTGGTGTCCACGGTGCCCGACGATGAGATTGACAAGGACTACCGCCTGAATTCGGAGTATGCGACAACGGGTGACTATTATGTTTCCCCAAAGGATCAGGGGCTTGTAAAGTCGGAACGCCGTGCGACAGAGGCTTCCAAGTACAACTTTGACCAAAACCCGCTTATAAACCGTGACAGGGTGCCGAATAAAACTGCGCTCCCGTCATTTGATATTGACGATACGGGCTTTGTCCGTTCCGGTACAAGGCTGTCATCGCTGCGCGGTCATTCTCTTTCGTTCTTTACTGCCGATAATTTTGCCGCGTGGTCTTACCGCAGCGAAAGCGGAGAGCTTATTGACGAATGGGAGTGGTTTAAGCTGCTCAGGAGCGAGCTGGGACTTGACATAAAGTACACCGTCAAGCAGCACTCCGCCTCCACTCAGGCGGCACTTCAGGCGATGAACGCCGGAAAGGCGTGCGACATTATTTATTCAAATCATGTCGTTTTCCCGTCGGCGCTGTGTATCTCCCGCAATATTACAGATCTTATAAGTATCAATAATCTCGGCTCTTCGCCCGGCGTATGCAAAATGACGATGGATCTGTGCAAGTGGGGAAATACTCTGCGGCTTGTATCTCCCATAGGCTGCGTCGACGTGCTGTGGTATAACCAGACCTTAGCGCAGGAGCTCGGGCTTTCCGACCCGCATGTAATGTGGGAAAAGGGCGTGTGGAACTGGGACTCCTTCAAAAACTTCCTGCTGTCCGCACCGAGTGTTACAAAAACCGGGCAGAAGCTCACCGCGTTTGTAGAGTGGAGCCATAATGCGTCCTATATCTGGCCCTCCACCAACGGCTGTGTTTATATAAAGATAGACGCAAATAACAGCGTTCCCGCCGTTATGACCGCGTGGGATAATCCCAAAACGCTTGAGGCGTGGGAGTTTATCACAAGCGTCCATAATTCCGTCGAGTTCGGCAGCGATGCAGACGGCGAGGGTATGGAGCAGGCGCATTTGGGTCTGTACGAGGGCACGACCCTGATGTCGGCGACTATGTTCACTCAGGTCTACCGCGATACGGAGTATTCGAAAAATATCCGGATTAACTGGGTTCCGTATCCGAAATCCAATAACCCGTACGGTCAGGAAATCTGCCAGTATTACGGTTTCGGCATGATGCTTCCGCAAAAGACGGTGCATGAGTATAACGTGGATATCGCTCTTAAATTCATGGAGCTGTGGGCTACGCGCTTTACGGAATCGCTGTTTGATAACCTTAATACCTTTGAGTATTATAACTTTAACTACAAGCAGAGAAAGCAATATTTTGACTTTGTAACGCGCAATGTTGTTTTCGGGCTTGCAATGAACGATTTCGAAGGCTCGTCGGTTGTGTCGGACACCAATTTCTTCAGCGCCTTTTACGGCAGCTCGGAATATAATGTAAAGACGGAGGCTGCCAAGGCGTCGGGGCTCGTCCAGTCGTATGTCGAGGAGAGCCTCAAATTCGGCAGATAGACGCCGCAAGAGTTTAAGCTCGGATAAATAAACTGAAATTTACCAAGTCTGAAATTTTCGCTGTTGCTTTGAACTCATATACGGCGGCATGTCATTTTGCACAAAAACGAAATTCCAAAATATACAAAATTAACAAAGTTCAATTTTGATTGTAAATTCTTCAAAAAAATGCAACATTTTTGAGTTCTCGTTACATATATAGGTGAAACAAAGAAAATACAGAGAAAACGTAAAGGGAATTTGACTTTAAAGAGAGGTGAGGCGATGGAAAATAAATTCGAAGTCCGGTCTTTGCCTGAAAAGAGCGGCAAAAACAAGAGAATTTTTGGTAACCGATAAAATTATCTAAAAATTCATTGACAAAGTATTGTGGAATTATGTATAATTTATAAAAAGCGGACCTTTCCGCATAGATTTATTACATAAGTCCGCGTTTGTCAGATGTACGTCTTTTATTGCAGACAGCAATAAAATATAAAAATGTATTTAATTTTAAAAAGGAGAAGCAATATGAAAAAACTAAGCAGGTATCTTGCGGTACTTCTTATTGTTCTCATGTTCGCGTCAATGGCGGTTTCCTGTAAAAAGGGACCGGCGGATGACGAGGGCGGCGTTGCCGATACAGACAACGGTGAGGGCGGCAGTACCGAAGGCGGAAATACCGAAGGCGGAGACGGCGACGAAGGCGGCACCTCCACCGATGGTAATAACAGCGGCGGCGGTAATAACAGCAGCGGCGGCGGCAATAACAGCAGCGGCGGCGGTACCTCTACCGACAGCAACGGTAATAAAGTCAACGTATCCGATGATGAGAAAACTCATCATGACGGTTATTCCGAGGATAAGGACGGAAACGTTACCGATACCAAGACCGATGTAGCTTATGATGAGAATTTCCATTACGAGACAACCATCACAAACGACAACGGCTTTATTCCCGACGAGGAGCAGGGTCTTGAGAAGTCCGAGCGCCGTGCGACAGAGGCTTCCAAGTACAACTTTGACCAGAACCCGCTCATCAACCGTGACAGACAGCAGAATAAGGGGCTTGCTCCGTCGTTCAATATTGACGACACAGGATTTGTCCGCGCAGGCACAAAGCTGACAGACCTTAACAAAAAGACTCTTGCTTTCTACACGGCGGATAACTTTGCCGCATGGTCATACCGCAATGAAAAGGGTGTGACAATCGACGAGTGGGAGTGGTTCTCACAGCTCAAAAAAGAGTATGGTCTTACCATTAAGTATACAAAGAGCCAGCACCAGAAATCGGTTGAAGCAGCCCTTCAGGCTATGAATGCCGGCAAACAGTGCGATATCATATACTCCAACCACGTTGTATTCCCTTCATCTCTCTGTATTACACGTTCAATCACCGACGTTGTCAACATCAACAACTTAGGTTCTTCACCCGGCGTCTGCAAAAACACCATGGATACTGCCAAGTGGGGTAATACACTCCGTCTTATCGCGCCTATCGGTGTTGTTGACGTTATCTGGTACAATCAGACTCTGACACAGGAGCTCGGTCTTTCCGACCCGCATCTTATGTGGGAGAAGGGCGCATGGAGCTGGTCATCCTTCAGCGATTACATGAAATCCGTACCCGCTAAGAACAACCGCGGCGAGGATCTCGTAGCTTTCGTTCAGTGGCCGTCCAATGCTTCTTATATCTGGCCGTCAACAAACGGCTCGCCCCGTATTTACATTGATGCTAACGCTGACAAACCTGCGCTTATCAACAACTGGCTCAAGCCCGAGACTCTTGAAGCGTGGGAGTTCATCACAGGCGTATGTAACTCTGTAAACTACGGCTGCAGCTCTGAGACATCCCCCGGTAACCAGAAAGAGCATCTCGGTCTGTACAACGGTACGACAATCATGTCCGCTACCATGTATACCCAGGTATACCGCGATACAGAGTATTCCAAGAAGGTTCAGATCAACTGGGTACCCTATCCGAAGTCTGACAATGCAAACGGTAAGGAAATCTGCCAGTACTACGGTTTCGGTATGATGCTTCCCAAGAAGACATCCAAGCCGGACAACGTAAACATTGCTCTTAAGTTCATGGAGCTGTGGGCAACCAGATTTACCGAGACTATCTTCGATAACCTCAATACCTTCGAGTATTACAACTTTAACTACAAGCAGAGAAAACAGTACTTTGACTTCGTTACCAAGAATGTTGTATTTGCTCTTGCAATGAACGACTTCTCCGGTTCGACTCTCGGTACCGACACCAACTTCTTCAAGTGCTTCACAGGTGATGCAGCTTACAACGTAAGAACTGAGGCTACCAAGGGTGCCAACATTGTTCAGAACTACATCATAGAAAGCATGAAGTTCGGTCAGTAATTTCAGCTGACGCCCCTGCGTCATTAACTGAACACTGCTTACACCCTGCGGGTTTTCCCCGCGGGGTGTTTTTTGTTGATATTTACTGAAAAAACATTTATTTTTAAAACTTGCAAACGTATCACGTTTATCGTATAATATTCAATGTAATTTACAACCGAAAGCTAAATGCTGCACGCCATCACCTGCGGCGGGTTGTACTCACTTTTTTCGGCAGCGGTTTTTTCGGCAGTGGTACTGACTGCTGACAAAACGCCCCGTGACGGGGCTTTGCCCATTATTGAAAATCTTGGAGGAGCTGCAATGCGCGGATTTGTTTTTGATTTGGACAACACACTTTTTGACAGATACGGAACGATAAGGACTTTAATGCTGAATGAAAGTGAACGTATCATTCCGTATATAAATGTCTCTTACGACATTGAACGTGCGATAGAGCATGTTATACATACCGAGCCGCTGTATATCTTAGGCGGCTGGGAGGGAGTATACGAAGCTCTTTGCAGAGAGCACTTTTTTAAGGCTGAAAATACTCCGAAATACGAAAAGGTTGCTGATTTTGTACGTGAATGCTTTAAAAAATATGCCGTGCCGTTTCCGTTTACTATCCGTTTGCTTGAAGATTTGCGGACGGCGGGATATAAGCTGGGAATTATAACTAACGGCGACGATAAGTTTCAGCGGCGCAAAATCGAGATGCTGGGGTTTGGTGAGCTTTTTGATGAGATACTCACATCAGGTGAATTTGCCGAGCATATGTGCGGAGATGAAAGAAATTATGATTACTGGAAACCGAATCCTCGGATATTTGACGAGATGGCGCGCAGGCTGAATATTCCGGCAGACGAGCTTTACTATGTAGGTGACAATCCGTTAAATGATGTGCGCGCCTGCAGGGCGGCGGGCTATGTGCCCGTCTGGATAAAATCTCTCAGTCCGTGGCCGTACAGTCTTGAGGAAATGCCCGAACACAGCTTTGACAGTATTGACGGGCTGCGGGCACTTATATAAATTCGAAATTCAAGAGGACAGACAGTTTGACTGAAGATAACACTGAAAAGCAGGCGTTTGGCGAATTTATTGATACAGACGCCGAACGCATGGATGAACTCAATATAAACGGCTGGAAAATCCGTCAGAATTCAAAGCTGTTTTGCTTTGGGATAGACGCCGTACTGCTGGCGGGCTTTGCGCGGTTTTCGCCGTCTGACAGGGTTATTGACCTTTGCAGCGGCAGCGGAATTATCCCGTTTTTATATCTTGCCCGCGGGGATTTGAAAAAAATTACCGCAGTGGAATATTTTGATTATTTTTGTTCGCTTATGCGCAAAACTGCGCGGTTTAACGGCTGTGAAGACCGCATTGATATTGTAAGTGCCGATATAAAATCCATTGACAGGTCGTTTCGGCGCGGCAGCTTTGATGTGCTCACAATTAATCCGCCGTATGAAAAAAACGGGCACGGCATCGACTGCCCAAACCCTGTTAAAAACGCCGCACGCCGTGAAACGCTCTGTGATATAAACGATATTGCGCGCGCCTGCGCGTACCTACTGAAAACGGGCGGCAGTATGTATATGATACACCGTCCGTCGCGTGTATGCGATATTTTATGCGCGCTGCGTGCAAACGGTCTGGAGCCGAGAGTTTTGAGGTTTGTTCAGTCCAAGGCGGCAGAGGCGCCCAACCTTGTTCTGATAAGCGCAGTGAAAGGCGCGCCGCCTTATCTTAAGGTTGATAAAAATCTTGTCATTTATAATGAAGATGGCAGCTATACAGGGGAGTGCAATAAGATTTATGATTGCAAAGAGCTATGAAAGAGTTTGATTTTTATATTGTCGGCACGCCGATAGGCAACCTGGGCGATATCTCTGCGCGCGCCGTGGAGACGCTTCGCACGGTGGATTTTATCGCGGCTGAGGATACACGAAACACGCTGAAGCTGCTTAACCATTTCGGGATAAAAAAGCCGATGATAAGTTACTTTGAGCACAATAAACGGCGGCGGGGTGAGGAAATAATCGCACTTATCAAGGAGGGCAAAACAGGCGCGCTTGTGTCGGACGCGGGCATGCCCGCAATTTCCGATCCGGGACAGGAGCTTGTGGCACAGCTTTACGACGAGGGAATATCGGTTACCGCGGTGCCCGGACCGTCAGCCTTTACAACGGCGCTTGTTCTCAGCGGACTGGATACTTCACGGTTTACGTTTGAGGGCTTTTTATCCACTACAAAGAAAAACAGGCTTGCCAGACTGGAAAAGCTCAAGGATATTGACAGCACTCTTATCTTTTATGAGGGACCTACCAAGGTCTGCACTACGCTTGCAGATCTTCTGAACATTCTCGGTGACAGACGGTGCGCCGTAGTCCGCGAGCTGACAAAGCTTTATGAGCAGGTGCGGCGCTCGACCATAAGCGACCAGCTTGAATATTTTGAGCAAAACGAGCCGCGCGGCGAATTTGTCATCATCGTGGAAGGGCAGAGCACAGCTTTGCAGCAGCCGCAGTTTTGGGAAAAGCTCAGCATTTTTGACCATGTTGAGCACTATATAAAAACAGGTGAGACAAAAAAGGAAGCGATAAAGCATACTGCGGCAGACCGCGGCGTGCCTAAAAGCTTAATTTACAATGCAGTCATGAAAAAGGAAAATCAAGACAGATAAAAAAGGCAAAAGGGGAAGCACGGATTATGTATATGCATTTTAAGCAGCGGTTTTTTTCCTGGTTTGACAGCTATGATATTTACGGTGAAAACGATGAGGTACTGTATACGGTTGAGGGTCAGCTTTCATGGGGTCACTGCCTGAAGGTGTTTGACGCCTACGGGCGCCATGTCGCTATGCTTAAGGAACAGGTTTTTACATTTCTGCCGAAATTTGATATCTATATAGGCGATGAATATGTCGGTTTTATAAAAAAGGAATTTACGTTTTTTAAACCGTCCTTTACGATGGATTATAAAGGCTGGTCGATGGACGGCGACTGGCTGGAGTGGGATTATACCATCCGCGACAGTCTGGGCGCAGAGATTGCCGCCGTATCCAAAAATCTTTTCCGTTGGACTGATGATTATACAATTTGCGTTCATGATCCTCAAAACGCTCTGCACGCACTCATGGCTGTGCTTGCCGTTGACGTGCAAAAATGCTCGCGAGAGTGAAATACTTGAAATATAATAAGACGCACAGTATATTTTTTTATAAAATATACTGTGTGTCTTGAATTTATACTATTTTAGACAGGTCATAAGGGGTTGTTTGATATACGAAATAGTTAAGCCAGTTACAGAATAAAAGATTTGCATGACTGCGCCAGCTGACAAGCGGCGGTTTTGTATCGTCGTCATCGGGGAAATAATTTTCCGGAACATTGATTTCAAGCCCCGCGCTCTTGTCACGAAGGTATTCGCGCTTGAGCGTGTCGGAGTCGTACTCCGAATGACCGAAAACGAAAATCTGACTTCCGCTGTCGTTTTTTACAGCGTATACGCCCGCCTGCTCTGAGGAGGCTAAAATTTTAAGCCCCGGCGCCGCCTCGATATCTTTCCGCGCAACGGTTGTGTGGCGCGAGTGAGGAGCCATGAACACATCGTCAAAGCCGCGGAACAGTATTGATTTTTTATGCTCGACCGTATGCGGATACACACCGAACAGCTTTTTGTTCAGCTGTTTTTTGTTAATGCCGTAATGATAGTACATTGCCGCCTGTGCGCCCCAGCAAATGTGAAAGGTGCTGTGTACGTTTGTTTTCGTCCACTCCATAATGCGGCAAAGCTCCTGCCAGTAGTCCACCTGTTCAAATTTCAGCTTTTCGACAGGCGCGCCGGTGATAATCATGCCGTCGAATTTTCGGTCTTTTATCTCGTCAAAGGTCTTGTAAAACGAAAATAAATGTTCCTCAGAGACATTTTTGGAACGGTGGCTTTGAGTGTGCATCAGCTCCATCTCGATTTGCAGCGGAGTGTTGCCCAGCAGCCGCGAAAGCTGCGTCTCTGTTTCGATTTTGGTCGGCATCAGGTTAAGCACAAGCAGCTTGAGCGGACGTATATCCTGGGTTATGGCGCGCGTCTGCGTCATAACAAATATATTCTCCTCTGCAAGAGTTTTCACCGCCGGAAGCTTATCCGGAATTTTAATAGGCATTGTAAAACAGTCCTTTATACGTTTTTGAGAGCCTGAGCAATATCTGCAACAAGATCCTGCGTATCTTCAATTCCGCAGGAAAAGCGAACAAGGTCGGGCGTTACTCCCGCTGCCGTAAGCTCGTCGTCGCTGAGCTGACGGTGGGTGGCGCTGGCAGGATGCAGGCAGCAGCTTCTCGCGTCCGCGACATGCGTTTCTATTGCCGCGATTTTAAGTCCCGCCATGAATTTCTCCGCCGCCGCTCTGCCGCCTTTCACACCGAAGCTGACAACGCCGCAGGAGCCGTTGGGAAGATATTTTTTTGCAAGCTCATAGTCTCTGTCGCTCTTGAGCCCGCAGTATTTAACCCATGAAATTTTTTCGTGACCCTCAAGATATTCCGCTACTGCCTGGGCATTTTTGCAGTGCCTTTGCATACGCAGGTGCAGGCTTTCAATTCCCAGGTTGAGAAGGTATGCCGACTGCGGGGACTGGACGGAGCCAAGATCGCGCATAAGCTGTGCCGTCGCCTTTGTTATGTATGCGCCGCCAAGACCGAAACGCTCGGTGTAGGTCACGCCGTGATAGCTTTCGTCGGGCGTGCAAAGACCGGGGAATTTATCGGGATACTTTGTCCAGTCAAACCTGCCCGAGTCAACGATGCAGCCGCCGACAGCGGAGCCGTGGCCGTCCAGATATTTTGTGGTGGAGTGTGTGACGATGTCGGCGCCCCACTCAAACGGGCGGCAGTTTACCGGAGTTGCAAAGGTGTTGTCGATAATTAAAGGGCAGCCGTGCGCGTGTGCCGCTTTTGCAAATTTTTCGATATCCAGCACGATGAGCGCGGGGTTTGCCACCGTTTCACCGAAAACCGCTTTTGTATTGGGTCGGAAAGCGGCGTTAAGCTCCTCCTCCGTACAATAGGGAGATACAAACGAAAAGTCAATGCCCATGCGGCGCATTGTAACATTAAAGAGATTAAAGGTTCCGCCGTAAATGCTGGAGCAGCACACAATATGGTCGCCCGCCTGGGCTATATTGAAAATCGAAAAAAAGGACGCCGCCTGACCTGACGATGTCAGCATTGCGGCAGTGCCGCCTTCAAGCTCGCATATTTTAGCCGCGACGGTGTCGCAGGTGGGGTTTTGCAGGCGTGAATAGAAGTAACCGTTTGCTTCAAGGTCAAACAGCTTTGCCATATCCTCGCTGGACGTGTATTTGAAGGTCGTACTCTGAATTATCGGTACCTGCCTCGGTTCTCCGTTTCCCGGCGTGTAGCCGCCCTGCACGCATTTGGTTTCGATGTTGTACATAAATATTTATCTCCTTTTACATTTAATTTTTTATAATAAAAAACCGCCTCAAAGTCTGTAAATGACCTTGAGACGGAAATTATACTTTTCCCGCGGTACCACTCAATTTGCGCTTAATAAAAACGCCTCTCATCGGACTCAAGCAAGCCCTTTGCCTTAACGCGGCAGTACGGAAGACCCTAAAGCTGCCGTAAATTGAATTTCTCAACCGCAGTTTTCAGACCTTCGGCTCAAAAGCCATAGACCGCTGGACTCATCTGCTGTCAGCTCACACCGCCCGCCGACTCTCTGTAAGCGCCAAAGCCCGATCCTCTTTATCATCGCCTTTATTTATTCATTATAACACGGATTTTATGCTTGTCAATAGCGTTTTTATATTTTTTCGTTTTTCAGAAGCTCCAGCAGCGTGTCGATTGCAAATTCGCACGAGCGGGTTCGCACGCACTGTCTTCCGAGTGCGCCGAACTGCTTTGTATATGCCGTGGTTTTGCCGTTTATAAAAAATCCGAAGCACACCATGCCCTCGGGCTTGTGCTCGCTGCCGCCCGGACCTGCGATGCCGGAAATGCCGACAGCCACCTGCGCGCCGGACACGTTTGCGGCGCCGCGCGCCATTTGCTCTGCCACCTGCTCGCTCACAACGCCGTAACGCTCGATGGTTTGGGCGTTCACTCCCAATAATTTTATTTTAGCCTCGTTTGCGTATGTTACAAAGCCCATGTCCAGCGCGTCGGACGCGCCGACAACGTTAACAAGCGTTGAGCTGAGCATACCGCCCGTGCAGGATTCCGCGCAGCAGATTTGCAGTCCTCTTTCCTTGAGCAGAAAAATCAGTTCCTCTTCCCTCACAGCTATCACCTCATAAATGAATTATACAGTATTTATTATCGCCTTGCAAGTACCGTTTGATACATACGCCGTAAAATGAAAAGCCGCGGGGAAATTTCCCCGCGGCTTTGTTTTTGCGGTAGTGCCTGTTATTTTGCCAGGGTTGCGTCAAGCATACTGCATGATAATACTTCGTTTCCGTCTCGGTCGATGTAGACAATCCACATGAGTGTATAGGCTGTATCGCCTGCGGGAACATCGGAAAGCGTGTATTTTGTGCAGAATTTCTGCTCATCGTCGTTCCAGTAAACGTCTGCGCTTGCGGTTGAAATCTCACCTGCCGGGCTCTTTACATTGAGACCGCTGAAGTCGCCCTGTGCGTCGACAGCGGCTTGAAGCTCGGAGGTAAGACGTGAAATTCCGTTTGTGTCACCGGAGGTGACAGCGCCGACGCTTATGATATTTCCGACATTGCCGATACCGTATTTTGAAAGCTCAAAGAGACCGTACCAGCCCAAATCGTAGTTTCCGCTGTCAAGCAGCAGATTTTCGGCGTCTTTTATTGAGGTTTCCTTTTCGGGTATAACCGCATTTATAAGTACCGCCTTTGTGCTGCGCGGTTTTCTGGCATACCAGCTGGAGGTGGAGGAAATTACAAGTCCGTCCGCGTCCGTTCCTCCGCGAAGCTGGTCGGAAAGCACCATCTCATCTCCGCCGAAATCTATCAGTCTGCCGGCGTCGATAAAGTCAAAGCTTGAGTTTTCATCGGTAAATATACAGCCGTCGATGTTAAGCGTGCCGATGCTGTCCGCGTCAACCGTGCATTTGCCGTCCTCGGTCAGTAAAATCTCGCAGTCGGTAAAGCTGATTTCGGTATTTGTGCTTACAGCCTCAAGCCTGCCCGTTACAGTCATACCGTTAAAGCTTAAACTGTCAAAGGTCTTGATATCGCTCAAAAGCTCACGTCCTATAAACGACGACATTTCGGTATATCCCTGTGCCGTCGGGTGAAGGTTATCGCCGAAATATGTGGTTGTACCGTCAAGGAAGGGCGCCATATAAGCATGAGTATCAATTACCTTGCCGCCGACTGCTCCTGCAACGTACTCCTGAATATTTATGAGATTTTGTTCGACGCGCTCGTTCATCATCAGATTATCTGCGCGCTTCAGTGCCGTTGTGATGTAAACTGCCGGCTTGCTTGGCAGCTGCTGATAGGTTCTTATAAGCTCAATATACTCGTTCGCGTAATCGGTATTGGAATCCCAGCGGGACGCATAGACGTCGTTTGTACCCAGTGCGAAGATTACAACATCCGGCTCATACGCAAGGCTTGCTTCATACTCGGTCTTGGCGAACTCCTTGTATCCGCGCTCGGCGCTGCCGCCTATAATCTGGACGGTAGCTGCGCTTTTACCGAAGTTTTTAACCTCAAACTGATCTGTTCCGAGATATTTTTGAAGCTGTGCGGGGTAAGACGTCGTTGAGCCTGCGCCGACGCCCTGAGTAATCGAATCGCCTACTGCCGCAATCTTCATCTTTCTTGTGCGTATACCCGCAAGCACGGCGCTTTCTGCGCTGTGCAGCGATACTCCGCTTATAACGGTCTCGTTAAATTCCGTTATACTGTCGGGCAGCAGGATTTCAGTGCTTGTCGCCGCCATTGTCGTGACGTTTGAGACGACGCGGCTGCCCGTCGTAAATCCGTAAGGTTTGCCGCCGTAGCGTGCAACAGCCACGATTCCGTCCGGTGCGCCGTAAAGCGACGGGTAGTAAACAGAGGGCGTTTCAATTCCGTCCACCTGCTGCGGGTCAACCTCGGCGGAAATATCCGAAATATTATCCACACCGATTATATAAAGGGTATAGACTGTGCTGACACTTCCGTTTGCCGCTTTGATGTATGCGACCGATGCACTGCCGCTTTCCACTGTCAGTGTAGTCACGGGCAGGGTGCAGGCTTTATCGGAATAAACGGTATAGCTTGTGCCGTGTGAGTTTGACAGTCCGAAATCGGAAATGTCAGCTTCGGCATAACCGTAAGCCGTTTTTGTCTCGGGCAGAACGCTGAAGCCCGAAATGCTGTCCGAGCGCGGCGCGGTATCGCTGAGCTTTACTGTGCGCCCGAAGTCAAGATAGAAGTCGGCGTCTGTGTCTGCCGGTATGTCACCGAGCGCCGCCGTGTCATAGTCCGATGTGTACTTTGCAAAATAATTGCCCGAAAGGTCAAGCTCCGTATCGGAATTGACATATACCGACGGCATAACGCCTATCAGCCTGTTTTCGGCAAATTCTATCCTGTCTGAGTAGTCCCCCGAATTTACCGAATAGCTTATTGTCGCCCAGTCGATAAATTTGTAATCGCCGTCAGCGGGCGAAATCACATCGTTGCCTATGATGCTTATGTCGTTGTAGGACTGCGGGAAAATCTGAACGGGGAAGCGCTGTGTATCGCCGCCTGTCGATTCGTTTCCGCAGCTGATGAATTTGTTGTTTTCAAGAAGCAGTGCCGATTTGTATCCTGTCCTGTCGGCGCTTGCCACGTTCTGGTCGTGACCGCTGAAGGACGCGATAAATGCAAATCGCGCGCTGCCAGCCGTCAGCTCCTTGAAATAGCTGTTTTTAAGCGTGAATGAGGTTTCCTTTGCCGCCTTTGTCACCTTGGGATAGCCGATTGTGGGACAGCTACCCGCAATGCACAGTCCGTCTATTGTCATAAACGGTGCGACAAGCTCCTGGAACATTGCGTGCTGATTTGACGGGTTGGAGTTAATATAATGCAGGTTTACTATATTGAATTCATCAATATTTGTAAATTCATCGTCCTGACAAACATTGTTTTCACAGCGCAGGTCAAATTCACGCGCAGCTCCCGTGAGATATTTGCGCTCATATACATTGTTTTTCAGCGTAACCGTTGTTTTGTACGGGCTTTGAGTTCTCTGAGCATCGTTTATATACTTTGTAAGCCGTATGCCCGCAACGGTAATTTCCGTCCCGTTTTCGGTTTCGGGAGTCGCCTCCTTTGCGATGACAAGGTTGGCGTTTTCCAGCACCGTTTCGCCGTTTTTGCTCCAGCCTTCGTTAAAGCTCCGGTCTTTGCCTTCGGTGTTGTTGGGATTTACCGCATAGCCTTCGCCGTAAACCTCCCATGAGCCGTAGACATACATGTTTTTGGTATACTTGCCCGCAGGCAGTATGACTTGCAGCTTTTCATCGGGGAACTTTTCGTAAATTGCCTCCATTGAAGCAAACGCGTTTTGTCCCGCCGTAAACGAGTACAGCGTCCCGTTCCAGCGCGCTGTCAGCTGCGTTCCGTCCTCCAAACCGTCTGCCGCGGGAAGCAGCGCGACGGCTGTGTTTTTGACTATACCGTTGATATCGGTGTAGTTTTCCGCAAACGCGGGCGCCGTACCGAGTAAAAATTCCAGTCGGTAAACTTTTGAAAATTCACCGTAGCTGAGCTTTATCCAGTAGGTTTTGCCCGTCTCGTTTGCAGGCAGCTCAAATCTCTTCGCGGGCTGCGTCAGCTGCTCGTCTGCAAAGACAGCCGTTGTGATATTTTTATTTTTGCATGTTACGCTTGTGTCGTCTATAACCTGCCCGCCCGTAGCTGTGAGCGTTACGGTGTCGGCGGCTATTTCCGTTTTTTCGGCGTATGCACACGCGCCCAGTGAAACGATTTCAAGGTCTGTGTTTTTGACCGAGCGGATAAAGTCGGTATAGAAGTAATCGCTCTGACCGACAGCGGGTGCCGTGCCTGCGATTTTATCCTTGTAATCGTCGGTATACTGCGCAACATACGAGCCTGTGAGGTCCGCACCGGGAGCCGTTACGCTGTTGAGCGTAATGGGTGAATACTTTGAAAGGTCAGCCAGTACAAACGTGTTGTTTCTTGCGCTGTAACCGATAGTTTCGTTGTAATTTACCGTCTGGTCGGTGTGCGAGCCGTTGTTTGTAATAAAGCTCTTTGTCCCGTCCGGCTGAATAAAGTAGTTGTCCTCAACGGCAAATGCCGTGTAGTATTTGGGGAATGTAACTATCGCACCGCTGACGTTATAGAAAACGTTGTTTTTGATTTCGTATACGCTCGGTGTATTGTTTGCAGCAACGGCGTTGCTTATCGGCGCTGTATTGAAAGCTACATTGTCGTTTCTGAAATTTGAGTTGAGGATATAAACCTCAGAGCTTTTTGCAGCGGGCGACGTCTGAATCCATCCGAACTGAGCGAGCGGGTAATTTGTGCCGTTCAGCTCATTTCTGCCGCCGTTGTAGTAAAATCCGTCCAGAGTTATATTGTTCGGACCGTAAGTGCCCATAATCCTGTTTTTGCCGCTCTTGTACAAGAATTTTTCGATGCGGAAATTCCTCAGCGTCAGTGAATCGTCGGCAGCAAAGGTTTTGCTGTTTGAGCGCGGCGAGTTCAGGTTGAACAGGTATCCGCCCGAGCCGCTTGCGGCTGTGAAATCGACAAGCACGTTTTCAAAAATAAGGTTAAGGTTGCGCGGATTTTCTGCCGTGCCCTCCTTGCGCTCCGAGTTCCAGACGATGTTGCGCATGGTGATACCCTTGAATTTAACCTTGCCGCTCAGAATGACATTGTTGTTATCGTCGTTGCAGTTGAAGGTTATTCTGTTCATTGCCGACGTGCCGCCGTTTCGGGCATACATATCCCAGTCGGGATTCAGCGTCCAGTCCGCTGTCGGGTCGGAGCTTGCCGCCGACTTGTCATTGGGGTCAAAGCGGCGGTTTATGCCGAACACCTCAAGCGATTTTATATTTGTCGTGTCGGCGGTTATGATAAAATCGCCCTCCCACGACGTTTGGTGACTGTTTTCCGGAATGAGCGCCTGTAAAGACGTGCTTCCTTTTGCGTTTGCACTGTTAATCGCATCATCTATATTTGCAAAGGCGTTCTCTCCCCAAACAAACTGGTAGTCTTCGCCCTCCCACGCATAGGAGACGATATCGCCGTCCTGATGCTCCGGCGCCTGAAGATCCACTATCACGGCACTGCTTGAAATTTCGCCCAAATCATCGCAGTAGCTGTCGGCAAATACAGAGAAGATACTGTCAAACATAAATGACGCCATCGCCTCATAGCCCTTGGCGGACATGTGCGTGTTGTCTGTTGTGCCGGCGCTGTTTGTGCCGCAGTACATGTCTGTACCCCACGGCTTTGTAAACGAATGAATGTCTACAAACGGAAGCTCAAGCTCGCTTGCCGTGCGCTCTATTATCGGGTTGATGTAACGCGCCTGATTGGACGTGCCGTTTTTGTCAGAGGCGTTGTTGGAGCAGGGCGTGTTCACAATGTAAACCTGTGCGCCAAGCTCCGTGTACTCCTGAACGAGCGCCTTATAGTCCTTTTCAAACTCTGCGGCGGCGGTGCTGTTTTCTCCGCCCGTCCAGTTGACCGAATGGAAGTCTGTAAGGTGTCCGCCCGCGTCGTTGTAGCCCAGCATCAGTATGACGATATCGGGCTTCCACGCCTTGGACTGCGTGTAGCGCTCATAATTCTTATAGCACCAGTTGGTGCCGCTTTTCAGTGTGGACTCGTCGCACGCAATGGCGCCGCATTCGCCGAAGTTGCGCACCTCGTACCTGTCGCCGAGCATTTCTCCGAGATATACGGGATAGCCCTTGTACGCCTTGTCGCCGTAGGTCAGGCTGTCGCCGATACACGCAACCTTGATTTTGCTCTCCGGCGTATCCGACACGTCTGCGTCAATTTTTATATCCGCCGTTGTCACTGCGCGCTCGGTGCCGAGAATCGGCTCCATGCCGTTTGCGATAAGCGTTGCAAGCATGTTGTAGCCCGCCGCCGTGCAGTGCAGTCCGTCGGTAAACAGGGTCTTGTCGCCCTCTTTGCCGTTTGTGGGGCTGAACATGTCGATATAGATAAGCCCGTTGTCCGCTGCAAGCTCCTTTTGCATCGGAATGATAGTTTCAAGCAGCAGGTCGCGGCGGATTGAGGCGGTGCGTGAGGTGCAGCCCGCGATTACAACTGTCGGGTGAGAGGGCAGCGCCTCATAGCTGTCAATCAGTGCCTGATACTGCGCTTTGTACCCCTCAGCCGTTGAATACAGCTGGGTGTGCGTATCGTTGTGCCCCATCATAATAACCACTATATCCGGATTGAAGTCAAGCGATTTGTAATATTGTACCGAATAGATGTAGGTCCAGTAGGTGTAGCTTGTCGTCTCACGGTTGGTCTGTACGTTGATGGTAGAGCCGCCCCAGCCGAAGTTGCCGACATTGTAGCTGCCCTGCCCGTAGCGCTCGTCCAGTATTGTCTGGAGCTGTGCGGGGTATGCGGACGCCGGGCGCTGTGCCGCGTCAATTCCGATTCCCTCGGTTATGGAGTCGCCCACGCACGCAATTTTTATGGCGTCCTTTGTGTTCGGTTCATTTTTCAGCACGGTATCATCGCTGTTTTCGCCGTAGATGTTCACGGTCTTTGTGACGACAATCTCGTCGCTGTAAATGCCTGACGGAAGTATTACGTTGGGCGTGCCCTGTGAATTTTGCTCGTGGCAGTTGATTATCTGTGATATAGACGCAAAGGCGTTTTTGCCTGCGGTGAATATATAGTCCTCACCCTGCCACGGCATTGTAAATACGGTGCCGACAGGCATATCCTCCGTGCCCAGATAGAAAAGATACGGATTTTCTATGTTCTTATCTCCTACCGTGTCGGGAGCCTTGGCGTCAAAGCTTCCGACGCTGACGTATACCTTGTATACTACGGATACGCCCGACGGAGAAACAGCCTTTGCCCAGAACGCGCGTCCGCTGCCGACATTCTCACGTGTCAGCGTGCCCACCGAGCTACAGCAGTTTTCATCCTCAAAGAAGTGGAAGAGATACTTGCCGTTTGAGCTTTTAATCTTGGGAATGTATCTTTCGTTTTCGCCGATTACAACCGACGCCTCCCGCGTCTCATTGTTCACCATTGAAAGCTCTCTGTCGATTACCATGTCAAGCTCTGACGCTTTTGTCGTCTTTTGGTAGTCGAGGTAGCAGTCGCCGTTTTTCAAAACGCCGTAAAGCTTGCAGCTTCCGTATGCCGACGCATAGTCCTCGGTATAGCGCGCGTAATAGTTGCCGTCGCAGCTTGTCAGCGCCGCCGTTGCATCGTTTACGGTTACAAACGGTGCAAGACCGATAACGCGGTTGCCCGTAAAGCTGATTTTATCCGAAAAATCAGATGTGTTGGGGCTGTATGCCGAAGACTGCACCTTCAGGATATTTCCGAGCCTGTTTTGAGTGTCTATAAACGTGTTGTCCGCAATGTCAATGCTTGTAAACGCGCCGGGGAAGATGTTTACCGCCACATTTGAATTGGCATTGTGCCCGCTGTTAAAGCAGTCTATCAGCACGTTGTCCCTGAATACGGCGCGCGTGGTTTTGCCCGTAGAATCACACTGGTCGGCGTGACCGCAAAGCGCTATCACCATGTCCTTGGAGCGCGAGTATTCCTTGAAATAACAGCTTGATACCTCAAGCGTGCCGTTGTCTACGCAGTTTCTCCATTTCGGATAGCCCAGCGTTATAAAGCCGCTGCCAAAGTAAATTCCGTCCAGCGTCACGCTTGCCGGACATATTTCGGCAAACAGACGCAAGGACGCGCTGTTGTTTTCAAATTCGTACCGTGAGTTTTTCACGGTAAATTCATCAATATTTTTTACCGTATTATCCGTACTCTGTGCGTTTGCGTTATTTAAAGCAAATATATATGTAACGCCGCTTACGGTACGGTTGAAGCCGAGTATGTTGTTCTCAAGCAGAACCGATGTTTTAAACTCGGATACCGCGCGCTTGTCGTCGATAAATCTGCCCGTGAGATTTATTCCCTTTATGACAATCTGCGTGCCGCTATCGTCCCGCGGCGTTGCGGACTGCTCGACCGATATGTTTGCAACCTGCGTCTGCTCTGCCGCTCTCCAGCTGTCCGATAGTGCCCATTCTTTTGTTCTGTCGTCGGGAATGCTGTTGGGATTTTCGGCGTAGCCCTCGCCGTACAGCTCGACAGACCCGTTGATGCTGACCGAGTCGTACTCGCCTGCGGGCAGTATCATCTGGGTAATGCCCGCCGCGCGCGCCTCCTCAACGCTTGAAAAGGCGTTGACGCCCACCGTGAACGACCAAAGCTGGTTCTGCCACATTTTCGTGACCTCGGTGCCGCTTGCAAAGCCGTCCTCGTTCATGAGAAGAGCAGCCGTTTTGTCTATAACACCGGCGGGGTCGTCAAATCTGTTTGCAAAAACAAATGTGTCGCCCTTTGCCGTAAAGGTCACAAGATAGTCAATGACGATATTTTTATAGGTAACCGTCAGATAGTATACTCTTTTGCCCTCGTCCCCCAAATCGTCATAGCTTATCGAGGTGACGGGAATCTGCTTGTCGGCGTCCTCGAAAAAGCCGATTTCGGCGGACTCGCTGCTGGCGGTGAATTTGGGATTTTCTATGACGACGCCCTCGTCCAGCATGGCGGACACGGACAGGTTTTTATTGTTTATCGAGAAAAATTCAACCTTGTCTTCAAAATCGGCGCCGGTGATTTTGAGGCTTGCGTTGCCCACCATCATTTTATAATCGAAGAAATACTCGAGTGAATTCAGATTTACGGGGTTGACGGTCGCTGAATTCGTGAGGTACTCCGGCTTTTTGCCCAGCTCGTCGTCAGCCGAGACAAACGTGTCTGCAACATAGTTGTTGTCATAGCTCCAGTTACAGCCTGACAGCCACGTGTCCATGTCGGAGGTGATGTTCATGAACATTGACTTATAACCGATTACCCTGTTGTAGTTGAACTCAATGTCAAATGCCGCCTTCTGATAATTGGCGTTGCCGTTCAGTATAGTGTTGTACGCTAAATCGGGACTGCCGTAAAAGGTGTTGTTTGTAAATTTGAGCTTCAGTGTCGGATATCCCGAGCCCGAAAAGGTGTCTGCTCTGAAAATTCCCCATTTTCCCGACGTTGTGTCCTTGAAAATGCTTGATTCAAAGGTCAGATTCAATGACGGGAGATAACAGTTATCCGTGAAATTTCCGAGAGTGTAGACGCTGTTGTCGGCAAACCGCGAGCCCTTTACGGTAAAGGAAACTCCGCGCGCGCCGCCGCAGTTGGTCCACCACAGGTCGTTGGTATTTGACGCCGTGCCGCCGATATACAGTCCGCCTGCGTTTTGCTCAAAGTTCATGCCCTCGATGCTGACAGTGCGCGGATACTTGCGTATGAGCGCGCCGCTGCCGTCGCTCTTTAGCCCCGTAACGCGGATATTGCGCAGTGTATAGTCGTTAAAGTTGCGGCTGGTATCGCCGTCCGCGCTCAGACCGTAGTTTACACCGTTAAATATCGTGTTGTACACGTTTACGGCGTTTGTTCTGGCAAGACCGACATTATAGGTCAGGTCGTTGGACAAAACTGCCGTCGTGCCCGTAAATTTAACGCCGTCGATGTTCAGCGTGTAGCCTGTGACGCCTGCGTCCTTCAGCGGCTGCTCGTATTTGAGGTCGGAGGCGGAGCTGCCGTTTTTATTGGAGCGCAGCACGGTGCCCGAGATGACTGTTTCGCCCTCGCTGCCGCTCCTTTCGGGGTTTGCGTTCCACGCATCTGTCGGTAAAGCGGCGCTTATGTCAAAGTCGGGGTCGTTGGGATTGATACCCGCCTTTGCACCGTAAATGTTTGCGCTGTACCTTACTGTTATATCGCCGCCGTATGTTCCCGCGGCAAGTATAAAGCTGGGTACTGCAGCTGCAATTTCCTTTGTGAGCGCGCCGTCCCGTATGTATCGGCTTTCAAACGCTGCCGCTGCCGCGTCATAGCTTGCAAAGTGGCGCGCCTTATCATACTTTTCGGTAATTGTTACACCGGAAAATACAAACTGCATATCCGTTTCACCCTCAACGGCAGAATCGGTCTGCCACTGCGGGCTGATGACAAAGGTATTTCCGTATACGTCCGACGTGCTGTCAAACATCGCGGAATACTCAGTGCCCTGCATTGGGTTTTCGGCGGGGACGGCGAATGAAAATCCGCCCGTACCGATGAGCGACAGCATAATGCATGCGCTCAAAACCGCCGAGATAAATCGCTTCATGAATTCATCTCTCCAATCGTTTTTAATTTTCAGGAACAAAATTAAATACCATAAAAATATTATATCTTTGTAAATAATAAATCAATCGTTTTTTGTATTTTAACAAAAATTTGTGCAAATTGATGCGGGGGGGGGTAAAATTTGGTTATTTTAACATATACTAAATTATATTTTATTGTTGCGCGGGGGATATTTTATCTGATATAATTCAGTAAAATAAAAATAAGGGCGGACGGTGTTATGACAGATTTTTCGAAATGGAAGACTGCGCTCTCCTGTAAAAAATTTGACGGCGCGGCGTTTGACAGTTACAAAAAATTCGGGATAGAGCTTATTGAGATATCTCCGCGGCGTGAGGATTATCCTGCGCTGAACTGGGCGGAAATAAAAAGCGAGAGCGAGCGCACGGGTGTGAAAATCTGGTCGGTGCATCTGCCGTTTTCGCGGGATATCAACATATCCCTGCCCGACAGAAAAAAACGGGAGGACACCGTCTGTCTGCATTCGGACTATATGCAAAAGGCGGCGGAGGCTGGCGCAAGGGTGGCTGTAATTCATCCCAGCTCCGAGCCGATTGACGAGCGGGAGCGCGGACTGTATCTAAAAAACGCCAAGGCGTCGCTTAAGGTGCTGGCGGACAGGGCGCAGGAGCTGGGGCTTATCCTTGCGGTGGAAAATCTGCCGCGCACCTGTCTTTGCCGTGACAGTGAGGAAACGGCGCAGATACTGAAAAGCGACGACCGCCTGCGCTTTTGCTTTGACGTCAACCATTTGCTTATTGACAGTCATGCAAGGTTTTTGGAGCGGTTTGCAAGCAAGCTTGTGACGCTGCATATTTCCGATTACGATTTTAAGGACGAGCGGCACGCGCTGCCGGGATGCGGAAAAATTGACTGGCGCGAGCTTGTTTTGCTGCTGGAAAAGGCTGATTACAGCGGTCCGTTTCTGTACGAGGTAAATCTTGACGGCAGGGCGGACGGGGAGATGCCGTTTCCGCCGACAAGCGTATGCGATATACGGAAAAATCATATGAACATAAAATCCTTTACGGGAAACGGACGGCGGCTGTGATAAAAAAATACGGTACGATTTTCGTACCGTATTTTTTATGCTTTTTTTGATGAAGCGTATCGTTCAAACAGCAGGACAAGCGGAGGGATAAGCACAATCTGCAATATAATTCCCGGAACGGCGCCCGTTACGGCACCCGCCCAGAATGCAGACAGCGAAAACGCCCCGGAGGTTATACCGGCAATAGTAAGCATACCTGCGCCCCAAATCAGTCTTCCCGCAATCATGGCGATAATCAGCGACAGATATGTATATCCGATTTTTTTGGGCAGCAGCTTATACATAAGACCGCATACAAGACCGTATGTCATCAGCTCGAATGCCATGGCAATGCCGTTTGGCATCGGCGGCATCGTAAAGAGTGCAAATCTCAGCAGCGGGGCTGTAAAGCCGACTGCTGCCGCCCACTGCGGCCCGCACATAAACGCGCACAGCAGCACGGGAATGTGCATCGGACAGAGCATGTTGCCGACAGTCTGTATCTGACCTGTCAGAAACGGCAGCACAAGCGCCAGCGCCAAAAACAGCGCCGAGTACAGCATTTTCATAAGACCTGTTCTTTGTAAAGAGGTTGTCTGCATATTTGTATTTCTCCTTTAATCCGTGTCACGGCGACAAAATAAAAAGGCACAGCCGCAACTTGATTGCCGCCGTGCCTTGTGACACTTCGATATTTTTATTATAGCTTCATTTTAAACCGCTTGTGTGGTATGCGCGCACCTTGTGATGCGCACTGCTATTATACAGGCTTTTTACTGTTTTGTCAACCGTCTATAAAAGCTCGTCGCTGAAAAACATGCCGCGGTACCCGTTTTGCACAGCCCATTTTGCAGAGTCGGTAATCAGCAGCTCAAATTCGGGAATATGCCGGCTGTACTGCGGATAAAAATACTGCTCGTGTATCATCAGCTCTAAAAAGCCGGCGCGGTGGGGGCAGAGACGTATTTTTTCAAGCTCGGTGAGCAGCTGAGGGTATTTTACGGCATTGAGAACAAGGTCAATGCGCGCGTGCAGTATATCGTCCTCGGTATTCATCCAGAAATCGCGTGCGCCGATACGGTCTGTAAGCCTGTCGGGATAATAATAGGCGACAAGGGGCTTGCCGTCCTTTGTGTGCTCAAAATATCCCGCAAGGAAAGCGCAGCCCAGAGCGCGCAGGGCAGCCGTGCCCTCCCGCGTTGCCGTACCGAAATGCACGGTGGCGCCGCGCGCGAGCGTTTTTTGACCCGCAAACCGAATTATTTGGCGGTTGATAAGCTGCGCGTCCTCTTTTATTCTCTGCGCCGACGTGTGCTCGTAGGGCTTTGGCGGGAACTCGCTGCGCGCGTGAAACGACAGGCGCAGCCAGTCGGAATTTTGCTCAAACTCGGACTTGAATTTGTCCGTCATCATGGACAGATTGAAATACTGCCCCTTTTCGTTAAAGGTATGCATATCGTCCGTTTCGTAAAACAGGTTGAGGTGTACCTTTGCGCCGTACAGGTCGTGCGCGCGTTTATATACCGCAAGATACGGATTTTCGAATATGGACTTGTATGTATCCCGATTGTCGTTTATGTCACGGAGAAACAGTATGTTGTCGTCTGACGAGATGCGAAAGCCGCCCTGCGTTTTCGACACGTCGTATACGGCTATGCAGTCGCAGTCTCCCTTGTCGTCCGACGCCGACAGGACGGTTTTGCAAAGCCCTGCGCGGCTTTTGTTCAGCCTGACGGTGCAGATGTAGTCTTGTCCGTCAAACTCAGCCGCACAGCCGTTGATTTTGACATTTCTTCCGCGCGGTGCGCTGACTGCCGCCGTAATTTCAAGCCCGTTTTCCGTCAGCGTTCCGTCATGTGCGTTAAGGCAGTCGCCGTCAATGGGGAATACAAAGTGCAGCGGCTTGCCTTCTCTGAAAAAATCCTTCAATTCATACACCTCCGACAGTTTATTGTCTGCATTAATATTAACGCGTCATTTTTGCAAAATCAATAAAATTATCGGTTTTAAAACATTCGGTATAAAACAGACAACATTCTGCGTACTCAATATACGGTGTTTCTTCTCGCAGTCTCTATTAAATGCTGTACCTTTGCCGCGTCCGCAAAAGACGGGGACGGCGTCTGATTTTTCGATATGCTGCTTAAAAATGTGTAGTAGCTGTGGATATGTGCCCGCGCCCAGCCGGGCTTTTGCGTGCTGTTGAGAAAATCACTGTCGGGGTATTTGGGCAGGCAGTCGATTATTTTTATTTCGTCATTGCCGCCGCCGGAGCAGCCGAGCTGCCCCGGTCTGTCAAAGTCAAAGAACAGTGCGCCGTCTGTGCCGTGTATCTCGATTTTCAGGACGTCGCTCAGCCCCGTTGCTATTTTGGAAACCTCGGCGGTGCCGCAGGCGCCGTTTTTCAGCCTCAGCAGCATGTATGCCGCGTCGTCGGACAAGACATCGAGCATTTGTCCATTTTCGCCGCGGCGCTGAGGGTATAGGGTTTTGAACGCGGATTTTATATCGTCGATATCTCCGCAAAGATGTACTATAAGGTCAAGGATATGCGAGCCCAGGTCGTTCAATACCCCGCCGCCCTCGCTTATGGGCGCGTTGCGCCATGCATACGGTCTGTCCCCGTCGGCAAGAGACGCGTGCAGAAATGCTGCGCGGAAATTTGTAATGCTGCCGATACCGCCCGCGTCAAGTATCTCTTTGGCGCGCATAAGACCGGGCCAGAACCTGTGCTGAAAGGTCACCTGACAGCACACGTTATGTTTTTTTGCAAGCTCTGCAAGCTCATCCGCCTGCGCCGCCGTTACGCACAGCGGCTTGTCGCAGTAAACATGCTTTCCCGCAAGGATTGCCGCCTTTGCCTGCGGATAATGAAGCGGATTGGGCGTGCAGATGTCTATTATATCAATTTCGGGATTGCCTGCAACGCTGTCAAAGTCGCTTGTTGCGTGCAAAAATCCCCAGCGGCGCGCCTGATTTTCGGTTTTCAGCGGATCTCTGCCGCAGAGTGTGTGCAAAACCGCGCGGAATTTACAGTTGTAGAAAAACGGTATGCTCTGCGCGCTGAAGCTGTGGGTCTGTCCCATAAATCCGCCGCCGATGACGGCAATATTATAAGCTTTCATACATTTCCCTTTTGCAGTGCCGTGTAATTTTACCGATTACCGTACCGTGCCCTCGGCAGACGGCAGCCTGCGCCGCGCGGTGAATTTCTTTGCGCGCGGACGTCAAGTTAAATTATATACTACGCGGTCGGATTTTACAAGTCCGTTCTCGGACAGCTCGGCTTGGGAAAATGCACGGCGGCAGCCGGGCTTTAACACACCGGAGATTATCATGGCGGCAATGGGGTTGGAGACATGTCTTGTAATAAGACGTCTGATGTTGCGTGCACCGAACTGAGATGTGCCGTTGAGGCGGCAAATCATGTCGGTAACCGTCGGGTCAAACTCAACCTCTATTCCTTTGCGCGACAGGCGCAATTTCAGCTCACTCAGCATTCCGTCGGTAATTTCCCTGATGTCCTTATCCTTCAGCATTTCAAAGACCGGGGTTTCGTCTATTCTGTTTAAAAGCTCGGGGCGCAGTGTTTTTTTCAGAGCTGTCAGCACAGTCTTTCGTATCTGCTCTCCCGCGCCGTCACCCGAAAAGCCGAGCGGGATACTGCCGGCTTTCATTGTCCCGATATTGGTTGTCAGTATCACAATCGTGTTTTTAAAGCCTGCGACGCGCCCGTGTGAGTCGGTCAATACTCCGTCGTCCAAAATCCCCAGCAGTATATTGAGCACCTCAGGATGCGCCTTTTCGATTTCGTCAAAAAGCACGATGCTGTAAGGACGCGAGCGTATTTTTTCGCACAGGGTGCCGCCCTCGTCGTGCCCGACATAGCCCGGCGGAGAGCCGATAAGCTTTGCGATGCTGTGCGGCTCCATAAACTCTGCCATATCCAGCTTTATAAGCGCCTTTGTTGTACCGAACAGCTCGTCGGACAGCACTCTGCACAGCTCGGTTTTACCGACTCCCGTGGTGCCGCAGAACAGAAAAGAGGCGAGAGGCCGCGCAGGGTCGCAGAGTCCGGCGCCCGCGCGTATCAGTGTGTCGCATACGCATTTTACTGCCGCGGGCTGTCCGATAATCCGCCTGTTTATGCGCGCTTCCATTCCGCGCAGTCTGTCGGCGCCGTCGGCGTCAAGTGTTCCGGCGGGAACACCTGTCCAGCGGGATACGGCGGAGCAGATGTCCTCCTCGGTAACGCATGGCAGGGAACCGTCGTCACTTTGAGCTTTTGCTTTAAGCTCGTTTATTTCATCGCGCAGGCGTGCAGCCTCTTCGTATTTGCCCTTTTTTATAAGCTCCTCCAGCTTTTCCCGCTTTTGCCCTATTAAATATGTGCGGGACGGTCGGGCGGGTGTGAGCGAGCTTATATGCTTGACGGACGCCGCCTCGTCTACAAGGTCAATCGCTTTGTCAGGTAGAAATCTGTCTCCGATATAGCGCACCGACAGGGATACCGCGGCGCTCATGGCGGACTCCTCGATTTTTACGCTGTGATGCGTTTCCAGCCTTGCACGCAGGCTGTGGAGTATGTCAAGGGTCATCTGCTCGCTCGGCTCGTCTATCATGACAGGCGCAAATCTGCGCTCCAGCGCGCGGTCCTTTTCAATATGCCTGTGATATTCTTCGATTGTGGTCGCGCCTATCATTTTTATTTTTCCGCGCGCCAGCGCCGGCTTTAAAATGTTGCAGGCGTCTATCGCGCCCTCCGCCGCGCCCGCGCCGATAATGATGTGCATTTCGTCTACAAACAGTATAATATCCGGATTTTTCTCCGCTTCGTCAAGAACGGCGCGCAGACGTTCTTCAAATTCGCCGCGGTATTTTGATCCTGCAATCATGGAGGTCAGGTCCAGCATATATATTTGCTGTCCCGCAAGAGGCGGCGGCACCTCGCCGCGGCTGATGCGAAGCGCCAGCCCCTCCGCTATGCAGGTTTTGCCGACTCCGGGTTCGCCTATAAGACACGGATTGTTTTTACTGTGCCTTGAAAGAATGCTCATAACCCGTTCAAGCTCACTGTCGCGTCCGACGGCGGGCAGGATTTTACCCTGGCGCGCCTCATCTACGAGGTTTGTTGCAAACTTGGGCAGAACCTTCAGGCTTTTGGAGGGCTTTGTCGGAGTCTGAGGAGTTATCAGCTCGTACAGACCGAGCTTTTCTCTGATGGTTGCAGACAGCGTTTTGGAATCCTGCCCCAGCTTTGAAAGTATCTGCATCCCTACGCACTCGTTTTCCGCCGCAATCGCAAGCAGTATGTGCTCGGTGCCCACAGATGTGAAGCCGAACTTTTTGGCGTATACCATCGACTGCTCGATAATACGGCGTGTGCGTGAGGTCATGTCCGAGGCGCTGAGCAGCGTTTTGCTGCCTGTTCCCACAAGCTCGCACAGTCTTGAACGCACCTTATCGTATGTTATTCCGCGTGACAGCAGAATTCTGCTGCCCACGCTTTCGCTTTCCTTCAGTATTCCCAGCAGCAGGTGCTCGGAACCGATATAGGTATGCCCCAGTGCGCACGCGATGTTCTGTGCATTTTGCAGGGCGCTGCCCGCCTTTTTTGAAAACTTATCCATAAACGCTCCGTTTCCGCCGAAATTACGGCTTTGGTGTATTAACATTCCTGCGCCGGTACAGCCCGCCGCAGGAAAGCGAGCGCATCCCGCCGTCTGAATAGCAAAGGGGACTCTCGCTTTAGTTATATATTCTATTGTTGACAGATTTTTTTGCGTCTATCTCTATTATATTGCAAAGTGTAAAAAAATATTAAGCGGGGACAAATGGTAAATGCAAAAAATCCCGTGCAAAAAGCACGGGATTTTGTATGCGTTTTTTGAGCGGGTTTATTTCAGATTGAGCAGATTGATAAACAGTCCGCCCTGAACGGTGCGGTTCTGGAAGCTGCGTTTGTACGGAGTTGATGTATAGTACCAGTCGGTAAATGGCGCGCGGTCGCGCGTGTTTTCAAGCATTTCGTACATCGCGTCCACCACAGTGTCAAGGTATTTCTTATTGTCGGTCAGCACTGTTGTCCACATCTGCCAGTCGCTTTTTGTGTAATCGGAGCGTATATCCAGCGGTATGCCGAAGCGGTTAACTTTTGTCATGTAATGTGCAACCTCTTTTTCGGCGATTTTGCTGTCAAATACGTTGAGATCCAAAAGCTTATCCCAGACCATGTTGTATTTGAGCGACCAGCTCTCGTCATCCTGGTCAAACGCAAGCTTGTAATGGTCACCGGCGTTTGCATGCTGCTCCCAGCACTTTGCAAATTCCTCCGCCTTTACGCGGTAAAATGCGGACTTTACATTCTCTCCGAGCTGAGACAATACCTTTGACCATGCCGCCAGCGCCTCGATTGACTTTACGGAAAGATTGCAGTTATGGGCAAGGTGACCTGCAAAATCGTCGGTACACAGCTGATTCGCAGGGTCAAAGCCGCATTTTACAAGGTAATCCGCCCACATATTGAGTATATCAAGGTGTTCCTTTGCATAGGACGTGTCCTTTTTTGCCGCGCACACGGCTGCGACACAAAGCAGCATGTTGCCGCATTCCTCAATCGGCATCTGATACGACTTTTCATATTGCTCCAGCGTCATGCCGCTTTCATAGATGCGGCGCTCGAGAAAGCGCTTTGTAAATCTGTCGCCGATACCGTAGACCTGCATGTTTGCAAGCGGGTACTGTCCGACGTCGTGCGGAGCGAATTCGTATTTCCACATTCCCAGGCTGCACATCTTGAATATGGGGTTTAGCATACCCTCGACAAGCTCGGGATTGTAAACGAGAAACATGGGTATGGACGGATATGTGACGTCAACCGTTCCGATACAGCCGTTTGAATAGTTTTCCTTTGATAAAAACTGTACTTCGCCGTCATGCCAGCAGAGCTTGTGCGCTGCAATTACCTGGCGGAATGCCAGCGACAGGATCTGCTCGTATTTATCGCTGATTTTGCGCGCCCTTTCCATAAGCTCGGTTTCAAATTTTACAACGCGCGCGCATATATCGGAATAGTCCTTTACCGCCAGATGCGCTATATCCTCAAACTGTGCGCCGTCGCGCCGCCAGTAGGCTTCGATGTTTTCGCCGAAATACTGTATTGATTTTATATCGTCATAGCCGATGCAGATAAAGTCCCCGGCTTTTTTTGTGCTGCCGTATGTCTTTTGACAGGCAAGCGCCGTCCAGCCGTCCTGCGGTCTTATGGTACTGCCGCATTCAACATTTCTATATTGTGTGTATTTGGCGCTTTCGACACAGCGGCGGAATTTTGCCGCCTTGTTTGCCGCGTCTATAAAGTAGGTTTCAAAGCCCGGCGCTATCAGGTGCAGAGTGCCCCATTCAATGCGGTGGTCGTCGCCTGAGCGTACAAGCATGCTGTCCGTTCCCGATGATGCCGTCAGCGAATAATCCGTTTTTCCCAGCGTTACAGCCCTGTCGGGGGTGTTTACGCACAGCTCACAGCTCACATCTATGTACATTTCTATGTCGTGCGGCTTTCCGTCCTTTGCCTCTATACTGTAAGATATGTAGGAAATAGGTCTGGACATGAGATACAGGTCGGTAGGGATAAGAGGAGTCATAAAATCCACCTTAAGCGTGACATTTTCGTTTTCAAACACATATTTTGTTGTCATCGGGCGTATCTCGCAGCTTATCTGCTCTATAACCTCCGGCTCGGTGCGGTAGCGTAAATTGTCGGGGTTGAGCATACCCATAAACTTCAGCGGTTCACCGTCGATTGTTACAATACCGGTCAGAAAATGGCGCTGACCTGTCCAGTGGCGCGGGGTGTCGCCGTAAAGCGTGTCGGCAAACGACCATATGTTGAAGTAAGGGTCTACGGTAATAAGCGGGGTCGCGGGTGCTCTGAAATTTTTCATTTTGGCTCCTTTCAAGTGCGGCAGGAAATTCTGCCGGTGCCTTTTATGTTGTTTTTTATATTATATAGTCTTATTTTTCTTTTCACAAGCCAATTTTGCGGCTAAAAAGTCGCAAAAATGCGCATTAATTATTTGCGCCGCGGTGTTTTCGGCAAAATACTGTTCATGCGGCGGTATTTGTGGTATAATCTTGCTGTAAATAAAATACGGAGAGCTTTATGAAAACAGTACATATATTAAACCCCGCCGCAGGTCAGGGCGGCGCGATGAAGTATAAGGCTTCGGGAAGTACATACGTGACATCGGGCGTGGGAGACGCCTGCAGGTTTGTCAAAAAAACGCTTGAGGACGCCTGCGAGGATATAAACTTCATAATATACGGCGGCGACGGCACGATAAACGAGGTGGTGCGCGCGATTATAGACAGCGGCTCGGACAGGGCGTATATCTCACTTGTACCGACAGGCACGGGAAATGACTTTGTTCGCACCGTGAACGAGACGGGCACGGAGTGTATCGAGGCGGACGTGCTGACCGTGGACGACGGTGTATCGGTCAATACCGTAAACACGGGTTTTGACCTGAATGTTGTGCTTTATGCGTCTCAATTAAAAAAGAAACCGCTGATTTCGGGCAGCATGGCGTATATTCTCGGCGTAGCACGCGCCTTGGCGGGCAGCTTCGGAATGCATATACGTGTCGAGTACACTGACGAGCAGGGGAAGGACGGCGTCTTTGACGGAGAGTGTCTGCTGACGGTTGCCGGCAACGGCAACTATTACGGCGGCGGCTTTAAGGTGTCGCCCGCAGCGAGCATTACCGACGGACTGATTGACCTCATGATAGTTAAAAAGGTATCGCGCTTTAAGTTTGTCTCGCTTGTGGGAAAATATAAAAAGGGACAGCACATTGATACGCAAACGGGCCGTCCGTTTAAAAAGTTCGAGGATATCATTTTTTATAAGAAATGCAGGCGGGTGGTTATAAGCGGCATAAACGCCCTGTGCTGCGACGGAGAGATAGTTAATACCGACCGCGCGGATATAGGCGTGCTTCCGCGTGCCGTGCGGGTACTGTGTAATAAGGATTGTTTAAAAGCATGAGTGAGGGCGAAAGCGTTGAATTTACAAATATGGTGATGGTGACCGATCCAAAAACGGGAAGGATCGCCGTTATTAAGCGGGTGCGTTCATGGCGCGGACTCGCTTTTCCCGGCGGGCATGTCGAGCGGGGAGAGTCCTTTTATGATTCCGCCGTGCGTGAGGTATACGAGGAAACGGGGCTTACCGTTCACAGTCTTGAAAGCTGCGGTATTATTCACTGGATACATGTCGGTACCGGAGCACGGTATATTGTTATGTGCTACAAAACCGACGATTTTTCGGGAAGTCTTAAGCATACGTGCGACGAGGGCAGTCTTAAATGGATGTCGAGGGAGGAGCTGGAGAGCACGCCGTCGGACAATGACTTTAAAAAGTATCTCCCGCTTTTTTTCGGCGGCTTTTGTGAGGCTGTGGGACTGCATGATGACAGCAAAAACCTTGATTTCAGATATATTTAAAGGAGTGCGAAAATGAAAAAAATACTTATCATAAACGGGCCGAACCTCAATATGCTCGGTCTGCGGGAGCCGGAAATTTACGGCAGAAAAACCTATGATGATTTGATAAAATATATTTCAGACTACTGCAAGGGCAAGGCGCTGCCGGAATTTTTCCAGTCCAATCACGAGGGCGCGATTATTGACGAGATCCAAAAGACGCGCGGTGTCTATGACGGGATAATACTCAATGCGGGGGGATATACTCACACAAGCGTCGCCGTTGCCGACGCGGTCAGCGCCGCGGGCGTGCCGACGGTGGAGGTTCATATTTCCGATATACACAAGCGCGAGTCTTTTCGTCATCACTCTTACCTTACGGCGGTCTGTAAAAAGACTATAATGGGTCACGGCTTTGAGGGCTATACGATGGCGGTTGATTTTCTGACGAAACTGAATATATAACAAAATTAAAATATTGACTTTTATATGCAATCATACTATAATTCTTACAGGAACAAAATTGAATATTCGGTATAATTTTATTGATTGACAGATCTCTTAGAGGAGGGATAACTATGTCCAAAATTAAAAGGATACTCTGTTTTGTTCTGTCCGCTGTTTTGCTTATAACCTTTACACTGTCTGTGACTGTGCTTGCCGCGGATGCTACGGAAATAGAAACAGAGCAGCAGCTGCTTTCCTTATCGGGTGCGGCAGACGGAGAGTATAAGCTGGTGTCTGACATAGATCTTTCGGATGTTCAGACAGACGGTCCGCTGCTTGAGAGCTTCGGCGGCACGCTGGACGGCTGCGGTTATGAAATATCGGGCTTGAATATAAAATCAGACTCCGAAGCGGGGCTTATCGGGGTTTTAACGGGTACTGTAAAAAATCTCAGGGTCAGCGGTGATATTGAAATTGTAAATAATGACGCCTTGCAGAAAGTATATGCGGGCGCTGTTGCCGCAAGGGGCAGCGGCAGGGTGCAAAACTGCCTTTTTTCCGTTGATATTACCGTAAATGCGTCGGGCAGAGCGTATGTCGGCGGCGCCGCCGGTTTGTGTGACGGAATGACGGTTTATTGCTGCACTTCAAGCGGCACTGTAAATGTAACGGGCGGAAAAAGTATTTATGCAGGCGGAATTGCCGGCGCGTACGGAAATATTTCATACTGTGTAAATAACGGCTCGGTCAAGGTGAGTGCCGAAAATGCGGATATTGTGTATGCGGGCGGCATCGGCGGTTATGAAGCTGATATTGAATTTTGTATAAACAACGCGGATATAAATGCCCAAAGTACGTTTCAGGCGTATGCGGGCGGTATCGGCGCGTTTTTCGGTGCAGAAAAGGTTACGTCTGTAAGAAACAGTGAGAATAACGGCGCAGTCACTGCGGAGGTCAAAGGTCAGGGCGCGGTCTCGGACACGGCGCAGTCCCGCGCGGCGGCAGGCGGAATTGCCGCGTACACGGCAAACACGGCGGCGGTTTCTGATACGGTTGATGAGAGCGCCTGCACGTCTGTTGTTTCCGACTGCAAAAACGGCGGCGCTGTTTCTGCGTCGGCAGAGGACAGTGATGTTTCGGCTTATGCAGGTGGAATAGCGGGCGTTGTAAACGGGCTTGTATATAACACTTTAAATGTAAACGATGAAATTTCGGCTAAGGTCTGCGGTCCTGTTTTCGGCGCTGTGAATCCTTCCGGCAAGCTCAGGGGTAAGGTAAAAAACAGCTTTTTTGCGCAGAGCGATGCGCAGTATAACCCCGTAATCGGTGCCGAGGGCGGCACGGCAGACGCGGTTTCGCTTTCTGCAGAGCAAATGAAAAGCGCAGCGTCCTTTGTCGGCTTTGACTTTGAGGGCGTTTGGGCTTTGGGTGAAAATGACGCTTGCCCGTATGTTATAATCGAGGATAAGCATGAGCATGTTTATACAGCGCAGGTAATTCCGGCGGAGTGTGAAAAGGACGCAAGCACAGTGTATACATGCGGACTTTGCGGGCACTCCTATACCGAGGTGAACGAGGGTACGGCGACAGGTCACGCATGGGATGACGGTGTTGTTACCAAGGAAGCTACCTGCGTAGCAGAGGGCGAGAAGCTGCTTACCTGTAAGAATGACGCTGCTCATACAACGACTGAGAAGATAGCAATTAATCCGGACGCACATAAATGGGGCGAGTATGTTTACAACAACGACGCCACAGAGGAGGCAGACGGAACAGAGACCAGAAAGTGCGAATACTGCGATAAGGAAGAAACCAGAACGGCAGAGGGCACAAAGACCCAGCCTCAGTATCCTCCGGTAGACAGCTCGGAAGTATTCCCTGATATCGAAAACGGCAGATGGTACAAGAAGTATGTTGACTACGTTGCACAGTATGGCTTGATGAACGGTATGGCAGACGGTACGTTTGCACCGAGCAGCAATCTGATAAGAGCTGAGTTTGTACAGATACTTGCCAACCTGAGCGGCGTTGATACTTCAAACCGCGATGTTGAAACCAAGTTTGATGACGTACCTGCAAACAAATGGTACACACCTGCGGTTAAGTGGGCGTCTGAAAACGGTATCGTAGACGGTATGGAACCGACCAAGTTCATGCCTTCAATGAACGTTCAGCGTCAGCAGATTTGCGTAATGCTGGTAAGATATGCAAATAATGTAGGAGTTACGCTTGAGACAAGGGTTGATGAAATGGTCTTTGCAGACGCGGAACGCATACAGAATTATGCCAAGGAAGCGGTGGTAATCTGTCAGAGAGCGGGCATAATCGACGGTATGGACGACAAGGACGGAAACAAGATTTTCGCTCCTCGCGACACCGCCACGCGCGCCCAGGTCGCAGCCATGATTACAAGGTTCCATGAGAGTTTTGTAAAATAGTTACGTCAGCTTCGCTTTTAACGAAAAATATATTAAAATAAAAAAGCCTTTTTTCGTACATTGCGATAAAAGGCTTTTGTTTTTTATGACAGCGCGGTGAGCTTTTTGCGGTTGCTGCTGCGGTTTTGACCGTGACGAAATGTTTTTGTACGAATGTGACGCGTAGTCTGGCGAAGACTGAAAAAACATATATCAGGCGCGCCTCAATATTAAGCCGCAGCCGCAGCAGATTAAAAATCCTGCAATGTCGACGGCAACCACTGTCGAGCCCACGGGCGTGCCGGTGAGCACTGCGGTTAAAATGCCCGCAACAGCGCAAACCACTGAAAAGACTGCGGAAAAAATAATTACAGCGCGGTAGCTTTTAAAAAGCCGCATTGCGGACAGCGCAGGGAATATAATCAGCGCAGAGATTAAAAGCGAGCCGACAAGATTCATAGCCAGCACTATAATGACAGCGATAACCACTGCCGAAAGCAGGTTGAAAATTCTTGTGCGAATACCCGTTGACTGAGCGAAATCACTGTCGAAGGTGACTGAAAAAATTTTGTTGTAGAAAAGCACAAAGAGCAGGATTACGGCAGCGGACAGAATTACGCAAAGCCAGACCTCGGATAAGCTGAGCGTCAGGATAGAAGCGGAACCGAAAAGCGTGCTGCATACGTCTCCCGATAAATTGGACGAAACGGAAAAAAGATTCATTACAAGATAGCCCAGTGCAAGGGCGCCGACAGACAGCATTGCGATTGACGCATCACCTCTGATTTTTGAGTTTTTGCCCGTGCACAGTACGGCTATGGCGCATATAATCGTTACCGGCATGACAATAAGCATACTGTTGGAAACGCTCAATACTCCGGCTATTGCCATACCGAAAAACGCGACGTGCGAAAGCCCGTCGCCGATAAACGAAAATCGGCGCAGTACGAGGGTAACCCCGAAAACCGAAGAACAAAGCGCGGTTAAGGCGCCTGCTATCAGCGCGTATGTCACAAACGGAAACTGAAAATAGTATAATAATTTGTCAAGCATATCAGCGTCCCCCGTTTTCTGAAAATGACCGATAGTATTCATCTCTGCCGCCGAAATAAATGGTATCTCCGACATGCAGTATGCAGCTCGCGTTTTCGGCGACGGACTGCATGTCATGAGAAATCATGATAATTGTCATGCCGTCGCGGTTGAGTTCTTTTATTATTTTGTACATTTCCTTTGCGGCTGTCGGGTCGAGCCCGGAAACAGGCTCGTCCAGCAGCATTATATCATTTGCCGCGCAGAGCGCGCGGGCGAGCAGTACGCGCTGCTGCTGCCCCCCCGATAATTCACGGTAGCATTTGTTCCCAACGGAGAGCACTCCGGTGCGGTTCATGTTAAATTCCGCTTTGCGTTTGTCTGCCCTGCTCAAAAACATTTTGCCGGCACAGCCTGATAAAACAATTTCTTTGGCTGTTGCGGGAAAATCACGCTGAACAGACGTCTGCTGCGGCAGATATCCGACGCCCGGATGTGTGCGCCCGCCGCCGAAAACAATTCTTCCCGAAACGGGAGGCAGGAGTCCGAGCAGGGTTTTCATAAAGGTTGTTTTTCCCGAACCGTTGTTGCCGACAACACACAGGTAATCGCCGCTGCCGATTTCAAAGTCAAAAGGCCCGGCTACCGTTTTGCCGTCATAACCGACATACAGGTTTTCGCATTTCAGACTAATCATTTGCTTCACCGCCCAGTGCCGTCGCTATCAGCTCAAGGTTTGCCTCCATAACCGAAATGTACCGTTTCCCGGAGTCATAGTCTTTTTTGCCGCAGGATTGCATTGAATCAAGAGACAGTATCTGCACGTCTTTGCGCTTTGTGTTTTTCAGCACGGTTTTTGCGACGGAGGACTGCGAGCTGTCTATTGTCATTATATAGTCAAGGTTCAGGCTGTCCGTCTTTTCGGCAAGAAAGATTATTGTATCAAAGCTTGTCTCTGTTTCGGTCGAGCATCCGGGAAAGGCGGCAAAGAACTCTATTTTATAGTCGTTTAAAAGATATCGGAAAGGAAAGCGGTCTGCAAATAACAGCGTGTTGTTTTCCGATTTTTCCGCCATATCCTCAAATCGGGCGTCAACGGCTCTGAGCTTTTCGGTATATTTCCTGCAATTTTCCCTGTAAATATCTGCGTTATTCGAGTCAAGCTCAATAAGAGCAGATGAAATTGCATCGCAAAAGACTATTGCGTTTTTGACCGAAAGCCAGGCATGCTCGTCTGTCTCAAGCTCGGTGTCGCCTGTGCCGTTGCTGTGGTCATGGTCGGTGTGCTCTGTTTTCAGCGTGTTTGCGCCGAGAAGCTGAAGAAAATTAACTGTTTTCGTATTTTTATTTTCCTTCAGCGCTTTGTCTATCCAGCCCTCGGATACTCCGCCCGTGCGCACAATCAGGTCGCAGGCTGAGATATTTACAATGTCCTGCGCCGTAGCCTGATAGCTGTGCAGATCCGCCCCGCTGTCGGGCAGCATTATTATGTTAAGGCTTTGCGCGGTATCGTCCGCATCAGCGCCGCCCGTTTTGGCAGCACCCGCGATTTCACAGACCCAGTCGTATGCGGCAAATGATGTGCACACAATGCTCAGGCGTCCGCTGTCGGCGGTATTTACGGAACACCCGCCGAGCGCTGTAATAATTATGAATATCGGCATAAGTATTGCCGTGAGTTTTTTCATATAATTTACCCTCTTATGCTAATTTGCGATTTATTCGCAAATTAGCATATCATATCGTGAGGCAAATGTCAATATATCCTTGCAATATATGATGAATTGCGCAAGCAAAAACGGCATGTGCCAAAATGCACATGCCGTTAAGGACTACAACAGTATAAATTATGCCTGCTCTTTCAATTTAGCGTAACAATCGCTGCAGTATACAGGTCTGTCTTCAGTGGGCTTGAAGGGAACCTTTGCTTCCTTGCCGCACTCTGCGCAGACTGCATCATAAAGAACGCGCTGACCTTTAACAGCCGCCTTCTTTGCATCTCTGCAAGCCTTGCATCTCTGAGGCTCGTTCTGGAAGCCTTTTTCTGCATAGAATTCCTGCTCGCCTGCTGTGAAGATGAACTCCTGACCGCAGTCCTTGCAAATAATTTTCTTGTCCTCGTACATTTGCGTTTACCTCTCTTGTGGTATAAAAATATTTTTTACCCTAAACGGAATTGAACCGTTCCCTCTGTATACCAGCGCTCCGCCACTTAGCTTTACGGGCATTATACAAGTTTGCTGCGTATCCGCGCAATCGCATTATCCACCGATTTTACGCTTTTGCCGGTACGCGCGGCTATTTCTTTATAGGATAAGCCGTCAACATAAAGATTTAAAACACGCTTTTCATAGTCCGAAAGCTTTACATCTATTGCCGAATAAACGGCAAGCAGCTGCTCCCGTATAAGAAATCTCTTTTCGGGGTCAACGCTGCCGACCGCGTCGACATTGTCAAAGCCGACCGCTGTGTTGAGAGGTGAATGCTTTTTACGATTTGCCTCTTTAATCGCGTCTATTATTCTGCTGTGGATACAAACCTTTGCAAATTTAACAAAATCGCTGTTTTTTGTACTGTCGAATTTCCGAACGGCGTCGTAAAAAGCAATAAGACCTATCTGGTACAGATCGTCGCTGTCGCCGCCGTAAAGAAAATATGAGCGGGTAATGCCGTTTATTACAGGCGAAAACTGCTCTGTGAGATAACAGACCGCATTTTCATCGCCCGCTCCCGCTTTTTCTATGATTGAAATATCGTTTATAAGGTCTGACAAAAAATGCTTCCTTTAATAATTATAGTTATACTCATAATTATTCTACATTGTTTAAGTGTCAATGTCAAGAAAAATTTATAATTTATTTAAAAATTATCGTTAAGGCTTAGGGTAAGCGCGAAAGCCGTGCTTTGTAAAACGCCGAGATTATAAAATGTGCGTAAAAAACCAACTATTTTCAAAAAACACTTGATTTTAAGCAAATTTAATGTTAAAATGATAATCGCTATTTTAAAAAGTCAAAACAAAGGAGGTGCCGGGCGTGCCGAATATCAAGTCTGCAAAAAAGAGATGTTTGGTTACAAATACCAAAACATTACAGAACAAAATCATCAAGTCAGAGCTTAAATCTTCTATCAAAAAGTTTGATTCACTTGCTCAGGCCGGTGAAAAGGACGCGGCTAAAGCCGCTTATCTGGATGCCGTTAAAAAGATTGAGAAGGCTGAGAGAAATAACGTAATTCACAAAAACAATTCCAACAGAAAGAAGAGCGCCTTGACATTAAAGCTCAATAAGCTGGCATAACTCTTTTAGAAAACGGACCGGTAAGAAATTTACCGGTCCGAATTTTTATGTGCTGAGGGGCAGCCTGTACGTGTGATGCGACGTATGAACAGTACGGCGGCTGTTATGATTGCGGCAGCTGCGGCAAGCCATATAAGTCCTGCCTTTCTGCCGCCTGTCACCTCTATCAGAATACTGTCCGTCCGTCCGTGCCCATCTGTTACTGTTATGTAAGCTCTGCCGCAAAGACCGGCATGCACGACCCCCGATGAGCGTCCGACCGCCGCGACTGACGGATTATCCGAGTAAAATGTTTTGCCGTGTATAACGGGCAGTCCCGTGAGTGCGCTTTTGACGCTCAGCCGTTTTTTTTCACCCGAGTGCATGACAATGCAGTCCCTGCCGCCCTCGATTTCAAGAAATCTGCCGTAGTTTTTCAGTGCCTGTGCGCCGCCGCACAGTAAAAGCGCCAAAGCTGTCGCCGCGGTTAATGATAAAAGAACTGATAAAATACGTTTCAATTCGGCTCCCTCTGAAATTCAGCTGAGCGCCGCACACCGTGCGGCGCTCAGTTATTTATATTTATATAATAAGTGCCTTATGAATTTTATTTAATCATGGGCTGAAGCTGCACGCCGTTCAGCGCACTTTTTATTGTATCGTCAATAAGACTCATGTCCGCAATGCAGGAGCGTTCCTTGTTATGAGGATTATCCTGTGAGAACGGGACGAAATAAACATTTTTATAGTTCATCAGCGCGCCGATATTTTTGGCACTTCCCGACAGCGCATCGTTGGTTGACAGCGCAATGATAAGCGGGCGGCCGTTTCTCAGATGAGCTTTTGCCGCCATAGTGACCGATGTGTCCGTTATTCCGCCTGCAAGCTTTGCAAGCGTGTTTCCGGTACAGGGTGCGATTACCATAACATCGAGCAGCTTTTTGGGGCCGATGGGCTCTGCCTGAGCTACTGTATGGATTATATCCTTGCCTGTGGCATTTGTTATTCGCTCCTTAAAGCTCATGGCTGTTCCGAAACGTGTATCGGTTTCATAGGTTATACCTGACATTATAGGCATAATCTCATATTTTTCGGTAAGCGAGCAAAGTGTACACACAACTTCGTTCAGCGTGCAGAACGAGCCGCACATCGCAAAACCGAGTTTTATTTTTTCTTCCATTTTACACCTCCGTCAGCATGGAAAGAATGGTGCTTTTTAATATCTCGCCGGCAGTGCGCGGCGCAAATTTTCCGGGTATGCCCAGCGCGTGCAGGGCAGTGATGCCCAGCTTTGAGGCATAGTCAAAATCGGTGCCGCCGGGCTTTGACGCCAGGTCTATTATCAGCGTGTCGGGCGTCAGTGTATCAAGTACCCCGCGGTCTATCACGGGCGCCGGCACGGTGTTAAAGATAATATCCGACTTTAACCGCGGCAGCACGGAAAAATCACACGCCAGGGCGCCGTAGTTTTCCGCCTGCGCGCGGTCGCTCTCTTTTCGGGCAACAACGGTTACCGAGCTTCCCAGGCACAGCAGCATATCGGTCAGACATTTCCCGATATTGCCGTAGCCTAAAACCGTGGCGTTGCAGTCGCATATGGTGTAATCGGTCTGCGCCATGGCAATCTGCAAAGCGCCCTCGGCGCTGGGCAGCGCGTTGCGTATTCTGAAATAATCACTCGCGGCGTAATTTATGATTTTAACGCCGCAGGTCTCGTTAACATCGCCGATAAATCCGCCCATAACCGTTTTCCCGCGGCAAAGCTCAAGTATTTCGTCATAATCGCGGCTTATCGGCAGAACTATGATATCATTTCCGTCAATAAATTGTTGCAGGTCCTGGTTTTCAAACATCTCGGCAGGGTATCCGTCCCGTTTGAGTGCCAGACACAGATATTTCATTCGGGCATCCTTGCCGAATATACCGAATCGATACATAGCTCATTCCCCTTTTCCCTTTATCCTATGCCGATACGGCTGTACGGGTGCAAAAAATACCCGCTGTATTTTCCTCGATGTTCTTAACGGATTTGAGTTATGGGTATTCGATTTTTCTTTTTCAGAATGCTTTAGGTTTGGTATCTAAATTTTAATCGGCTAAACTTGTGGATAATAATTCTTGATGAAAAGTATTGCGTAATTTTTTTCTTTGTGATATAATCACGGTGCGACACAGCTTAATATTTGGACAGACTATGGGAGAAGTGCTTTTTGTTTTGGCAAAAACACATTCTCTATTTTGGCTTTCTCTTGTAGTTTGTCAGAAGTTGTGTCGCAGCAATCGGAGTTATGTGTTTTTCGGTGCGTAGCTTCGGCTGCGCACTTTTTTGGTAAAGGAGGGGAAAAATGTCAATCAACGTTAAATGTCCAAAATGCGGCAGCACAAAAGTACAGTTATCGGATGAATCCAGCAAGCACGGATGTTTGTATACGGTGTTGTTTGGATTTTGGTATTTTATGTGGGTAATGTGCAAATGGATGATTGGATTTACGGTGCTTATTTGTTATGATTGGTGGATGGCAATTATACATAAAGTATCCGGAAAAGGTCATGTATGGCAGGCAAAACGCTGGTTCTCAAATCGCAGAAGAATATATTATTGTCATGATTGCGGGAATAATTTCAGAGCGTAATGCTTTGCTGAAATCTGTCATGAACATTTACACCGCAGGCAACAAAAAAGAGAGGATTCGCCGCATGACGAGTCTTCTCTTTTATCTTATACGTATAGTGATATACTGACCGCCATGGGCGTAATATCCTTAACGGATATTACGCCTTTTTACAGCGGGATTATAAAAAACATCAAATTTACATACGCCGGAGTCTGCCGGGAGAGTATCCCGTATGCGACCGTATCAGGCGGCTGAAATAGTTGAGGTCGTCAATTCCGACAGACTCAGCCGCCTCACGTATTGTGCATCCGTGATATTTCAGCAGAGAACAGGCGCTTTCTACTTTCATCTTAATAATATACTGTTTGGGCGAGTGCCCGGTCTGCTCCTTGAACAAATGCAGAAATCTGCTTTCGCTGAGATTACACAGCGCCGCGTAGTATGATACGGGGTGATTTTCACGGAGATTTTTGTGCATAATACTGCATATCTGCTCGATGCGTCCCTCGGGGTATATTTTTTGCTCTCCGCTCATCGCGCGTCTTCCCGCCTCCGCTAAAAACTGAATTATAAGCCCCGCGCAGACAGCGGAAAACAGCGGCTTTTTCAGTATATACTCGTTTACAAGCTTTGAAAATATGTTCTCCAGCCGTTCACTTTTTCCTATATACACGACAGGTTTGTCAAGTTTGCACTGCTCTAAAACTTCAGCGCCGCCCGTGCCGCAAAAGTGCATGAACAGTGAGGTCACGTTTTCGCCGGCGGGATATTTGTAAAACTGCGGCTCATGCGGATAAAACAGTATCATATTGCCGCAGGCAACCCTTTGCCGCACGCCGTTTCTTGTGAGAATGCAGCTGCCCTCGGCAAGGTACAAAATATGATAGTCCAGGCGTCCGTTCGGACGGCACGCCTCCCGCTCCTTTCCGAATGTTCGCTGCACTCCGCAGATGTTGAGCTCCAGATATTTATCGGAAATCCTGTCGCTTGAAAATTCCATAATGTCACCCCTGCGTTTTTTAAAATTATATCATATTTTTAAAATATATCAACAGCAGTTTTGTGCTAAATATAAACACTTTAGTTTATTGCTTTCAAGACGCGGCAATGGTAATATAAATAAAAAAACGGAGGTAAAGCTGTATGTACAAAATAGGAGTAATCGGCAGCGGTCACCGCATGACGCCGATTGTTAAAAAAATCGCGGATAACGAGGGCTTTAAAATACAGGCGGTATGCGACCCCAACACGGAGGACATGAAAGAAAAGTATGCGGAATATGACGGCGTGCACTTTTACACCGATGCGTCAGAGATGCTTAAAAGCGAAAAGCTCGACTGCCTGACAATAGGCACGCGCTGCTCCCTGCACACCGACTTTATGCTGCTTACGGCAAGGTACGGACTGCCGACGTTTTTGGAAAAGCCCGTATGTATAAACGAGCAGCAGCTGAGCGCGCTTGAAGCGCTCGGCGCTTCTCCCGATTTCAGCAATAAGGTTGTGGTGTCCTTTCCTCTGCGCAATACTCCGATTGTAAACTGCGTGCGCGATATAATAAGAAGCGGAAAGATAGGGCATGTCGCGCATGTTCAGGCATATAACAACGTGCCCTATGCAAGATGCTACTACCACGGCTGGTACCGTGATGAAAACGAAACGGGAGGGCTGTGGCTGCAAAAAGCCACGCACGATTTTGATTACATAAACAGTCTTTTGGAGGAAATTCAGCCTGTGCGAATTTGCGCTGTGGATTCAAAGCAGGTTTTTTACGGCGACATGCCGGCAAATCAGAAATGCTCCGAATGTCCGCGCGCGAAGGAATGTCCCGAAAGTGCGCAAAACGTAGCCCAATACGGCGACAGATACGCTGTTGAGGAGGGCTGCTGTTTTGCGGTGGATACGGGAAATCAGGACAGCGGCAGCGCAATCGTGGAATACAGCAACGGAATGCATGCCGTCTACTCTCAGGATTTTATCGCAAGAAAGGGAGCGGGCAAGCGCGGCGCCCGGCTCATAGGATATTACGGTACTGTCGAGTTTGATTTCAACACCGGCGTTGTGCAGCTGTATTATCACAACAGCGATGCGACAGAGACCTATCGTTTCCCGACGGGACACGGTCATTCCGGAGGCGATGCGGCGCTGATACGCAATTTCTGCGATGTGGTTGCGGGTCGGGATGTTTCTCATTCTCCGCTGAGCGATGGGATTTTGAGTGCGAAAATGTGCCTTTGCGCAAAAAAATCTGCCGCTGAAAAAATATTCTGCGAAATTTAGTAAAAACCGGCTGCAAATTTTTGCAGCCGGTATTATTAAACCTCCATTATTACGGGTATTATAACGGGGCTTCGCCTGGTTTTTGAAGTGACGTATTTTGTAATACTGTCGCGCACCTCCGTTTTCATGGTACTCCAGTCAAAGACGTCCCTTTCCATACTGCGCTTGAGAGCGTTTGTAACCGCCGCCTTTGCACCGTTGATAAGCTCCTCGCTTTCGCGCATATATATAAAGCCGCGGGAGATAATGTCAGGTCCTGACATTATCTTCTTTTTCTTTGTGCTGACAGCCGCAACTACGACAATCATGCCGTCCTCGGCAAGAAGATGTCTGTCCCTCATTACGATATTGCCCACATCGCCTATTCCGCCGCCGTCTACCATAATCTGTCCCGACGGCACGGAGGAGGTGATTTTCGCGGTGGTTTTGCTTAGCTCCAGCACTCCGCCTATCTGATTTATAAATATGTTTTCTTCCGCAATGCCTGTCTCCACCGCCAGCTTTTTATGCGCCAGCAGATGACGGTACTCGCCGTGAACCGGCATGAAAAAGCGCGGCTTTATAAGCCCCAAAATCAGCTTGAGCTCCTCCTGGCATGCGTGACCCGATACGTGCACTCCCGCAAGACTGTCCGCCACGACCTCGGCTCCCAGCCGCTCCAGCTCGTTGACAACGGCGGATACAAGCCGTTCATTGCCGGGTATCGGCGAGGCGGAAATGACGACGAGGTCGTCGCCTGTAATGGAGATATTCCTGTGGTCGGAAAACGCCATTCGGTAAAGCGCGCTCATCGGCTCGCCCTGCGAGCCCGTCGTGATAATCACTATCTCGTTTTTTGGAAATCTGTTTGCCTGGTCAATGGTGACTATTGTGCCCTTGGGATAGTCGAGATATCCCAGCTCATGCGCTACGGCGACAACGCCCTCCATGCTGCGCCCCGAAATCGCGACCTTTCTGCCGTATTTGACAGCGGTTGTGATTATTTGCTGAACACGGTGTACGTTTGACGAGAAGGTGGCAACAAAAATCCGCTTTTCGCGCGCTCTTGCAAAAATATTTTCGATGGATACGCCTACCTTTCGCTCCGACAGCGCCATGCCGGGGCGCTCCGCATTGGTAGAGTCGGACATGAGCAGCAAAACGCCCTCACGCCCCAGCTCGCCCAGTCTTGCAAGGTCTATCATGCGTCCGCGTATCGGGGTTGTGTCTATCTTGAAGTCGCCCATGTCGATTATTGTCCCGACAGGGGTTTTGACGGCAAACGCCGCGCTGTCGGCAATGGAGTGGTTGACCTTTATAAACTCAACCGAAAAGCAGCCGCGGTTAATAACGTCGCCCGGCTTGCACTCCATCAGTATACTCTGTTTGTCCAGCTTGTGCTCAATCAGCTTGCGCCTGATAAGACCGAGCGTCAGCTTGTTTGCAAATATCGGCACGTTAATTTCTTTGAGAAAATAGGGCAGAGACCCGATATGGTCCTCGTGCCCGTGAGTGACAAAAATACCGCGCAGCTTTTTGCGGTTTTTCATGACGTAGGTAAAATCGGGTATTACATGGTCAATGCCCAGCATATCGGCGTCGGGGAAGGCAAGACCGCAGTCTATGATAATCATATCCTCGCCGTACTCGATAACGGTCATGTTCTTGCCTATCTCGTCCAGACCGCCGAGAGGAATTACCTTCAGCTTTTTACCGCTGCTGCGCTTTGCGGTTTTGGTTTTACTGTCCGATGCCGCCTGTATATCGGCGATGTTTTGCTGATTCAAGGCGACAGCGCGCCTGTCCTTGGCGGCGGTTTTGGTTTTTCGCGCCGCCGTGCCGTTTGAGCGTTCTGCCGCTTTCGGCTGTTTTGCCTGTGCGGTGCGCTTGTCTTTTTGGTTTTCAGCGGTCTTTACCGTCTTTTTTGCCTGTGCCGTGCGTCCGTTTCGGGTTTGTGCTCCGCGCGCAGCGCGTGTCGTTTCAGCCGCCGAGGCACCGGCGGCTTTGTCTGCAAGGCTGTTCAGCTTTGCTATTTTTTCTTTAATTTCCATTAATTCTCCTTTGTATGGCTTACCGCCGGAAACGGCGGTAAAATTTCAGTGAAACAGTAACAAAAAACAAAGCATAGCAAGCTATGCCTATTATGTAACAGCCGACCTTTGCGCCCTGTCGGCATATTTCGCTTCTATTAGTATAACACGAATAACCCCGATATACAAGAATATTTTAAAAAACAGGAATATTTTTGTTTTCACACGACATCATACACAAAAATATCGACACTAATTTGTGGAAAATTTACGAAAAATATTGAATATTTAAAAAAACGCAACATTTTACGCCGCAGATTACATATATAGATGAAGCACCGATGAAAAACCGTAAAGGAGGAAAAATATGAAAAGGAAGCTACTTGCGCTTATAATGACGGCGGCAGTGCTGCTTACTGCTGTCTCATGCGGCAGAAAAATCGAACAAGACCCCGTTTCGGGTGCACAAGGCACGGCGTCGGGTACGCAGGGCGCGGCGGAAAATGAAGACCTTGAAGCGTCTGTGCGCGTAACATATGAAGCCCTGACGGCAGAGCAGATGGAAAAGCAGGCAGACCTTATTGTAATAGGTACGGCGAGCGGAGATTTTTCATACGTGCCTGCAAAAACGGATAGCTCTGCCGATGTGTACACCGATTTTACCGTTAATGTTCAGCAGACCGTAAAGGGTGTCGCGGGGGACAGCATAACGGTGCGCATCAGGGGAGGCAAGCAGGACGGGCTGACCGTCAGCTCGTCAGAAGAGCCGCTTGAAAAGGGGCAGAAATACCTTTTGTATCTTAAAAAAGCCGATGACGGCGGCAAAACGGTTTACTATTGCATAAACGGAATACACGGCTGCTTTAAGACAGACGGCGACGGCATTGACTTTGAGGGCAGAGAAGTGCATCAGGAGGTTGAGCAGCTGTATCTGAACGCGGTTTCGGACAAAAATAAACCGGATGACAGTAATGAAACGCAGACAGAAAATAAGCCTACAAAGGGTGTGGCAGTGTTTCCGGAATATGCGTTCATTCCGGCGCAGGAGCTTGAGGAAAGCGCAGATTTAATATTGGTGGGTGAGTTTACCGGCAAGGAGTATCAGATTGTAAACGACAGGGGCGGTGAGAGCGAAAGCGTGTATACCGACCATGTCATGAAAACCCTGAGCGTGCTTAAGGGTGAGGCGGGCGCCGAGATAAACGTGCGCATTTTCGGCGGCGTGGTCGGCGATACGGCTTATTCAAGCCATGGCGGTGACCCGCATTTCGAAGAAGGCGGGCGTTATCTCATGTTTCTTAACATACAGGATAATGCCGTCACGGAAAACGGCGCCGAATGTTATTTTCTTATCGCCGGAGATATGTACTGCTTTAAAGTGGACGCCGACGGCGGGCTTGATTTGAAAAATGTAATACCTGAAAATGACGCCCGTGATATCGACAGCCTTTATAAATCAAAGGTCGATACGAAGCTGCTTGCCCTGTCAGACAAATAATTTAAGTAATTTAAAAAAATACGTAAGGCTTTTTTAAAGCCTTACGTATTTTCGGTTTTTATGAGTATTTCGTCCGGCAGATTTCGGGCGTTAAAACGGTAGTGCGCCGTTATTGACATTTTCCACAGTGCGTTTTCCTCCCGCTTTGCCTGACCCCCGTTGTGAAGTATGAACGGTACGCCGTTTGCCGCGCGCCTGTCCGAGATTATGCCGATATGCTTTGTGCCGTTGACAATTACAATGTCCCCCGGCTGAAACTCGGAAATTTCGGTAATGTCGGTTGTGAGCTTTTCTGCGTACTTGTCGAAAAACACCTTCAGATTGGGCACACGCCGAAAGTCGATATTAATATCCCGCTCGGATACGCGGGGGTAATCCTGCGGGTTTTGGCGTATGTCACGGTCCAGCATATCGCGCAGCGAATAGCCTGCAAAGGCAAATGCGCGCCAGACAAGGTCGGTGCACACTCCCTCGTTTTCTGGCGGATATCCGCCCGCATAGTACTTGTCCGTATATTCGGGCTTGTTTTCGGCGTCCTTTCTTGCCCCGATAAGAATGTCGGTATAGTCGTCCGTGCCGTTGCCGTTGAAATCGACCGTGCTTTTTACCGTCTCAATTCCGAAGTATTCCGCGTCGTAGCTCTTTTGAGGCAGCAGTCCGAAAAAATCAAGCATAAAAATTGCCGCCGCGGCGATAATTCCCGATATTAAAATACATACTGCCCGCAATACCTTGCTTTTCGTCTTTTCCATATCAGTACCTTAAATAATTCCGAAGTAATAGCGTATTGTAAACTGTGCGCCGCCGTCGGGATGGTTTGACGCCTTAATCGTGCCGTTTTGCTGCGCGATAATGCTGCGTGCCAGCGCAAGTCCGATGCCGACGCTTGTTTCGGTTGATGTTTTTCCCTTGTAGAACCGTTCAAACAGGCGCGGTATATCGTCGGGGTCAAGCCCCGCGCCCGTGTCGCGTATTGTAATTTCCGTAAAAACGCTCGTGCGGCGCGCTGCTACATATATTTTTCCGCCCGGCGGGTTGTGCTCCATGCAGTTTTTGAGAATGTTGCTTACCGCCTCGGCGCTCCATGCGATGTCGCCGCAGAAAAATTCGTCTCCGATTTCCGTAATAAGCTCCTGCGAGCGGACGTCCAGCGACGCTTCAAGCGGCATTGACGCTTTTTTGATAAGCTCACGCACCGATACCTGCTTTTTCTCGAAAAACGCGGTGCCCGCGTCGATTTTGGACATTTTCAGCAGCGTTTCAATCAGCCAGTCGATGCGGGACAGCATGCTTTTCAGCGAATACACAAGCTCTGTGCGCTTGTCGTATGACAGCTCCTGCTCTCTGAGCATAGATACCATAATATTGATTGAGGTAAGCGGTGTCCTGAGCTGGTGCGAGATGTCCGCAATGGAATCTGTCAGATATATCTTGTCCTTTTTCAGGCTGTCCGCCGCCTCGCGCAGCCGGGCTGTCATTTTTCGTATCTCGCTTTGGAGTACCGACAGCTCGCCCTCGCTGTAATCGCATATCAGCCCGAAATCCTCGCCGTGCAGCACGCGGTCGATGCTGTCGCTCATCTGCCGCAGCTGCTTGTACCGTTCGGCTGTGAAGTAAAAATATATTACAAAGGACGAAACAAATGCCAGCAGCATGATGATAAATCCGTACACGCCGAAAAAGATAAATGCAAGAGAGCAGAAAACTACGGATACAAGCAAAAGCCACAGCAGGACTTTCCTGATTTCGGGGTTTGAAAAAAGCTTCATAGCTCTATTTTATATCCGATGCCGCGCACCGTCTTTATAATGTCTGGGTTTTGCGGGTCGTTTTCTATTTTTTCCCGAAGGCGTTTGATGTAAACGGTCAGTGTGTTGTCGTTGACAAAGTCTCCCGTCACGTCCCAGATATCCTCCAGCAGCTTGGAGCGCGACATGATGACCCCGCGGTTATTGAGCAGCACCAGTAAAAGCCTGTATTCGAGCGCGGACAAAAAAACGTCCGTGCCGCATCGCTCAACAACGCCCTTGTCCGTATCCACCGTAACGTCGCCCAGCGTTATGACCGAGCGCATTTTTCCGCAGCGGCGCAAAACGCTTCTTATCCGCGACACAAGCTCTCTCGGGCGGAACGGTTTTGAAATATAGTCGTCGGCGCCCATGTCAAGACCCGTTACAACGCTGTATTCGTCGCCCGACGCCGTCAGAAAGATAACCGGCAGCCCCTTTTCCTTAGCACATGCGCACACGGCAAAGCCGTTTCCCTCCTTCAGTGAAATATCGATAAGAAGTATATCAAAGCTGCTCTCCTCCATCATTGCTATCGCTTTAGACTGTCCGTCGGCATGTGCCACCGAAAAGCCCTCGCCGCTTAAAAACTCCGTCAGACTCTTTATTATTACCGAGTCGTCCTCCACAAGAAGAATACTGTTCATAAAGGTAACCGCCTTTTTGCTTTTTTATGATTTTATCATAAATATTTTTAATTTTCAACGATGTGACAAAAGCGTAATAATAAAAGGCTTCCCCCGCGGAAGCCTTTTATAGATTTTATCTCACTTTTATAAGCAGGAGTCTGCCGTGACGGCAGCTCACCCTTGCGGGAAGGCTGCCCGATACCTCGTTGCTGACCCCGTACTGATAATCGCACTTGATTTGGGCGTCGCAAAGCGGGTATTTGGCGCCCGTCACGGTGACGCCCTGCGCGGTACCGCCAAGGCTTATGAGCGAAAAGTAGGAAAAGGAGCTGTCAACCTGCTTTTCCTGCGCTCCGACAATCTCCATTTCCGAAAAATCATCGGCAAGCACGGCGCGCTTGCCTCTTTCAAACAGGAAAAGCAGAATTGAAACATTGCACAGCGTGTGATCAAGCCTGCCGCCGGCAGCGCCCAAAAGCACAAATTCGTCATATCCGCGCTCTACCGCGGTTTTTGCCGCAAATACCGTATCCGTGTCATCCTTCTCACAGGGCAGCGTGATGGTTTCAATGTCCGTATCGGGCGCAGGATGCGAGTCAAAATCGCCTACTATAAGCGACGGGACTGCACCAAGCCCCTGAGCGTGGTAAAGACCGCTGTCACAGCATATTATGAAATCATCGCCGTCAATATATTTTCCCGCCGCCTCATAATTTGAAATAGGCGCGCCGCCTATGATTACACATTTCATTTTGAGAACTTCTTTCTTATAATTCCGACCGCAAGGCACAGGACAAAGGTCACCGCCATTGCGGGGATTGTGCTGCCCGTTATGAGGTCGATGTGCAAAAACAGCCGATAGCAGACAAAGCCTGCAAACCAGACGATAAGATTTGTGATATCCAAGCCGGTATCGGCGCTGCTGCGCTTTAATACAAAGAAATCGGCGATGAGCACCGCAATCATAGGCGCGAAGACCGAGCCGATAAAATAGAGAAATCCCGTTATATCGTCCATCGGGAAAATTATTGCCAGCAGAGTGCCTATTCCCGTGACCGCCAGCGCAAACCACCTGTCGCTGATTTTTTTGCTGAGTGTTACGGCGGAAACCCCCGCCGAAAATGCGTCAAGATAGGTGGTTGTAACCGTTGAAAATATAATTATCACAAGCCCTGCTATGCCAAGCCCCGCGCCGAGCATAATCTGCGCGATGTCCGAGCTGCCCGCCAGCGCCGCGGCGCCCATTCCGATAAAGTACATCCAGCAGCTTATAATGCTGTACGTTACGGCGCTTACAGCCGACGCTTTGACGGGCTTTTGCGCCTTGCTTGTATAGTCGCTGATGAGCGGGAGCCATGAAAGCGGCATTGCTATTGCCAGCTCGACCGCCGCGCCGAATGAAAGCCCCTCGGAGCTGCTCCAGACGCCGTTTCCGTCAAAAAATATCACCTTGCAGAGCACAAGCGTCACAATAAATAAAAGCGCCATTGCGGCGGTGTTCAGCTTTTCAAGGCTTTTTATTCCCACGAATATCCACATTGCAATGAGCACGCCGATGACCAGGCACCAGACCCAGCTGCCGACGCCGAAAATGCCGTCTGCGGCAAGCGCTCCGTCATAAATCATGATTGCCGTCCAGCCGACAAGCTGTACTATGTTCAGTACGCTGAAAAGCAGACTGCCGTATTTTCCGAATGAGAGCTTCACCGTTTCCATTGAGCTTTTGCGCGTTTTGGCGCCGATAACGCCCGCTAAAAACATGAGCACGCCGCCGATAAGGTGTCCCAGTAAAATCGCAAGCGCGCCCCGCGCAAGCCCAAGCGGTGCAAAGCTTGTGCCTGACAGGATTTCAGCCAGCGACACTCCCGCGCCGAACCAGATAAGCCCGTTGGCAAAAAGCGAGGTGCCGTTTTCGGCGCAAACGTGCGCTGAGTTATTTGTTTTTCCCATTTTAATATTCCCCCCTGATATCAAAAGCGTGATTGAGCGGGCCTGCGCCCTGTCCGAGGTTCAAGCCTGCGACAAGCGCGCCCGAAATGTAGCGCTTGGCATGCTCCACCGCAAGTCTCAGCTCCATACCCTTTGCTAAGTTTGACGCAACGGCGCTGGAAAGAGTACAGCCCGTGCCGTGTGTGTTGGGGTTGTCAATCCGTGTGCCGCGAAACCATTGTATCAGGCTGCCGTCAACAAGCAGGTCGGACGCGTCGCTTACGCTGTGCCCGCCCTTTAACAAAACTGCGCATCCGTATTTTTCGCTTATAGTCCTTGCAGCCGTTTCCATATCGCGCTCGTTTTTGATTTCCTGTCCGCAAAGCACGCGGGCTTCGGGAATGTTGGGGGTGATGACGCGGCTCAGCGGAAACAGCTTTTCCGTCAGCGTCAAAACCGCGCTGTCGTCTATAAGCCTTGCGCCGCTGGTTGCGACCATTACGGGGTCTGTGACGATGCTGCGCGCGCCGTACTCCCTGAGCTTTCGCGCCGTAACATCTATAAGCCCGGCATTCGACATCATGCCGATTTTTACTGCGTCGGGATAGATATCCGTAAAAATGCAGTCAAGCTGAAGTCCCAAAAATTCGGGACTTACGTTAAAAATCCCCTGAACGCCGGTTGTGTTCTGAGCGGTAAGAGCCGCGACCGCGCTCATGGCGTAAACGCCGTTGGCGGTCATGGTCTTGATGTCAGCTTGTATTCCGGCGCCTCCGCAGGAATCGCTTCCTGCGATTGTTAATGCTGTTTTCATTTTCTTTTCCTCACATTAATTTTGTATAGCGGCAGAAAGTGGTGCCCCCGACCTGCCGCTTTGGTTTTATGTAACCGGTTTAAACCGGCTGCAAACAAATGTTTTTTATGTCTTCTACTATACTGTCTGTATTATCAAGCGTCATATAATACAAATCGGATATATCCTTGATATCACCCTGATAAAATTTTGTGATGCCGTCATACACGCCGATTACCTTAAGCCCGGCGCTCTTGGCGCCCGCGGCAGACGACAGGGTATCCTCGGCGATGCAGCACTGACACGGCTTAACGCCGATATCATCGGCGATTTTATAAAAGATATCGGGCTTGGATTTTGATATATTGCAGTAATGGTAATCAAAAATATCCCACATATTCAGCCTGGACAGCACGGGCTTTGCGATATCCTCGCCCGACGCTGTTGCAAGAATTAGCGTAAAGCCTGCCTTTTTGAGCGCAAAAAGCAGGTCGCGGGCGCCGCTTTTTTGCCCGACGGCTGAATAAAGCCTTGTCATCTGGTCGTTTATATCCCTTAAAATACCGTCAAACGGCGTATCTATCGAATAGGTCTTTTTGATATAATCAATAAACTGCGTCATATTCATGTGGAAAATTTTATCGTCAAGGTCATGCTCGGGCGCAATTCCGAGCGACCGCACGTATGTGCTGCCCGCGTGTTTCCACACGCCCATTGAATCGACAATCGTGCCGTCCATATCAAAAAGTACCGCTTTTATCATTGTATATCTCCTAAAAATTATGTTACAGCTGTTTTGAAAGCTCCGTAAGCTCCCTTGCAGCGTCCTCTATGTCGTCTGCCGCAAATATCGCGCTGACAACTGCCACGCCCGAAATGCCGCTGCCCGCAAGCCGCAAAATGTTATCGCGCGTAATGCCGCCGATGGCGACGACGGGAATTGATACGGCGCTGCAAATTGCACGCAGGGTATCAAGCGACACCGCGTCCGCGTCCGACTTTGTATCCGTCGGGAAAACCGCGCCGACGCCGATATAGTCCGCGCCCGCCGCCTGCGCTGCGACTGCCTGCTCCACCGTAGCCGCCGAGACTCCGATTATTTTATCGTCGCCTAACTTTTTTCGCGCACAGGCGGCGTCCTCGTCGCTCTGTCCGACATGTACGCCGTGCGCGCCGCATTTCAGTGCAAGATCAACGTCGTCGTTTACTATAAATGTCACCCCGTAGCGGTCGCACAGCGCCTTAAGCTCTTTAGCTTCGGTCATAAACAGCTCGCGGTCGATATGCTTTTCGCGCAGCTGGAGCATCGTTGCGCCGCCCTTTATGGCAAGCTCTGCGTCGTGCACAAGCGTTCTGCCGCCAAGCCAGGCACGGTCGGTAACGGCGTACAGCAAAAGGTCATCTGATTTCATACTTTGCGCCCCTTTGGAGTTTGTCCCCCGTCATATTGTAAAGTCCGTCTATTATATAGCCGCGCAGAGCGCAGTTGCCGTCGTTTTCGCTCATGCGCAAAACGCCGAGCTCGCCCGCATAGCCCATTGAGCATACAGCCGCGGCGACAGCGGTGCATTTATCCTGTGAATTGGCAGCCGCAAACGCCGCGGTCAGAGCCGAGAGCTGACAGCCCGTGCCTGTGATACGGCTCATCTGTGCCGCTCCGTTTGTAATGACATAGCACTTGCCGCCGTCGCTTACAAGGTCGATTTTTCCCGTGACAGCCACAACGGCGCCGCAGCTTTTTGCAAAATCCTTTACAAAACGCACAGAGGCATCAAGGTTTTGCTCTGTAACCGTGTCGCCCTCGGCGGCGTCGACGCCCGATGTAAAGCCGCTGCCGTGCGCCAGCGTTTTGATTTCCGAAATGTTTCCGCGAATGACATCAGGTCTTATTTTTTCCAAAAGCTCAAGGGCGGTTTCGGTGCGAAGCGGCGATGCGCCCGCGCCCACCGGGTCTAAAACCACGGTGTGACCGAGTTTTTTTGCAGTCTGTCCCGCATTGAACATCGCGGGAATTGTGCGCTCGTTCAACGTGCCGATATTTATAACAAGCGCCGAGCAGATGGAGGTTATGTCGGAGGTTTCGCGGATATCGTCCGCCATAATGGGCGAACCGCCGATTGCCAGAAGCGCGTTTGCAACGTCGTTTACGGTCACATAGTTTGTGATGCAGTGAATCAGCGGACACGTTTTTCTTACGTTTTCAAGACTTTGTTTCATTTTCTTTTCCTTTCATATAAAAAGCGCGGTGCCAACAAAAGACACCGCGCCCTGAAAACGCGCCTGTTTTATGTCCCTACGTTGGCATTATCCAAATCAGGTAAGGTCAGGGCAACACAGCCCACTCTCAGCAAGGTTCAACCAAGCTCCCTTTTTTCGATAAGATTATACAACCGCCGTGTGCGGTTGTCAAGATAAAATTGTTTACAGCCGCCAGTCCATATCCATACCGTTTTGCCGTAAAAACTCGGCAGCCTTTGAAAAGTGACGGCAGCCGAAAAACCCGTTGTACGCCGAAAGCGGCGACGGGTGCGCGCACTCCAATATAAGATGCGCGGGGTTGGTGATAAGCCGTGCTTTTTCCCGCGCGGGGCGTCCCCAAAGCATGAAAACCATGGGCTTTTCCCGCTCATTTAAAAGCTCTATTATCCTGTCGGTCAGCTTTTCCCAGCCCTGATTGCGGTGAGAGCCCGCCTGTCCTGCGCGTACCGTCAGCACGGTGTTGAGCAGCAAAACGCCGTTTTGTGCCCAGCGGGTCAGATTTCCGCTTTGGGGCGGGTCGATACCGAGGTCGCTTTTCAGCTCTTTGAAAATATTTACAAGCGAGGGCGGCGGCTCCACGCCGTCCTTAACCGAAAAGCACATGCCGTGCGCCTGACCCGGACCGTGATACGGGTCTTGTCCGAGCAGCACCACACGCACGCTGTCGTAGTCCGTCATGCGCAGCGCGTTGAAAATATCGTTCATATGCGGATAAATTGTATAGTGAGAATACTCGTGCTTTAAAAATTGCCTCAGATTTTTATAGTATTCCGATTCAAACTGATCCGCCAAAAGCCTGTCCCAGCTGTTGCCTATATTTACCATAGCTTTATCCTCCGTACAGTAAAATTATAGCAATAAACTGTTGACAAAACAAGACTTATTCTACATAATTATAATAAATAAGCTGCGGAGGAAATAAAAATGGTTGAAAAAAAGGTTATCGGCACGTTAGACGGCGCCGATGTGCACGAATTTACAATAAGCGACGGGGGACTGACCGTCAATATCATGGAGTACGGCGCGACGATACATAACATTTTTTTTGAGGGCGTGGACTGCGTTGCGGGCTATGACGACCTTGACGGATATGTCGGCGGCGGGTCGCATCAGGGCGCAACCGTCGGGCGGTATGCCAATCGTATCGGAGGAGCTCGGTTTGAAATAAACGGTGCAGAATACAGTGTGGACAAAAACGACAACGGCGTAAACTCACTTCACGGCGGTGACTGCGGCTTTTCGCACCGCATGTACAGGGGAGAGGCGGTTGCAGACAATGCCGTGAAATTTACCATATGCTCGCCTGACGGCGAGGGCGGATATCCCGGAAACCTTGAAATGTCGGTGACGTTTACCGTGAAAAATGATATCTTAACGCTCGCTTACAGAGCGGTGTCCGATAAGGATACGGTAATGAACTTTACAAATCATGCGTATTTCAATCTCGGCGCAAAGAACAATTTGTCAACCGCTTTGCAAATAAAAGCCGATGCGATAACCCCGGTTGACAGCCTGCTTATTCCTACTGGCGGGCTTATGGACGTGACGGATACGGAGTTTGACTTCAGGCAGCCCAAGCCGATAGGCCGTGATATTGCGGGAGAACACCCGCAGCTGAAGCTGGGCGGCGGGTATGACCATAACTTTGTTCTGAGCAAAGAGCGCGGGTATAAAAAGGACGCGGTTGTCGCTTACTGTCCCGAAAGCGGCATTACTCTTACCTGTTCGACCGATCTTCCGGGCGTGCAGCTGTACACGGCGAATATGCTGGACGAGCCGTGCGGAAAGGGCGGTCTGCCGCTTACAAAATACTATGCGTTTTGCCTTGAAACGCAGTTCTGGCCCGACACTCCCAATAATCCGGATTTTCCGTCATGTCTTGTAAAGGCGGGAGAGGTTTTTGAAACGGCGACGGAGTATTCGTTTAAAAAGCAGTGATAAAAAGCAGCAGGATAAAATCCTGCTGCTTTTGATTTTGATTACTGTGCGATGTTCAGCTTGTCGCGCGTTACTGAATTAAGCCACTTTTTGCCGTGCAGTCTTATAAGACAGACAACCGCCTTTAAAAGCTCGTCTGATTTCATCAGTGCGAGCACCAGCGGCACCGGCAGACGGAAGTATACTGCAATCAGCGCCGCCGGTATTGCAACGCCCCACAGAAGCACAAGCTCGATAATGAGGCAGAAGCGCGTGTCCCCCGCGCCGCGCAGTATACCCACAATGCTGACCGAAGCAATGCTTACGAAAATCGACGTTACCGCTGTTACAAATATCATGTCGTGGGTGAGAGCTATCGTCTGTTCGGGCAGATCGTAGAGACCGAGTATGAGCGGACGCAGCAGTAAAATTATGCCGAATGTCAAAACGCCCAGCAGGAGACTCATGAGCTTCAGAGTGTGCGCGCGTTCGAGCGCCTGCTGCTCCTGCTTTTCGCCTATCGCCTTGCCGACAACGACAGCCGCCGCGTTTGCAACTCCGAATATGACAACCGACGCCAGCTGATAAATCATCGCGGCAATCGTGTTGGAGGCGACAGGGTCTCCTGACGAATATTCGATATGCCCCAGTATCACCGCCTGCATGCTTATTGCAAGGGACCACATCACCTCGTTTATTACAACGGGCGTGCTGTATTTTACAAGGTCGTGTGCCAGCAACTTATTGAACCGCAGCAAATGACGCAGCCGCAGTCCGAGCTTTTTGTCAATGCCGAATACATAAACCACAGTGACGGTAAACTCAACAAGCCTTGCTATAAGCGTTGCGACTGCCGCGCCTTTTATGCCCATTGCGGGCGCGCCGAGGTTGCCGAAAATAAGCACCCAGTTCAAAAATATGTTGGTAACAAGACCGGAAAGGTTGACAACAACCGAAATTTTAACGATTTCCACTCCGCGCAGGGCGCATAACAGAGTATTCCCGAATGCAAAAAACGCATAGGCAAAGCCGATTATTTTCAGATACTGTGCGCCTGCATTTATAAATATTTCGTTGTTTGAAAAGATGCGCATGACCTGTTCGGGAAAGATTATAACTATCAGTCCGAAGATGAGACCTATTGCGGCGCCCAGCTTTACTACCATTGAAATTATCGTGCGGATTGCCGGCAGGTCGTTTTTTCCCCAGTACTGTGCCGAAAGTATAGCTGAGCCGCTTGCCAGACCGAAGCAGACAAGCGACAGTATAAAAAACGGATTGTTTGCAAGAGATGAGGCGGAAAGAAGCGCCCCGCTTGAGTCGGCAGCTCCCAGCATAAGAGTGTCGGCAATGCTTGTCGCCTGCGTGATTACGTTCTGAAGTGCTATGGGAATACAAATCGCAAACAGCATTTTATAAAAATTCTTATCTTTTATCAGTTTCATATGTACCATTCCGTGTATATCAGTATTTTTAAAAAACAGGACGGTGTGCTGCCGTCCTGTAAGATAAGCCGTTATACGGGGCTTATTTCATAAGCTCATCGTCATAGTGAGCCCGCTCACCGCCGATGAGCTTGGGGCGCGTCCTGGCGCATATGACGCCGGCGGCGCCTATTGTTTTCTGTGAGATACGCACGGGAACTGCCACCGGCTTTAAGTGCATTCCTATCAGCGTGCCGCCGATATCAATGCCCGCGTCCGCCCTGATGCTCTCTGCGGCAAACGGGGCTTTGAACGCATTGTAAGCGGCTGTTGCAAAGGAACCGCCCGCCTTGGGAAACGGCACGACGTTTACCTGCTCGTATCCGCGTTCTTTTGCTGCCGCTGTCTCTAAAATGACAGCTCTGTTCAAATGCTCGCAGCATTGCGCCGCAACAAAAATACCGTGTGCCGAAAAAAAGGAATTCAGCGCGTCAAAAATAATCCTGCCCGTCTCCGGCGAGGAATTTTTGCCTATTACGCCGCCTGTCACCTCGCTTGAGGAGCAGCCGACTATAACTATATCTCCGGCTTTGAGCGAGCAGCTTTCAAACAGCTCAGCAGCAACAGTCGTCGTCTCTTTTTTTATGTCTGTCACAGTCTTTGTCCTTTCCGTCATGACATCCGCATACCCAGATGACATCCTCCCCGATGCGCTCGACGTCGCACCAGGGAATTTTTATACAGTCCTTACCGCCGAAAAAGGAAAATGTGCCCTTTGCCGGTACGATGAGATTGACAATCTGTCCGCAGCGGCAGTCTATCTGCACATCCGTGGGATACCCGAGCTTGCGCCCGTCCTCTATGCAGATGAGTTCCTTTTTGAAAAGCTCGGTAAGACAACAAAACTTCATACTATCACCGATAACAGTATATTACAGCTTTTCGATTTTATTGCATGCGTTCTCCACCCATTCGCCCTCAAACAGCTCGATAAGCCCCTTGTCGCAGACCGAGGCAAGCTCGGGGTCAATAGGAATTTTTGCCAAAAGGTCTATTCCCAAATTGTCGGTTATTTCACCGATATGACTGTCACCGAAAACATTGATGCGCTTTTTGCAGTCGGGGCAGACAAGATAGCTGTAATTTTCGATAACTCCGACAATCGGCACGTTCATCAGCTGCGCCATTTTGACTGCCTTTGTCACAATCATGGATACAAGCTCCTGCGGGGAGGTGACAACAATAATTCCGTCCACCGGCAGGCTCTGGAATACCGTCAGCGGCACATCCCCCGTGCCGGGAGGCATGTCCACAAACATATAGTCCACATCGTTCCAGATAACGTCTGTCCAGAACTGCTTGACGGCGCCCGCGATCACGGGACCGCGCCATACGACAGGGTCGCTGTCGTTTTCAAGCAAAAGATTGAGCGACATTACCTTTATTCCGCTTTTGGTCTCTACGGGGTAAATCCCGCTGCCGTCGCTTTGGGCTTTTTTTGTCAGCCCGAACAGCTTGGGTGCGGACGGGCCTGTGATATCCGCGTCAAGAAGGGCGGTTTTAAAACCGCGCCGCTGCATAGTGACGGCAAGCATCGCGGTTGTAAGGCTTTTGCCCACGCCGCCTTTGCCGGATACGACGCCGATAACCTTTTTGATATCGGAAAGCTCGTGCGGTTTTTCTTTCGGGATACCCTGCTTTCTCGACGCGCAGTCCTCGCCGCAGGTCGAGCAATCATGTGTACAATCTGACATTTTCAACATCTCCTATATTCTTTTTCTGAGTTTTAAGCATCCGATAAGCATAACCATCGGGAAAATTATAGCAAATAAAAGTCCTGTTTGCAAGCGTCCGGCGCTGTTTGATATAATTCCGACAAGCCACGGGCCGAATGAGCAGCCGATATCTCCGCCGATAGCAAGCATTGCAAACATCGAGCCTCCGCCGCGCCTGTATTTTGCCGCGGCAAGACTTGTAACACCGGGCCACATTAAGCCTACCGACATTCCGCACAGCGCGCAGCCCAGCAGCGCGGGCACCGACCATGGGGAGAGCGAGGCAAGCAGATAGGAAGCAATGCACATTCCCGATGAAATCGCCAGCATTGTTTTCAGGTCACAGCGCTTTTCAAGCTTGGAAAAAAGCACGCGCGACAGTCCCATTGTAAACGCAAAGGCGCAGGGACCGAGCAGGTCGCCCACGGTCTTGGAAACCATGAGTCCCTGCTCGGCAAAGTAGGACGCCCACTGCGACATTGCAAGCTCTGCCGCGCCCGCGCAGAACATCAGCAGGAAAAACAGCAAAAACGCGGGGCTGGAGGCAAGAGTCAATATGCTCATTTTCTCCTCCGGCTCGCACAGCGGGTAAATGGGAACAACGCTGAATAAGACGGCGTTCAGCGCGGGCAGAACAGCCCAGAGCATGGGAAGAAATCTCCAGCTTTCCGTGCCGAGCAGGGTGAAATACAGCGTTGACAGCAGCACCACCGCCATCTGACCCCAGCAGTAAAACGAGTGCAGTATGCTCATGTTGGCGGCTTTATTTTCAAGCGGCAGCGATTCAACGACAGGGCTTATGATAACCTCGCACAGTCCGCCGCCGACGGCAGACAGCACCACCGATATTATTATGCCGATAATCGGCGGATTAATCACAAACGGGAAAATCCCGAGCCCGATAAGACCCGCCGCCGCGCAGATATGCGCTATGACCGCGCCGCGCTTAAAGCCCAGCCTGTCGACAAACGCCGCCGCGGCAATGTCAACCGCTATCTGAACCGAGAAGTTCATGACGATAAGAAAGCTTATCTGTACAAGACTTATGTCAAACTGCTTTGAAAATGTGACAAACAGCAGCGGTATAAGATTGTTTACCACTGCCTGAGTAATATATCCCGTGTAGCTTGCCGCAAGTGTATGTTTATATGTAAGTGACATGTTTCTCCCCGTTTTTATCTGATTTTTAAACGATAATTAAAATGCAGTTTATACTTTTGACATATTTTTATGGTTTAATATAGACGTGCTTGAGAAAAGCATAACTTTTTCATAATTCTCCCCCATATTTTCTCCTATCAGCTGTATCGCCGGGGGTAAGCAGCCCGGCGAAGACAGCGGCAATGCACCGGAACTACCTTTTTGGTTTTCCGGTGCATTTGCTTTTTATATTATATGAAGTAAACAGAGAATGCGATACAAATGCGCTGTGAAATACCGGCTTATATATTCTTTATAAATTTAATAAGCTCGTCAAAGCCTCCCTGCGGACAGTCTGCAAGGTCTTTTGACGACTTGTTAATCAGACAGTCGGTAAGCAAAAACACCTGCATTCCGAGCTCCGTCGCAATCATATCCTCGTCGGCGTCGTTTCCCACCATGAGACATTCTTCGGCGCCGCAGCTCAGCTTTTGCAGTATCTCCCTGTAATAGCTGAGACTCGGCTTGCAAAAGCGGCTGTTTTCATAGGTGGTATACAGCTCGAAATCCGACACGTCAAGCCCTGCCCAGCCGATTCTGATTTCCGTGGCGACCGCCGGAAAAATCGGATTTGTCGCCAAAGCCGTGCGCAAGCCGCGTGCCTTTGCCGTGTTCACCGCCTCGCGCGCTTTGGGATTAAAGCCGCAAAAGTCGCGCGCCAGCTTAAATTCACATTTGTAAAATTCATCAAAAACCGGCTTGTCCTCAAGGCACATGTCCCCGAAAACGGAGGAGAATTTCTTCCAGAATACCTCCTCGTTAGTGCAGGCACCGTCATTTTTCACCATAGCCGCCGTGCCTGCCCAGATACCGTCGACGAGCTGCTGCGGGTCATAGCCGTGAGGGCTAAGCTTTTTTACAAGAAACTTGAAATAGCCCTTTGTAAAGACATCGTTGTCCATAGGCAGCAGCGTGCCGTCCAAATCAAAAAGTACAGTCGTAATCATGCTTGTCTCCTTAAATTTATAAAAGACAAGGCGGTAAAAGCCGCCTTGCCGCGCAGGATAAAATCAAACCCGTAAAAGAAAATACAGGCGGGAAAAATCTTGCGTACTATTGCTGCTTTTCGGCAAGATACTGTTCAAAATCCTTTTTGAAGGCAGCTTCGCCCATGACATCAAAAACTATTCCTGCCAGTGCGATTGCCGCGCCCACTCCCAGCAGCACAAGCTGAGCGGGGTATACAAGCAGGTCGGTGGTAAAGTTTACATACAGAGTCGCAATTACTGCTATCAGCCCGATCAGGGATAAAATCATGCCGGCAAGCTTGAATTTGCAGCACTTTCTTTTTTCGGCTTTGCATATATTGTTAAATTCTTTTTTCAGCTCTTTTATGTTCATTTTTGTACCTCTGAAGATGTCAAAAAAATTGCCGCAAGCAGACTTAGCTTGCGGCGACTTGGCGGAGGGAAAGGGATTCGAACCCTTGTGCCTTTTGGGCAAACGGTTTTCAAGACCGCCTCGTTATGACCGCTTCGATATCCCTCCAAGCGCGATTATTTTATCATAACCGCGTCTGTTTGTCAACACATTTCGGAAAATGTATAATCTTCGCGGCTGCGCTTTTCTCTGTTTTTGATTTCGTCGAAAAACTCCTTTGAAGTCCCTGCCGACATCGGCTTTATATACAGCGGACTGTTTTTCAGCGCGGCTTCGCTTTCAAACGAATCATAATATCCTCCGCACAAGCCGCTGTGGTCGCTTCCGCCCGAAATGTACAGGTTATATTCAACGGCGGTTTTATACGCTTCAAGCCTTTCCTCTCCGCTCAAATCCGGGTGCCATACCTCTATTCCGTCCAGCCCCGCCTCAATCAGCGACGGCACAAACTCAAGCTGGTTGTGCGGATGGGCGAGAACCGCAAGCCCTCCCGCCTCATGGATGAGCGATATCAGCTCGCCTGCCGTTTTCATGCGTATATCGGATTTTACGGCTTTGCGCTGTGCTCTGAAGTTTTTGTTAAAAAACTCCATGTACTCGGACTGCTTTACAAGCCCCTTTGCCTTCATCGCTTCAAAAACATGGTTGTTGCACAGCCACGTAACCCCTTTGTTGAAATCCAGCACCTCTTCCCATGTGATGCCGCTTATTCCGCCGTTCTCAAGTGCGAGTTCAAAAACCGCGCGCGTCTGATGCGTCTCCTTTTCGCTGAGACGTGCAAGGTACTCCCGCATCGGCCGGTACTGCGGATCAAAATCAAAGCCGACGATATGAAACGGGTGCGGCTCCTTTACCGTAAATTCGGCGCCGAAAATATACTCCAGCCCCAGCTTTTCACATTCTTTTTTCATCTGCCCGCAGCCGCTCACCGTGTCGTGGTCGGTAAGCGCCGCCGCACCGTATCCCTCGTTCTTTGCGACAGCGGCAAGCTGTGCGGGCGTGTACGGTCCGTCTGAGTGCGTTGAGTGTAAATGCAGGTTTGCATACAGTTTCATTGTTAGCACGTATAATTAAACCGGTGGTTTAATTATTTTTCCTTTCTTAAAATTTTTGTTTATACGATTTTCATTCCACTTCACTCAAATTCCAACGAACTGAATGTATAGAATTATAATCATCACCATCGCATCTGCCGTAATATGTAGTCAATAAATCACCGTTAGCAAGCTCAACTGATGTAGGATAACCGTGATCCCAAAAATCCACAGGTGCAATACAAGTATCCTTTGACCAGGTTTTACCGTTATCATAGCTCACTCTCACATATTCGCCCATCGGTTCCTTACGGCTCGAATAAGCTAAAATGATTGCTCCCGAAGAATGTTGTAAAAGATGAGGCGGTGCACCGTTGACATTCAGAATTTGCGGCTCAGACCAGCTTTTACCGTCATCGCAAGAGCGGGTTAAAAATATTTTCAGCGATTCTTTGTCAGATGGTGAAACATTCTTCTCACTACGAACTGCTAAAAGAATTTCACCGTTACCAAGTTTTATAGCATATGGTTCACTTTGCAAATCATTCTCTAATGCTGCAGGATAAGGGATTTGTGAGCGAAATTTCCAAGTTACACCTTCATCATAGCTCACATAAGCCTGTATATCGTGAATTGTACGGTCTAAATCAAATTTTCTTCCAATATATAAAATTCCACCGTCATCCAAAAACGTGGGACCGTGAGGACAAAACACAGGCGCGTCACGTCTTTCCGACCAGTTTTTACCGTTATCATGTGATATACGAACGAACGAGCGACGTTGCAAATCTTTTTCGGGTAATGTCTTCCACAGTTCTCTTAACCCCATAGAAAGAGGTGTCAGGCACTTATAGTGTGGACGTCCCTCCGCTTTTAAATCCCAACTTGCATATTGTTCGGGAGAATGGGTAACAGAACACATAAGCAAGTTCTGTTCTCCCCAGGTTAAAAGCCCTACATCTCTGTCATCAAGATAAGAATCATTAATAATGCGCGGACCAACCCAAGTTTCACCCTCATCGTGACTTTCATAAAGATAATTCTTTCCAAACGGACAGAAATGTCCTTGACGATGTCCTGAAACACCTACAAAAAGAGTTCCGCCTTTTGCTTTTGACACAGTGGGCCATGCCTGATAACGAAAAGGTCCATCTTCTATTCTTGATACAACCTTATGTTTCATTGTTATCACCTCGTGTAAATTATACGGTATGCAGTAACCAAAGTAAAGCGGCAGATAAAAATTTTATACGCAAAAATATTGCGTTATACGAAAAATTGGTATATACTTATAGTCACTAAAAAGGAATGAAAAGGAGACATAGGTCATGTACGACAGAATTTACAATTTTTCGGCAGGTCCCTCCATGCTGCCCGTGCCCGTTTTGGAAAGGGCGCGCGACGAAATGCTCAATTACGGCGGGTCAGGCATGTCGGTTATGGAGATGAGCCACCGCTCGAAATTCTTTGACGACATTATCGTTGAGGCTGAAAAGCTGATGCGCGAGGTCATGAATATCCCCGATAATTATAAGGTGCTGTTTTTGCAGGGCGGCGCTTCGCTCCAGTTTGCAAGCGTTGTTATGAACCTTATGAAAACAGGCAAAATGGATTATGTTGTCACGGGTCAGTTTTCGGGGAAGGCGTATAAAGAGGGTCAGAAGTACGGCGACGCGCACCTTGCGGCAACCACTAAGGACGAAAACTTTACGCGCATACCCCGTCAGAGCGAGCTTGATCTGCGTCCCGACGCGGATTTTGTACATATCTGCTTCAACAACACCATTTTCGGAACCAAGTGGGATTATATCCCCGATACAAACGGCGTGCCGCTCGTTGCCGACATGAGCTCCTGCATACTTTCAGAGCCGGTTGACGTCTCAAAATTCGCGCTCATTTATGCCGGCGCACAGAAAAACGTCGCGCCCGCAGGTCTTACAATCGTAATTGTCAGAGAGGATATGCTGCGCGACGATTTGCCTGATTTCGTGCCTACCGTATGCAGCTACAAGGTTATGGCTGAAAACGGCTCGATGTACAATACTCCGCCCTGCTATCCCATTTATATCTGCAAGCTGGTGCTGGAATGGATAAAGAGCCTGGGCGGTCTTGAGGCAATGAAGGAAATCAACAAGAGAAAAGCCGACAAGCTTTATGCATGTCTTGAAAAGAGCAGGCTGTTCAGTAATCCTGTTGCTAAGGAGTGCCGCTCTATGATGAACGTTACCTTCCGTGCAGAGAGCGACGATATGAACGCAAAGTTTGTCAAGGAGAGCGCTGCGGCGGGCTTCCAGAACCTCAAGGGTCACCGTTCCGTAGGCGGTATGCGCGCGTCCATTTACAATGCGATGCCGGAGGAGGGCGTCGATAAGCTGATTAAGTTTATTGAGGACTTTGAGAAAGCCAATTCCTGACAGGATATTCGGCGGAGATACAAGACGGCTGCGTCCGTATTGATAAAAAATTGTTCTGCGTCCCGAAAACGGGGTAAGGGAAATTGCGGTTTTGCGCGGTACCAAAACAACAGAGGTATTTATAAACGGCGGTCGGTACAGCGCAACTTATTGGCTTGTTTGAAAATCCGATAGCTGCCGTTAAATATTTAATTATCAAAATCCCTTTGCAAATTTGATTTTGCATGGGGATTTTTATATTGGGCAAATTCCTGCAATTTATAAATCCGCCGCTGTCTTTTTACAATATAATAAAATAAATATAAGCTGCATTTGAATAAAAATCCGTTTCTTCGGGGCTTTACTGTAATATGACGGCTGATAGACTCGGATAATACGGAATTTTCACAAAATCATATAGTGTTTAGCGCACATGTTTGTGCAATGTTACATATAATAAAAAATTTATATTTTCCTCTTGATTTAATGAATTCGATATTGTATAATTGATAAAACGTTATCGATAAGAAGTGATTGAAATATGAAGATTCAGGGTATCTCTACCCAAACCTTGAGAAGACTGCCCTACTATCTGAATTATCTGGTTAACTGCGAGGCGGACGGCGGATATATCTCCGCGGCGGCTGTTGCGTCTGCGCTGAAGCTCAATGAGGTTCAGGTCAGGAAAGACCTTGCAACCGTCTGCCAGGTTCGCGGTGTTCCCAAAAAGGGCTTTCCTGTCAGTGACCTTATTGAAGGTCTGCGTGATTGCCTGGGTCAAAATAATGTACACGACGCAATTTTGGTGGGTGCGGGCAACCTGGGCAGGGCGCTGCTCTCATACAAGGGCTTTGAGCAGTACGGACTTAATATTATCGCTGCATTTGATATAAAAGAGGGCGAGGCTGACGGGAAAAAGATTTTCCCGCTTGAGAAGCTGCCAGATATTATAAACAGACTAAGCATAAAAATTGCGGTTATCACGGTACCGGGAGATGTTGCGCAGCAGGTGTGCGACATTCTTACGTCAAACGGTATACTGGCGGTATGGAATTTTGCGCCTGCTCATTTGACTGTCCCCGACGGTGTGCTTGTTCAGAACGAAAACATGGCGTCCTCGCTTGCGGTGCTTTCAAATCATCTTAAATCACGAATGGAGGGCAGTGAATGAACACACAACATCTGAAGTTTGCAGTGGAAATTGCAAAAATCGGCTCCATCACCGAGGCGGCAAACGCGCTGTACATGAGCCAGCCACAGCTTTCAAAGCTGATTCTTGATATGGAGCGCTCGCTCGGATTTCCGATTTTCAAGCGTTCCGCCAGGGGAGTGGTTCCCACATCAAAGGGCGAAAAATTTTTGGCGCATGCGCGCAATATTTTGGAGCAGGTAGATATAATCGAGCATCTCTACCGCCCCGACGATGAAAATATTTCCCGTCTTGACGCGGCGGTGCCCCGCGCCAGCTATATTGCCGACACATTTTACGCTTATCTGTCAAGGGTGAGATTTGACCGCAGCGTCAAGGTCGATTTCAGGGAAACAAATTCCCGGCGGATAATAAAAAACGTGGCGTCCGGCGACAACACAATCGGAATTGTGCGATTTAATACATGCTATGAAAATTATTTCATGCAGTTTATCGAAGAAAAGGATTTGAACTCGCGTCTTCTTTATGAATTTGACTGTAAAATGCTCATGTCAAAAAAACATCCGCTTGTACAGGAAAATTATATTGATGACCGAGCGGCAGAGCAGTTTACGGAGGTTAATTACGGAGATTTGACAATCCCGCTGCTTCCCGTCTCAAAGATGACGGAAATTATGACAAAGCTGGAAAAACGTAAAAGCATCTCCGTATATGACCGTCAGTCTCAGTACGAAATACTGTCGCGTTATCATGACTGCTACTCTCTTTGCTCTCCGGTTGAGCCTGAAATGCTCAGCCGCTACGACCTTGTGCAGCGCGACTGCCGTGTGTCCGACAATCATTGTAAGGATGTCCTGATATATCGAAGAGGTTATGGCTTTTCCGAGGACGACAAGCGGTTTATACAGCTGCTTGAATCAAAAATCGAAATGCTTAAAACACTGTAAATTCAGCCGCTGAGGCGAATTTGAAGGTGAAATAAGTAATAATATATCGATAATATTATATTGATATGTAAAATTGGTAGCTACATTTTTAGCGAAAATATAATAAAATAGTAATGTAAAAGAAAAACGGGAGGAAATTTTCAAATGGCTAAAAATTACGCAATAGTAGAAAGTGTCGAAACGCTTGAAAAGGCTCTGACAGAGCTTAAAGCGGCGCAGAAAAAGTTTGCTGCCTATACGCAGGAGCAGGTTGACAAAATCTTTCTTGCTGCGGCAACCGCTGCAAACAAGGCGAGAATTCCGCTTGCCAAGATGGCTGTTGAGGAAACGGGCATGGGCGTCGTAGAGGATAAGGTTATTAAAAACCACTACGCTGCCGAGTATATTTACAATGCCTATAAGGATACAAAGACCTGCGGTGTTATAGAAGATGACACGGCGTTCGGGTTAAAGAAAATTGCGGAGCCTATCGGCGTTGTCGCCGCGGTTATTCCGACAACAAACCCCACGTCTACCGCTATTTTTAAAACCCTTATCTCACTTAAAACAAGAAACGGTATTATTATCAGCCCCCATCCCAGAGCTAAGAAGTCCACTATCGAGGCGGCAAGGATTGTGCTTGAGGCGGCAGTCGCCGCAGGCGCTCCCGAGGGCATTATCAGATGGATTGACGTACCCAGCCTTGAGCTTACAAATCTTGTAATGAAAGAGGCGGATATCATTCTTGCAACGGGCGGCCCCGGCATGGTTAAGGCGGCTTACTCCAGCGGTACGCCCGCACTGGGCGTCGGCGCGGGCAACACACCCGCCATTATCGACGAGTCGGCGGACATTGTGCTTGCCGTAAACTCCATCATTCATTCCAAGACCTTTGACAACGGCATGATATGCGCGTCTGAGCAGTCTGTAATTGTTGATAAAAAGATATATAATAAAGTAAAGGACGAGTTTGCCGCCCGCGGCTGCTACTTCCTCAATAAAACCGAAACCGAGAAGGTCAGAAAGACCATTATCATTAACGGCGCGCTCAACGCCAAGATTGTCGGACAGAAGCCCGTCACCATCGCGGCGCTTGCAGGCGTTGAGGTTCCCGAAAGCACAAAGGTGCTTATCGGCGAGGTTACAAGCGTTGACCTTTCCGAGGAATTTGCACATGAAAAGCTGTCGCCCGTTCTTGCGATGTACAAGTCAAACGACATTCAGGACGCGTTTTCTAAGGCGGAGCAGCTCATTGCGGACGGCGGCTACGGTCACACCTCCTCTATTTATCTCGATGTGCTCACACAGCAGGAAAAGCTGAATGAATTCGCGTCCCGTATGAAAACCTGCCGTATTCTTGTAAATACACCCTCCTCTCAGGGCGGTATCGGCGACCTGTACAACTTTAAGCTGGCGCCTTCGCTCACACTCGGCTGCGGCTCGTGGGGCGGCAACTCCGTCAGCGAAAACGTAGGCGTCAAGCATCTTTTGAACATCAAAACAGTTGCCGAGAGGAGAGAAAACATGCTTTGGTTCAGAGCACCTGAAAAGGTTTATCAGAAAAAGGGCTGTCTGCCCGTAGCGCTTGACGAGCTGAAAACCGTCATGCACAAAAAGAGAGCGTTTATCGTAACGGATACTTTCCTTTACGAGAACGGTTACACCAAGCCCATCACGGATAAGCTTGACGAAATGGGCATTGTTCATGAAACATTCTTCGATGTTGCGCCCGACCCGACGCTTGGCTGCGCAAAGAAGGGCGCCGAGCAGCTGTCGGCGTTCAAGCCTGATACAATCATCGCGCTGGGCGGCGGCTCCGCTATGGACGCGGCTAAAATCATGTGGGTGCTGTACGAGCATCCCGAGGCTGACTTTATGGACATGGCAATGCGCTTTGTCGATATCAGAAAGAGAGTTTACACCTTCCCCAAGATGGGCGAAAAGGCATACTTTATCGCAATCCCGACCTCAGCCGGTACCGGCTCCGAGGTAACTCCGTTTGCCGTTATTACCGACGAGGCAACGGGCGTTAAGTATCCGCTTGCCGATTATGAGCTTATGCCCAATATGGCAATCGTTGACGCGGATATGCACATGACGGCTCCCAAGGGTCTCACCGCGGCGTCCGGTATTGACGCCGTAACACATGCGCTTGAAGCATACGCTTCTATGCTGGCTACCGATTATACCGACGGTCTTGCGCTGCGCTCGCTCAAGATGGTATTTGAAAATCTGCCCAAGGCTTACGACAACGGTCTGCATGACCCGATTGCGCGCGAGAAGATGGCAAACGCCGCCACAATGGCAGGTATGGCATTTGCAAATGCGTTTCTCGGCGTCTGCCACTCAATGGCGCATAAGCTGGGTGCTTTCCATCATCTGCCGCACGGCGTTGCAAACGCGCTTATGATTGACGAGGTAATCCGTTTCAACGCAAGCGAGGTTCCCGCTAAAATGGGTACCTTCCCGCAGTATGACCACCCGCATACGCTTGCGCGCTATGCCGAGGTTGCCGATTATCTGGGTATCTCGGGCAAGACAAACGAAGAGAAGCTTGAAAACCTTATAAAAGCATTGGATGAGCTGAAAGCCCGTGTCGGTATCAAGAGCTGCATTAGGGATTACGGTATTGACGAAAAGGATTTCCTTGACCGTCTTGACGATATGGTTGAGCAGGCGTTTGACGACCAGTGCACCGGCGCCAACCCCAGATACCCGCTCATGAGCGAGATTAAGCAAATGTATCTTAACGCTTACTACGGAGGTAAAAAGTAATGAAATTAGATAAAGTAATTGCCGTCCGTAACGACAAAACCATCTACCGTGACGGTGACGCTACAATAAAGCTGTTCAACGAGGACTATTCCAAGGCAAATGTCTTAAATGAGGCTCTCAATCAGTCAAGAGTCGAGGAGACGGGACTTGACATACCCAAGGTGCGCGAGGTACTGACGGTTGACGGAAAATGGGCAATAGTTTCCGATTTTATCGAGGGCAAAACCTTAGAATCGCTCATGGAGGAAAACCCCGGCAAAATCGACGAGTATCTGGAGCTGTTTGTAAACCTTCAGATAAAGGTTCATTCTCAAAAAGCGCCTCTGCTTAACAAGCTGAAGGATAAGATGCAGAGAAAAATCTCCGAATCTGACCTTGATGCCACAACCAGGTATGAGCTGCATACACGTCTTGAGGGTATGCCCAAGCATAAAAAGGTTTGCCACGGCGATTTTAACCCCAGCAATGTTATTATAACAAAGGACCAAACCCCTTATATCATCGACTGGGCGCATGCCACTCAGGGCAACGCGTCGGCGGACGTTGCGCGGACATTCCTGCTGTTCTCGCTTGCGGGCAAGAGCGATTTGGCGGATAAATATATGAATCTGTACTGTCTTAAAACAGATACTGCAAAGCAGTATGTGCAGAAATGGATTCCGATTGTTGCCGCGTCTCAGTCAGTCAAGGGCAATGCGCATGAGCGTGAGTTTTTGATGCGCTGGATTGATGTTGTGGATTACGAATAACCTTTAAATTTCTCCTGCTTGAAACCGCTGTATATCCGAATTTTTCAGGATATACAGCGGTTTTTTAATAAAAATGCGGACAGTATGAAAGCTGTCCGCATTTTTTGTTGCAGTTTTATTGACAGGAATTTTCAAGCAGCTCGCGCCTGAACTGAGTATCATACAGGACTTTATAAACACCGTCTTTTTGCAGCAGCTCGCTGTGCTTTCCGCGCTCTGCAATCAGCCCGTCCTTAATTACTATGATTTCGTCTGCCGCCATAATTGTAGACAATCTGTGCGCTATAACAAGACTTGTGCGACCCGCCAGAAGCGGCTCAAGCGCCTGCTGAATGGCATACTCGCTGATACTGTCAAGAGAGCTTGTCGCCTCATCTAAAATCAACAGGCACGGGTCTTTCAGTATTGCCCGCGCTATCGAAATGCGCTGCTTTTCTCCTCCCGACAGCTTAAAGCCGCGGTTACCTACCAGTGTGTCATAGCCTTCGGGGAGTGTCATTATAAAGTCGTGTATATTCGCGTCCCTGCATGCCGATATTATTTGCTCCTCGGTAGCGTCCTCCTTGGCAAACAGAAGGTTTTCTCTCACTGTGGAGTTGAAAAGATAGCTTTCCTGCGTGACTACTGCGATGTTTGACCTCAGAAATTTAAGGTCTAATTTGCGCACATCAATTCCGTCAAATAAAACGGCACCCTCGGTGACGTCGTACATTCTCGGAATAAGCCCCGCGATTGTCGATTTTCCCGCTCCCGACGTCCCTACAAGCGCAACTGTTTTTCCCGGCGTCAGGTTAAAATCTATTCCGCGCAGAATTTCTTTGTCACCTGTGTATCTGAAGTGTACATTCTTAAATTCAACATGACCGAAAGCCTGCTTCGGGGTAATTGCGTCGGGCGGCGTCTCTATTTCAACCGGCATATCATAATACTCAAAAATTCGGACAAAAAGTGCCATCGACCTCACAATGTCCACCTGTATGCCGAACAGCTGGTCAACCGGTCTGTACAGTCTGCCAAGCAGTGTAACTATAACCGTAATGTCGCCGATGGTTAAGCCCGAAACACCGAATTTTATAATCATGATGCCGCCTATCAGGTAAATAATAAGCGGGCTTAAACCCGTAAGCATATTCATGACGCGCCAAAACCACATGCCTGCCATTCTCTCTTTTATTGCAAGACGCATACATTTGCGGTTTGTATCGGTATAATTTTTTAAATCCCGTTCTTCTCTCGTAAATATTTTAGTCAGCTGTTGTCCGCTGACCGATAAGGTTTCGTTTAAGATGGTATTGATTTTGTCGGTTTGCTCCTGCGCCTCCTTTGTGAATTTCCAGCGGCGCTTGCCCACGTTTATTGTGGGTACGGACAGCAGAGGGACAAGGCTTACGCCGACAATCGCCAAAACCCAGTTCTTTTGAAAAAGGGCAACGGAAGTGACAATTATTGTGCAGATATTGCTGAAGATACTGGACATCGTATTGGCGATTACGCTCTGCACACTGCTGATATCGCTTGTCATGCGGGTGATAATGTCGCCCTGCTGATTTGAGGTGAAAAACTTCTGCGGCATTTTTTGAAGGTGTGCATACATTTGGTTTTTCATGTCAAAGGAGATATGCTGTGCAACCCATACGTTTATATATGTTTCGGCTGCGGTTATCAGGTTGGACAGCATCAATACAAAAAAAGAAATGATGACGAGCTTTATCAGCAGATTGAGATTCTGATTATAAAGACCTTCATCAATCATTTTTCCTGTAAGAATGCTCGGCAGTACGCCCAAAACCGACGCTGTGATTATTGTCAGAAAAACAACAAGTAAATGCCATTTATACGGCTTGAGATATGAAAGGACACGCCAAATCAGCTCTTTTGTTATTTTCGGCATGTTCTTTCTTTCCTCTGATGACAGAGTGCGTCCGATTGCGGTTCTTCCTCCGTACTGTGCAGCCATATTAACACCGCCTTAAAAAATTACTTCCTTATTATATATAATAACATACGGTATTTTGTTTTTCAATATAAATGACAAAATAGCTTTTAATGATATATTTGTTGATTTTATATAAGTTTTACTTTATACTGTAATTATATTTAAAAGTGAGGTATTCCCGTCTCAAAAGTCGGCAGGGTTCACTCGCTTTTTCGATGAGGCATTGCCTCTTATTAAAAAACGCGGTAAGGAGACATGGAATGAAAAAAAAGGTGTTAATAATAGTATTGTCAGCAATAATCGTTGTTGCGCTCGGTGTTTTTGCCGGCATTAAAATTGCCGATTATCTGCCGTATTATAATGATAAAACAGGAAGACATCAGCAGGATTTGGAGTATGTGCTGACGATTGAAAAAAGCGACTTTGAAAACGAGGTGGCAATTTCTCTCGAAAACGAAGGCGTTATTGTATCTGCGGTCAGATTTTTAGGATATATTCATAAGCACTATCCTAATTTTGTGTGGTATAACGGCGTGTATACACTTAATGCAAATATGTCTTATGAGGAATTATGCAAGAAATTGCAGTCACCCGACTATAAGATTGAATATATAAAGTTTACCGTTCCCGAAGGCAAAAATATAGCGGGTATTTCAAAAATTGTTGAAGAATCCGGGCTTTGCAGTGCAGAGGAGTTTTTGCAGGCAGCTGACAGCTACGACTATGAATACAGCTTTATCGATGAATTAAAAAAACGTGACCAGTCAAAAATCGGATACAAGCTGGAGGGCTTTTTGTTCCCCGCTACATACGAATTCCGCAAGGATACGGTGACTCCGAGAGAAATAGTTGACCAAATGCTGTCCGCGTTTGAGGGCTATGTCACGGAGGATATTATAACCAAAGCGGCAGATAAAGGGCTTACGGTGAATGAATTGATTACATTTGCATCGCTGATTCAGGCTGAGGCATTTTCCAAGGAGTCCATGACAGGAGTTTCGTCTGTATTCTGGAACAGACTCAATTCACAGTCTCTTAAACGTCTGCAATCCGACCCTACAACTACCTATGCAAAATCGTTAAAGGATTTGCCGGGATATTCACAGGCAATGTATGATTCATATGATACCTATACCTGCTCCGGGCTGCCTGTCGGTCCGACAAACTGTCCCGGCATGGATACGATAACTGCGGTTTTAAATCCCGATGATACAGATTATTATTATTTTGTTACCGATAAGGACGGAAACTTTTACTACAACGAGACCTATGATAAACATGTTGAAACGTGTTATGCCATAGGCTTGTGGAAAAAATAAATAAGGCTAAAGTACAGAAAAAGTGTGCAGCTTGAGCTATCAAGTCCGCAGTCGAAAGACTGCGGACTTTTTTTTATGGCAAATGTGAACTAAATTAGTAAAATACAAGATTTTACATTTTTTGCCAGTACCTTATAATATATTCAGAAAGGAGAATATTAATATGCTTACATATGAAATCACGGAGGACAATAAAATTTTGGCGTCTAATATTAAAAGGTGCAGAACAAAGTTAAAAGAGAGCCAATTTGATTTTGCCGAAAATTGCGGAATCAGCGTTGAGATTTTGAGTCTCATAGAGCGCGGCATTGCAAATCCCAAGCTCAGCACACTGCAGAAGCTCGCCGCATACCTCGGCTGCACAGTTGCCGATTTATTTGAAAAGTGATAACGGGAGGTGATTTTATGGACGACATGACATTGCTCGCAAAAAAAATAAGAGCCGCAAGAAAGAAATTGAGGCAGTCACAGACCGAGTTCGCTTTTAACTGCGATATCAGTGTTGAAACGCTCAGCTTAATTGAGCGGGAGGAAACAGACCCGCGTTTAAGCACAATTCAAAAGATAGCTGCATATTTGGGCACAACTGTCAGAGAATTATTAAGTTTCTGAGCGCGTGCGTGTCGAAATTAAAGAGCACGTAAATTTGTGTGCTCTGTTTTAACGCGCACCTTTAGGTCGGCAAAGTGCAGTGCGCGTGCGCTCTGACCATTTAAAAAAATCGGAGCAAGCTTTATAAGCTTTCTCCGATATGTCTGTCGGGGAAAAAAGATGCCACGTGCCGTCGACGCACCCCGCAAAAAGTTGGTGGCAAGCCGAAGCGCCGTGTGCACGTTTACAAGCAAACAGCGAATGTGCAGCGTGACTTTTTGCCCAAAAGGATAAATGACGGAGTAGTAAGAGAAATCCCCAGCCGTATGGCTGGGGATTTTGAATGGAACACAGTCCATTCCGATATGGCGGAGAAAGAGGGATTTGAACCCTCGCGACGGTTACCCGCCCTACGCCCTTAGCAGGGGCGCCTCTTCGGCCTCTTGAGTATTTCTCCGGATGACGAAAATATTGTTAAATTTTTAAATTACCGCATACAGCAAACAGATGAAACAACAACGGACAGAAAAGTGCTGTATGCTCTTAATATTATAATACACCACCGCCTGTTTTGTCAATACGTTTAAAAGCTTTTATCATATTTTGTTTTAAAGAATTTAGCCTTCAAAAATGCAGCCGCTTTCTTGAATTTATTCACTTTTTCCATATATACAAAAGGATATTCGGTATAGCTTATATGGTTTGTGTTTATCCAAATGTCAAGCAGCAATTCCGAGACCCGTCCGAAAAATCTTGCGTGGAACGCATCCATGCCATCGGTCGATACACGTTTTTCCAGCTCAAATAATATCGAAAACAGCCAGTCACAGTATTCGTCAAACTGCTCTTTTTGCATTATCATCATATTAAACATGTGCGCGCTTGTTCGCCTATGCAGCTTTTCAAATTCGGGATAATACTTCGGGTATAATTCCTTTATAATTATACCGGCAGTATCCAAAGGCTCCGCTTCAAGCGTATGAGCATAGTGCGAGTAAAGATTTTCAATATAATAGTTGCGTTTTTTGGGCAGTATAGCGGTATATTGCTTCAGCAGCTTTTCGGCGGTTTTTTTGTCGAGCAGCAGGCTGCGGTTTTTGCCGAAATGTCTTCTGTAATGAACAAGACCGACAGCGTCGGCGTCTAAGTTTTTCCACGCCCAGTAAAGTCCCGTAAGCTCGCAGAAGTTGGGATTTTTATCGGAAATATTGTCGCCGTCGTTGTCGCGGGCATAGCCGATTGAATCATGCAGGGCACTCCCGACCTGAAGCGGCAGATACAGCTCATCCTTTGGCATTTGATATTTTTTATGTGCTGCTACGATAACCTTTATTTCCAAAATATTTTCCCCTGTTTAGTATTTTTACATGGAGCCTTCCTTTTTGAAAACAACTCCGATAGTTTTGCAAAGGATTTTCAGGTCTAAGCCCAAATTCCACTCACTTATATATTTGGTATCAAGCTTTACAACTTCTTCAAAATCCGTAATATTGCTGCGTCCGCTTACCTGCCACATGCCTGTGATACCAGGCTTGATTGCAAGACGGGCACGGTGATGAAGCTCGTATTTTTCCCATTCATCCAGCGTCGGCGGACGTGTGCCGACAAGACTCATATCGCCTTTCAGTACATTTAAAAACTGCGGAAACTCATCTAAACTTAACGCACGTATTTTAGACCCTATACCGAATTTCAACGTACCGTCGGGCAAGACCTTGTTTCCGATTATTCTCGGGTCGAAATCGAGCTTGAACATCATGCCGTTTTTAACACGATTGTTTTCCATCAGCTCTTTTTTCCGTTCCTCGGCATCCATATACATTGTGCGGAATTTGTAAATTTTAAATTTTTTGCCGTTTTTTCCTACACGGTACTGAGAGAATATAACGGGACCGGGAGAGGAAAAGTATATAACCGGCGCCAGGAATATAAAAAGAATTCCGGTTGCAATACATCCGAGCAAGCCGCCGACAATGTCCAGCGCGCGTTTTGCAAAGGTCTGGAGGGTTGTGGCATAATTTATACTTGTTGTAAGAACCGTATAATCCCCGATTTTCTCAACAAGCTGCTTTTTACCGAGAATATCTGCATTTATATTCAGTTTTTCGTGTACTGTTATACCCATTACGGTAAACTGGTCTATGAGTTCCTGAGGATAGGGAAGATTTTTTGAAAAAGCCGCAAAAATCTCATCTATCCACTCATGACAGACATAGTTTATAACATCATTTTTGTCGGCGACAACAGGTATTTTTTCAAAACTCGCCCCGACCATATTGCAGTCAATAATCGCAATTCCGGAGATGCTTAACTGCTCGTAATTGTTAAGCAGCAGCTGCCGTGTCACCTCTTCGGCAATATCGCTTGTAGTGATTATCAGCATTGACCGCTTGCGGTGTTCCGCGCGGCGGCTGTGCAAAATCGCGTGCTTGCGCCAGATACGTACAAGATATGAAGTCAAAAGGTATATAATTGCCATAAGGAACATGGTAATACGGGAGTAGTTAAAGCTTTCCTGAATAGAAAACAGATATAAAACGGAAAGCAGAAAAACTATCATCGTATGTTTGAGGGTTGCGGCAAATTCTCTGTAATAACCGCGTTTCAGTACACCTTTTAATGTTTCAAAAAAGAACAGCACGGTAATATCGGAAAAAGAGATAAAAATCGCCATGTTTCTGTATAGCTGGTCGCCGTAAGGGTTAGCCATACCGTGCCGAAGAATATATGCAAGCGTAAAAGATAAATGCAGGCAAAGCAGGTCGAGCGCTATAAAATCAAAGTGCTTTGCCCATCCGCTGGACTTCTTTTTATACATACCAAAATCCCCTTTTGTATGTCAGGACTATACTATGCCGATTGTTCACCCTGTTCATTTTCATCGCCGTTTTCGAGAATGAAATTCTCTATAACCTTTGCCGCTTTTTCAAGGTCGTAAACATAGTACCATACACCGTTCATCATCTGTCCGCCCTTGTCCAGCTCGCTTGTAGGCATACCCAGGGTTTCAAATTTCAGCGAATTCATGTTGGTCGCCGCCCATGTGGCTATGGATAAAATTTCGCTGTTGGTCATAGAGGTAGAGCATTCCTCAAGAATAAGGCTGATGAGTGCAGGGTATTTAAGCGGATTTAAGTCTTTAACATCGTCGTACATAGCCATGAGCACCTCGCGCTGGCGTTCGCCGCGCATGACATCGCCGCCGACATGACGGACACGGCAGTATGCCACAGCTTGTCCTCCGGACAAAAGCTGAAGCCCCGGCTCCTTAATATAGTCGCAGGTAATGCCCATTTTATTCATATACGGAATATAATTGGCGTTAAGATCTCTCATTTCGGCACTGTCAACATCAATTTCGACGCCGCCGACATAATCGATAATTTTTGCAAGAGCCCAGAAATTGGCGGTAACATAGTCCGTTATATTCAGGTTGAAAGCGCTGTTGAGAGAATTCAGCGCCAGCTCCGGACCGCCGAAGATATATGCGTGGGTGATTTTATCCTTGCCGTGGCCGAGAATGTCTACATATGTATCTCTGGCGATTGATGTCATTTTTATTTTCTTGTGTTTACGGTCGATAGTCAAAATCATTATTGCATCAGAACGGCTCGGCTCGTCTACATAACGCGAATCTATCCCGTAAAGTGCAATATTAACAACGTCCTGACCTTCGTATACATCCTTTGCCGATTCGGGTATCTTAATGTTACCGGGGTCGAAGGGGTTGCGCTCAATCTGTCCGAGAAAGCTGTGCAGGATTATTGTCCCGGCGATTACAAGCAAAATCAGAGTGGCGCCCAGAGACGTAAAAAAAACAGCAAGTGAACGCTTGAGGGTTTTATTGCCCTTTTTATAAAATTTTTTGCTGTAAATATTAAAGTCTTTAATACTTTTTTTGTTTGACATATTATCCTCAGAAAGAAATTCTTTCATATTATTATACTAATATCCTACATTATACATTAATATCGGCGTAAAGTCAATATATCGTGAAACATGTGTAAGTTTAAAATCGCAAAGTTTACATATAATTTATATATAATAAGGAAGTGAATTTATATGATTTTATGTATTAAACAGCTAATGTGACAGCATTGTCATTTTCGGACTGTTAAACGATAGTTTTTGCGGCTTAATCGTCACGAAAAGTAAAATATTGTTGTTTTTTTTAGCTAAATGTGGTAGAATAAAAAATGTATTATATCATTGGGCATTTGCTGTATATGGAGGAAAAATATGTATGATTGGCTGATAGTCGGCGCAGGGCTTTACGGCGCGGCTTTTGCAGAACGTATGATGCAGGCAGGCAAAACCTGTCTTGTTATTGATAAACGCGACCATATTGCCGGCAATATCTACACCGAGCAGATAGAGGGAATAAATGTCCATCGCTACGGTGCGCATATTTTCCATACCTCGGACGAGCAGGTATGGGATTATATTAATAGGTTTGCCGAATTTAATAATTATATTAATTGTCCCGTCGCAAATTATAAGGGCAGACTTTTCAACATGCCGTTTAATATGAACACCTTTTATCAGATGTGGGGCGTCACCACTCCCGGGCAAGCGGAGGCGATGATTGAAAAGCAGCGTGCCGAGAGCGGTATAACCGTGCCGAAAAATCTTGAGGAGCAGGCAATATCGCTTGTGGGCAGGGACATTTACGAGACACTTGTAAAGGGTTACACAGAAAAGCAGTGGGGCAGACCCTGCACAGAGCTGCCCGGCTTTATTATAAAGAGACTGCCTGTAAGATTTCGTTTTGACAATAACTATTTTAATGACCGTTATCAGGGAATACCTATCGGCGGATACACCAAAATGGTGGAGAATATGCTCAAGGGCGCCGATGTCCGGTTAAACTGCGACTTTTTTGAACAAAAGGCGCAGCTGATGTCACAGGCAAAGAATGTGCTTTATACAGGCTGCATTGACCGGTATTTTGATTTCTGCTACGGTGATTTGGAATACCGCAGTCTGCGATTTGAAAATGAAATTCTTGATGAAGAAAATTATCAGGGCGTCGCTGTTGTGAATTATACAGACAGCAATCCTGCATATACACGCATAATAGAGCATAAGCATTTTGAATACGGCACGGGACCTAAAACTGTCATTACCAAGGAGTATTCAGTGACATGGCAGCCGGGCATGGAGCCGTATTATCCCGTAAACAACGACGACAACGCGGCGCTTTACGCCAAATATGCAAAGCTTGCCGAAAAAGAGGACAAGGTTATTTTCGGCGGACGTTTGGGCGAGTATCGCTATTATGATATGGATAAGGTTTTGCGCAGTGTGCTTGACCGTGCGTCTGAGGTTTTAAAATAACGATGGCTGATATAAAAAAAATTGCCGCGGTTATTGTTACATTCAATCGTAAGGAGCTGCTTTTTCAGTGTATTGACTGTCTTGAAAATCAGACGGTCGGAAAACCGGATATACTTGTGATTGACAATGCTTCAACCGACGGAACCGGTGAGGATTTGGTACAGCTTGTACGAAGCGGCAGAATAAATTATTTCAATACAGGTGAAAATCTCGGAGGTGCCGGCGGGTTTTCGTTCGGTATCGAGCGGGCGGCGGAGCTGGGATATGAGTATATATGGCTTATGGATGACGACACGATGGCACATCCCGATACTCTTGAAAAGCTTTTGGAAGCGGACCGCGGGCTTTCGGGAAATTACGGATTTTTGTCAAGCACGGCGCTTTGGACAGACGGGAGTAAATGTCTGATGAACGTCCAGAAAAAGGACGTCTTTTCACACCTGAGCGGAGAAGAAAAGCCTATTGAGAAAATCGGCGTTGCGACCTTTGTCAGCCTGTTTTTGCCCACGCGCATTGTAAAAGAGGTCGGACTTCCTGTCAGGGAATTCTTTATCTGGACGGACGACGTCGAATATACCGACAGGATTTCTTCTGAATTTCCTTGTTATCTTGTCAGAGACAGCGTTGTTACTCATGCGATGAAAACAAATATAGGCGTTGACCTTGCGTCTGAAAATTCAGGCAGGCTGGAAAGATACAGATATTGCTATCGTAATGAAATGTATGTGTACCGCCGTCACGGACTTAAGGGCGCCTTATACCTCATTGCAAAGGACGGCTATCATGCGCTGAGGATAATTCTCAAATCAAAGGATGCAAAGGGCAAAAAGCTCAGGGTGCTGCTGGGCGGTGTAAAGGACGGTTTTTCTTTCAGACCGAAAATCAGATTTTTGAAGGAGAGCATTAATGGATAATAAGCTGCCGCTTATCAGCGTGATATTGCCTGTATATAATGTTGAAAAGGTTTTGCGCCGCAGTGTTGACAGTGTGCTGGCGCAGACATACGGCAATATTGAGGTTATTTTGGTTGACGACGGCTCTCCCGACCGATGCCCTAAAATATGTGACGAATATGCGCAAAAGGACGCAAGAGTGAGGGTTATACATCAGAAAAATGCAGGTCTGTCATGCGCGCGCAACCGCGGCATAGATGCTGCGTCGGGTGAATATATAGCTTTCGTTGATTCTGATGACTATGTAGCTGCTGACTATTTGTTTTTTATGTATAATCTTATGTCGGAGCATAATGCCGACATAGTGTCGTGCGGGGCGGTGGACGTATACCCGTCGGGGAAGACTGCTTTTCACGGCGGGGACAGCCGGGTGCATATAATGGACAGCCGTGAGGCGCTTGAGCGCATGTGCTATAATGATTCATTTTTTGTAACTGCGTGGGACAAGCTGTACAGAAAATCATTATTTGACAGCGTTCGTTTCCCGGCAGGTAAGCTGTTTGAGGATACGGGAACTACCTATAAGCTCGTAGATCGTGCCGAAAGAATAGTTGCATGCTGTGAGGTTAAGTATTACTACGTTATTTCCTCCGATTCGAGCTCTATAACGACGTCTGGCTTTAATATGAGTAAGCTTGACTATGTTGAAATGGCAGATGAAATGGCTGATTTTATTATAGAAAAATATCCCGATTTGAAGCCGGCAGCCGAGCGCAAGCAGCTTCACGCCTGCCTTTCAACCTTAACTCAGCTTGTGAATTCAAATACAAGAAACCGTCAGGTTGAGGATAGGCTGTTAAAGAAAATTAATCTTTTGAAAAAGGGCGCGATGAAAAACCCACGTACACCGGGGCGGGACAAGGCGGCGCTTGCAGCGCTTGGCTTTGGCTTTGGTTTTTTCGCTCTGATGTGGCGGGCGTATCTTAAAATTAAAAAGGGATAAAATATGATAAAAAAGATGTTGGTCGGCTACATTCAGGACGGCAGGCACAGCGGAATAGACAAATATTTACTCGGTTTTATTAAAGTTGCCCATGAAAACGGTGTTATACTCGATTTACTTACCGATAAAGTGACGCCGTATATGTCCGAATATCTGAGAGAGCTGGGGTATGGTCTGTTTGAAATACCGAGCCTTAAAAAACCGCCGGCACAGTATAGGGTCATAAAAAAAATCATCAGGGACGGCGGATATGATGCGGCTTATTTTAACATTTCCGAATCGTTTAACTGCATGGGACTTTTTGCCGCAAAAAGCTGCGGTATACCTGTGCGGATAGTGCACTCCCACAGCTCCGGAGTTGACAGAGCGAATAAATATGTGCGCACTGCAAGAGAGGCAATACACTGGTTGTTTCGTCACAGTGTAAGCACGCTTGCAACACACAGATTTGCCTGTTCGTCGGTAGCCGGAAAATGGATGTTTGACAAAGACTTTAAGATAATATATAATGCTATAGATAAAGCCCGATTTTCATATGATGAGGCTTTGCGTAAAAATACCCGAGAGGCTTTGGGGCTTACCGATGAAAAGGTTTTTATTCATATCGGTAATTTCTGTTATGCAAAAAACAGCTTTTTTCTTGTTGACATAATGAGGCAGGTACTGAAAAAGGACAAAAATGCGGTTTTGCTGTCCGTGGGAACAGGCTCTGACTTTGAAGCTGTCTGTGAGTATGCCAAAAAGCTGCAGGTAGATGAGAATATACGTTTTCTCGGTGTGCGTGATGATATTCCCGCGCTGCTCAGCGCGGCAGATGTATTTGTCTTTCCGTCAAGGTTTGAGGGCTTGTCTATAACCTGCATTGAGGCACAGTTTTCGGGCTTGCCGTGTGTTTTATCATATGGAATTTCACCCGAAACAAAGCTTGCCGATAATGTGTATTTCTTATCTGCCGATAATGCTGAAAAATGGGCTGAAAGTGCGCTTTTGAGTATCGGTCAGCGTAACAGTGCTGTGCTCAATGATGAAGTGCTTCGAAATTATGATATAGAAAATCAAAAAAAACAATTTGCAGCTATTTTGAAAGGCCATTAATATGGAAAAGTTTTATTTAAAAACACGCAAGTTTGATAAAATTTGCGTACTTATTTTTAGTATTTTATTTTTGACTGTTGGTTTTTTGCAGGCAAGTTCTCTTTCCTTCGGTAAACCCATTATTTCATGGGTGCAATGGCCTGCGGTAGCGTTGGGATGTCTTATCATATTTGAGCGGCTTCTTAATTTTAAGCATTATATCAAAACACGCGGAATTTTATTGCTTGTGATTTTTGCTTTGAGTTATGCTGTCTCTTCTATTTGGACAATTCGCTATGGCTGGTATGAAAATGCACGGTTTTTAGCGTTTATGATATTTCAATTCGGGATACTTTATGCAACTGACACAGAAGAAAATCCGGATGAAAGTAAAAAAAGACTTGCGATTTGTGCTGTATACTATCTTATAGGTACTGCGGTACTTACTGTTTTGAGTTTTTATTTTATGTTTTCGGGATACACGAAAATCTTTTATCCGGAAGCGGGCGCAGAAGGTCCGATTTATTATATCGGGTTTATGTACGGCAGACTTTTCGGTGCTTATTGGGACCCTAATATTGCTGCCACGATGGCTGCTGTTGCAGTTATAATTTCTATTTATTTTATTATAAAAAGCAAAAATGTATTATTGCGTATGTTGTATATATTAAGCGCAATTCTTCAAGTGCTTTATATTTCTTTTTCCGGTTCGCGTACAGGTCAGATTAGTCTTATTGCAGGCGTCTTATTTTTTGCGTTACCGCTTGCAATAAAGCATAGATTTTTTAATAAAAAATTACTTCAGTCTATTTCGGCTGCCGTCATTGTATTGGTATCTGTTGTATGTGCTTATATATTGCCCTCTGCTATCAGGAACGGATATAATACCCTGGTTCATATACAGGCACAGCATAATAATGAAAATTCAACGCAAACTTCACCTCCCACGAACCAGACAGTGCCGCCGACTGAAAATCACAATATTCCCGATGATGTATTTGACCGCGGATACGATATGTCTGAGGATATATCAAACCGTCGTTTTGATATATGGAAGAGCGCTGTTGAAATTTTTAAAACTTCACCGGTGTTTGGAATCAGCCGTGCTAACATTCTTCCTTATGTAGACGACAATTTACCCGACAGCTATCTTGTTACAAATGAGTATATGCGTTTTGACAGTATGCATAACATGTTTTTTGAAATTCTTGTAAGTCAGGGCGCCGTAGGTCTTATTACATTTTTGACATTTATCATATTTGTGATTGTGGGAATTTTTAAGTATGGTAAATACTTATGGTATCATAAGTATTTTCCTTTGTTTACTGTTATTTTGAGTATTGCGGCTTCAGCCTGTATGAGCACGCTTGTTATGGCAGAGATTGTGTATGTTACATCTCCCATTTCAACTATTTTTTGGATTTCAATTAGTTGCCTTAATCACTATATTTCACATGAAAAGGCAGAGAAAGATATAAAATGAAAACATTAAGCATATCGGTTGCGGCTTATAATATGGAAAAGCTGATACGTCAAAATCTTGACTCTTTTGTCAATTCATCTGTGTGTGATGATATTGAAGTGCTTGTTGTAAACGACGGGTCAAAGGACGGCACGGCTCAGATTGCCGCAGAGTACGAGGCAAAGTATCCGGGCGTTGTAAAACTGATAAATCAGGAGAATGCCGGTCCCGGCTCGACCGTCAACCGCGGTATAGAGCATGCAAGCGGCAGGTATTTCAGAATGGTGGACGCCGATGACTGGGTCGGCGACGGATTTGACGAGTATGTAAGCTCGCTGCGCAGTTTTGACGCGGATATGATTGTCACAAATTATATTTGCGTTGATGATAAGACAGGTCAAACCCAAAAGGTCAGAATAAACGGTTTAAAGAATAAAAAAACCGTTGATTTTGAGTCTGTTTGCAGCAGCCTTTCCCTTGAAATGCATGCCGTTACCTTTAAGACGGATATTTTAAAGCAAAATAATATCCGCCTTTTTAACGGATTTTATACCGATATTCAGTATCTGCTTTTTCCGTCGCAGTATGTAAAAACGGTTATGTATATTGACTGCGACGTATATATGTACCGCGTCAGTCTGTCGGGGCAAAGCATGTCCGTGCCGAGTATGCAGCGTAATATAAAAATGCATGATGACATGCTTTTTTCAATAGCTGCGCTTTATAACAGCATAAAAGACGTCCGCCCGCCCGTGGCGCAGTATGTGCTTAAAAAGCTGATATACATTTCCGGCACTCAGCTCGGAACTCTCTTGTCTTTTGAGCCGAGCCGTGACAATAAAAAAAGGCTGTTTGACTATATAATGAAATTGAAAGCACAGTGTCCCGACGCCTATGTCGGTTTTTGCAGGTATAAAACCGCAAAGGCTCTGCGCTTTTTAAACGGCGCTTTTTACCCTCTGATCAGCCGGATGCACCGCAAAAGATTGGAGATTGAAAAGTAAATGGCTGAAGAAAAGCGTGTTTCCGTAATAAAAAATTACTTTTACAGTCTGAGTTATCAGATTTTGCTGCTTATAGTCCCGCTGATTACAATGCCGTACCTTGCACGGACGCTTGGTATTGACAAACAGGGGACTTTCAGTATTCTCTATGCAATTATCAGCTGCTTTGTCATGTTTGGCTGTGTGGGGCTGAATTTGTACGGTCAGCGTGAGATAGCTTATTATAAAAATGACCGCGAAAAGTGTAACCGGATTTTTTGGGAAATTGAGCTTATTCGCATTTTCACCTTACTTATAAGTCTGCTTGTTTATTTTGCGTTTATATGGTTTAACATTAATGTTAAAAGCATTGTAAACGTATATGAACCGCTTTATTTCGTCCTGTTTGCGATTGAAATTCCGTCCGCGATGCTTGATATCAGCTGGTACTATCAGGGGATTGAGAACTTTCGGCTTCAGACAGTCAGAAATTTTATTGTAAAGCTTGTCGGACTTGCGCTCATACTTATTTTCATTAAAAAGCCCGCGGATTTATGGCTGTATATTGTTATTTATACAGGTATGAATTTATTCGGCAACTTGTCACTGTGGGTCAATAAGCTGCGCTGTGACGGGTTTTCGGCGCCCGACAAAAAACGCTTTAAGGTGCACCTCAAACGGTCGGTTATCATGTTTTTGCCGCAGATTGCAACAACGGTCTATGCCCAGCTTGACCGCGTGATGATAGGCGGACTTATAAATGACGGTAATTTACAGGCAGGCGTATATGACAACGCCGAGAAGATTGTCAAGATTGCGCTGACGGTGGTTACATCAATAGCGCTTGTCATGCTCAGCCGGGTTGCCAACACATTTATGAAAAACGACCATGAAAAAGCGCGCGGATATATATACTCATCCTTCAGGCTTTATATGTGTCTGAGCACGCCTATCATGTTCGGTATTGCCGCCATTGCTAATACGTTTGTAGACCGCTTTTTTACGGACACGCCCAATGCGGAGCTGATAACTCCGGTAATTATCGTGCTCTGCCCGATAATCCTGTTTATAGGCGGCAGCTCTGTGTTCGGCACGCAATACCTTTTGCCGACAAACCGCATGAAGCCGTATACTTTTTCGGTATTCACGGGTATGGCTGTCAATGTAATACTTAATTTGGTTTTTATTCCCGTATACGGGGCAAAGGGTGCGGCTATTGCCACTGTCATTGCGGAATTTTCGGTGCTGGCAGTGCAGATGATTGCGCTGCGCCGCGAATTCAGTCCCGTTATGTACCTGCAATGCTGGCGTAATTTTCTGTCGGGCGCTGTGATGTTTGTCTGTGTTGCAGCAATAGGCAGGCTTATAAACAGCTCGACGATAGCGTCGCTGTTTGTTCAGACAGCTTCGGGCGTGGTTATATACTTTAGCTTACTTTTCCTGCTGCGCGACCCGTTTATAAAAAAATATCTGCATGCCGGCTTTAACAAGATTTTGAAGCATTAAGGGCTTGCTTTAAAAACAGAAAACGACCGCTTTTAAAAGCGGTCGTTTTCCTCTTTTTTGGAGAAAAAAGCTGATATGCGTGAAATTATTTTCTTGCAACGCCGGTATCGTGAGCCGTTTTGATAACAGCCTTGGCGACAACCTCAGCCACGCGCTTGTCAAGAGCGGGGGCAATGATGTTTTCCTCGGTGATTTGGTCGTCGGGAATGAGTGATGCAAGAGCGTATGACGTGGCGACCTTCATCTCCTCATTGATGCAGGTTGCGCGGCAGTCAAGCGCACCGCGGAAAATACCGGGGAATGCAAGAACGTTGTTTATCTGATTGGGGAAGTCCGAACGACCCGTTCCGACTATGCGTGCGCCCGCCGCCTTGGCAATGTCCGGCATGATTTCGGGCGTCGGGTTTGCCATGGGGAAGAGTATGGAATCGCGGTTCATGCTCTTGACCATTTCGGCAGTTACCGTGCCGGGCACGGATACGCCGATAAATACGTCGGCGCCGACCATAGCGTCGGCAAGCGAGCCTTTTTTATTCTCAAGGTTTGTAATTTTTGCAATTTCTTCCTGAGCGGGGTTGTTTTTCTCTCCGCCCTGATAGATTATGCCGTGACGGCCGCACATCGTGATGTTTTTCACGCCCATGTTAAGCAGGTGCTTGGCAATGGCAATGCCTGCCGAGCCTGCGCCGTTCATAACAACCTTTATCTGCGCCATATCCTTTTTGACAAGCTTTAGCGCATTGATAAGCGCGGCTGCTACAACGATAGCCGTGCCGTGCTGGTCGTCGTGGAAAATCGGAATGTCGCAGATTTCCTTCAGTCTGCTTTCAATCTCAAAGCAGCGCGGTGCGGAAATATCCTCAAGGTTGATACCGCCGAAGCTGCCGGAAATGAGATATATTGTACGTACAAGCTCGTCAACATCCTTTGAGCGGATGCAGATGGGGAAAGCGTCAACGTCCGCGAATGTCTTGAACAGCGCGCATTTGCCCTCCATTACGGGCATACCCGCCTCGGGGCCGATATCGCCCAGACCCAAAACGGCGGTGCCGTCGGTGATAACCGCAACAAGGTTGGAGCGGCGGGTGAGGTCAAAGGATTTATTGTAATCCTTGTTGATTTCAAGGCACGGCTCTGCAACGCCGGGCGTATATGCGAGCGACAAATCTTTTCTCTCGTTTATTTCAACGCGGGAAACGACCTCGATTTTGCCGCCCCACTCATAGTGCTTTTGAAGTGATTCCTGTCTGATATCCATTGTTGATTCTCCGTTCTGCCGACTTGAATTTATGTACTCTGCGGCGAATTAAATTTATGGTTTAATTTAAAATCAGTCTTCCCACGGGAATTTGTACTGAGTAAGTCCAAGCTCGTCGCGAACTGCGTTGAACTCCTTCTGAACAGACTCGTTTATCGGCACGCCGTCGTGACGGGCAAGACGTATGTCGTGCTCCTTTTCGCCGGCGGTATAAATACGGTCGCAGCCGGGAGCCTTCTTGGAGGCGCGCACCGCGCGCAGGATTTCTCCTGCCTTCTTTCTGCAAACGTCCTCGCCAAGGAAGTGGTTGGTGTCAATGGCGATAAAGAAGTGACCTAAGTGATAGGGCACCTTGTTTCCGTCTGCGTCCTTGCCGTCCAGAGCCTTGCCGTAATTTCCGTCCTGAAGAACGGCTGAGAGCAGCTCTACTACCATCGCATAGCCGTAGCCCTTGTAACCGCCGAGAGCTTCACCGATACCGCCCAGCGTTGTAAGAGCGGCAGTGCCGTTTCTTATCATGCGCAGCGCCTGACCTGCGTCGCCCTCAATCGGCTGACCGTCCAGACCGATGATTGTGCCGGGATGAACGTCCTCGCCTATTCTTTCGTAATACTCGACTTTTCCGTTTTGAGTAATGGAGCTTGCGCAGTCAATGAGGAAGTCAAACTCCTCGTCTGTGGGGATACCGATGGTCAGGGGGTTTGTGCCGAACATGCCCTCCACGCCGAAGGTCGGAGCGACAGACGGGCGGGCGTTTGTACCTGTCATACCGATGCAGCCCTCTTTGCATGCCATTGAAGGATAGTATCCGGCGATACCGTAGTGGCAGGAATTGCGTACAACTACCATACCCATACCGTATTCCTTAGCCTTGTCAATAGCCATTCTCATCGACTTGTAGCCGATAACCTGTCCCATGCCGTCGTGACCGTCTACGACTGCGGTGGTGGGCGTCTCTTTAACTACTTCAAAGTTTGTAACGGGGTTTTGAATACCGTCTTTGATTCTGTCAAGATAGATGGGCTTAAAACGGTTTACACCGTGAGACTCGATACCTCTTTTGTCCGACTCCAAAAGTACGTCTGCGCAGATTTCGGCGTCTTCTCTGGGAATTCCGTAGCCCACAAACGCATCAATTACGAAATTTGTGACTGTTTTCCAGTCAACTACATTGTTTTTTGCCATTGGCTTTTCCTCCGTTAAATTCTTTTTAAAGAGACAAAAAGAGTGCACTTCACCCTTTGGGATAAGTGCACTCTCAAAATCTCTTCGTGCTTTACGAAATAATTATATAACAAATATTCTAAAAGTCAATACTTTATCCGTACTTTTTCAAATGATGACTTAAATTTCGGTTTCAAACGGCGCCAAGCTGTCAAAAATACATACAGAAACATAAAATATATCGGGGTGAATTATGCGCACAAGCGGAATTTTGATGCCGATTTTCTCGCTTCCGTCTGAATACGGTATAGGAACGCTGGGGAAAGCGGCTTATGACTTTGTGGATTTTTTAAATAACAGCGGTCAGTCTATCTGGCAGATACTGCCGGTGTGCCCGACAAGCTACGGGGACTCGCCGTATCAGTCCTTTTCCTCATTTGCGGGCAATCCGTATTTTATTGACCTTGACATGCTTAAAAAGGACGGTCTGCTGAAAGCAGGTGAATATGAAAACGTAGATTTCGGCAGCGACAGCGGGCGCGTCGATTACGGCTTGCTTTACAAAAACAGATACGGTGTTTTAAGGCTTGCCTTTTCACGGTTTATTGCCGACCCGCCTGAATACTATTCCGGCTTTTGCACGGAAAACGCATGGTGGCTTGAGAACTATGCGCTCTTTATGGCGCTTAAGGACAAAAACGGCGGCGAGCCGTGGTGCGAGTGGGAATCGGGAGCGATGCGCCGCAGTCCCGACGCCGTTGCGGAGTACCGCGTTAAGCTGCGCGAGGACATTGAATTTCACCGTGTGCTTCAGTATCTGTTTATGAAGCAGTGGAGCGCCCTGAAATGGTACGCCAACAAGAACGGCGTTCAAATCATGGGAGATATGCCGATATATGTGGCGTATGACAGTGCGGATGTGTGGGCAAATCCCACGCAGTTCGAGCTGGATAAAATGATGGCGCCTGCCGAGGTCGCCGGCTGTCCGCCCGACGCTTTTTCAAAAGACGGGCAGCTGTGGGGAAACCCGCTTTACGATTGGGATAAAATGCGCGAGGACGGGTTTTCGTTCTGGAAAGCGCGCGTCGGTCACGCCCTGAGAATGTATGATATTCTGCGTATAGACCATTTCAGGGGCTTCGAGTCTTATTATGCAATTCCGTTCGGGGAGGCAACCGCACGTTTCGGGCGCTGGCGCCGCGGCCCGGGTGTTCAGCTCTTTAACGAGCTTGAAAAAACGCTGGGAAAGCTGCCTATCGTTGCGGAGGATCTCGGATATCTGACGGAGGACGTCAGGCGCCTGCTGCGCGACTGCGGATTTCCGGGAATGAAGGTGCTGGAGTTTGCGTTTGATATGCGTGAGGACAGCGATTATCTTCCGCATAATTATGATAAAAACTGTGTGGTTTATACCGGAACGCACGACAACGATACGCTTGCGGGCTGGGAAAAGAGCGCCATGGCTGACGATGTCCTGCTTGCAAAAAGGTATATCCGATGCAGCGAGAGCGAGGGCTTTTGCTGGGCGATGATAAAAACCGCCATGGCGTCTGTTGCGGATACCGTGATTATACCTATTCAGGATTACATCGGCGCAGGCAGTGAGGCGCGCATAAATATTCCGTCTACGCCGTCGGGCAACTGGCAGTGGCGCATTGACGGAGCATGTCTTAACGAGTGGCTGGCGGATATGATATATGAAACGTCGGAGCTTTATCACAGAATTCCCCGAAAAAATACTCCCGATATCAGAGGCGAGTCGCAAATCAGCAAAGGCAAGGCTGAATAAAATTTTTCGGTATGAATAAACCGCCCTGTTACCCCGTATATTGTATAGGGTGAGTTTATTTTGGTAATTAATCTTAAAAAGCTTGTAATCAGTTTGCTTGTGCCTCTTGCGGCGGGCGGTATCGCGGGAATTATAACAAGCGGCGCCGCACAGCGTTATTCACAGTTTGTAAAGCCGCCGCTGTCGCCTCCGGGCTGGGTATTTCCGGTTGTGTGGACGATACTGTATATTTGTATGGGTCTGGCATTTTACCTTGTGTGGCAGTCCGATGCGCCGTCAAAATCAACGGCAATGCAGCTGTATTTTATTCAGCTTGCCATGAATTTTGTATGGCCGATACTTTTTTTCCGTTTCGGCGCATACGGTTTTTCGTTTGTCTGGCTGCTTGTGCTGTGGATACTTATTTTGTTTACCGTAATTTCCTTTTATGCCGCAGATAAGAGGGCGGGATACCTTATGCTTCCCTATTTGTTATGGGTGGCTTTTGCGGGATACTTAAATCTCGGAGTATATATTCTTAACTGAAAAAAGTCTGCAAAGCAGACTTTTTTTATTGCACTCGGGCTGCGGTTGTCCTATAATATGTGTAAAAGAAAGGAGAACGGTAAATGAGCGGGATTGAAAAAATTGATAAAAACTTTGAGGTGAAAACAGCGTCGCCCGACGGCATGGTTTACTTTGACTGCACGGAAAAGCCTTTTGAAGTGAACGGGCTTTTATTTTCGCAGGACGGGTTTTTGCGTATGCCGCAGGTAATTGCGGACAGTATAAACGGGGGCGTTAAAGGTCTCAACTGCAACACTGCGGGCGGCAGGGTGCGCTTTGTCACCGACTCACGTCAAATCAGCATACGTGCCAAAATGCGTTCCATAGGAAAAATGCCGCATTTTGCGCTGACGGGCAGTGCAGGCTTTGACTTATATGCGGACAATGATTATGAGGGCACCTTTGTTCCTCCGTTTGATATTAAGGACGGGTATCAATCAACCCTGCAGCGTCAAAGCTGCGGCGAGCGGGAAATTACGATAAACTTTCCGCTTTACAGCGGCGTTGTTTCGCTTGAAATCGGACTTTGCGCCGGCGCCTCACTCAAACGGGCAAAAGAATATGCCGACGCGCGCCCGGTCGTATATTACGGTTCTTCCATAACCCAGGGCGGCTGTGCGTCACGCCCCGGAAACAGCTATCAGAGCATTATTTCCCGCAGACTGAGATGTGATTATGTAAATCTCGGATTTTCGGGCTCGGCGCGCGGAGAGGAGGCAATGGCGGAGTATATCTCCGGGCTTTCCATGTCGGCGTTTGTATATGATTATGATTATAACGCGCCCGATGAAGGGCATCTTCAAAATACACACGCCCGCATGTTTAATACCGTGCGCGCAAAAAATCCGCAGCTGCCGATAATTATGCTTTCCTGCCCGCAGTCAAAGCTGAACGATGCGTTCAGGCGCCGCCGCGATATCATCATGCGCACATATATGTCAGCGCGGGAGGCGGGCGATAATAACGTGTACTTTATAAACGGCGGGGAGATACTGAATATTTTCGGCGGCGACAGCGGCACGGTTGACAACTGTCACCCCAACGACCTGGGCTTTGCCTGTATGGCTAAGGCGATAGGAGACGTTTTGCAAAATATATTATAGGCAAAAAAAGCAGACCCGATTTACAAAATCAGGTCTGCTTTGACGTATGTCTGTTTTCCGCACGGCGTATATTTTCCGTTTAGTTTTCCCTTATGAATTTCAAAATATCCTCTGTCACCTCATCGCGGCAGAATTCATTCAGGATTTCGTGGCGCGCGCCCGGATAAAGCTTCATTTTCACATTGCAGCCCGCCTTTTTAAGACGGTTATAAACTGTCTCTACCCCGTGCCCGTAATCGCCCACGGGGTCGTCGCTGCCCGCGATAAGAAGCATGGGCAGGCTTTTGCTGACCGCCTGTGCCCAAATCGGCTTGTTGCTGACAAAGTTCAGCTTTATAAGGTCGTGCATTGCGCAGACGGTAAAGGGAAAGCCGCTGTAACGGTCGTCACTGAATTTTTTAACCTCATCGCGGTCTGTTGTCAGCCAGTTATCGGGGCTGTCCTGCTCAAACCTTTCGTTGTATTTTGAAAACACCAGCCTGTCAATAAAGGGGGAAACGTGCCGTCCGCCCTTTAAAAGCGTCACAAGATCGCACATCAAAAGCCCCGCGCGCGCCGCGCTCTGCGGTCCGCCCGTTCCGCAGATAATAAGCCCCGATAGTTTATCCGCGCTTTTCAGCACCGCAAGGCGCACAACAAACGAGCCCATGCTGTGCCCGAAAAGATACCGCTTTTTGCCGGGAAAATCCTCTGCCACGGCGTCGCCGAACACATTTACGTCGTTAATCAGGTGGCGAAAACCGTTGTCATAGCCGAAAAACCCCAGCTCGCTGTCCGGCGAGCTTTTTTTGTGCCCGATATGGTTGTGCCCGAATGCGGCGTAGCCGTTTTCCGCAAGCGCTGTCATGAACCGCTCGTATCTGTCAATATGCTCGCTTTTACCGTGTACAACCTGTACAATGCCGCGTATTTCATCACTGCTTTCGGGAACGTAAATCTTGCCGTAAAGCGTGTGTATGCCGTCCGATGACGCGGCGGTTTTTTCGTATACGTTTACGCTCATTGCTTTTCCTCCCAGTTAAGACTTCTGCCGACTGCCCTGTTCCAGCCGCATGTCAGCCTTTTGCGCGTATCCGCGTCCATTTTCGGCGTGAATTCCGTGCCTGCACTGCAAAGCCCCGAAAGCTGCGCGCGGCTTTCGTAAAAGCCGCATCCCAGCCCTGCAAGAAACGCGGCGCCGCGCGCTGTCGCCTCGGCGGACGAGGGTCTGAATACCGAAAGGTCGGATATATCCGCCTGAAACTGCATGAGCAGATTATTGGCTGACGCGCCGCCGTCCGCGCGCAGTACCTTCAGCCTGCGCCCGATATCCTTTTCCATTGCACGTATAACGTCGTTTGTCTGATACGCTATCGATTCGAGCGCCGCGCGTATAATATGGTTTTTTCCGCTGCCGCGGGTAAGTCCCGCAATCGTTCCGCGTGCATACATATCCCAGTGCGGCGCGCCCAGCCCCGAAAATGCGGGCACAACGTACACCCCGCCCGAATCCGAAACCTTTGAGGCAAAGTATTCACTGTCCGACGCCTCGTGTATGAGCTTCAGCTCGTCGCGCAGCCACTGTATAACGGCGCCGCCGACAAAAACGCTCCCCTCCAGCGCGTAGCTTACAGGCTCGTTTTCAAGGCTTGCCGCAATGGTTGTGAGCAGACCGCTTTTGCTGTCTGCGCGCTTTTTGCCCGTGTTTGCCAGCAGAAAGCAGCCGGTGCCGTAGGTGTTTTTTATATCCCCGTCTTCAAATGCGCACTGTCCGAAAAGCGCCGCCTGCTGGTCGCCCGCAATGCCGCAGACGGGTATTTTGCTGCCGAGCAAATCAATCTGACCGTAAACCTGCGACGACGGACAGACGCGCGGCAGCATACATTCGGGAATATCCAAAATGCCGATGAGCTTTTTATCCCAGCAGAGATTATTTATATCATACAGCATGGTGCGCGAGGCATTTGTGTAGTCGGTGACGTGTACCCGCCCTTCGGTCAGCTTCCACAAAAGCCAGGTGTCTATCGTACCGAACAGCAGCTCGCCGTTTTCGGCTTTTTGTCGGGCGCCCCCGACATTGTCAAGTATCCATTTTATCTTTGTCGCCGAAAAATAGGCGTCGGGGATAAGCCCTGTCGTCTTTCGGATATAATCGGATAAGCCGTCCTCTATGAGCCTGTCGCAGATGTCCGCCGTGCGGCGGCACTGCCACACAATGGCGTTGCATACCGGCTTTCCCGTCGCTTTTTCCCAGACAACGGTGGTTTCGCGCTGATTGGTGATGCCGACGGCGGCAATCTCATCGGGATCTATTCCGCCCATAAAAATCGCTTCGGTGAGGGTGGAGTACTGACAGGCAAAAATCTCGTTTGCGTCCTGCTCCACATATCCCGGCTGAGGGTATATTTGCTTGAATTCATGCTGTGCGCTTGACACGGCGTTTCCGCTTTTATCGAAAATAACCGTGCGGGCGCTGGTCGTGCCCTCGTCAAGCGCAGCAATGTATTTTTTCATCGGAAAAACTCCCTTATATGATTGTTTTCTGTGCGTTTTCCAGCTCGCCCAAATCCCAGAGCAGCCTTGTCACAACGTACTTGTCGCGAATGTCCTTTGTGATAATAAAGGCATTTTTGATTTCCTCTTTTGTTATGTTAAATTCGGTTGGAGATGTCGGTGCGCCTATTGACCTTAAAAGGTCTAAAACCTGTTCGTACGGCGGCAGCTCCTCATCAATTACGGCGCAGATTTTATCCCAGCTGTTTATAATAATGTCAAGGCGTTTTTGGTGCTTTGAAGCGTCGTATTTATGCTCTTTATACTCGCCGTCTATCATCGCCTGCGCGCCGGCGCCCATGTTCTCACGCAGAAAGCCGCAGTAGCTGTCAAATGAAAAGCCGCGCACGCAGCTCAGCGCCTTTTCGCGGTCGGGTGTTAGACTTCGTACATATTCGTAAGCCTTGAGCGACAGCAGCACCGCGGCGCCGCACTGTATTCCGTGCAGGTCGACGGGTGTGCCGAATTCCAAGCCGCGCATGTCCCAGACGTGTGAAAAATAGTGCTCGACTCCCGACGCGGGACGGGAAACGCCGGCGTAATTTGCGGCGATACCCGAAATTACCATTCCCTCCATTACCGCCCTTACGGCGTCCGGGTCGCGGTTTACAAGCCCCGGCGCGCTTTTTACGCACTTTTCAAGAGCCTTCCTTACGATTGTCGCCACAGTTTCACAGTAATATTCGCCTACGATTATTTGAGCTATGCGCCATTCGCAGATACTGATGTATTTTGCAATCATATCCCCGACGCCCGCCTGAAGCATACGCATAGGTGCGCGGCACAGAATATCAAGGTCGGCAAGCACGGCGTCGGGACATTTGGAAGCAAGCGAGACCTTGAGCCCGTCACGCGCCATTGATGAGGTGGCAGAGGCGTATCCGTCCATAGACGGCGCGGTTGCGACGATTATGTAATTATTCCCTGTCATTGCGGCAAGGATTTTGCCGATATCGTTAATAACTCCCGACCCGATGCCGACAATAATATCGCATGAATAATCGTAGTGCATAACGGCAGAGCCGACAGCCCGTTCGTCGGGCTCCAGCGGCTCGGCGCCGAAGGTAAAGAGAGTATGGGCAATGCCTGCGTCTTTCAGCTTATCAAATGCCGACTTACCCGCTTTTAGCGTGTTTTCGTCCGCCAGTACAAACGCCTTTGAGCCCCCGTGCTTTTTTATGAGTCCGGGCAGCTGTTTTACGGCGCCGCTTTCTATTATAACGTCTGAAACCTGTGCAAAATGTCTTTTGCCGCATGCACATTCAAAACCGTCGTTTTTTAACATTGATGAAATGCTGTAATCCATTTATAAGTCTCGCTTTCCGATATTTTACTTTAGACTTATGATATCATAATAAATGCCGCATTTCAATGAAATAAATTAAAATTTTAAGGGAAGACAGCCTGTGTCTTCCCTTACGGTATCGGATTTATTCGCCCAGCATTTCGGTCAGCCTGCCGCAGTATTCGTCAAGCGTCCACACCCTGCCGTCCACACGCACCGAGTCTGTGCCGTCGTCCAGCGGGATAATTCGGTAACGGTACGGGTTTATAATACTGTAATTTTCTCCGTCCTCTCTTAAAAACAAAAGATACCGTTCATTTTTTACAAGCGAAAAGTCGGTTGATGACGCGGTCATTGTGTCGCCGTTTTTATAGGGCACCGATGTGCGCACGGTGACGGACGCCGCGCCGCCGCCCTTGACAGCCCGCTCGATTTTAAAATCTGAGTAAGCGCTGCCGTGCATGTCATCATATACGTCGTTTACAGTACCTACGGCAATGCTCATGTACGGTAAGGAAGCAAGCAACCGAAAACAAGAGATAGACCGCCAGCACTACACTATTCCGAACCAAAGACCAAAAGATAAGCATTGTGGGAAAATCTAAACTTTTGGATTTTCCTACAATGCCGACTACGG
>JAGBEI010000012.1 GCA_017937065.1 Clostridia bacterium | reverse complement strand
GCTTTTGTATAATATTTTATTACAGTCCGAGGTATCTTGTGCAGACCGCTGCAATCTCGGAACGCTTAATATTGTCTTTACCGCTGATATAATTTCTGCCGTTCACTTCCGAACCGTTGAAGTAATTGGCGTAAACCGCCAGCTTCATATAGGTTTTAGCCCAGTTCTGGACAGATGCCTCATCGGCAAAATCAAACGAATTGTAATGGCTGTCAACCGCCTCTTTATTCGCCTGATAGTAAGCGTCAACAGATTGTGTCATCTCATTGTCAAGGAATGAAAGCTCAACAATAATCTTTGCAAGCTGTGCTCTTGTTGTATTTCCCTTACCGTCAAACACAAGCTGACCGTCAAGGTTATTGCTTCCGCTCATAATGCCGAGCTTTGTAACAGCCTTTACATAATTCTCAGCCCATTTTGCAATAGTATCGGTATACTCAAGCTCAACATTCGCATACTGAGTAGCGTCAATTCCGAGCAATCTGACAGCGATTGCGGCAATTTCATATCTTGTCATGCTGTTTGAAGCATTAAAGTTGCCGAGATCGTCGCCCTGGAGCACGCCTGTTCCGCTGTCATTCAGCTTATTGATATACGGCTTTGCCCAATTCGGAATTTTTGCAGCGTCCTTATATGTAACTGTGGTTCTGTTTGAAACAAGTTTAATCGTAACAATTTCAGACTCGCCGTCGCTGTATGTAACCTTAGCATAGACATACGTCGTTCCCTGATCAAGAGTTATATTCTCAGACGCAGCCGTTGTCAGCTTCTTATCGGCGTAAAGCTTATACGAAGCATTTTTCGCAGTGATGTCAAGCGTTACATTCTCAAGGTTATCTTCAAGCGTAACCGTGCGGAGCGCCGGATTGCTTTCGTCGACGGTTTCACCCGCGACAGTAATACCCTCATCGGATTTTTTAATCGTAAGCGCATAAGGCGCGGAAACATTAGTGCCGCTCTCAGACGTTACGATAATATATACAGTGGTATCCTTAGCAATCGCAACGGTATTGTCTTCAATAAGCTGCGAGCATGAAGCATCAGCAAATACTTTAAAGGTTGCACCGCGGGAAATCTCGGGATTTACAACAAATTTATTTCTTGCGGTTGCGGTAAACCCGTTTCCGTCAGCCACTGCACCGTCAATTCCGTACAGAACAGCCTCGGTGCTCTTCTCTTTATCAAGAACGAGATTGTAAAGCTTATAATCCACACCGTTCTCAGCGGTGACACCGAGCGTGAATTCATTAATTCCGGAAACAAGATCATCTATAACAAACTGACCGTTTTCATCCATACGATATACGGTTGTGCCGCTCCAAACAGAAGCAACAGCACCCTCGGAAATTTCTACGCTGAATTTAAATTCGGCGACATTTCCCGGAACGGTTGCCGAAAGCACATCACCGTTCATATCAACGCCGTCGGCGCTGACAACACTGCATTCTCTGCTGAGACCGCGCGTAACAGTAACATAGAAATATTCAGCCGCACCGTCTTTAGAAAGCTTAAATCTCAATGAAACAGTCTGACTCGGCAGAATTCCAAGCACACTGTAAACACCGTCCTGAAGCTCAAGCTCGGAATTATCGCCAAGATTGAGCGCCTCATCAACGCTAACCTTGTTCATATCAAAAGCAAATGAGAAATTCTCCGTATTTCTGTCAAGCGAAACATTATACTCCAAAGCATTTCTCTCAACAAATGCTCCCGATGTCGTATCGACAAGTTCTCCGGGGTCAACTGAGGTTGCAGCCTTATTTACAGTCAGCTTATATGCCACAGCTGTAGCAAGGTCATATGAATATGCAATTAAAAGGAAGTAGTTTTTCTGATTTTTGAGAACACACTCTTCAACCTTATTCGAGCGCGAATAGTCAACGGCGTTTGTAAAATCGGCGTTTGACTCATAAATCTCATATTTTTCAAGCCCGCTCACATTAAGCTGTGCAGACAGAGTACCCGCAGGATAATCAATCGATATTGTTTTTGCATCGCTGTCCGGAGCGATTCCGTTCACCGTAAACGGAGGAACGGCATTACTCTTCTGCGTTCTTGCAGCATCCAAATAGCAGTAGTCATATCTTACCTTACCGGTCGGAAACTGCGTGCTTGTTTCATTTATCCAATTCGCAGAATAAGACGATTTGAAATATGTTCCCGTCATATCGACCTTAGAATTTGCACTTCCATACGGAAATTCAAAGCCCGCAAGACCGACAACGGTATTATCCCGCATTGTTATTGTATTTGAATAATCATCAGAGCCTATTGCCTGCGTGTTAAAGGTAATAAAATGCTTAAGTCCGGAATAGGTGGGATTTATAACCGTATTTCCGTCTATATGTATCTGAGAAAACCCGTGAGCAAATATAGTAAGAAAAGTACCCTCTCCTACATTATTATAAAAAATATTATCGACAATATTGAGTTCGGAATACTGCTCTTTAAACGAATTGCCGACTTTGTTTTTGTTATACGACTCAATCTGCCATCTATCCTTCATAAAATAGTTGGCAAACATGCAGCCCTTGATGGTAGCAGAACAATCGGTCATGTAGTCTTTCCATTTAAGCCAGCCGAAGTTTGAGGTCCAGCCGTCCATGGTATCGTCAAAGTAGCAGCCCTCCCACGTAATTTTGGGAGATACAAACTCATCAATCAAGCGGGTACAAGGAGTCATAAGCTTAACAAGACGGAAATTAATAAAATAGGTCTCGTCAGCATTATACTTTGCCGATTCCGCACCGTTTGAAGCATTGGAATTCCAAAGCGATATAGCATAAACATTGTACGCTCTTCCCGTAGGGCTGTTATCATAAAAAGTAGAAACGCCTAAATCATCCTGCTCCATGGCAATGTTCTTAAACCTTACAACGGTTTTCGCAGAGCTTATCGGACGATAATTGTCGTAAATTCTTCCCGTAACCTTTACGCCCCAGACATTTACCTCTTCGTTGACGCTGCCTTCGATTACAATATTTGTAACATTAGTAGAGCTGTCCGTCCAGTCTGGATTGTATGTCCACGGAAGTGTGGGGTCTTCGGGATTTACAGTATTAGGGCTGTTATTCCAGTTTACGCCGAAAATATCAATACTGCTGGATATTCTCAGCTCGCCGAAATCACCGCTTGCAAGCATAAGCTGAATTCTGTCCTCAATATAAGGGTCAACCTCAGCCGCGGAAACAGCGGAATCTATATCGGCAAAGGCATTTTTACCGACGGTAAACTGATAGGCCGTACCGTCCCACTCAGTCACATACGCATCGCCCGATTTATAACTGCCGACAGCAGCGTTTACCATATACGCCGTATTCTTTATGACGCCGTTCGGATCGACATAATCATTGAAAAATACAGGCGTTGCGGCAAAAGTAATCACCGTGAGCATGGACAGAGCCATGAGCGCAGTGACAACCAGTGCAAGCACTCTTTTCGTTCTACTCATAAAAACATCTTCCTTTCGGATTTTCTGAAGCTATATTTTTAAATATAACATTACTCATTCATTATAGCAAAGTGGATATTCAAAATATATAACCTGATGTTGCATAAATTATACTAAATGCGTTATTTTTGTTTGATATCACTATATACGCATTTATATCGCAAAACATTCTATAAAAAATGCACACAGAAAACGCAAAAGAGCCAAGTCAAAAAATATAAACAGCCGCCCCAATCAACGGATAAAGGGCAGCTGTACGATAAATCCGGCGGGCTATTTTGCGCCGAAAAAGTGCTTTATATTTTCAAAGATTTCCACTATTGCAAACCTGAATTTTACGGAAGTATCCTCAGTATCTGTTGTCATCTCCAATGCGCCGCCCGTCAAAACGTCAGACATTTTTTCTTTGTTGCCGCCCGCATCAGACGCACCGACGCATATATCCGGAAACATAACGCACCAAAAGTTTTTGCCGGCAGCCGAGCCTATTTCAACATCAACCGTATCATAGACGCCTGCGGGAAGAGACACGCCCTCATAGGTGCGGGTCGGAAAAAACCGCTGACGAACCGTGACGCGGACGTTGTCGTCACTGCCGCGGCTTTTCAGAATTTCTTCCGCCCTTGCGACAATAACATCACCGTTTTGCCTTGCGCTATCCATAGCCTGAGCTTTGCTGTCCGTGCTGTAAAAAAGCTGTGAACAGAGCTGGGCTATTCCGTCACGCACCGACATTTTGTTTTGCTGGTCATACTCACTGTCTGAGTTTGCAACAATATGCAGGCGCAGAACACCGTCGCGAATCTGTTGGGCATCCCTTTCGGATATAATAAGCATAACTGTCAGAAAACCGAAAAATACGGCAAACAATGACAATGCGCACATCACTTTTCTTTTCATTCTTGTTCACTTCCCGTGGTTTATTTGAAACCATTATTGACCGGGAGAAAAAAGTTTAATCAGAAAAGCGTATATTTTTCAAAAAACATCAAATAAACTCAACCGCATGGGGGCAGGGCTTTGTTATATAAGTGCTCGGGAATTGCGCACGTATACGACCGAAGGCGTCCGACGCAGCTTTGTGAGAGTCAAACACACCGTAGACGGACGAGCCGGAGCCGCTCATCATAGAAAAGAACGCACCGTTTTTCAGCATAAGCTCCTTCAGTACGGCAATCGAAGGACACAGAGAAATACTCGCAGACTCAAGCGCATTTCGGGCGTCATGAAAAACAGTAAACGCATTTTCTCCGTTTTCCAGCAATGACATCACCCGATTTGTACTGTCATCGCCGTATGTCCCGGCAATCAGGGGCGAGGAAAATACCGCAGATGTGGACAGAGAAAAGCGCGGTTTGGTTATGACAAGCCAGCATTCGGGAAGAGCCGAGAGCGGGGTCACCCGCTCTCCGATTCCCTCACATAGCGCCGTACCGCCGTAAAAGAAAAACGGAATATCCGCGCCTATATTTTCCGTGAGTTTTGACTTTTGACCGGTACTTAAAGAAATTCCGTAAAGGCGGCAAAGCCCCTCAATCACAGCGGCGCCGTCAGAGCTTCCGCCGCCGAGACCGGCACCGCACGGGATATGCTTTTTCAGATGTATGTGAACTCCGCCGTCAATGCCGAAATGTTCAAAAAAAGCGGCTGCCGCCTTATGTGCGATATTTCTTTCGTCCGTCGGAATATAACGAAGATTACAGGAAAGAGTTATTCCCTGCGGCTGTTTCTTCATTGTCACAAAATCACACAGCGAAACAGTCTGCATAACGGTGCGCAGAAGATGATACCCGTCCTCTCTCCTGCCTTTAATATCAAGTGTCACATTTATTTTGGCATGGGATTTCAGCGTTATCATAATTTATCTATAAACCTTTTGAGACGCTCAAGCGCAAGCTCAATATTCTCAACCGAATATGCATAGGAAATACGCAGAAAGCCGTCACCGCTGTCGCCGAAAGCACTGCCGGGGACAACCGCCAGCCGCTGTTCGCGCAAAAGCCGCTCACAGAACTCATTACTGGACATTCCGAACTCGGATATATCGGGAAATATGTAAAAAGCGCCGAACGGCTCAAAGCAGGAAAGCCCCATATCGCGAATACCCGCAAGTATAAGCTTTCTGCGGCGGTCATAGCCCATACGCATATCCTCAATATCGTTGTCGCCGTTGCGCAGAGCCTCCACCGCGGCATACTGGCTTGTGGTCGGCGCACTCATAATTCCGTACTGATGCACAAGCGTCATTTTCTTGATTACGGGGCGCGGCGCGGCGGCAATGCCCAGACGCCAGCCCGTCATTGAAAATGCCTTTGAAAAGCCGTTTATGATTATAGTGCGTTCACGCATGCCGTCAAGGCTTGCGATGCTGACATGCCGTGTGCCGTAGGTCAGTTCCGCATAAATCTCGTCTGACAGCACCATTATATCGGTGCCCCTGAGCACGCGGGCTATTGCGCCAAGCTCGCTTTTGGTCATGATGGCACCCGTCGGATTGTTGGGATAGGGCAGCACAAGCAGCTTGGTTTTGGGAGTTATCGCCTTTTTAAGAGCAGCCGCCGTCAGCTTGAAATCGTCCTCTTTTTTTGTAACAATAGGTACGGGCACACCGCCGGCAAGCACGGTTACAGGCGAGTAGCAGACAAAGGACGGCTCCGGCACCAGCACCTCGTCTCCGGGATTTACAAGCGTGCGTATTGCAAGGTCAATGCCCTCACTGCCCCCGACCGTTATAAGTATTTCATCCTCGCTGTAACTAAGGTTGAAGCGGCGTTTTAAATATGAGCAGCACTCCTCGCGCAGCTCACGCATGCCTGAGTTTGCGGTGTATTTGGTGCGTCCGTGCTCCAGCGACTCGATTCCCGCTTCCCTGATATGCCAGGGCGTATGGTAATCCGGCTCGCCGATTGACAGTGACAGAACATCGTCAAACTCCGCCGCAATATCAAAGAATTTACGTATTCCGGACGGCTTTATGGTCTTTACTTTATCGGAAAAAAGATTATCGTAATTCATCATATATTATATAAGCCGCGCATGTCCTCCTCCGATACGTCGTAGCTTATCCCCTTATCCTTATATTTTTTCAGTACAAAATGAGTTGCGGTGGACAGCACCCCGTCCATGGGCGCCAGACGCTGGGACACGAAAAGCGCCACCTCGGTAAGCGTCCTGCCCTCGATTGTAAGAAGTATATCGTAAGCCCCGGACATCAGGCTTACGCTCTTTACCTGCGGATATTTTGAAATACGGCGCGCCACCTTGTCAAATCCCTCTCCGCGTATAGGTGAGATTTTAAGCTCTATCATTGCTGTTATATACTCGCGGTTTGTCTTGTCCCAGTCCACCATGGCATTGTATCCGACAATGACCTTTTGCTCCTCAAGACGCTTTATTGTATCGTCAAGCTCGTCGCGCGTACACTTCAGAGCTTTTGCAAGCTGTTCCCTGTCTGCAAACGCGTCCTTTTCAAGTGCGGCAAGCAATCTTTTTTCATTCATCTGCACTGCATCTCCTTTTAATTCTGCAAATTAAATATATATATCATATTTTAACACATTTTAGGAAAGTTGCAACAAAAAATAAAAATATATTGATTTTTAATGAAATGGTGATAAAATGTGTAACATACAATACATATATAAATTTAAGAACAAGGAGCAGATTATGAGATTAGTTATAACAGTTGTCGGAAAAGACCGCGTAGGCATAGTCTCGGACATTGCATCTATTTGCAAGGAGCTGCATGTCAACATTATGGACATTACCCAAAAGGTCTTTGACGATATGTTCGCAATGGTTATGCTGGCGCAGATGACAGACAGCAGTGCGCCGTTTGAGACCGTTGCCGACAGGCTTGAAAAATGCGGTGACGACGCGGGACTGAAAATACACACCATGCACGAGGACATTTTTAACTCGATGCACAGAATATAACGGAGGCGAATATGCTGGAAATTAACGATATTCTTGAAACTATCAGCATGATAGACAAGCAGCATCTCGATATCCGAACCGTCACCATGGGCATTTCGCTGTTTGACTGCGTGTCGGAGGACACGGGGCGGCTGTGCGACAATATTTACGATAAAATAACCCGCCTTGCCGGAAACCTTGTTCAGACAGGCGAGGACATATCAAGGCAATACGGAATCCCGATAATACACAAGCGCGTCGCGGTAACGCCCGTCTCGCTTGTGGCGCGGGGCATGAGCCCGGACGATATGGTGAAAATTGCAAAAACGCTGGATCGCGCAGCTGACAGCTGCGGCATTAATTTCATCGGCGGTTACAGCGCGCTTGTGCACAAGGGCATGACCGCAGGCGAGCGCAGTCTGATAGAATCAATACCGCAGGCTCTGACAGAGACAAACAGCGTCTGCTCTTCCGTAAATGTCGCCACGACAAAAGCGGGAATAAACCTTGACGCCGTCGGACTCATGGGCAATATCATTAAAAAGACGGCGTATCTTACTCGAAATGACGGCTCAATCGGCTGTGCAAAGCTTGTCGTATTTGCCAATGTACCGGAGGACAACCCTTTTATGGCGGGTGCGTTTCACGGCGTGGGCGAAGGCGACTGCGTAATAAACGTCGGTGTTTCAGGTCCCGGCGTTGTCAGCCATGCACTGAAAAAAGCGCCGAACGCGAACATTACCGAAATTGCGGATATAATAAAGAAAACCGCTTTTAAAATAACGAGAATGGGGCAGCTTGTTGCAGCGGAGGCTTCGCGCAGGCTTGACGTTCCTTTCGGAATTGTGGATCTGTCGCTTGCACCCACTCCCGCTATCGGCGATTCGGTGGCGCATATACTTGAGGAAATGGGGCTTGAACGCTGCGGCACGCACGGCACGACAGCGTGTCTTGCACTGCTCAACGACGCCGTTAAAAAGGGCGGCGCCATGGCGTCATCGCACGTCGGCGGACTTTCGGGCGCTTTTATTCCCGTGTCCGAGGACGCGGGAATGATTGACGCAGCCAAATGCGGCACTCTCACCCTTGACAAGCTGGAGGCGATGACTGCGGTGTGCTCTGTCGGTCTCGACATGATTGCAGTTCCGGGCGACACATCCGCGGAAACGATATCAGCCATTATAGCCGATGAAATAAGCATCGGAGTAATCAACAATAAAACTACCGCCGTGCGGCTTATTCCCGCATACGGGAAAACGGTAGGAGACGAGGTCTCGTTCGGCGGGCTGCTGGGCAGCGCGCCCGTCATGCCGGTTCACAGCGAGAGTTCTGAAAAATTTATCTTGCGCGGCGGCAGAATCCCTGCTCCGCAAAACGCATTGAGAAATTAGGTGAAAGACATTGGAAAAGATACTTAAAATTGCGCTTGACGCCGAGCAGAAGGCGCAGAATATCATAGCACAGGCTAAAATAGAAAAAGCACGCTGTGATGAGAGTATCGCCCGTGCAGACAAAATACATGACGAGTATATCGAAAAGGCAAAAGACGCGGTTTTAAGGTTTGAGGAACAGGAACGGCAAAAGGCGCAGAAGCTTTGCAAAGCCTGCGATAAAGAGCTTGAAAAAAGCATGAAAAGGCTTGAAAGCCTTTACGAAACCAACGGCGGACAGTGGGTGGACAAAATGTACCGCCAAATAACGGAAAAGCTATGAACTGCGCTGTCATTACAAAAGTTAGGGCAATGTACGGCAAGCGGCTTACCGATGCTGATTTTCTCCGGCTGAGCGCCTGCAAAACGGTGGAAGAGTGCGCCGTATTTCTGAAATCCCACCCCGCATACGAGCGTGCGTTTGCCGACGCCGATTTAAGGGGAATACGCCGTTCACGCATTGAAATGCTTTTGAAAAGAGAATACTGTCTTGAATTTGACCGGCTGATAAAAGGGTTATCCGAAAAGGACAGTGAGCTTACCCGCAAGTTCATAGGGACTTATGAACTTGATTTCATAATGTGGGCGCTTAGAAACGCCGGCTCGGATTTTCCCGAAAAAGCGTCATACGCACTATTGTACGAGCCTTTAATCAGAAAGTACTCAAAAACAGATTTCGATATGCTTATAAACGCTCAGGATCTGCGGCAAATCAGCGCGTCTTTGGACGACAGCTACAAGACAACCGTCGAAAAGGCGGCAAACGGCGGAAAAGCAGATTATCTCACCGTTGAAAATGAAATGTGGAAAGCATACTATCTTGAGCTGTCTCAGTATATAAAAAAGCACTGCAAAAAAGACGATGTGCAAACACTTTTCGGCAGCAGCATCGACATTCACAATATCATGCGTATCTTCAGACTTCGCGGCTATTTCGACTATACTGTCGATGAGATAATTCCGTTTATAATACGTCCTTCATACAGACTGAAAGACAGCGTAATCTCAGAGCTTTGCTCATCGGGCGGAATCAAGGAATTCATGTCGGTACTGAAAAACACACCGTACAGACAGCTTGCGGCAGCAGAGTCAGGCACCGAGCTTGAGACACTGTCCGCTAAGTTTCTGAGAGATAAGGCGGGCAAGGTTCTGCACTTTTCCGAAAGTGCGCCTGCCGTCATATATGCTTATATGATTCATAAGAGCTATGAAACTGACAAAATAAAAATAATAATAGAATCGATACGATATAATCTGAACAGGGAGATGATAGATAGCTATGTCGGTACAAAAGCTAAAGCTAATCAGTCTTATCGGTCCGGCGGAGAGGTTTGACGACATCGCAAAGTGCTGTCTTACCTCGGAATGCTTTCAGCCGATACGGGCTACGAAGCTGACAACCGGCGTCAAAAATCTGCTTCCGTTTGAGACGGGGAATCCATACTCCGAGCTTTTGGAACAAATAGTTTCGGTAATGGACCTTGCGGGTATTCCTAAAGAACAGGTGCAGATAACAGACTACAACCCGGATATCGATACGCAGTCTGCGCGGGTAGACTCATTTTCCGCGCGGCTGAGCGATATAACGGAAAAGATATCTCAGACGGAAAAGGAAATTTCCGAAAATGAGTATACAATGAAACAGCTGATGCCGCTTATTGATTTGGATGTCGAATTTGACAGACTGTTTTCAATGGAATATGTTGATGTAAGGTTCGGCAAAATGCCGCTCACATCATACAACAATATGATTTTCTTTGATTCGGACACGGCGCTGTCGTTTGTGCCGCTCAACCGTGACAAGGAATATATATGGGGCATTGCGCTGACGCCCGCAAGCCAGAAGGCAACGGCGGACGCCGTACTGTCCTCACTGTATTTCGAGCGCATTTACATTTCGGAAAAAATACACCACACGCCCAGGGAATCACTCGAACAGCTAAAGCAAAACAACGCGCAGCTCGGCGCGGCGCTTAATGAACTGAAAAAATCAAGGCAGGAAATGACAACGCTGTATCAGAGCGACCTTGTCAAAGCATACTCAAAATACAGCTTTTTGTCAAAGTGCCATGACCTGCGCCAGTACGCCATGAGAAGCAACAGCGAATTTTATCTTTCCGGATGGATTCCGGAGCGCGCGCTGCCTAAATTCAAAAAGTATATTTCAGACGATTACGACGTCAATCTGATAATAGAAGATCCCAAAGAGGTCCGCTTTGAAACCCCGCCTACAAGAATAAAAAATCCGTGGGGTGTACGATTTTTTGAGATGTTTACGGAAATGTACGGTCTGCCCGGTTACAATGAGCTTGACCCGACACCGCTTGTCGCACTGACATATACGATATTTTTCGGAATCATGTTCGGCGATCTCGGTCAGGGACTTGTGCTTATGCTGGGCGGAATTCTCGCATGGAAAATCAAAAAAATGAAGCTCGGACGCATTATTGCCGTTATCGGTGCATCCAGCGCCGTGTGCGGTCTTTTTTACGGAAGCATTTTCGGTAACGAGGAAATTATTCACGGCTTTTCGGTTCTGCACGGCTCAAATACGCTGTTTATACTTTTGTTCGCGGCAGGCTTCGGAGTTGTGCTGATAGGCGTGGCAATGATTTTGAATATTATTAACGGAATCCGTCAGCACGACCCCAAAAAGTTTCTGTTTTCGCCAAACGGCATCTGCGGCTTTGTTTTCTTTTTCGCAAATATAGCAGCCGCACTGCTGACATTTCTAACGGAAATCCGGCTGTACAGTCCTGTTTATATCATACTGACAACGGCACTGCCGCTGCTTATGATATTTTTGGGGACGCCGCTCACAAAGCTGATTCAGCGCAAAGAGGGCGCGCTCAGGCAGAAGTGGGGCGAGTACATTACCGAAAATATATTTGAGCTGTTTGAGGTTATGCTCTCATTTTTGTCCAATGTCATATCCTACGTACGTATAGGCGCCTTTGCCGTCAGTCATGCAGGAATGATGCTTGTTGTCACCGCGATGGCTTCAATGCTCGGCGGTGCGGGAGAAATTGCCGTTTTGATATTCGGCAACATATTTGTAATCTGCCTTGAGGGTCTTATCGTAGGAATACAGTGCCTAAGGCTCCAGTTCTATGAATTTTTCTCAAGATTTTACGCCGGTAACGGTCAGCCGTTTAAACCCTTTGCTTAATTTAAACAGATAGGAGTTAATTATCATGATTTACGCTATTATTGCAGTAACAGTTGTGTTTTTACTTGTTCTTTCACCCATGTTTTCGGTTTTTTCCGGAAAGCTCACCGGAAAACGCGCCAAACGCCGTTTGACATATAATCTCTGCGCCTTCGGCGCCGTAATGCTTGCCGGTCTGTTTATGCCCGCCCTTGCTCTTGCAGCTCCCGCCGAAACGGCGGATGCCGTGACGGCAGCGGTCGGAATTACCGACGCGGCAATAAAGGCGATAGCGGCAGCAGCGGCAGTCGGTCTTGCCGGCATCGGCGGCGGACTTGCAGTCGGTCCCGCAGCTTCCGCGGCTATCGGGGCAATGGCGGAGGACTCCTCAACCTTCGGTAAATCGCTGATATTTGTCGCGCTGGGCGAGGGTATTGCCATATACGGACTGCTCGTTTCGTTCCTTATTCTGTTTGTACTTTAATACTTATGAAAATGTATGTTATTTCCGACAATATCGACACACTCATCGGTCTTCGCATGACGGGTGCCGACGGAATTGTAGTACACGGCGAAGAAGAATTAAAAAAAGCGCTTGACAGCGTTCTTGACCGACAGGATATCGGAATACTGCTTATAAACGGCGCCTTGACCTCGCTGTGCCGTGAACAAATCGACAATATAAAAACCAACAGGTCGCGGCCGCTGCTTGTGGAAATACCCGACAGGCACGGAAACGGAAGAGACGAGAACGCTATTGCAGAGTATATCCGTACTGCTGTGGGAATTAAAATTTAGAGGTGTTTTTATGCTCCAAAATGATATGTATAAAGTATATCAAACAGCACTGAATCTTGAACGTACTGTTATTGACGATGCCGAGAAAAAAGCCGAAAAGCTGATATCCGAGGCACAGGCGGCGGAAAAGGAAGCAATTTCAGCCGCTGCCGAAAGCGCACGGCTCGACGCTGAGCAGTATGAACACCGTCAGCGTGCAAAAATACTTGCCGAATACAGCAACATGGTCACCGAACACACGGCAAACTGCCGCACACAGCTTTTAAAAAAGCGCGAGGAAATCCAAAACGCCGTATTTGACAGACTGCGTAAAAAAATAATTGAATTCACAGCTTCCGATGAATATGCGGAATTTTTAAAGCGCACTCTTTTATCCCTTAAAAACGGAGAGCTTTCGGGAAAATCGGACGGAATTGAAATTATAATATCAAAAAATCCCGCCGATAAAACCGCTGCGCTCGAAATTTTTTCAAAAGCCGAAATAAAGGTATCAGACGATATCCGTCTGGGCGGATTTGTCGTAAGAGATATTGAGAACGGCGTTATGTACGACTTAACTCTGGACAGCAGCTTTGAACTGAAAAAATCGGACTTTCCCGCAGTTTCCGGGCTTAAAATTTCCGATTGAGTCCGATTGAGGAGAAATACAGATGGATGTAATTTACAGTATAAACGGTCCCGTCGTCACCGTTAAGAATTCAAAGAGCTTTGCTATGCTCGAAATGGTGTACGTCGGAAATCTCCGCCTTATCGGCGAGGTTATCATGCTGTCGCAGCAGCAGACTACAATACAGGTATACGAGGACACGGCGGGTCTTGCCGTCGGGGAGCCTGTTACGGGAAGCGGGGGTCCGCTCTGCGCACTGCTCGGTCCCGGCATAATTTCAAATATATTTGACGGTATAGAACGTCCTCTGAAAGCGCTCAATGAAAAATCAGGCGCGTTTTTGGACAGAGGCGTATCCTGCGATAACCTTGACACCGAACGCCTGTGGGACGTAAAAATTCTTGTAGGTGCTGGGGACAGCGTATCGGAAGGTCAGATATTTGCACAAACGCCGGAAAATGAAGGGATTATGCACAAGTCCATGATCCCGCCGGGCATCAGCGGCAAAGTGATATCCGCCGCAGGCGACGGCAGCTACAACATACTCACCCCGCTTATTACGGTAGAGGACAAAAAGGGCATAAAGCATGAAATTGCGCTCGCGCAGAAATGGCCTATAAAATATACACGACCGTCAAGTGAAAGGCTGTCGGCATGTGAACCGCTTGTAACCGGTCAGCGCGTTATCGACACACTGTTCCCGATAGCAAAGGGCGGCGCAGCAGCGGTTCCGGGAAGCTTCGGCACCGGCAAAACAATGGTTCAGCATCAGATTGCCAAATGGAGCGATGCGGATATTATCGTCTACATCGGCTGCGGAGAGCGCGGCAATGAAATGACTCAGGTTCTTGAGGAATTCTCCGAGCTGCGCGACCCTAAAACAGGAAGGGCGCTGACAGAGCGCACCGTAATGATTGCCAACACCTCGAATATGCCCGTTGCGGCGCGCGAGGCTTCTATTTATACAGGAGTTACACTTGCGGAATACTACCGTGATATGGGGTACCACGTTGCCATTATGGCTGACTCCACATCGCGCTGGGCAGAAGCCCTGCGTGAAATATCGGGCAGACTTGAGGAAATGCCGGCAGAGGAGGGCTTTCCCTCCTACCTTCCCTCCAGGCTGTCCAAATTCTATGAACGCGCGGGATACGTACAGACGCTTTCGGGTAAAAAAGGCAGTGTCACGATTATAGGCGCCGTCTCACCGCAGGGCGGTGATTTTTCCGAGCCTGTGACGCAGAACACCAAACGTTTTATCCGCTGTTTCTGGGCGCTGGATCGCGAGCTTGCATATTCGCGCCACTACCCCGCTATCAACTGGATAACAAGCTATACAGAATACTTTGACGAGCTTCGCGAATGGTACGGGCAGAATGTCTGTGCTGATTTCGAATCGGTACGGAGCAGAATAATAGGAATACTCCTTGAGGAAAACAGACTGATGGAAATTGTAAAGCTAATAGGCGAGGACGTGCTTCCGGAGGATCAAAAGCTGATAATAGTTACCGCCAAAGCCATCCGCCAGGGCTTTTTACAGCAAAATGCAATGCATGATACGGATACCTATGTCCCGCTTGAAAAGCAGTATGACATGATGAAGCTGATTCTGGATCTATACGACAAAGCCATGTCGCTCGTAAAACAGGGAATTCCGCTGTCGCGCATCAGTCAGACAGGTGTATTTGACGCCGTAATGCGCGTTAAATTTGAAATTAAAAACGACGAGCTTGAGAAATTCGGATCGCTTACGCAAGAGCTTTCAGCCAAGCTCGAAAATCTCGAAGAAAGTTACAGGTGAGCAGAGTGAGGATTCAATATCTCGGCATAAAAGAAATAAACGGTCCGCTCATCGTTCTGGACGGCGTGAAAAACGCGCACTTCGACGAAATGGCGGATATAGTTTTAGACAGCGGAGAAACCCGCCACGGAAGAATAATACGTCTGGACGGCGAAAAAGCGGTTATTCAGATGTTTGAGGGAACAAACGACATGTCGCTTACAGGCAGCCGCACATCTTTCACGGGCAAGCCGATGCAGCTGGATCTGTCAGAGGAAATACTCGGACGTGTTTTTGACGGCGCCGGCAGACCGATAGACGGGCTCGGTCCTGTCTATTGTGATAAAAAAGCCGATATCAACGGCGCGGCGATAAATCCCGTAGCACGCAGATATCCAAACGACTTTATATGCACAGGCATTTCGTCCATAGACATGCTGATGACGCTTATCCGCGGGCAGAAGCTGCCTATTTTCAGCGGCTCCGGTATCCCGCATGACAGGCTTGCAGTACAGATTGCGACGGGCGCGGGAATAAAAAGCGGCGACAGCGGCGATTTTGCTATTGTATTTGCCGCAATGGGTGTAAAAAACGATGTTGCGGACTTTTTCAGGCGCGAATTCAAGGCGTCGGGTTCGGGAACAAATCTTGTCATGTTTCTGAACCTTGCAAACGACCCGATAATCGAGCGTATAGTCACGCCTCGATGCGCACTTACCGCGGCGGAATATCTCGCATTTGAAAAGGGCAAGCAGGTGCTTGTCATCATGACGGACATCTCGGCATATGCCGAAGCACTGCGCGAGCTGTCGGCATCAAAAGGCGAAATTCCGGCAAGAAAGGGCTTTCCCGGTTATCTGTATTCCGATTTTGCCTCGCTGTACGAAAGAGCAGGAATGATAAAGGGCAAGGAGGGCTCGGTAACGCTTATACCGATACTTACCATGCCAAACGACGACATCACTCACCCTATTCCCGATCTTACGGGATACATCACAGAGGGTCAGATTGTTTTGGACAGGACACTGTCGCAAAACGGCATATATCCTCCCGTGTCGGTACTCCCGTCGCTCTCAAGGCTTATGAAAGACGGTATCGGCGAAGGGTTCACGCGAGAAGACCACGCTTCACTGTCAAATCAGCTTTTTGCGGCATATGCGCGCGTGGCGGATGCCCGTGCCCTCGCATCCGTAATCGGCGAAGAAGAGCTTTCCGATACAGACAAGGCATACATTGAATTCGGACGTGAATTTGAAGCAAAATTCATAAATCAGCCTGTCGGTGAACGGCGTTCAATCGAGCAGACTCTGGATCTGGGATGGCAGCTTCTGACGCTGCTGCCGAAAGAGGAGCTGTCACGGGTGAGCGGAGAGCTTATAGACAAGTATCTGCCGAAAAAGGCTGGTGAATAATCATGCTCAATCCCACAAAAGGAAATCTGTTAAAGGTAAAAAACTCGCTTGGCCTTGCCAGCGTCGGCTTTGACCTTATGGATAGAAAACGCAATATACTGATACGCGAAATGATGGGACTTATCGACCGTGCAAAGGAAATACAGGCAAAGATAAACAGCACCTTTGCAGAAGCATACGACGCACTGATGCGCGCCAACGTCTTAGGTGCAGACGTAAGAAGCATCGCATACGCCGTTCCCGTAGATGACTGCGTATCCATTCTTGAAAAAAGCGTCATGGGCGTGGAAATACCGACCGTAAAATACACCTCCCCCGCCGCAAAGCCGTATTACGGAATAAATGCAGGCGGGTGCGCGATGGATAACGCATATGTATGCTTCCGTCGGGTCAAGGAACTTTGCGCGGAGCTTGCGGAAATTGAAAGCTCCATCTACAGACTGGCGATTGCCATACAAAAGACACAAAAACGGGCAAACGCTCTTAAGAATATCGTTATACCCGGTTATCGGCAAGATATCGCTTATATTACCGAATTTCTGGAAGAAAAGGAACGAGAAGAATTTATCAGAATGAAGGTAATCAAAATGCAGAAAGAAACGGCAAAAACTTAAAAAATAACGCGGCTGCTGCCGCGTTATTTTTTATTTATCCACTATTAATATATCGGGATTTACAAATGACACACCGCTCACATCTACCCCGACAGCTTTCAGAGTATACAGTCCGGATAGTCCGGAAAGCACCGACAAATCCTTTATGTTACAGCCTGAAATATCAAGATAGTCAAGTTTCTGCGCATTCTTTAACGGAGTGATATCGGTCACGTTTGTGCCTGAAATTCCGAGTGACTTAAGCTCTGTCATATCGGAAAGCTGCTCAATGCCGACAAGTCCCGTGTCGTTTGCCGAAAAACTTACGAGCTTTAAGCCGGAAACAGGCTTTGCACTCACAAAGGAAGTGTCATCGACATTCAGCTGCGTCAGCTTTTTCAGCTCGCTCAGAAAATCAAAATTCGCCACATCATTGCCTGAGATATCCAGCATATCAAGATTTTTAAGCGCAGACAGATTTTTTGCATTTTTCACAAGGTTGTCGGAAATATCAAGAGCAGTAAGGGACGTATAACGATGCACGGTGGAAATATCCGATATGTAATTCGACCCTAAAAGCAGCGTATTGAGCGGGATTCCCTCGTCAAAGTCGGGAACCGCGGAAATACGGTTGTGTGTCGCATCAATCAGTGTTATCTCCTTAGAGGCGGACAATGCGGAAATATCGTCAATACTGTTATTTGCAAGATATACAAATTTAAGTGTCGTTACATTTGCCAGCATACTCAGCGACGTTATATTGTTATCTGACAGATCGAGAGTTTCAAGCGCGGCAAGGCTTCCCAGCACGTTTATTTCCGCACTGTCAAGGTCACAGCCCGAAAGAATAAGCGTTTTGAGCTTCGCCTTGCCCGACAGCTGAGAAACGGACATCATCATGTTTTCTCCGTCAAGAATAAGCGACTGAAGATTAGGCATCATATCAAGATCGGACAGTGTCTTTACATATCCGTCAATACCCTCGTTTGACAGGTCTGTCACCGCCTCAAGCTCCTTGACACGTATCACCCCGCTCGGCTTTGACAGCGCACGGCGCACCATCTGCTCTACCTTGTTATCGTCAAAGCTGACCGCCTGGTTTTCATTCGTTATATTATATGTGACGCTCAGCAGCGGCGAGACAAGCCCGTCGGCATTTACCGCAATAGCCGTCACTGACGTTGAGCCGTTTCCTATATTAATCGGCTCAACATATACGGTCGAAAACTTAGTGGGATACGTCCCGTCTGTCGTATAATATACCGTGTGCCCCTCCGGCACGGTAATTGTCATTTTCTGCGTCTTGTCATAGTTTCCCTGCGTAGGCGTATAGCTCAGATCCGACGGACGTATTTCCTGGATTTTCCGCAAAATATACTGGTCGGAAATTCCGTCTGTATAATTGACCGCCTCTATAAGCTGACCCGCAGCGGAATAAATCTTAATACGCATAATATAAAGCTGTTCCATACCTGTTTCGTCCGTTGTCAGCTTTTTCTCAATAGCTTCATCCAAAACGGCGCCGGCGCTTTCAAAGTCCTCCAGCTCGCCGTAAGCCTTGGCAAGCGCCAAATATACCTGCTGTTTTTTCGGATTCCAGCCCTTTGCGGTATTATAATACTTCACCGCCTGCGTATAGTCGCCCGCGGCAAAACTGCTGTCTCCGCGCGCCGTATAAATTTTATAAAACATTCCTTTAAATACAACAAATACCAAAAGACTGACGACAAGAACCGTACCGGCAAATGCCGCGGCAAATACCGCCGCCTTTTTTTTGTTTATTTTTACCATGGTTTTACCTCCGCACAGATTTTTTACGAATCTGCTTATATAATATTATAACATATTCGCGTCTTTATTTCAATAATATAATACAGACTTGGATTAATTTGCATAAAATGTACATTTTCTGCCGATTATATAATAAATAATTATGAGAGGAAGATGCAAATATGAAACAATTAACTCAGACTATGGATGTAAGAGCAGAGCTGCTGTACCTTAAAAAACAGATTGAAATAATAGAATCCAAAATCAGCTTTACAAACGATCCTAAGCTGCTTGATGCACTTTCATATGAGCTGCTCGGGCTGAAATCGCGCATGGGCTACCTTTTAGATAATGCAAAAGCTATATAATCACCGTTATTAATCACAAATTTTCACCTCAATTTTTATACAGTATTACTAATTTTGATATTACTCTTGCAAAGACAATTTGTATATGATATACTTATCATACAATTATAAGTGTATCTGCCTATAATAACAGCAGTTTCTTTGGGAGGTAATTGCGTAATGAAGCATTTGAAGCTTAAAAACATCATTGCGGTTCTGCTTGTCTGTATTATGGTTTTTGCACTCGCGGGATGTAACTACATGAACAGACCCGACGGAGCTAAAAACAACAGTACCGACAATAACAACCGTCTTGCCAAGCTTTTGGAAAAGGACAGAGAAGTCACTGTTCCGAACGATGACGATGACGATGACGATAACGGTAATGCTAATAATAATTACAATGAGCCCGACGACACGGATCCTGATCCTGAGCCCGAGCCGGAACCAGAGCCCGAGCCGGAGCCTGACCCCGATCCTGACCCTGATCCTGATCCCGATCCTGACCCCGATCCCAGTCTGTCTGAAACTCCTTTTGACGCTCCCGGTGATGTAATCACTAAAATAAATGAAATTCTCGGTTCAATGTCCAATGAAGTTGTAGACGCGACAAGCTCAACAGGCGTTAAAGACGAGCTTATGACCAGCCGTACCGTAAACGCTTATCTGCCGTACAAACTGTTTGACGGGCAGGAAAATGCCGTTGAAGCCATTGCCGGCAACCTCAATATGAATATCAATATGTCTGTTGTATCCGGCGATTATGTTTCAACCATGAAACGCTCCGTTCTGACCGGCGAAAAAGCCGATCTTATGTATGTAAATCAGGAGTCATGGGGCTATACACAGCATTTTACTCAGGACATTACAAACTTTATAAACTTTGATATTGCCGATAAACTCGGAACTTTTTCTTCCAATCTCTCGGGTAAGTTCCAGATTTATAATAACGTATCTGGCAACAAATACATGGTTGCCTCGGGTATTGCTTCGCCCTATCTGCTCGCTTACAACAAGAATAACATCGTTGTTCCGGACACTGTTATCGCCGCAAGCGAGGAAACCGGCGCCAAGGAAGTCAAGGTAACCGACCCTATCGAAATGTTTAACAACGGAACATGGGGCATATCGTCACTCACGGAAATTCTCAAGGCTTCCACCGTCAACGGACGTGTCGGTCTTGCGGCTATTATCGATGACGACAGAAACCTCGATATTTGGATGGGTATGGAGAATAATGCTTCCCTGGCAATCGATTATGATTCTCTCCTGGCTTTTGTAGACGCATCAGTCGTCAGCAGAGAATCACTCGACCAGGTCGGCAACAATATGGATATTTTACAGTCATGGTTCTGGAGCGAAATCGGCGCGGACGAGTCTAATTATATTGCATCATGGACAGACGCTTCAGATTGGGATAATACCGTTTCAAAACTTATCGGTACATATACCGGTTCAGATCCCATCGGCTCATTCTCATTCATGGGCGTTGACCTTGACCAGTACGTTGATATTAAAAACAAGGCAGACGCTGCCGGCACGGAAATTGATTTTACCGCAATTCCCTACGGATATGCAACAGAAGAAATAATCAGAACAACCGAGCCCGAGGAAGGCGTTATTTACGACGCCAACGGTATTCCCGTCAGCACCTGGGCTGCCGGCTGGATAGGCGGCTTCTCCGTTCTTAAAAACTGTGAAAATCCGTCTGTTGCCCTTCGCGTTGCCGAAGAAATCACAACAGCATGGAAAGATAATTACGAAGCACCCATTCTTTCTGTCATGACAGAGGATCAGCAGGCAAGATATCTTAAGATGAAAGAAAACATCGGTATATCCTTCTACCGTTCTGTCGTTAAAAATGTTGAGTCCGTTTACAGCATCTACGGTTCTGAAATGGCTAACAGATTCCCCAAAGAATCGAGAAACCTGTACACATCTCTTCAGATGTTCTCCGATGCACCCGGCTCACTCAATCAGCCTATGTACAGAAAGAACACGTCACTGGGCTTGTACGACGCGAATACATTCAACACCTGGAGTGAATTCTTCTACGGAAAAGTAGATGAAAATGACTCTACAAATCAATTGTCCAGTAACATTCTTCCCGTACTTTCCGCGGCGTATGTTCCACCGACAATGCTGTTTATTTACTGATAACTCACAATCAAACAGAGGAGCGAAAAAATGCTCCTCTGTTTTTATATATAAACACCGCTTAAAGCAGATTTTAAGATTTAAGTCATTTAATATGATTTTTCTTTTTAAAAAAGCTAAGAATAAAACTGAATATTTTTAAATTTACATTTATTATATGAATAGATACTATGGCACGTAAAAGAAATTTCTATAAATTGAATAAAAGCAATGACATAAACACCGCTATCATACAGGGCATATCGGTGTCAATAGTATTTGTCATTATTGTAGCGCTTATTATTGTTGCCATGTTTATGTTCAACACAAAGGGCGAATTTGTAAAAGCACTAAACGGCGAAATTGAGCTATCACTTTCATTCTACGTCGGAGCGGTTACCGTTATTTTTGTCTCGTCAATTCTTTTTACTCCGTTTTCATTCGGAATTTCTAATTTTTTTATAAATTCCAAAGCAGGAACCGCACATTTTTCGCAGATATTCTATCTTTTCAAGACTCCCAGGCTGTTATTTAAGGCTATTTTTATGAACATTCTGAAAAAGCTGATTATTAACCTGTACCGTATTATAGTTCTTATAATCGCGGTGCTTGCCGAGTGCGGAGTTTTTGTAATAAGTATTGCTATAAGCGGAGAAAATATATTTGACTATGAGCACAACTTTCTCGAAAGCGTTTCACAATTTATCACACACGATACTTTTTTTATTGTTCTGACAATAATTGAATGGTGTATCGTACTGGCAATTTTCGTTATTATAAAAATGCGCTTTATACTCTGCAAGTACGCTCTGCTACGGTTTCCAACCCTGAAAATAATTGAAACAATACGGGTCGGTGAGTTTTCCATCCGCGGCAGAATATTCAAAACCATACTGTTTTATATCAAATATATTTCAATCTATATCTTTACATTTCTTACAATGGGGCTTGCAAAAGCCATAATCCACAACAAAAGCCGCGACAGCTTTTCAACCTATGCTGTAAGGGTTGTCGAGACGGGAATTGAAGCATATTACGCGCACCGAAGTTATTAAATTTTGCATTTCTATTGAAAAAAGTACCGACTGTGGTATAATATCCTTGTG
>JAGBEI010000011.1 GCA_017937065.1 Clostridia bacterium | reverse complement strand
TAATCGGAAAAACTGCGCAACGCCGCTATGGCTGCGCCGACAGGCGGAAATACTTTTGAATTTTGAAGCCGCTTCTGTTTGCGCTGTGACGCCGCGCAGCGTGAGAGCCCTGATTGCGGTACTGGCTGCGCAGAGAAAAGCCCGGGAAATTACTGATATTTGCTGCGGCACCTTTTCGCTGGGAATACAGGTTTGGAATGAGATGGGCAGCAATCCTGAAATTGCATGTTTCGGCGAAGAAATGAACAGCTATTTATGCGCATTTTCCCGTTTGTTCCTGTTTCTTTGCGATATCCCCCGTTTTTCTGTGTCGGAACAAAATATAATGAATGTTTTTAAAGCGGAAAACGACGAAAAAAAGGAGGCACGGGTGTACGTGGCTGATTTCCCTCTTATAGGGAGCAGGACTATTCCCACACCCCCTGAGATACGGTTCATTTCCGACGATGCCAAAAGCAGCATTTATGCCGACTGGTTTATGATACAGCAGACCTTGGAGCGAATGAATGACGCAGACCGTGCATTTCTGTTGGTTACAAAAGGAGCGCTGGTGCGTAAAAATGAGTATTTTCTGCGAAAGCATTTGATTGAAAATGACTGGCTGGACGCCGTAATTCATATTCCGAGCGGTATCTACCCTCAGCATAACCTGCCGATGGAATTGCTTGTCTGTGAAAAAAAACGCAATTCTAAGCGCCGCGAAAAAGTGCTTTTTGCGGAGCTTGGCTCTTTTGCGGAGCGGGATAGTCAGCGTATTTGCAAATTGTCTGATGAGGGAATAATAAGAATTGCCGACCTGTACAGACAATTTCGAGGCGAAGGCAGATGGGCAAAGACAGTTGATGCCGAGAGCATAAGGAAAAACGCATATTCGCTTTATCCTCCCATTTATTTGACAGGGTATCGTAGGTCAGATGAAAAGCTGAAGCTCGGTGAGGTTGCAGAGGTTATTCGCGGACTTCAGAACGTCTCTGATTTGCCGTCGCACGGGCAGCGGTATTTGTTAAATGTACGCAATATACAAAACGGCGTAATACGTTATGAAGGCGCAGATGAGATAGAGGTTCGTAAATCGGAGTGGGAACAAAAATACCGTATTCGTGAAGATGACTTAATAATTACCTGCAAGGGCGCCGTCTTGAAAATTGCCGTTGTTCCGCCCGACCCGCCGCCTGCCTATATAAGCGGTAATCTCACGATTATACGGGTGAAGCCCGATAAATATCCGCCCTATTTGCTGTATGAGTATTTGATTTCCGAAAGAGGCAGGCAAGCTCTTGAATTAATTCAGACGGGAACTACCATACGGGTTCTGGGCAGCAGAAATTTGGAGCAGCTGACTGTTGAACGGTATGATAACGGCTTTGCCGCTGAAATCGGCGCCGGTCTTAAAGCTGTGTTTATCGAATACAGGCAGTCACTGTCTGAAGCTGAAAAAACATATAAAAGCCGAAAGGAAAAAATATTAAATCAAATTAAGGAAAAAGAGGGAGTATAAAATGAGCAGATTATTTATAAGTCACAGTACAAACGATAAAGCGGAGGTTGAACAGCTGATTGATTTTCTTGTTCTCGGCATGGGAGTTGCGCGCAGCGATATTTTTTGCACCTCGCAAAACGGCACGTTTTCGGCGGGAGAGCACTTTATGGAAAAAATCAAAGAGAAGCTGAAGGACTGTCAAAAGGTGATTTGCTTTATTACTCCGTACTATCTGAAAAGTATATCATGCGTTGCCGAAATGGGAGCGGCATGGTGCATGACGGGCAAAATTATTCCCCTGATAGCGCCGCCGCTGCGCTATTGCGATTTGAATGACACGCCCTTGATGGGGCTGCAAATGCTGCGCCGTGACAGTAAAGAAGATATGATGAACCTTTATGAGGAGCTAAGGCGCTTGAAAATTGCATTGAATGAGAGCTTTGCAGAATTCAGTCGGGCATTGGACAGATATATGAGCTCTCGGAATAAGGTTAATATGATTGAAAAAGACGAAAACGGATGCTATGTTGCAAAAATAATCAAGGTGCGCAATACTCCGGCGGCATACCGCTGCTACAAGCTAAACGGACTGCTGCGCCTAAATGAAAACGTATCCGAAGAGGAAACGCATTGGATTTTTTACAAAGCCGGAATGTATGATAATCTAAATGTGGGCGACACGATAAGGTTTTCCGTTGACTCTACTGAGCTGCGCGATTTTCCGGATTTGAAAAAAGCCCGCAATATTTATCCTGAGAGTATGGAGATACTTTAAACCTGCCGCTTAAACTTTGATTGGCTGTCATTAAAATAACATAAAAGCCGGGCAATTTTTGATATAATCTCTAAAACCTCGAATAATTTCTGACATAAAATGTAATTTTAGGTAAAAATAAGTATTATATTACTTAGACAGTATATATCACTTATTATATAATCGTATAGGGTGTCAGAAAATGACGGAAAATGTTGTACTGGCTGAAAGACTGATAAGTGCCAGAAATGACTCACAGGAAACACAGATAGTTTTTTCGGAGAAGTGCGGCATCAGTACGAAAACACTGAGTAATATGGAAAATATTATCGGTGACCCAAGGCTGAGCACACTGCAGAAGATAGCGGCATATCTCGGCTGTACTGTATCGGAACTTTTGGATACTAATGCGGAGGTATGAGCCATTATTATATATAGGGTTAATTCTGCTGTCATTGTTGACGAGCAGGGGGATAGGCATGTCGTTTACGGCGTAGATGCCGTAAACGGCAGAAAAATTATTATTTCCGTCAAGAATATTTTCTGTGAACGGTACAGGGCTGAAAAGCTGGCGGATGACTGCAACAGATTCGGCGTTGATGTAGTCCACCTGATTGATATAATATGCGACATGCTGGAATAGTCGGTATACGGGCTTGCGTAAAAGACGCGGCCTTTTTTATTTATGCCGCACGGTAAAATAAAAACCGCCGTAAGCACAAACGCTTACGGCGGACTGGAGCTGATGAGCAGAGTCGAACTGCCGACCTCATCCTTACCAAGGATGCACTCTACCTACTGAGCTACATCAGCAAATGCCTATATATTATACAGCAGGAAAAACGATTTGTAAAGACATTTTTTTATTTTTTGTTGCCGTGCGGGCAAAGTTTGAATTTTTGTATTGACAAAGCCGTTTAAAGGTGATAATATATATGGGCAAAAAGAAGCAGAACATATGCCTGTTCTCACCATACTGCGTTATTCGGCACGTTATGGTTAATATTGAAGCCGTGTGTATTTTGTGTGGCTTGGATATTGTGAACGGGCGTGTCAGCTCGTTTTTTTATTGCAATTTTGCTTTGGAGGTGTGCGGGTATAAACGCAAAGGATTTACTGATTAACGAGGCTATTAGGGACAAGGAAGTCAGAGTTGTTGATGAAAGCGGTGAACAGCTCGGTATTATGAAATCGTCGGAAGCGCTTAAAATCGCAGAATCGAGGAATCTCGATCTTGTTAAAATCGCGCCTAAGGCGGTTCCGCCCGTCTGTAAAATCATAGACTACGGTAAATACTGCTATGAACAGGCGAAAAAAGAGAAGGAAGCCAGAAAAAATCAAAATGTTATTTCTATCAAGGAAATACAGCTTACTCTGAAAATAGACGTGCACGATTTGCAGACAAAGGCGTCGCATGCACTCAAGTTCCTGCGAAACGGTGATAAGGTAAAGGTTGTCGTCAAGTACAAGGGCAGAGAGCTTGCGCATACTGAGCTTGGCTTTGATATCGCCGACCGTTTTGTAGCGCTCCTCGGAGACGATGCGGTAATCGAAAAGCCCGCGAAAATCGAAGGCAGAAATATGACACTCATTTTAGCGCCCGGTTCGGCGCTGAAGAAAAAATAAGGGAGGCAAAACAAATGGGTAAAATCAAAACTCATACAGGCGCCAAAAAGAGATTTAAAATCACTAAAGGCGGAAAGATTAAGAGAGCGCATGCGTTCCGCTCGCACATTCTGAACAAAAAGTCTACAAAGCGTAAAAGAGGACTTCGTAAAGAGGCTTATGCCGACGTGACAAACGTTAAGGCTATCAAAAAGCTCATTCCTTATAAATAATTACTGTCGGAGGAACAAAATAAATGGCAAGGATTAAAGGCGCGGTCACAACCCGCAAGAGAAGAAAAAAGATTTTAAAGCTCGCAAAGGGCTTTTACGGCGCTAAGAGCAAGCAGTTCAGAACGGCTAATCAGGCGGTTATGCGTTCGCTCACAAACGCCTATATAGGCAGAAAGCAGAAAAAGCGCGATTTCCGTTCCCTTTGGATTACCCGTATTTCGGCAGCCTGCAAAATGAATGATATTAATTATTCGCAGTTTATGAACGGTCTTAAAAAAGCCGGCGTTACTCTTAACAGAAAAATGCTTGCTGAAATTGCCGTTTCGGACATGAATTCGTTTGCGGCACTCGTTGAGACTGCCAAGAAAGCTTTATAAAAAAATTGACGGACTGAATTATTTCAGCCCGTTTATTTTTTTAAAAACGCCCCGCCGACACAATGCAAATGCAGTGAAAAGGTGTCAGAGCAGAGAAATCAAAGCTTTTTGCCGCTTATGTCTTCTGCATTGATTTGTATTTGTTCTTTGTGGCGATGCCCCCGCGTATATGCCGCTCCTCCAAATTTTTGTCCAGTACTGCCTTGACCTTCTTGTAGAGCTCGTAGTCTATTGATTTCAGGCGGTAGCTCACATCCTTGTGAACGGTGGATTTTGATATTTTGAACTCACCGGCTGTTTTTCTCACCGTTGCGTTGTTATCTATTATGTAGCGGGCAAACTCCTTAGCCCTCTCGTCGCAGGTGTAGTACATTGAAAAAACCATCCTTTGCCATACTTTAGTATTATATATGCAGAGGATGGTTGTATTATGTTGTGTTATTTTTCTATTTTTTCAAGCGTGAATGAATTGTCCTCAAGCTCGAAATCGCTGAAAATCCCCTCCGTTACCATGACGGTGCTGTCTGTGACAAGTATCATTTCAAACCCGTCCTGCTTTTGCCACAGCTCGTATGCGCGCTGCGGCCCCATGACAAACAGTGCGGTGGAAAGTGCGTCGGCAAGCGTATCGTCTTTTGTGATTACTGTAGCCGAAATTATACCGCTGTCTGCCGGATAGCCTGTTTCGGGGTCGATAATGTGATGGTATATTTTGCCGTCCTGCTCAAAATTGCGCTCGTACATTCCCGATGTTACGACTGCCGTATCGCTTGCTTTTAAAGTACCCAAAAGCATATCCTGTTCAGAGGGGTGAATAATGCCCACGTTCCACGGCTGACCGTCGGGCTTTGTCCCGCACAGCATGACGTTGCCGCCCAGAGATACGACCGCGTGCTCTATGCCGTTTGAAGCAAATATTTCACGCACACATGCCGCGGCATAGCCTTTTGCTATGCCTCCCAAATCCAGCTCGCCGCCGCAGCTTATCTGATTTTCCGAAATGCTTATAAGGTCTTTTCCTGTTTTTTTCAGTGCCGCCGTAATCTGCTCCTTTTCCGGCACATGCGCACTGCTGCTTGTAAATCCCCACAGCTTCGACACGGGACGCAGGGTTATATCAAATGCGCCGCCTGTCAGTTCATTTGCCTGCAATGCCCTTATAACTGCATTTTTTGTATCCGCACTGACATTTATCGGCTGTTCGGATTCGTTTATCCTGTAAATTTCGGAGTTTTCATCTGTCACCGAAAAAAGCCCGTTCAGCTGCTTTATCTTCTGCTCGGCTTGCGTCAGCGCCGAGGCGGCGTTGTCTCCGTATGCGGTCATTGTCATTACCGTATCCATTGAAAACAGGTTTCGGCTTTCGCCCGCGGGCGCCCCATAGCAAGCTGTCAGCGCAGGGATAAGAGCGGCAAAGCTGAGTGAAAGCGCTGTCTTTTTCAAGATGAGCGCGAATATCCTTTCGGGTGATTTTCCTTTCATCGTTTTGAATCAAGATAGTCCTGCAGGATTATTTTTGCTGCCAGCAGGTCTATGCTGTCTTTTCTCTTTTTGCCGCGCACATCGGTTATATTCATGTACTGCGCGGCTGCCATGGTAGTCATGCGCTCGTCGTAGTAAACAAGCTCGATATCAGGCAGCAGTGCGGCAAGTCTTTGACCGAAATCCCGCGTGTGCTCGGCGCGGAAGCCCTCGCTTCCGTCCATGTTTTTCGGAAGTCCGAGCACAATTTTGCCCGCGCTCTGCTCCCTGCATATTTTCGCAATCTTCAATGCGGTGCCGTCCATGTCCGTACCCTTTACGGTAGTGACGCCGCTTGCCAGAAATTCCGAGTCGTCCGACACCGCGACGCCTGTTCGCCTGTCACCGTAATCTATTCCAAGTATCTTCACCGCATATCACCTCAGCTTTAACAGCGTGTACGCGCATTCTGCGTTAAGCTGTGCAAGCTCGCGTTTTGCCGTTGCCTTTTCGCTGAGCGTTTTTTGCAGCTGATTTTTGTTTTTCATAAGCAGGTCAAACTGCTCGGTTATCTTTTTCTTGTCAAATGAGGCAAGACCTATAACGTAGTCCTCCATTCCCATCTCTATGCAGAAGGACAGAACCTTCGGGTCGTAGTTTACCGCCAGAAACGGCTTGCTGTAAATGCAGCTGAAAATTACAGCGTGCAGCCGCTCCATCACGGTGACGTCGCATTTGTTCAGTATACTCAGCGTCTGGCGGTGCGGCAGAGTTTTGTCAATCAGCACATGCTTGCAGGTAAGAAGCCCCGCAATATGCGTCAATATGGAGATATCCTTGCTGTAATGCACGGGCAGCAGTACGGGAATGTAGCCGTATTTCTCCGCGGTCTCGTTGAGAAATTTCGAAAAGCCCTGTATAAACGCATCGTTTATGTCAGAGTTTCTCAGGTTGATGCACATGTATTTCCCGTCGCCGAGCCCGTCGTACTGCTCTGCGATAACGTCTTTGTTCAGTGTAAACGTCTCGTCTGCCGTCAGCATGATGTTTTCGTTCTTTACTCCGATTGAGCGCATATACACCTGGGAACGCCTGTCCCGCACGGTTATCATATCCGCTCTGTTTAAAAGCTTTACGGCGCGGACTCTGTTGTGCTTTTTTATTATAGGCCCTACACCGTTGCCGTACAGCATCAGTTTGCAGCCGAAATCCTTGGCTTTTCCTGCAATGTGCGTGTAATAAAACATCGAGCGCGAAGATGTTGCGTCCTGTAAAATTGAGCCGCCGCCGAGAACAAACACGTTTGTCTTTTTCATGACAGCGTAAATTTTCCGGAGATTGAAACGGTGCACGACATTATCGACATACTTGCATTTTGTGTTTTTCGGGTCGGCGGAAATCAGCGTTATGCTGTCCGCGCCGCAGCGGTTTGCCATGTTGTCGGCAAACGCCTTGAGCGCCATGTCGTCGCCGAGATTATGTCTGCCGTAATAGCCGCACAGCACAAAGTCGACAGGACGCACATCTTTTTGTGCTTCACAGTAGCTCTGCTCGGCGTCCTTTGCCATTGTTTCGACAGAATATCTGGTCTTGACAATGCTCAGCGCAGCTTCGGTATGCTCCGCGTACTTGTCCGGATTTGCAAGAATGTCACGCACAAGCTCTGTTATCTCACTGTCATCGGGGTAGGGACAGCCGCGGCAGGTGAAGTTTGTCTCGATGCACGCCTCTTTTGTATCCTTCCCGTACATGCCCAGGTATCCGCTGTTGCCCAATAAAATAACGGGCACCTCGCATGCCATTGCCTCAAGCGCCGAGCGGGAAATGCCGATAAACAGGTCTGCTATGTTGCAGTAGCGGTAAATATCCGTCTGCGGGCCTGTCATTGTGATGAAATTCTTTCTTGTTTTTGCATTTATGCCGTCGGCGATTTTGCAAAATTCCTCATATCTTGAGCCGCCGCCGACAATGACGATGCTGCTGTGCGGAGTGTCATTGTAAATCTGCTCAGCCATTTTCAGAACGTGCAGAACATGGTCGCCCGCCACGGCGTCAAGCCGGGACACGCATAAAATCACTTTGGAGTTTTTTTCGATGCCCAGCTCACGCTTGAAATCAGGCAGGCGGTTCTTGCGAAAGGTATTGAGGTTAATTCCGTTTACGGTGACTCTTATCCTGTCTCTGTCAAAGCCGTATTCCTTTGCCGTATACTCCATAAGGTCGTCGCTGACGGCAAGCGCCCTGTTCCCCCAGCGGGTGAGCGCGCGCTGCAAAAACCCCGTGCTGAAATTAAAGTGTACGGTCGATATGAACGGCACACGGTACTTTTTTGAGACGGCGCGGGCGGTAAAGTTTGAAATTCTTGTGTGGGAGTGGATTACGCAGGGTCTGTTTTCTTTTACAAACTTGCTTACGATTTTATATGAGCGTCTGAGACTTACGGGGTCTTTTTTGTTGAGCGGTGCATTTATATGTTCTATTCCGTTTTCACGCAGCTTGTCCGCGTATACGCCGCCCGCGGAAAATACGGTGACGCGGTTCCCGCGCGCCGCCAGTGCGTTTGCAAGCTCAAAAATATGCGTCTCCGCACCGCCTATATTGAGCGACATTGTCAGTATCAAGACGTTTTTCTGCATAAAAACCACCCGTTTGTAATTAATCGCCAACATTATATTATATAATACCTGCGTAGTCAAGCAATTAATTGCCCGCAGTCGATATGCGGCGGCAGTTTTTTGAAAAAATGTATTGACTATCAAAATTTGCTGTGATATAATCTTTTTACCTGTCATAGGGTTTATTTTTTTGTGCAAAAAATCTACCCTATAATATAATCAGGGAGGCAAAACAGGAGGTGCCGAATATGCGTGTAAAAATCACACTTGCCTGCACGGAATGCAAGCAGAGAAATTATGACACGGTTAAAAATAAGAAAAACGATCCGGACAGACTGGAAATGAACAAGTATTGCAGATTCTGCAAAAAGCATACGCTGCACAGAGAAACTAAGTAATACTCATTTAGTTTGTTAAGGAGGAGCCAAAATGGCAGAAAAGGTTAAAAAGGAAAAGCGCGGTATTTTTAAGAGAATCGGCGGCTTTTTCAAGGAAGTCAGGATTGAGACTTTCAAAAGAATAATCTGGCCGACGCCCAAGCAGGTGCTCAACAATACCATTATAGTTATTGTTACCGTCGCTGTTGTCGGTGTATTTGTATGGCTGCTGGATTTTCTGTTTACCAACGGACTTATGCTTGCATTGGATGGTCTGGCGGGGCTTTTATAAGGCGGCGTCCGATTATTTGATGTGAGGAGTAATAAGTATGTCTGACAGTGCACAGTGGTATGTGGTACATACCTATTCCGGCTACGAAAACAAGGTCGCCGAAAACCTTGAAAAAATTATCGAGAACAGAAAGCTCGAAGATATGATAATGGATATCAGGGTTCCCACGGAGACTGTTGTCGAAAAGACGGAAAAGGGTGAAAAAACCCATGAACGCAAAATCTTTCCGAGCTATATTCTTGTTAAAATGATAATGACAAACGACACATGGTTTATCGTGCGCAATACCCGCGGAGTTACGGGCTTTGTCGGCGCGACAACGGAGCCCATTCCTCTGTCAGAGGAGGAGGTTAAAAAGCTCGGCGTCGAGCAGATAGTCTATGCCGACGAGTTTGCAAAGGGCGACAGTGTCAAAATTATTGAGGGCGGCTTTACAGGCTGTATGGGCGTTGTTGACGAGGTGTTCGACGACGTTAAGCGGCTGAAGGTCATTGTTTCCATGTTCGGCAGGGAAACTCCGGTTGAGCTGGCGTTTGACCAGGTGACGCCCGTAAAGTAAGTTTTATTTATATTGGTTGAGTTTAGTGTAAACTGCGGCAGCTTTAGCCGCGTTTATATAGCGGCGTTTTCGCCGCAGGTGGGAGGAGAGAATATCTTTCCGCTATTTTACCACATTTTTTTAGGAGGTGTTCAAGTTGGCACAAAAAGTAACAGGCTATATCAAACTTCAGATTCCCGCAGGTAAAGCCACTCCTGCACCGCCTGTCGGTCCGGCACTCGGTCAGCACGGTGTTAACATCATGGCATTTACAAAGGAGTTTAACGAAAGAACAAAGAACGACATCGGATACATTATTCCCGTCGTAATCACTGTTTTTCAGGATCATTCTTTCACTTTTGTAACAAAGACTCCGCCTGCGGCCGTCCTTATTAAAAAGGCGGCGGGCATCGAGAGCGGTTCGGGCGTACCGAACAAGACCAAGGTCGCAAAGCTCACCCGCGACCAGGTTAAGCAGATCGCAGAGACAAAGATGCCCGACCTCAACGCAGCTGATGTTGAGGCTGCGATGAGCATGATCGCAGGCACTGCAAGAAGCATGGGTATTACCGTAGAGGAATAATCACTTTTTGCAGGTGGGAGGAAATTTCCGTAATAACCACGATTGGAGGAATTAACAAGTGAAAAGAGGAAAAAGATATCTCGAAAGCGAGAAGCTTGTCGACTCTGCAAAGCAGTACGAGTCGTCAGAGGCTATGGACCTTGTAGTGCAGACTGCAAAGGCTAAATTTGATGAGACCGTTGAAATTCACGTAAAGCTGGGTGTTGACTCCCGTCACGCAGACCAGCAGGTCAGGGGTGCTGTCGTTCTTCCGCACGGCACAGGCAAGACCACGCGTGTTCTTGTTTTTGCAAAGGGCGATAAGGCTGATGAGGCAAAGGCGGCAGGTGCCGATTATGTCGGTGCAGACGACCTTATCCCGAAAATTCAGAATGAGAACTGGTTTGAGTTTGACGTTGTTGTTGCAACTCCCGACATGATGGGCGTTGTAGGTCGTCTCGGTCGTGTTCTCGGTCCTAAGGGTCTTATGCCTAACCCTAAGGCTGGTACCGTTACAATGGACGTTGCCAAGGCAATTTCCGAAATCAAGGCAGGTAAAATCGAGTACAGACTGGATAAGACAAATATTATCCACTGCCCGATGGGTAAGGTATCCTTCGGCAAGGAAAAGCTGAGCGATAACTTCGATACGCTTATCGGCGCTATCGTTAAGGCAAGACCGTCAGCCGCCAAGGGTCAGTATATCAAGAGCTGTGTTGTTGCGTCCACAATGGGCCCCGGCATCAAGGTCAACACAAGCAAATATCAATAATGTATTGACATACTGCTGAAGGTGTGTTAATATTATCAGGTAAATAATTACTTCAAAGACAGCAGGTGCGATTTTTCGCTTAATACGCCCGCCGAGGAGATATTTTACTATTTTGACGATTTCTTTATGATTATCTGATTATTTAGTGCTTTTATGCTCCCGCGCGCGTTTACTGCGTCGGGAGCATTTTATTTTGCCGCAGCAAGCCTTTTGCTTAAAGCATCGGGCAGACAGCGGCGCAAAATCTAACGGAGGTGAAATACAGTGCCAAGCAAACAGGTATTGGAAGCAAAGCAGCAGGTAGTTGCTCAGCTTTCCGAGCAGCTCAAAAACGCTACAACAGGCGTGTTCGTTGATTACAGCGGTATAAATGTTGCAGACGATACTGCACTTCGCAAGAAGTTCAGAGAAGCAGGCGTTCAGTACGGTGTTGTCAAAAACACACTGACAAGGTTTGCCGCTAAAGAGGCGGGCATTGACGGTCTTGACGATATTCTCAACGGAACGACCGCTCTTGCTGTTTCGGCTGACCACGTTTCTGCGGCTAAAATTATCGGTGAGTATGCCGAGAAAAACGATAATTTCAAAATCAAGGGCGGCTTTATGGAGGGCAAGGTCATCAGCGTAGCTGAGGTTGAAAAGCTCTCAAAGATGCCCGACAAGGAACAGCTTCTTTGTATGCTGCTCTATGCGCTCAACGGAAATATTTCCGGTCTTGCGCGCGCACTCCAGGCTGTTGCGGACTCCAAGAGCGAGTCAACGCCTGCATAATTCAGTTTAAATTAAAATTTATTTAACGGAGGATATTTATCATGGCAGATATTGCAAAATTTATTGAAGATATCAAGGCTCTTAACGTAATGGAGCTTGCAGACCTCGTAAAGGCAATCGAGGAAGAGTTCGGCGTAAGCGCTGCGGCTCCCGTAGCTGTTGCTGCTGCCGGCCCCGTAGCAGATGCTGCTGCCGAGAAGACAGAATTTGACGTAATCCTTGCCGAGGTAGGCGATAAGAAGATTAACGTAATCAAGGTTGTCCGTGAGATTACGGGTCTTGGTCTTAAGGAAGCCAAGGAGCTTGTTGAGAGTGCTCCCAAGGCTGTTAAAGAGGGCGCTTCCAAGGAAGATGCCGACGCTATCAAGGCAAAGCTTGAGGAAGCCGGCGCAAAGGTTGAGCTTAAGTAATTTAATCACTTTCGTTGAAAGAGGACACAGTACTGCTGTGTCCTCTTTGTTTGTTTTGTATAAAAATGCAACATGAAAGTGTACATATTCAACAAAAAACGGATAACTGCAACGAATTTTTGAAATTCTGCAACATTTCAGCTGTTTTGATACATATATAAGTAAATTAATACTTAAAGCGGAGGGAAAATATGAAAAAGATTATTTCTTTATTAATTCTTGCGGCAGTATTGTTATCTGTCAGCTCTTGTAAGAGGGCGTCGGAGCTGGATACCGAAGGTGTGCCGACCGGCGGTGCAGACACAGCCTGCGAGCAGCAAAATGTGAACGGTGAAACAAATCCTGATACTGACGCTTTGACAGTAAACGATAATGAACCTGATTCAAATGATACAGTGTCAGATGCTGCCGAAAGGAATAAGGATAGTGCCGGTAATGTGACTGACTCTGCAAAAATCGTGGACGGAATGATAGTTGATTCCAAGCTCAGCAGCTACATTGATTATTCTGCCGATGAGCTTGAAGATAAGGCAAGCGTCATAATGATATGCCGTTATGACGGGCAGGAGGTGCAGGTTTTGCCTGATGAAACAGCTCCCGCTTCATATGCCGGAGAATCTTTTATTGACCGCTATGTTACTCCGTTAAAGGTTGCCAAGGGCAGCGTAACGGACAGTGTTGCAATTCGCACAAGGGGCGGCGTGCGTGACAATATTATTTATTCAAGCGATGAAATCACTCTCGAAAAAGGCAGAAGCTACTTTATATATCTGAAGGAGGGCACGTCTGTAAGAGAAAACGATAACCCTCATTATAAAATGTTTTCGGGCGGTACTCAGGGCTGCGCTTTGATACTTGACGACGGCACGCTTGATATGACATATATTGACCCTGATGACGCTGATGAGATAACACAGCTTTATAATTCAATTAAATAAAAGACAAAATAAAAAGGCGGCTTTGCCGTCTTTTTTTTATAAAACTATGGAAAAAGCTGCTGTTATAATATATAATATGTAATAATCATAATACCCGAGGTGTGCCTGATGGAAAAAAATGAAACCAAAACAAAAATAAACTGGCTTTCAGAGCTGTATGAACTGCTCGACTCCGTCGTGCTTTCCGCAGTCTGCGTGCTGGTTATTTTCACCTTGATTTTCAGGATATTCGTTGTCAGCGGCGACTCAATGTATCCGACGCTCAAAAACGGCGAGCGTCTTGTTGTGTCCGGTCTTTTCTATGACCCCAAGCCCGGCGACATTATCTGCTTTTATAACGATTATAAGGACGAGGTACTTGTAAAGCGCGTGATTGCCACGGCGGGTCAGACGGTTGATATCAGCGACGACCTGCGTGTTTTTGTTGACGGCAAGGAGCTGCCTGAGGACTATATCGGCGATATAGATACCCGAAAAATGACGACGCCTATGCCGTATACAGTTGAGGATAACTGTGTGTTTGTAATGGGTGATAACCGCGGCGATTCCATGGACAGCCGCGATATGCGCGTGGGAACCGTTCATAAAAACGATATTCTGGGCAGATTGATAATTAGGCTGTTTCCCCGTTTCGGTACGGTGAGATAGCAGGGGGATAAAATGTCGGACTTTGATGCAATGAACATACAGTGGTTTCCGGGTCATATGACCAAAACCCGCCGCTACATAGAAAAGAATATAGGGCTTGTCGATATTGTGGCGGAGACGGTGGACGCCCGCTGTATACGCGCTTCGCAGAACCCGGACTTTGACCGTCTGCTGACAGGCAAGCCGCGGCTGATGATAATAACCAAGACAGACCTTGCCGACCCCGATATCACCTCACGCTGGGTAAACAGATTTAAAAACGACGGCAGAGCGTGCGTATGCACTGCGCTGAATACGGGCAGGGGCGTTAGGGAGATACTGCCTGCGGTTCGCGCGGCGCTTGCAGATAAAATCGAGCGCTATGCCGCCAAGGGCATGAAAAAAACAATCCGTATGATGATTTGCGGCGTGCCCAATTCAGGAAAAAGCACGCTTATAAACTCGCTGTGCGGCAGGCGCGCGGCGCAGGCGCAGGACAGACCGGGCGTTACCCGCGGCGGTCAGTGGGTGACGCTTTCCTCAGACGTTGAGCTGCTTGATACTCCGGGGATTTTGTGGAATAAATTTAAGGACATGCGCTGCGGACTTCATCTGGCGTTTACCGGTGCTGTCAAGGACGATGTTGTCGATATCGAGACGCTTGCCCTGGAGCTTTTGAAATTTCTTCGGGAAAAATATCCGTCGGCTTTGGAGCAGCGCTATAATATTGAGCTTTGCGAGAGCGATGCGCCGCTTGAAATTTACGAAAAGATTTGCAAGCGCCGCGGCTTTATTCTCCGCGGCGGCGATTTTGACTATGAGCGCTGCGCAAAAATACTGCTGGACGAGTTTCGCGGCGGCAAGCTCGGCAGAATTTCGCTGGAGGAGCCGTAATGCTTGAATTTGTTATAGAAAATGAAGAGCGCGCCAACGGCTGCGGCGTAATCTGCGGCGTTGACGAGGCGGGGCGCGGCTGCCTGTGCGGCAGGGTGTATGCGGGTGCTGTAATTCTGCCGTCCGACTATAAAAACCCGGAGCTTAACGACAGTAAAAAGCTGAGCGAAAAAAAACGCGAAAAGCTGTTTTCGCAGATAGTCAGCGACGCGCTGTATTACGGAATCGGCTTTGCCGAGGTTGAGGAAATTGAACAAATCAACATTTTAAACGCCTCAATGCTTGCAATGCGCCGTGCGGTTGAGGTACTGGGCGTGCCTGTCGATATCGCGCTGATAGACGGCAACACGGCGCGCGGCTTTGACTGTAAAACCCGTACTGTCGTAAAGGGCGACAGCATTTCGCCCTCTATTGCCGCCGCGTCGGTGCTTGCCAAGGTCTCGCGCGACAGATATATCTGCGCTTTAGCTGATAAATACCCGCAGTACGGCTTTGAAAAGCACAAGGGCTACTGTACCAAAGCACACACGGAGGCACTGCGCAGATACGGCCCGTGCGAAATACACCGCATGTCGTTTCTGAAGAAAATATTATGACGCGGCTGGGTCAAACGGGTGAGAACGCCGCAGCGCGCTATCTCATGCTTCACGGTTACAGACTGCTTGAGCGCAATTACCGCTCGCGCTTCGGCGAAATTGATATTATTGAAAAAAAGGGCGAAACGCTTGTTTTTGCCGAGGTGAAAACCCGCGGCCGCGGCGCGCTTGACACACCGGGCGCTTCTGTCGATGCGTTTAAGCAAAGAAAAATCATAAAAACCGCACAGTTCTATATAATTAATAAGCAGCTTGCAGACGCCGATTTACGCTTTGACGTGATAGAGATTGAGCTTTACGGTGTGCACTGCAAAATAAATCATATAGAAAATGCCTTTGAGGCGTGAGGTGTTCATAATGCTTGCAGATCTTCATTGCGATACATTTTACAAATGCTTTGCGGACGGCACGGATTTTACCTCCCCGTCCCTGCATGTAAGCCTTGACAAATGTCTTGGTCTTTTGCCCTGTATTCAGACCTTTGCTCACTACATACCTGAGCATGTATCGGACAAATTCGATTTTTTCTGCCGTATGCTGGATAATTCCCTGCGGATTATTCAAGAGCATGATAGGCTGCTGCTTTACAGAAAAAAATCGGATATACAAAAGGCTGAAAGAGAGGGTAAAGTTTTAGCAGTGCTGTCTGTCGAGGGCGGCAGCTTTTTTGATGAAAGCCGCACTGAAAACCTGAAAAAAGCGGTATATCTGGAGCAAAATCATATCCGTTTCCTGTCGCTTTGCTATAACGGCGGCAGTCCGCTTTGCGCAGGTGCGCAGAGCAAAACGGACAGCGGGCTGACACGCCCGGGACTGCAAACCGCGTCCATGCTCTGCGAGCACGGTATTGCAATGGATGTGTCGCACTTAAGCCATAACAGCGCCATGGATATACTGAATACCGATTTGCCCGCGCTTGCCACTCACTCAAATTGTTTTTCGCTGTGCGGCAGTCCGCGCAATCTCAAAGACGGCGCCATCATGCGGCTGATAGAGAAAAACAGCCTTATGGGAATAAATCTGTACGCTCCGTTTATAAAGCGCGGCGGGCATGCGTCGGTATCCGACCTGTACGGGCATATTGAATACGTACGTGCGCTATGCGGCGAACATATTTTGGCGCTCGGTGCGGACTTTGACGGCTGCGACAGCTTTCCCGAGGGGATAAATGATATCGGCGATATAAAAATGCTTGATATCCCGCATGAATTATTTTATAATAACGTAAAAAGATTTTTGAACTCACTGTAAAGGAAACTTAAAAATGAACTATGTAAGCACAAGAGACAGCAAAGTAAAAATCAGCTCGGCGCAGGCAATTGTGCGCGGGCTTTCGGCTGACGGCGGGCTTTTTATGCCGGAGAGCATACCGGAGCTCAGCGCATCTGAGCTTGAAGCTATGACAGATATGGATTACAGGCAAAGAGCAAAGCTTGTTCTCTCCAAATTCCTGACAGACTATACCGATGCGGAGCTTGAAAGCTGCGTCTGCGGCGCGTATACTGCCCGTAAATTCGGCGGTGACGCGCCTGCTCCCGTAAAAAAGCTTGACGATAAAAATTATGTTCTTGAGCTGTGGCACGGTCCGACCTGTGCCTTCAAGGACATGGCTTTGCAAATAATGCCCCGTCTTCTGACAACAGCCGTGAAAAAAGGCTCGTCGGATAAAACAATCGTCATTCTTGTCGCGACGTCGGGAGATACGGGCAAGGCGGCGCTGGAGGGCTTTTGCGACGTTGAGGGCACAAAAATTCTTGTTTTTTACCCGAAAAGCGGCGTCAGTGAGGTTCAGAAAAAGCAGATGACCTCACAGCAGGGCAAAAATACGGGCGTCATGGGCGTTGACGGCAACTTTGACGACTGCCAGAGCGGGGTTAAGAGGATTTTCGGCGACAGCGAGGTCACAGCGCGCCTTGAAAAAGGCGGATACGTTTTTTCAAGCGCAAACTCCATTAACTGGGGCAGGCTTGTGCCGCAGGTTGTTTACTACTTCTCGGCGTATGCCGACCTTGTCGGCAGCGGCGATATTAAAATCGGGGACAAGCTGGACTTTATCGTGCCGACAGGCAACTTCGGCGATATACTCGCGGGCTATATCGCAAAAAAGATGGGGCTTCCCGCGGGTAAGCTCGTGTGCGCTTCAAACAAAAACAATGTTCTGACCGATTTTATCGAAACAGGCGTTTATGATAAAAACCGTGACTTTTTCACGACTATTTCCCCGTCCATGGATATTCTTATATCCAGCAATCTTGAAAGACTTTTGTATATTATGAGCGGCTATGATGACAAAAAGGTGTCGGGATATATGCAAAGCCTTGCCGACGAGGGAAAATATTCGGTTGACAGTGAAATTCTCAAAAAAATTCAGTCTGAATTCCTTGCAGGCTTTGCAAACGAGCAGCAGACCGTTGCCGCAATCGGTGACGCATACGCGCGCTATAACTATGTAATCGACCCGCATACAGCCGTCGGCTACCGCGTTGCAATGAATTATCACAGCGATAATAAAAAGGTGATTTTGTCTACCGCCAGCCCTTATAAGTTTCCCAAAAGCGTTATCGAGGGAATCGGCGGCAATACCGATGTGGATAACGAATTTGAGCTTTTTGATATACTCAATGAAAAAACGGGCGTTGCCGTGCCCGCGTCGCTTGCCCGGCTTAAAAACGCGGTCAGCCGCTTTAATGACAGCTGTGAAAAGGAGCAGATGCCCCAAAAGGTATATGAATTTTTGGGCTTGTAGGGCGCGCTTTCGTAAAAACGCAGTATATGTAAGAAACCGCCGCCGATTTTACGCCTGCAACATACCTTGCTGTATATTGTGCATGTAAACCGTGCGGCGGCAGTGCTTTCCGAAAAATCAAAATACAGTCTGAATACTTATTTTTTTACATTCCGGTAAGGTATTTCGGCTTTTCGGATTTTAAAAGGAACTAAAACTTCTCGCGGTAGGTTGAACAGAATGTCTCGTTTCCGTTGTCACCGCAGACTTTGCAGTTGCAAACTTCGATTTTTTCAGCGGTGCAGCAGTTGTCGCCCGTATGATAATGACATTCGGTTACTTCACATACAACGCCTGAGTTTTTGTTTTTGTTCTGGTCCATTCTTTAACAGCTCCTTTCAAGGATTATTTTATCCGCGAAATTTAAAATAAACATGTAAAATTACGGAAGGAAAAAATAAATTTGTCAGTTTTTGCAATCGGCGATACGCACCTGTCCGGCGCTGTCAACAAGCCTATGGACGTGTTCGGCGGCGCATGGGAAAATTATACCGAAAAGCTGAAATACAACTGGGAAAAAAACGTGTCCGACACAGATACCGTCGTCATTGCGGGCGATGTTTCATGGGGCATGTCCATGGACGAGGCACTGTGTGATTTTGAGTTCCTTTCACGGCTTCCCGGCAGAAAGGTAATTGTAAAGGGCAATCACGATTACTGGTGGGACACTGTTTCAAAAATGACGCGGATGTTGAATGAACGCGGTATTTTCGGATTTGAGTTTATCTATAACAGCTGTGTCACGGCGGAAAACTATGCTCTCTGCGCAACCCGCGGCTGGTGTGAGCGGCAAAATGAGCAGGACGATAAAATAATAACGCGCGAGGCGGGAAGGCTGGAGCGCTCGCTGAAATGTGCGCCGCAGGGGCTTGAAAAGGTTGTTTTTTTGCATTATCCGCCGGTTTTCGAGGGCGGATGTATTGAGGAGCTTGTGTCGGTTATGCAAAAATACGGCGTCAAACGCTGCTTTTACGGTCATCTTCATGCAGCTTCAATCAAAAACGCAGTCCGCGGCGTGCATTCGGGCATAGAATTTTTTCTTGTTTCTGCCGATGCTATTGACTTTTTGCCGCTTAAAATATAAAATATATCAGTTAGAAAAACGGAGGTATACATAAATGAATTTAAAGGAAAACAACAAAACGGATAAAAATACCGTCGAGCTTGTTGTCGAGGTAAAGGGCGATGAGTTTAAGGCTGCGGTGGACGCGGCGTTCAAAAAGAATATCAAAAAGATGACGGTTCCGGGCTTTCGCAAGGGCAAGGCTCCCAGAAAAATGGTGGAAAAGCTGTACGGCGAGGGCGTGTTCTATGATGACGCCATAAACGCGCTGTATCCCGCAGCATATGACGCGGCGGTTTCCGAGGCGGGTATCTCTCCCGTGGACAACCCTGCTGTCGAGGTTACGTCGGTTGACTCCGAGGGCTTTGAATTTAAGGCAAAGGTTACCGTAAAGCCCGAGGTTGAGGTTAAGGACTATAAAGGTATAAAAGCCGTAAAGAACGTCTATAATGTAACAGAAACAATGGTCAAGAGCGAAATAGAGGCACTGCGCAAGCAGAACCAGAGAATTGTAGACGTAGACCGCGAGGCAAAAAGCGGAGATACCGTTAATATTGATTACGAGGGCTCGGTAGACGGCGTGCCGTTTGACGGCGGCAAGGCGGACGGCTATGATTTAAGCCTGGGCTCCAATACATTCATTCCCGGCTTTGAAGACCAGCTTATCGGTAAAAAGGCAGGGGACGAGTGCGAGGTAAACGTGACGTTTCCCGAGGAGTACCATGCTCAGGAGCTCAAGGGCAAGGCTGCCGTATTCAAGGTTAAGGTAAACACCGTAAAGGAGATACAGCTGCCCGATGCAGACGATGAGTTTGCAAAGGACGTCAGCGAGTTTGACACGCTTGCGGAGCTTAAAGCGGATATCAAAAAGAAGCTCAAGGAGCAGAAAAACGCTCAGTCCGAGTCCGAGTTGGAAAGCGCGCTTGTAGATAAGCTGCTTGAGAATACGGAGGTGGAGATTCCCGCCGTTATGATTTCGCGCAAGGTTGACAGCATGATGGCTGAGTTTGAGCAGCGCCTGGCAGGCTCCGGGCTTAATCTCAATACTTATATCCAGTATATGGGCACCGACCTTGAATCCTTTAAGAAAAACTATGAGTCTGAAGCGCAAAAGCAGGTTAAAACCCGTCTTGCGCTCGAAAAGATTGTTGAGCTTGAAAAGATTGTTGTTTCCGATGAAGACACAGATAAAGAATACCAGATGATAGCCGACGCTTATAAAATGAAGCTTGAGGACGTAAAGCGTTTTGTTCCTGCCGAGGAAATCACCATGGATGTTGCCGTCGGCAAGGCTGTTGAGCTTATTAAAAACAACGCTGAGATAACCGAGCAGAAGCAGACGGCTAAAAAAACCGCAGCAAAAAAGACTGCGGCTAAAAAGCCCGCTGACGAAAAGGAAGCGGAGTAAACTTATTGTCAGGAGATTTTGCTATGAGCTTAGTACCTATGGTTGTAGAGCAGACGAGCCGCGGCGAGCGCTCGTATGATATCTACTCGCGCCTTTTAAACGACCGTATCGTGTTTTTGTCCGAGGAGGTCAACGATGTTACGGCAAGCCTTGTGGTTGCACAGCTTTTGTATCTTGAAGCCCAGGACAGTGAAAAGGATATCAGCTTTTATATTAATTCCCCCGGCGGCTCTATAACCTCCGGTATGGCTATTTATGATACGATGCAGTATATAAAATGCGACGTATCCACCATATGTATCGGCATGGCTGCAAGTATGGGCGCATTTTTGCTGTCTGCCGGCACAAAGGGCAAGCGCCTGGCGCTTCCCAACAGTGAAATCATGATTCATCAGCCGCTCGGCGGCGCGCAGGGTCAGGCGACCGATATTCAGATTCACGCCCAGCGTATTGTAAATATCAAGAAAAAGCTGAATACCTTGCTTGCCGAGGCGACCGGTCAGCCGCTTGAGGTTATCGAGCGCGATACGGAGCGGGATAACTTTATGACAGCGCAGCAGGCATGTGACTACGGCTTAATAGATAAAGTTATCAAATCGAGGTAAAGATGTCGGATATTCAGGACACGAATAAACGCCGCTGTTCATTTTGCGGTCGCTCTGAGGATGCGGTTGATAAAATGCTTGCGGGTAATAACGCATATATTTGCAGCGACTGTATAGAGTTCGGCGCGCAGATGCTCGGGCTTAATATGGCTGTACCGGAAGAGCCGCCGCATCAGCAGCTTGATATAAAGCTGTATACCCCGCATGAAATCAAGCGCTTTCTGGACGACTATATCATCGGGCAGGACAGAGCCAAGGTTGCACTGAGCGTTGCGGTTTATAATCACTATAAGCGAATTATGAATCTTGACGACAACGACGACGGAGTGGAAATTCAGAAAAGCAATATTCTGCTTATCGGTCCGACCGGAAGCGGCAAGACCTATCTTGCCCAAACGCTGGCAAAGATTTTGGGCGTGCCCTTTGCCATTGCCGACGCGACAACGCTTACTGAGGCGGGGTATGTCGGTGAAGATGTTGAAAATATCCTTTTAAAGCTTATTCAGGCTGCGGATTTTGACATTGAAAAGGCGGAGAAGGGCATAATCTATATCGACGAGATTGATAAGATTTCCCGCAAGAGCGAAAATATGTCCATCACGCGCGATGTCAGCGGCGAAGGCGTGCAGCAGGCGCTGCTCAAAATACTGGAGGGCACGGTTTCCAATGTGCCTCCGCAGGGCGGCAGAAAGCACCCCAATCAGGAGTTTATCCATATAGATACAAAAAATATCCTGTTTATCTGCGGCGGCTCCTTTGACGGTATTCAGAAGACAGTTGAAAAGCGCATGAAGGGGAACGGCGGCATAGGCTTCGGTGCCGAGCTTAAAGCGGGCAGAGGGAGCAACCTCAGCGAAATTTATAAAAATGTTGAGAGCTATGATATTGTAAAATACGGTCTTATTCCCGAAATTGTGGGCAGGCTTCCCGTTCTCGTGTCTCTTGACGAGCTGGACGATAAGGCGATGCTGAAAATTCTTACCGAGCCGAAAAACGCCATTGTTAAGCAGTACAAAAAGCTGTTCGATTATGACGGTATCGAGCTGGAGTTTGAGGACGGCGCACTGTCCGAGATAGCGGCGCTGACGATTGCCAACAAAACGGGCGCCCGCGGTCTTCGCGCGATTATCGAAAAGACGATGCAGCAGGTTATGTTTGACGTACCCAGTATGGACAGCGTTGAAAAGGTAATTATCACAAAGGACTTTGTAAACGGAAAAGAGCCTTTCAAGATTTTAAAAGCAAATGCGTTAACGGAATAAATAATGCCAAAAAAGCTCCGCCCTTATTGGGCGGAGCTTTTTAATTGACGCCGTACAAGGCGCCTTGTACGGTGTAAGGTTGTTGTACAGACGGTGATAAGTACAATAACATTTTCGGTGTTCGGATTTATTCCTCACATTTAAAATTTTAATCAGTATCGTTTTAATATTTGCAAAGGGGAATGAAAAAGTCACCGTCCTCTCTTTCGTAAATCGCAAAATAATTATTTTGTGATTAAATTTTAATTACGCAAGGTGACGAATAGTGTCGATTTGTGTCGCTTTTATGCCCGACTTTGATTTTCGGCGCAAAGGTATCTGATTTACTGTGATTTTTTGTCCGAAACCGTGATGTATGTCAGTATAAGACGGATTCAGGCATATATATTAACTGTAAAATGTGAAGATTTTCAGCTTTTTATACCAAGCACTGTCCGTTTATATTCGGTCGGCGAATATCCTGTTTCCCGCTTGAACGCCGCAGAAAAATAGTTCTGATTGCAAAAGGACAGTGCGCGGCTTATCTCGCTTATCGTCATACCCTTGCCCAGCAGGCGTATGGACATTGCGATTTTTAACTTCAGAAAATATTTGTGTATGCCGATGTCCGAGTATAAAGCAAATACCCTTTTGAGCTGTGCGGTGCTGAAGCTGCACTGTGCCGCCAGCTCCTCCAGTGTAATCTGTCCGTAAACGTTTTCGTTGAGCTTGCTTATTATTTGTCTGTACAGCTCTGAAACGCCGCTGCTGTCCGTGCTCTTAACTTCGATTTCACTGACTGCGCAGACAGAGAGCAGAAATCTCTCAAGCATGTTGAAAACAAGCTGAATTTCGCCGCGCCTTTCGTTCCACTCCCGAAACATCGCCGTATGATAGTTTTCGTCCCTGCTCGGAAAATGCCGACAGACAAAGCTGCGCAGCCGCTCAATCTCTGCTTTCCGATTCTTTGTCAGCCTGAAAGCCGAATTCTCAAATGTGCCGGTGAGCGGCCCTCTCGCACGAAACGCCGTTATGAATACGTGAAATTCCTTCCCGTCTGCACTCCACAGCCTGTGAAATTCCATCGGCTTATGAAATATTATATCTCCGGCTCTCAGCGTGTATACCTTTTCGTCGCCCGAAACACAGACCACCCCGCTCATAACATATACAAGCTCCCAGAACGGGTGGAATTCTCCGGGAAAATAGTATGTTCCGTCATAATTTGCTTCAAACATGGATACGAGTGATTCGATTTCTATCACCCTGCTGATATATTTTTCCTTATGGGTGAAATGAGCTTTTTTCATATAAAAATGCCTCTTTTTCTGATAGACATATGATTTTTGGCAGTATATAATGCTATTGTAACACATAAGGCTTACGGAGGCAATAACTATGAAAAAAATCAAATTCGGCGTTATAGGTCTGGGGCAGCGCGGCAAGGGTCTGCTGAAGGTTATTTTGATGAATATGCCGACTGTCGAGGTTACGGCGGTGTGCGACCTGTATGAGGACAGGGTGCGAGAGGGCATTGACATTGTAAAAGAGGCGGACGGCAGAACCGTTTACGGTACGACCGACGCTGACGAGCTTATACACAGAGCCGATGTCGAGGCGGTATTTATCTATTCGGCGTGGGAATCGCATGTTCCGCTTGTGATAGAGTGTATGAAAGCCTCAAAGCCTGTCGGCGTTGAGGTGGGCGGAGCATACAGCGTTGAGCAGTGCTGGGAGCTTGTGTATGCTTACGAACAGACCAAGACCCCTGTAATGCTGCTTGAAAACTGCTGCTATGACCGCAGGGAGCTTATGGTGCTTAATATGGTGCGGCAGGGACTGTTCGGTGAAATCGTTCACTGCGAGGGCGGTTACTGCCATGACCTGCGCGATGAAATTTCGGAGGGTGAGCAGAGAAGGCATTACCGTCTGCGCAATTATTTGGCGCGTAACTGTGAAAACTATCCGACCCATGAGCTGGGACCGATTGCAAAGGTGCTGAATATCAACCGCGGCAACAGATTTGTAAAGCTTGCCTCCTTTGCGTCAAAGTCCGCAGGGCTTAATGAATATATAAATGCTAATATGCCCGATAATCAAAAGCTGAAAAATGCGCATTTTGCCCAGGGCGACGTTGTAACTACCGTTATTACCTGCGCGGGCGGACAGACGATAAGGCTGACGCTTGACACGACGCTTCCGCGCTATTACAGCCGTCAGTTTACGGTGCGCGGTACAAAGGGCATGTACGAGGAGGTCACCGATTCGGTATATCTTGACGGAGACGGCAAGCACTTCAAGTGGAAAGAGGAGTGGGGCAACGGCAAAGCCTATGCCGAAAAGTATGACCATGAAATATGGAAAAAATACCTGAGCGACGGCGTTCAGGGCGGACACGGAGGTATAGACTGGCTTGTAATGAACGACTTTGTCGACAGTCTTACGGAAAACCGCCCCTGCCCGATTGACGTTTACGACATGGCAAGCTGGATGTGTGTGTCCGCGCTCAGTGAGAAGTCAATCGCACTGGGCGGTGCGCCTGTGGATTTTCCCGATTTTACAAACGGTGCATGGCTTTTAAATAAAATCTGAGCCCGTAATTAAATAAAAACTGTTGTGCCCGTGCGGATATCCGCACGGGTTTTTTCAAAATTACATTTGTGTCATTTGACTTTGGGCTGAAATGGATATATAATAAATACCATGTAAAGAAACATATGTATAAATCTGCTTTGAATTTCAGAGGTGAGAGAACATGCCGTCAGAAAATAAACCGGCAATAAACGGGGAGAGCTTTGCGCTTGGCAGCGAGCGCTCGGTTATACGTGAAATATTTGAATACGGAAATGCGCGCGCGCAGCTTGTCGGGCGTGAAAACGTATACGATTTCAGTCTCGGAAATCCTGCCGTGCCGACACCGGAATGTATAAACGACGCGATAAAGGAGCTTGTCGGCGACAGCAGCTTTAATGTTCACGGCTATACCTCCGCGCAGGGCGCTCTGCCTGTGCGGGAGAGCATTGCCGACAGCATACGCGGGCGCTTTGGAGTTGCGGCGTCCGCCGATAATATTTACGTCACCTGCGGCGCGGCGGCGTCTCTGTCTGTCACGCTCAACGCAGTTTGCAGCAAGGGCGACGAGGTTATCGCATTTGCGCCGTTTTTCCCGGAATATAAGGTCTTTGCCGAGGGCGCGGGCGCTTCATTTGTAACCGTTTTGCCCGATACCGATAATTTTCAGATAAATTTTGACGACCTTGAAAAAAAGCTCGGTGCAAAGACCCGCGCGGTTATTGTCAACTCTCCGAATAATCCGTCGGGCGCCGTGCTGACAAAGAATACCGTTTTGCGTCTCTGCGCCGTGTTGAGGGAGTTTTGTCAAAAGACAGGGAATACCGTTTATCTTATATCGGACGAGCCGTACAGAGAGCTTGTGTATGACGGCAAAGAGGTTTTGTATTTTCCCTCGTATTATGAAAATACTATTGTGTGTTATTCATACAGCAAGTCACTGTCTCTTGCGGGCGAGCGCATAGGCTATATATTCGTAAATCCCGCCGTGACGGCAAGCCGTGATGTTTATGCCGCGGTGTGCGGCGCGGCTCGAAAGCTCGGCTTTGTGTGTGCGCCGTCGCTTATGCAGTATGCCATAGCGAAAAATCCGAATGCGGTGTCTGATATTTCGGTTTACAGGCAAAACCGCGATATGCTGTATAATGCGCTGTGCTCTTTCGGCTATGACTGCGTGTATCCGGACGGCGCGTTTTATCTGTTTGTGCGCTCGCCGATAGCCGATGCAAAGGAATTTTGCGAGCGGGCGCGGGCGCTTGACCTTCTGCTCGTGCCGTCTGACAGCTTTGGCTGCAAAGGATTTGTGCGCATTTCCTACTGTGTCGACGGGAAAATGATAGAGCGCTCGCTGCCGCTTTTCAAAAAACTGATAGAAAGTCTGTAAAATAGGTGCTGAAACCTTGACTGGGAGGTGGGGACTATCTCGAGGCTTACCAAAAACGCAATAACGGCTTCGCTTATACGGCTTATGTCAAAAATGCCGCTTGACAAAATTACCGTCAAGGATATTGTCGACGACTGCGATATCAGCCGCAACACTTTTTATTATAACTATCAGGATATTTACGCCGTTATCGAAGAATTATTCGAGATGGAGCTTAAAGCCATGCTCGGCACCCAAAGCGTCAGCCAAACCTGGCATCAGATATTTTCCGATATATGCGGCTTTCTGTACGAATATAAAGGCGCGGTATACAGTATGTACAATTCCTCACGCCGCGATTTTCTGGAAAAGCAGATAGGCAGGGTGATATACCGTTGCATGGAGCAGGCGGCGGACGCGGTCATTGAGGAGGCGGGGCTTTCCGTAACACAGGAGGACGTCGGCATAATCGTCAGATTTTACGGCGGCGCGCTGAAAAATCTTGTCCTTGAATGGCTTGATGATAAAATGCGCGTTCCGGTCGATGATATTGCCTTACGGCTTGACAGAATATTTGACGGCAGCATGCGCCTTGCCCTGCGGCAGGCGTCCGATAAATTTAGTACAGATTAGGCTGTGTGTATCAATTTTGTATACACAGCCTTTTTTGTACATTTTAATTGCACTAAGGCTGCTGTATTATTATACTGAAGTTCTGTGTTATTGAAGAAAAGGAAGTGTTGAAGTGAAATTCATATCCCGCGTTAAAATCGCTTACAGCGTTATTTCGGTAGGGCTTATAGTTATGGGTCTGTGCTTTATGTTTCTGCCCGAGATTTCCGCACTCACTGTCTGTTACTGTGTAGGCGCTGTCAGCATTGTTTTCGGAATAATCAAGCTCATGGGTTATTTCTCAAAGGATGTCTATCGGCTTGCATTCCAGTTTGATTTGGCGCTCGGCATCGCTATGATTGTACTGGGTGCGGTGGAGGTCATAAGACCGCGCCTGCTGCTCGGTCTGCTTCCGGTGGTGCTCGGCATCATAGTTTTGGTTGACGGACTTTTCAAAATTCAGACGGCTCTTGACTCCAAGCGGTTCGGTCTTAAAAAATGGTGGATAAGCCTTGCCTTCGGTATCCTTGCCGGCATAATCGGCGTCTGCCTTATTCTCGACCCGTTTGAGGGCAATAAAATTCTGACAGTGCTTTTGGGGGGAACCCTTGTTGTCGACGGCGTTCAGAATCTCTGGATGGTTCTGTATACCGTGCGCTCCAGAAAAGCTGAGGACGAGACCATCGATATTGAAATAATCGATTGAAAATACATTAAAAGGGGAATTTTAACATGTCGGAAAAACGACGCTGGGGGGACAGAAAAGACGGCAGGCTGATACGCGATATCGACAGTATGCACTTTATAATGCCTATAATTTATCCGAACAGGTGCGATAACGAGGCATTTATATCCGAGCGCATCGACCTTACCGCCGCAGAGCGTTTTCTTGAAGAGAAGAACGCGGCTAATCCGGAGTATAAGTATACATTTTTTCAGCTTATAGTGACGGCGCTTATAAAAACGGTTACGCTCAGACCGAAAATGAACCGTTTTATTGCCAATAAGAACATATATCAGAGAAACGAGGTCAGCGCGTCCTTTGTCATTAAAAAACAGTTTGAGGATGAGTCGAAGGAGGGGCTGGCGTTTATTCACGCAACAGACAATACGACGCTTGATGAGGTACACGGTGAAATTTACAGACAGGTCACCTCATGCCGCGGCGGAAAGCAGGATTCAACGTCTGACGCCATGGATATGTTTAAAAGGATGCCGCGCTTTCTTTCCAAAGCGCTGATTAATATTATATGTATTCTTGACAGGCACGGCAAGGTTCCGCGCTCTCTTATCGAGACCGACCCGTACTATTCGTCAATCGTGCTTACAAACCTTGGCTCAATAGGCATGCACAGCGGGTACCATCACCTTACAAACTGGGGGACAAACTCGCTATTTGCAGCAATAGGCGAGAAAAAGGAGCGCCCGTTTTATGACGACGACGGTACTGCGCATATGCGGCAGAGCGTTGACATCGGTATCACGATAGATGAGCGTCTTGCCGACGGGTATTACTATTCCAAAACAGTTAAACTTTTAAAATATCTGCTTGAAAATCCAAAGCTCTTGGATAGACCTGCGGGGGAAGAGGTAAGCTATGAATAATAAAAACAACGTAAAGGCGCCGTGGCTGGACAATTACGGCAATGTGCCGCCGACGCTTGAATATTTCGAGGGCACCATGTACGATGCCGTGGACATAATCGCAAAGCGGTATCCTCAGTATATCGTCTATGATTTTATGGGCAGGAAAACAACCTATAAATCGTTTATGAAAAGCGTGGAGCGCTGCGCCCGTGCTCTCCGTGCGATAGGCATACGCGCGGGGGACCGTGTGACCATCTGTATGCCCAACTGCCCTCAGACGGTGATTATGTTCTATGCTGTCAATGTTGTCGGCGCTGTCGCCAATATGATACACCCGCTTTCCAGCGAAAACGAGATTGAATTTTATATCCGTGAATCAAAAAGTATTCTTGCGATAACGCTCGACCAGTTTTATCATAAGTTTGAGGCAATCAGGCAGAATGTCGAGCTGTCAAATGTTATTATCGCCAGCATCAAGGACGAGCTTTCTCAGCCGATAAAGACGGGGTACATGCTTACCGAGGGCAGAAAGATAGAAAAAATCCCCAAAGACGCGCCTGTCATGACGTGGAATTACTTTATGCGCCTGGGAGACAGATATCACTGGAAATACCGCATTGACCGCGCCGCGGACGACCCTGCCGTTATACTTTACAGCGGCGGCACGACGGGTACGACAAAGGGAATACTGCTTTCAAACAAAAACTTTAACGCATTGGGAGCACAGATTATTGCGACAAACCCGATGTTTCGCCCGGGCGATAAAATGCTTGCCGTAATGCCGATGTTTCACGGCTTCGGGCTCGGAGTCAGCATTCATTCCATGCTGGTAAACGGGGGCCGCTGTATTCTTGTTCCGCGTTTTACGGCTGCAAGCTACGCCAAGCTCATCAAGAAATATAAATGCAATTTTATCGCGGGTGTTCCCACCCTGTATGAAGCGCTTATCCGCCAGCCGGTTATGAACGGGGTGGATTTGTCCTGCCTCAAGGGTGTTTTCAGCGGCGGAGATTCGCTGTCAATCGAGCTTAAAAAGAAATTCGATAAATTTCTTTACGACCATAACGCCTCCGTGCAGATACGCGAGGGGTACGGTACAACGGAATGCGTCACTGCAAGCTGTCTTACTCCCATACATATGGCAAAGGAGGGCAGCATCGGTCAGCCGTTTCCCGATACTTTTTATAAAATAGTCAAAGTCGGCACAACCGATGAGCAGCCCTACGGCGAAGAGGGCGAAATATGCATCAGCGGCCCCACGGTAATGCTGGGGTATCTTGACAGACCGGAGGAAACAGCAAATACGCTGCGAACGCATGCCGACGGGCTTACATGGGTGCATACGGGCGACCTGGGCGTTATGGATGACGAAGGATTTGTGTACTTTCGCCAGCGTATAAAGCGTATGATAGTAACAAGCGGGTATAATGTGTATCCTTCGCAGCTGGAAAACATTATCGACGCTCACGACCTTGTGCAGATGAGCTGTGTCATCGGCGTGCCCGACGAGTATAAAATGCAGAAGGTAAAGGCGTTTGTCATGCTGAAGGCGGGACTGACGCCGAGCGACGAGTATCGTGAAATACTCATGAACTACTGTAAAAAGAATATCGCAAAATATGCGCTTCCGTATGAGATTGAGTTCCGCGACAGCCTGCCCACAACACTTGTCGGCAAGGTTGCATACCGTGAGCTTGAAGAGGAAGAGCTTAAAAAACTCAATAATAAGTAGAGATAAAAAACACAGACTAATTAAAAAGGAGGTGCCGCTTTGAGAGAATTCGGACTGAGTGTCGTTTACGTTGCATTTTTGGGTATTACCGCACAGATTATCGGCGTTCATCTTCCGCGCAGGTGGTTTGATGAAAGCAGGTTTCCGTACGCTGCCTTTGCCTTTGAGGCAGACGGGCGTATATATAAAGCTCTGCGTGTGCGCAGATGGAAAACGCTTGTTCCGGACATGAGCCGTATTTCAAAGCGGATGGTTCCCAAGCGTGTAAGCGCGGGAGTTACCTCCGAAGATATCGACGCGCTTGTGAAAGAGACCTGTGTTGCGGAGTTTGTGCATGTATCTCTTTCGTTTTTATCGCTTGCAATACTTTCATTCTGGAAAAACCGGTACGGGGTGCTCTTTGTCACTCTTTATATTTTGATCGGAAACGTGCCGTTTATTATTATACAGCGATATAACCGCCCGCAGCTTATCAGAGTTTCGGGTAAGCTGAAAAGAAGGGAGTGCAGGCGTCTTAATGAAAGTACTGGTACTGTCATGTAGTACGGGCGAGGGGCATAACTCGGCGGGAAACGCCGTGTCGGAGTATTTTGCCCTGAAAAATGTGCACTGTGATATGATAAATGCGTTTTCCTTTGTGTCGGACATGACTGCAAAGGTCTTGTCTCACGGTCATGTCTTTGTGTACAGAAACATGCCGCGCCTTTTCGGCGCCGGTTACAGGCTGGAGGAGAAGTATCCCCCGAAATCCTTTTATAAAAAAATGGCAAAGGGCGCGCCCGCCCTTTATGATTTTATACGCAGGGGCGGCTATGATACCGTTGTTTGCTCTCACATTTTTGCTGCAATGATGCTGACCGAGTGCAAAAGGCAGTTTGCCGCGGATGTTTTTGCATATCTGCTTGTGACGGATTATACCTGCTCGCCCGGCGTCAATATGCTTGATATGGACGCTTACTTTATTCCTCATGAGCAGCTTGCGTCGGAGTTTACGGGAAACGGCATTGACGCGGCGCGGATTGTGCCGAGCGGTATTCCCGTCTCCCAGCGCTTTTTTTCAAAAAAGCCAAAGGAGCTTTCCCGCCGTGAGCTGAACATTTCGGAAAATGCCGATGCTGTGCTGCTCAGCAGCGGCAGCATGGGCTGCGGCCCCGTAAAGGAGCTTGCGCGCTGTCTGCTCGAATCGCTGAGCTTCAACGCGCAGCTGTGCGTTATCTGCGGCAGCAACCGCAGGCTGTTTACCGAGCTTGAACCGCTGACAAGGGATAAGCGCTTAAGGCTTACCGGCTTTACACCGAAAATGTTTGATTATATGAACAGCGCCGACGTGTATATAACAAAGGCGGGCGGTCTGAGCACCACGGAGGCTGTGACAGTGGGAGTGCCGCTTGTTTTTATGGACGCGGTGCCGGGCTGTGAGAGCTATAATATTTCGTTTATGACCGAAAACGGCTGCGCCGTAACCGCAGACAGCGTTGAGGGTATAGCGGCTTTGTCCTGCGACATTCTGAAGGATAAGCAAAAGGCGCGTGAGTCGTTTGCAGCCGGACGTGAGGCGGTTGTTAAAAACGGCGCCGAAAATGTATATAATTATATAGTCGGGAGATACGGCAGATGATAGAAAGACTGAAGAAAAACCATCTCTGGGCGTATACGCTTGTGCTGCCCGTTTATCTTATTTGCTTTTATACGGTGGAATATTTTGTGACGGATAACTATCACGTCATGTATATGCCTCTTGACGATAAAATCCCGTTCTGCGAGTGGTTCTCGCTGCCTTATATTCTGTGGATGCCGATGCTTATTGCCGCGGCTTTGTATCTGTTGTATAATGACACTGCAGGCTATAAGCTTTATATGACATATGTCGGCATTTCATTTTTTTCCACGCTTTTGATTTATGTTATTTATCCCAACGGACAGGAACTGCGTGTGACAAGCTTTGAAAATCCCAATCTGCTGACTGATTTTGTGCAGTATCTCTATTCTTGCGACACCAACACGAATGTGTGCCCCAGTCTGCATGTCATCGGCTCGTTTGCGGCTGTTTTCGGAGTTTTTCACTCAAAAAAGCTGCGTTCTGCGGCGCTTAAATTTATAATTATAGTGTCTGCGGCGATTATTGCCCTGTCAACCGTGTTTATAAAACAGCACTCGGTTGTAGATGTTTTTGCGGGGATTGCACTCAGCGCCGCCGTGTGGGTTATTGTGTATTGGCGTGCATCTGCGCTGAGAAAAAGGCTGGAAGGGTCGGTAAAGGAAGAATAAATGGCAAGGACGAAAAAAATCACAAAGGAAGCAAAAACAAAAAAGGATATAAAGGCAGTCCTGTTGGCGACGCTTGCCGCAGCCGCCGTCTCAACTGCCGCGGCTGCAGTTACGTCTTTCAAGCTGCTTGCCGACGTCGCGGTAAATAAAACGCTGCCAAAGAGAGTTTACAAAATGCAGGATAAGCTGTCGGGCGGCGGCGCCGATGAAGAGATTATTAATACAATAAATCAAAACGGCGAGCTTTTGAAAAGCACCGTGACCGAGCGGGTTGCTATACAGAGCCGCGACGGGCTGACGCTTGTCGGGCACTGGTACCCCGCCGAGAATGCAAAGCGCATAGTGGTGGCAATGCACGGCTGGCGTTCAAGCTGGTATGCGGATTTCGGAACCTCCGCCCGGTTTATGCACGACACAGGGTGCAGCGTGCTTTATCCCGACCAGCGCTCGCAGGGCGAGAGCGGGGGCGAGCATATCGGCTTCGGCGTTTTGGAGAGGTACGACTGCTTTGACTGGGTAAACTATGTTATTGAGCGCTTTGGCAGTGAGCTTCCGATTTATCTGTGCGGAATTTCAATGGGCGCTACTACCGTGCTGATGGCGTCTGAATTCGAGTATCCCCCGTGCGTGAAGGGAATAATCAGCGACTGCGGCTTTACCTCTCCGCGCGCCATATGGTCGCATGTACTGAAAAATAATCTGCATATAAGCGATAAAATAGGATATCCTATTGCAAATTATTTTGTGAATAAAAAGGCAAGCTTTGACGGCGACGAGATGTCTACCGTGGACGCACTGCGCAAAAATCGGCTTCCCGTGCTTTTTGTTCACGGCGATGACGATAAATTTGTGCCGGTGCAGATGACTTATGAAAATTATGCCGCGTGCACAGCGGAAAAGACAATGCTTATAGCCCCCGGTGCCGGGCACGGAATGAGTTATTTCACCGACCCGGAAGGATATAAGTCAGCTGTTGCCGGCTTTTTTGCAAGGCATGATAAATAAAAGTTAAATCAAACCCCCGCTGTTGCGATTTTGAAACAGCGGGGGTTTTTCTGCGGTCTTTACTTATATACGGGCGTGCAAAAATTTAATTAATGTTTTTCATTCTCCTGATATATTCCTTGGGCGACATGCCGTATTTCTTTTTGAAGCAGTTTGAAAAGTAGAGCGGGTTATCATATCCCGACGAATAGGATACGAGCTTTATCTGCTGTGCTCCGTCGCTGAGCATCTGTTTTGCATTTTCCAGCCGTGTATTTATTATGTACTTCATTGGCGACATGCCTTCGCCCTCCATAAACAGGCGGTACAGGTATGAGCGCTCCAGCCCGACTGCCTGCGCAAGCTCTGTCACGCCGAAGTTCTGACGGTAGCTGTTTGCCGCAATGTACTGCTTTGCAAAGTAGAGATAGTCCGTCACGCTTCTGCTCTGGCTTGCAGGGTACAGCCGTATATACTCCGACAAGAGCACCTGTAAAAGCCCCGCGTTTTTAAGCCGTACATGCTTGGCATGCACCTCGTCCGAAAACGCACCGTACAGCGCCGCAAGCTCCGGCGCGGCGGGCGCTGTCGGCGACTCGAAAAACGCCGTCATGTCAAGCAGACTCTTTGCCTCGGTGCCGGTAAAGTTGACCCAGTTGTATACCCACGGCTGCGCAGCGTCGGGATAGTAATGCACCGTTTTGCCGGGCAGAATAATAAAGCTCTCACCCGCCTTTACACTGTATTTTTCACCGTCCGTCTCGTAGTAGCCGCGCCCGCTTACAATATAGTGAATTACAAAATCGCGGTGTATTCCCGGTCCCCATGCGTAGGTTTCGCCGGGATAGTATTTTGTGCAGCCTGTCATGCGCAGCGAATAATTGTCGCTCAATTCAAACGCCTCCGTAAAAACAACAAAATTATATGTTTATACAACAATTATAGCATATACAACATCGTTTGTATATAGTAAAATACAAGCAAATCAACCGTTTTGAAAAACGGCAGTAAGGAGATAAAAGTATGAAAATCACATTTATGGGTGCCGGCAGTACCGTTTTTGCCAGAAACGTAATCGGCGACTGTATGTGCAGCGAAAGCCTGCGTGACAGTGAATTTGCGCTGTATGACATCGACGGCGACCGCTTAAAGGAGAGCGAGACTATCCTTAACGCGATGAATAAGACAATGGGCGGCAATGCCAAAATTACGACATACCTGGGTGTTGAAAACCGCAAGGACGCGCTGCGCGGCGCAAAATTTGTTGTAAATGCAATTCAGGTCGGTCTCTACGACCCCTGCACCATCATTGACTTTGAGGTTCCCAAAAAGTACGGTCTGCGTCAGACAATCGCGGATACTCTCGGAATCGGCGGCATTATGCGTGCGCTTCGCACCATGCCCGTGCTTGAGGATTTTGCGCACGATATGGAGGAGGTCTGCCCCGATGCGTGGTTTTTGAATTATACCAATCCCATGGCAATGCTTGCGGGCTATATGCAGAGATATACGGGCGTTAAAACCATCGGTCTTTGCCACTCCGTTCAGGTCTGCCGCAAGTCGCTGTTCAAGGAACTTAAAATGGAGGATTATCTTGAGGGTGGCAAGGAGCTTATCGCCGGTATCAACCATATGGCGTGGCTGCTTGAGTGTAAGGATAAGGACGGAAACGACCTGTATCCCATGATAAAAGAGCGCGCAAAGCAGAGAATTTTTGAAGAGGACTGCAAAGACAGAGTAAGACTTGACTATATAGATAAATTCGGTTATTATTGTACTGAGTCCTCGGAGCATAACGCCGAGTACAATATGTTCTACATAAAGTCCAAATACCCCGAGCTTATCGAGAAGTATAAAATTCCGCTGGACGAGTATCCCCGCCGCTGCGTAAACCAGATAGAGGGCTGGAAGAAGGAATTTGAGGAAATCAAGGCTCAGGGCGTTAAGGAGCATAAGCGTTCAAAAGAGTACGCCTCCCATATTATGGAGTCTATCGTTACCGATACACCCTATAAAATCGGCGGCAACGTCATTAATAAAAACCACCTTATCTCCAACCTGCCCGCAGAGGCGTGCGTTGAGGTTCCCTGTCTTGTTGACGGTCAGGGCATACACCCGACCTATGTCGGCTCGCTGCCCGTTCAGTGCGCCGCTATGAACATGACAAACATCAATCCGCAGCTTCTTACAATCGAGGCGTTTGTGACAAAGAAAAAGGAGCATATTTACCAGGCTGCTATGCTTGACCCGCATACGGGCAGCGAGCTTGACATCGACACTATCGTTAAGATGGTTGACGACCTTATCGAGACTCACGGAAGCTGGCTCCCGAAATTCAATTAATCGGAGATGAGATTTATGCGCCTTTTTGCAAGCGCGCTTGAAAATATTGCTTTCGGCGCGGTTGAGACCGTGTATAAGGACGGTGCGGTCACATTTTATAAAACGACCGAAAAACAGCGGCAGGGCTGGAAATCAATAAACGACTCGCTGTATGCCCGCGCACAGGCGGCGACAGGCGTGCGCCTTGATTTTCATACGGATTCCAAGACCTTTGCGTTCTGCGCAAAGAGCGGACGCAAGTTTGATCTGCTTTTGGACGGCGTTCTGACTTATTCATTGTCAGAGGACGATTTTGACAAACAAGGCAGAAGCCGCACTTTTGATATAGGACGTACAGCTGTTACGGTCAATGCGCCGTGTCCCGACGGGACAAATCACGGCGGCGCAGACATGCGCGTCACGCTGATTTTTCCGAGTCATGACGAGCAGACGGCGATTGAGTATGTTGAGCTTGAGGACGGCGCAGCTGTGACGCCGCATGAGTATTCCTGCAAAATGCTGTTTATCGGCGACTCTATAACGCAGGGATGGAATTCGGGCTTTGACAGTCTGTCATACGCCTGGCAGACTGCGCTGCATTTTAATGCGGATTGTGTCATAAACGGTGTCGGCGGCGGCTTTTTCAGCGAATGTACGTTTGATAAGCCAGGCTTTGACCCCGATATCGTAATTATTGCCTACGGTACAAACGACTTTGGGCGCTATGCGTCTGTTGATGAGTTCAGTCCGCATGTGAATGGGTATCTTGAGCTTGTAAAAGAGGCTTACGGTGACAAAAAGGTTTTTTGTATTCTCCCGATCTGGCGCAGCGATATTGATAAATATCCCAAGTACAGCTCGTTTGCAGACTGCTGCGGGATAATACGTGACGCGGCGCTGAAACGAGGAATAAAGCCGATAGACGGCATGAAGCTTGTTGCGCACTTTAAGGAGTTCTTTTTCGACCATGTTCACCCCAATGCTTTGGGATTTTGTATGTATGCAAAGGCTCTTTCGGTCGAAATTGAAAAGGAAATCGGGAAAAAAGCATAAAATTGTTGATAAAAGGCGGATTTTCCGCCTTTTATTTTTTTGTTTTTTGTGTTATAATTATCAAAAATAACAGCGCAAAGATTTTTTCTTTGCGCATGTTCTCATGCAAAGGGGGCAAAAATATGCTTTTTTGTACAAAAAAACGCTATCTTATCGCAGGGCTGGGCAACCCGGGTGATAAATATGAAAATACCCGTCATAACGCGGGGTTCATCTGCGCGGACAGCCTGATTGAGTATTTCAGCGCGCAGCCGCTGTCGTCCAAGGGAAACGCACTCATCTGGCGCGGAAAGGACGGCGGGCGCGAGGTCTATATAATAAAGCCGCAGACCTTTATGAATCTCAGCGGCGCCGCGGTGTCAAGCGTTATGCACTATTACAGGATACCGCTTGAAAATCTTATTGTCATATATGACGATGTATCTCTTGACGCCGGTAAAATACGCATCCGTCCCAAGGGCTCGGACGGCGGTCATAACGGGGTCTGGGATATTATAAAAAATGTGAACAGCGAGGAGTTTTTGCGCATCAAAATCGGTGTGGGAAAGAAGCCCCATCCCGAATATGACCTCAAAGACTGGGTGCTCGGCAAACCGTCCGCAGACGATATGGACAAAATAAACGAAGCTGCAAAAAAGACGGGAGAGATATGCAAAATGCTGATGGACGGGCAGCTGGACAGCGCGAGAAATAAATACAATGGCTGATTTAAACAAAACAAATTTCTCTGATATGGATTTATACTCTCTTGTCGGCGCAAACTGGCTGCCGCAGGCGGATGAGCTGCGCAAATATCCGACTGCCGTGACCAACCTGTCCGACAGCGCCGCCGTGATTGCCTCATACTGCGTTATGAAACGGGATAATAAAAAGGGAATTTTCGTCATGGATAACAATTCCGACATTATGAAAATTTCCTCGCTCTTTCATGCCCTTTTCGGGCGCGAGCAGGTAGTTCTGCCGGAATGTGAATTTTCCTTTGACTCGGCGGACGCTCTTTCGGGTACGGCAGACCGTGCGCGGGCGGCAGCGCTTGAAAAGATAAGCGCGGGCGAATACGACGTTGTAATAACGACCGCGGACGCACTTTGCATGCCTCTGCCGCGCCCCGAAGGGCGGAGCAATGATATGCCTGTTTTGCGTGTCGGTGATGATGCGGACATAGACAAAATCTGTGCCTATCTTGCCGAAAACGGCTATTCCATGTTTGATATGGTTGAGGGAGAGGGCTCCTTTTCAAAGCGCGGCGGCATACTTGACGTGTTTGTTCCCGGTCAGAAGCGGCCTGTGCGCGTTGAATTTTTCGGCGACAGTATTGAGCGGATAAGCTATTTTGACGTGATCTCGCAGCGCCGTGAGGATACGTGCCCTCAAATCAAGCTGATCGGCAACCGCAGTGCGGCGTATCAAAATCCGTCGGAGCTTTTGCAGATACTGAGGGAGGAGTACGAAAAAACAGGGCATGAGGACATCCTGCGTGATACAGAGCTTTTGTCAGGCGGGCAGAAGATTGCGGCGGATAAGTATATCCCGCTTGTCTATCCGAAAATTTTCACACTGTTTGAGTATATGGACGCACCCCTGCTTTTTGTCTGTGAGTACGCTAATCTTAAAAAACGCTTTGAATTTATTGACTGGCAGTTTAATGAAAATGTTGAGCAGAGTATCTCTCACGGACGGTATATTTGTCGTAACGGCGGGTACTATTTAAGCCTTGCAGAGCTTGAAAAGCATTTTGACGGCAATGCCTTTTTGCTGTCCCGTCTGTCCGTAAATTATGATTTCAAGCTGTCGGCGCTTGCCGAGGCGGATATAAACGAGTCGGTTGTCCCGTCGCTTGACGGCGATGAGGCGGTAGGCGAAATACTGTCATTTGCCGAAAGAGGGTACAGGTGTATCGTAACGGTGCGTGACAGCGAGCGCGCCGCGGCGGTCAAAAAGCTGCTTGTCGACAGGGACGTACCCGTGTCGGCGGGTAAAGCGGTGCAGGGCGCCGTCTGCGTTATGCAAAGCTCTATGTCGATCGGTATTGCTTTTAATGAGGCAAAAATCCTGCTTGTAGCCGACGCCGCGGTAAAAAAGCGCGCACTTCGTGCCCGCCGCCGCGGCGCGGGGGAGAAAATAAAGTCATTCTCCGATATAACCCCCGGCGACCTTGTAGTCCATCATGCGCACGGTATCGGCGTTTACCGAGGCATCAAGCAGATGACTGTAGACGGCGTTACAAAGGACTATATTGCAATAGCGTTTGACAAAGGCGACATGCTGTATGTGCCGTGTCCGCAGCTTGACCTTATTTCCAAATATATCGGCGCAGACCCCGCCCGGGTTAAGCTGTCCCGAATGGGATCACCGGCATGGGAAAAAGCAAAGAGCAAGGTTCGCGACCAGTCGCGCGAGCTTGCCCGTGAGCTTATCGAGCTGTATGCCCGCCGTCTCAATACAAAGGGCTTTGCCTTTTCTCCCGACAGCGAGTGGCAGAAAGAGTTTGAGGAGCGGTTTGAATATGAGGAAACTCAGGACCAGCTTGAGTGTACCTGCGAGATAAAAGCCGATATGGAAAGACCGTATCCTATGGATCGCCTGCTTTGCGGCGATGTCGGGGTCGGCAAAACAGAGGTTGCTCTGCGCGCGGCATTCAAGGCTGTTTGTGACAGCAAGCAGGTGGCTGTGCTTGTGCCCACAACTATACTTGCAAGTCAGCATTTTAATACTATCGTCAGGCGCTTTCACGGCTTTCCCGTAAGGGTTGCGGTGCTGTCCCGCTTTAAAAACCGCAGGGAGCAACAGGAAACCGTAAAGGCGATAAGGAGCGGCGAGGTGGATATTGTTGTCGGGACACACAGACTTTTGCAGAAGGATATCGCATTTCATGATTTGGGACTGCTTATTGTTGACGAGGAACAGCGCTTCGGCGTCAAGCATAAAGAAAAAATAAAGGAGCTTGCCATCGGCGTTGACGTTCTGACCATGAGCGCCACGCCTATTCCGCGTACGCTGAATATGGCGATGTCGGGAATACGGGATATTTCTATTATAGAGGAGGCGCCTTTGGACCGTCTGCCTGTGATGACATACGTGCTGGAATATAATTTTGACATTGTTTTGCAGGCGATACTCCGCGAGATGCGCCGCAGCGGCTGTACGTTTTACCTCAAAAACAATATTGAAGCTTTAGATGTAATCGCGGGGCGGATAAACACCGCAATACCGGGCGCAAGGGTGCTTGTGGTTCACGGTCAGATGAGTCCGCTGGAGATTGAAAATGCGTGGGAGCAGGTGATGAATCACGGCGTGGATGTTTTGCTCTGTACCACGATAATTGAAACGGGTATAGACGTGTCGTTTGCCAATACGCTGATAATCGAGGACGCCGACTGCATGGGTCTTGCCCAGCTGCACCAGATACGGGGAAGAATAGGGCGCAGCAGCCGCAGAGCCTATGCGTATTTGACTTACCGTCGGGACAAAACTCCCTCAGAGGTTGCGGCAAAACGGCTTGTTACGATAAAAGAATTTACGGAGTTCGGAGCAGGGCTTAAAATCGCCATGCGCGATTTGGAAATACGTGGAGCCGGCAGTCTTTTGGGCGAGAAACAGCACGGCAGCATGAATATTGTCGGCTATGACACCTATATGGAGATACTGAAAAGCGTCATACTCTCCGAGCAGGGAATAACCGAAAAGAAAAAGACGGATTGTGCCGTGGATATTTCGGTAAGCGCCTATATCCCTGAGGATTATATTACAAGCGAGCGCACAAGAATAGATATCTATAAAAAAATAGCCGCCGTTGAGGACGGGGGCGACTATGAAGATACGCTTGACGAGCTGAGCGACCGTTTTTCTCCGCCGCCCCAGAGCGTTATAAATCTTATGCGGATATCGCTTATACGGAATTTGGCGCGCGGAATGGGTGTTACCGAGATACGGCAGAAAACGCATAATCTTGTGTTTTTCTTTGAGCAGCTTCCGCCTGACGCGGTGAACAGCCTTTCGGAAATATACAGGGGAGAGCTGCTGTTTACCTCCGGCGAAAAGCCGTATATAACTCTGCGCCCGCGTGACGGCGCAGCGGTCATCGACCGCATGGAGGAATTTCTTAAAAATCTGAAATCCGTTTTGTCCTGAAAATAAACACCGTGAGAAAAATTCTCACGGTGTTATTTTTATAAGCCGAGCTTTTTTGAAAGCTTAGAGCCGTCGATGAATTTCCTGTACATAAAATATACGAAAACGCCGATCAAAACACCCAGCACAAGCCCGAACAGTACGTCGCTTGGAAAATGCACGTATAGATAAATTCTTGAAAACCCGATTAACGCCGCCAGAATAAGCGCCGGGATACCCCACTTCTTATTGCATAGAAAAATCACCGTCGCGCACTCAAACGACGCAAGCGTGTGACCCGACGGGCAGGAAAAACCGCCCGGCGGGGAAATGAGCAGGAAATTCTGCATTACGGGGTCTTGAATAAACGGACGCTCCCTTGCAATGAGATTTTTGAGTGCAAGATTTCCCGTTATAAGACCTATAACCAATGCCGCAGCCATCATCAGCGCGCACCTTCGCGTTTTTTTGAAAAACAGCAGTACGACGGTCAGCAGTATCCAGAAAATTCCGCCGTCTCCCAAATGTGTTATCCCTGCAAACAGGACGTCTGTTACGGGATTTGAATGTGCCTGTAAAAATTCAAGCACCTGAAAATCAATCTGTGTTATCATTCTGCAGCTCCTCCGATACAGGCAGTGTTACGGTGACCTTTGTCCCTATTCCAAGCTCGCTTTCAATGTCAAGGCTGCCGCCGTGCAGGCGCACAATCTCGTCCGATACGCCAAGACCTATGCCCGAGCCGCGCTTTTGCGACGAGCCCTTGTAGAACATCTCCTTGACGTACGGCAAATCCTCGCGGCTGATTCCGGCGCCGAAATCCTCTATGATAAACTGCACTGAATTTTTCTCGCGCTTTACCGCAGCCGTTACCTGCGAGCCGGGATTTGAGTGCTTTATCGCGTTGTCGATGATATTGAAAAACACCTGCTTCATTCTGTCCTTGTCGCAGTTCAGTATGCACTCGTCGCCCGACATATTGTATACGATACTGATGTTTTCGCCTTTCGCGCGCTCTCCCATCATGAAAACGGTGTTTTCAAATTCCGCGATTATATCGACTGGGGAGACGGAAATGCTCAGCCTGCCGCTTTGCATGCGCGACATGTCCAGCATTTCCTCCACCATTTTTGACAGACGCTCCGTTTCATCGTTGATTATCTTTACGCCGCGGCGCGTCAGCTCATTAAGACTGTCGTCCGCCATCATGGTTTCGCTCCAGCCGCGTATTGCCGTTATCGGTGTGCGCAGCTCGTGCGAAATTTGGGATATAAAGTCGTTTTTAACCTTTTGACTGTCGGACAGCTCGTTTGCCATCATGTTAATGTTGCGGCAAAGCTGACCTATCTCGTCACCCGAGCTGTAATTGAGAGTATCGGCGTTATTGAGGTTGCCCTTGGCAATATCGAGCGCGACCCTGTTTATCTGACGAACAGGCAAAACAATGGATTTAATAAAGTATATTCCCGAAAAAGCCGTCAGTGCGATAATGAAAAAGCCGACAAGTCCTATTATCAGATAAATAGAGCTTAGCAGCTCATCAATGTTCTTCAGCGAGGAAAGCATCCGCACGGTGCCGCACACCCTGTTGTCGGTATTGTACAGCGGTGCGGAATAGGAAATGATTTTTTCTCCCGTTGTCTCCAGCCTGCCTGTCCAGTAGGAGGTGTCACCTGCACGTGCCTCCAACACGTCGGGTGTAATGCTCAGCTCCGTCACGGCAAAGCCGGTTGAGGAGTACGCACTTTTTCCCGAAATGTTGGAAACCTGTATCTCCATCATGTTCTTTTTGTCAAAATCGCTTACAAGCAGCTGTGCGCAGGTTGTAAAATCGCGGTATTCGGGATATACGTAGCCTTCAAAGTATTTGGCGGTATTTTCTGTTTCCGCGCGAAGCTTGTTGCGCGCCGTTGCCGTATAAAAATTCCCGACAAATACGCACAGAATTATACACGACAAAAGCACAACCGCAAAGACGGGGCCGAATACGCTGATAAGCCAGCGTGTCGCAATTCCGGAAAACAGATTTGTTTTCAGATTTTGAAATATATTTTTTATTTTCACTTTGCCCTCGTTTATTCGTTGCCCCAGCGATAGCCAAAGCCCCATACAGTCTGAATATATTCGGGTACTGAGGCGTCATCCTCTATTTTCAGCCGCAGCCTGCGCACGTTTACGTCCACAATCTTATGCTTGTCGCCCGAAAAGCTGTCGCCCCATACGTTTTTAAAGATTTCCTCGCGCGAAAATGCCGAGCCGGTGTGCTCCATAAACAGCTTTATCAGCTGATATTCGACCTGGGTGAGCTCTACCTTTCTGCCGTTTTTGGTAAGCCTGCGGCTTTTGGTGTTGAGCACAAACGGACCGTATTCCAGCTCGTCCGATGTCTTCGGCGCGTCCTTTTCCCCCTTCATCATCTGTACCCGGCGGTAAAGACTGTCAACGCGCACGATAAGCTCCAGCGGTGAAAACGGCTTTGCAACGTAATCGTCCGCGCCGTTCATAAGCCCTGTCACCTTGTCAGTCTCCTGCACCTTTGCCGTCAGCATGATAATTCCGACCTTCTGGTTGGAGGCGCGTATGCTTTTGCATACCTCAAATCCGTCTATTCCGGGCAGCATAACGTCCAGTACCGCGATGTCTATGTCAGGCGTTGCGTCAAAAAGCTCAAGCGCCCGCTCTCCCGTGTCCGCCTCTACAATATCGTAGCCTGCGCGGCTCAGGTTGAGCACAACAAAGTCGCGGATGGATTTTTCATCTTCCAAAACTAAAACCTTTTTCATGTTTCACTCCGTAAATGTATGTTATGACAGCAGCTTGAAAAGCGCTGAAACGGTATCCTTATCCGCATCAAACTGAGGCGGCAGCTCGCTGTTGTCCGAGCGGAAGGTGTAAACGTTCTCGCTGGAGGTGGAAATTGTCTGCCAGCCCAGACTCTGCACCGTATCCGAATACTCCTGCTGGGAGAATACCCGCACGGAAAACATCGGTATCGGTTCTGCGGTGTCCGATTTATCATCTTTGTCTATATAGTAGAAATGTACCGCGCGCTCCGTATCGGAATCGCGCTGGATTGTTATGCTGCCAATCCAGTCGCGGGGCAGCTCAATCATAAACTGTTCGTTTAAGCTGGTGTATGCCGTCTTTAAAAAACTGAGCGACGTTCCGTCGTAGTCGTACCATTCGACGTAGGTGAGGTTTTCCTGCTGTTTGTTTCGCTCATATGCCGGAAAGCCTTTTTCCACCGGTATGTCGGGCAGCTTGTCATCGTTGATGTCAAGGCATCTGTAAGCGCGCGTGCGCATGGTTTTGGTGCTGATATCGTCCGGCGAGCGGGACAGCTCGCCTGTTTTCTCTATGGTGAGAACCTCTGTTGTGTACATGAGGTTTTCCAGCTGCTCGTCGATATAAACAATCCTTCTCGAATCCGAAAGCCTGCCGCTTTGGACGCTTACAAAGCTGACGATTGAATTGTTGAGCGCTACGGTGTTTAAAATGGATACGGTGTTTCCGCTTCTGCCGATGAGAGACGCGCTTGCCGTCGTGCCGCTTGTGTTTCTGGAGATTACCACAACCGAATCGTCAAACGCGATAAAGTTGTTATACATGCCGGTATACAGACTTTTGAGCGCGGTGTCTGTGCCGAAGCCGAAAACCTCTATCGCCTTTTCCTCTCCCGACTGGAATTGCCATCCGATAACGATTTCCTTTATTCCGTCGCCGTTGAGGTCGCAGAAATTCACCCTGTCAACGGCGTTGGCGCGGCTGTCGCTTTTTCCTTTTACCGTCCAGCTGCCGTCAATGCTTTCAAGAACTATTACACTGACTGTTTTGTTGTTTCCGTCCAGATAAAAGCAAATGGCTTCGTTTAGCCCGTCGCCTGTCATGTCCGCCGACGTGACCGCGGTCTGATAGGTGCCGGACTTGGGATAAATCAGCTTGTAGGAGCTGCTCACGCTGTCTATTGCGCGCAGGATTTCACGGTCTGCCGCGTTCATTTGCGGTGGAGTCAGCAGTCTGTCGCTGTCAAGCCCCATTGTTTCGCAGGAAGCAAGCATCAGCGCAAGCGACAGCAGAACCGCCGCGATTAAGTTTTTCCTCAACAGATATTTTTTCATGCCTTATTGTCCGATTCAAGAATATTTTTCAGTGCTCTCATGACGCCCAGGCGCCCGCTTTCAAAGGTGAGCGCGCCCTGCATAAATACGGTGTAGGGCGGGCGCAGCGGCCCGTCGGCGGACAGCTCAATCGACGCGCCCTGAACAAAAGCGCCCGCTGCCATGATTACCTTGTCGGCATAGCCTGCCATGTCGCCCGGCTCCGGCAGTGCAAAGCTGTCAACCGGAGCACCCGCCTGTATGCCCCGGCAAAAGGCAATGAGCCTTTCCGGACTGCCCAGCGCCACCGTCTGAATAATGTCGTATCTCTTTTCGTGCGGCTTGGGGTTTACGCCGTAACCGAGGCTTTCAAAAACACCGGCACAGTAAACGGCGGTTTTAAGCGCCTGAGCCGCTGTGTGCGGAGCCATGAAAAAGCCCTGGAAAAAGTCCGCAAGATAACCGCCTGTCGCCGCGCTTTCCCTGCCTATGCCGGGGCAGGTCAAGCGGTAGGAGCAGCGCTCGACGCATTCGTGCGTGCCCGCAAGGTACCCGCCCGTTTTGGCAAGCCCGCCGCCCGCATTTTTTATGAGCGAGCCGACCATCAGGTCAGCGCCGTAATATACGGGCTCATGCTTCTCGCAAAACTCGCCGTAGCAGTTGTCTACCATGACGTAAACGTCGGGACGCAGCGCCTTGACAAACTCCGTTATCTCACCTATCTGCCTGCTTGACAGCGTTTTTCTGTCAAGATACCCCTTTGATTTTTGTATGAAAATCAGCCTGATGCTTTTGTCCTCAAGCTCTTTTTTTATACGTACTCTGTCAAAGTCACCGTTTAGAAACGGGATTTCGCGGTAGCCTATTCCGTATTCGCGCAGACTGCCCACGCCGTCGTTTATGCCCACAACGTCGTACAGCGTGTCATAAGGACTGCCTGTGACAGACAGCATACAGTCGCCCGTGCGCAGCATTCCGAACAGCGCAACCGTCAGTGCGTGCGTGCCTGAAATTATCTGCGGGCGCACGAGCGCGTCCTCGCACTCAAAGGCGCGCGCGTATACCCTGTCCAGCGCGTCCCGGCCTGTGTCGGTATAGCCGTAGCCCGTCGAGCCGTGCAGATGCGCCTCGCTGATGCGCTCTGCCGAAAAGGCGTTCAGCACCTTTTCGGTGCAGTACTGCGATATTTCGTCTATTCTTTTAAAGCTGTCGCTGCACGCCGACATCACGCGCGCGTCAATCTCTTTTATTCTGTCCGTCATTTTATCCGCCTTTATTTACCTTTTAATAATTATAAGTATACTATTATATATATTCAAAGTCAATTACAAAAACTTCAGAAAAATGTTTACAAACTGCATAAACTCCGCTATAATAGGCTTAATTTGAAGATTTTTGAGGTGACGCATATGAAGCATAATGTTCTGGCATATGATTTCGGCGCTTCGTCCGGACGCGCCATGCTCGGCACGCTTGAGGACGGCAGGATTGAGATAAAGGAAATACACCGTTTTTCCAACGACCCCGTGACGGTCGGCAGTGAATATTACTGGGACGTGCTGCGGCTTTGGCATGAAATAAAGAGCGGGCTTATAAAGGCAAAGGAATTTGAGGATTACGAGAGCATAGGCATTGATACGTGGGGCGTCAGCTTCGGCGTTGTCGATAAGGGCGGGAGCCTGATTGCAAATCCTCTGCATTACCGTGACACGGCGTTTGAAAAGGCAAAGACGGAGTTTTTGGAAAAATTCCCGTTTGAAAGGCTTTATTCGCTCACAGGTATACAGGAGATTGCGTTCAACACCGTTTTTCAGCTTTACAGCATGAAACGTAATAAGGGCTATATCCTTGACAATGCGGGTAAAATCCTGCTTATCTCGGACATATTCAATTACTTTCTGTCGGGAGTTCAGTCTGCTGACTTTTCCATGGCGTCTACAACGGCGCTGATGAATGTTCATACTCGGCAGTGGGACAAAGAGGTGTTTGACGCGCTGGGTATTGACCGCTCGCTTATGTGCGACATAAAAATGCCCGGTACGGTTATCGGAAATATTTCGGACAGCGTGTGCGAGGAGCTTATGATAAAGCCCGCAAAGGTCGTGTCCGTTGCGGCGCACGATACCGCAAGCGCGGTTATCGCCGTGCCCTCCAATAAAAAGAATATCGCTTACATAAGCTGCGGCACATGGAGTCTTTTGGGCACCGAGCTTGACAGCCCCAACACCTCCGCCGCAGCGCAGAGCGCCAACTTTACCAATGAGGGCGGCTATAACGGCTCTGTTCGTTTTCTCAAAAATATCATGGGACTGTGGCTTATACAGGAGTCCCGCCGCCACTGGAAGCGCGCGGGCAGGGAGTACAGCTTTGCCGAGCTTGAAAAGCTGGCTTGCGAGTGCCGCCCGTTTGAAAGTATTATCGACGTGGACGACACACGCTTTTCGCCTCCCGGCGATATTCCGGGCAGGGTACAGCAGTTTTGCCGCGAGACGGGGCAGAGGGTTCCCGAAACAGTCGGCGAGATTATGCAGTGTATCTACTGCTCGCTGGCGCTCAAATACCGCGATGCTTTTAAAAACATGGAGAGCATCTGCGGCGTGAAATTCGAAACTATTCATATGGTGGGCGGCGGTATCAAGGATACGCTGCTCTGCCGCCTGACAGCGGGCGCGTGCGGCGTGCCCGTAACCGCGGGACCGGTTGAGGCTACCGTTATCGGAAATATTGCGACCCAGCTCATGGCGCTCGGACATATAAAATCAATAGAACAGGCGCGCGATATAATTGCGGCGTCCTTTCCGATTGAACATTTTGCACCCGAGAATGAAGCCGAGTTTGCAAATGCCTTTGAAAAATACAAGGCAATTCGCATAAAGACAAATAATTAATGCTTGAAGATAGATTTTTAATAACCGATTTCTCCTTTTGAGTGTATAATTTAATTGACTTTCAGGAGGTGCATATTATGGAACAGATAAAGATAGGAACTATTGCGCAGGGCGCAAAATACAAGCAGCAGCTCACCGAGTATGTGAAGTACGGCTTTGAGACCTTTCAGCTTAACTGGCACATGGAGCTGGGCGGCGCCGACCTTGCCGAAATGGCAAAGGACTGCGAGCAGATACTGGCGGACAGCGGAAAAACAATTACAACGCTCGGACTTTACTGCAATCCGCTTCAGAATGAGAGCCATTTAGAAAATCTCAAATATGTTATAGACAATGCGCATCTTTTCGGCGCGACCACTGTGGGCACCTTTGCGGGCGCTTTGGAGGGCGAGCCGGTTGAGGCGGCTATTCCGAGATTTAAAGAGGTCTTTTCCGAGCTTGCCAAGCGCGCGGCGGACAGGGGACTTAAGCTTGTTATCGAGAACTGCCCGATGGGCGGCAGCTGGAAAAAGGCAACCTGCAATATCGGCTTTTGTCCCGATGCGTGGGATTTGATGTTTGACGCGGTGCCCGATAAAAACTTCGGTCTTGAGTGGGAGCCGACGCATCAGATGGTACAGCTTATTGAGCCCATGCCCCAGCTTAAAAGGTATAAGGACAAAATTTTACATATCCACGGCAAGGACGCGACGATTGACCGCGATGCGATTGCACGAAACGGCATTTACGGTTCGGAGACCTTTGTGTATCACCGTTTCCCCGGTCTTGGAGACAACAACTGGCGCGATATCTTTTTCTGGCTTTACAAGAACGGCTATGAGGGCGATATCTGCATAGAGGGCTATCATGACCCCGTTTACAGAAAGGATTGGGAGATGACAGGTCAGCTCCACGCTCTGAACTATCTCAAATTCTGCCGCGGCGGTGACTTTACACCCGCAAATCTGTAAAAAACAAAATAAAAGCGGGCAGGAAAAGACCTGTCCGCTTTTTAAAAATTCAATTATACGGATAATAAAACAATATGGAACTTAAGCTTAACAATAATTTAAAAAACGTACCCGTTTCGGGCATCCGCCGCTTCGGTGCGCTTGCCGCAAAAAAGGAGGGCTGCGTCTTTTTGTCAATCGGCGAGCCGGACTTTGATACGCCGCAGAACATAAAGGACGCGGCGTGCAGTGCTCTTGACAGGGGTGTGACTCATTATCCGCCCAACGTCGGCACTGCCGCGCTGCTTGATGAAATTTCGGCTTTTGAACAAAAAAACGGCAGAGGTTACAGCCGCGACGGCATTATTTTCACCGTCGGCGCGACCGAGGCGCTGTTTACGGCGCTGTGCGGCATACTCAACCCAAACGACGAGGTGATAATCCCCGTTCCCGCTTTCGGACTCTATGAGCAGATTGTCAATTTCTGCGGCGCAAAATGTGTGTTTTACGACACCTCTGCGGACGGCTTTCAGCTCAGCTTTGAAAAGCTGAGCGCCCTGATTACGGACAGGACAAAGGCAATTATCTTAAATTCGCCCAATAACCCGACAGGCGTCGTTTACAGCCGCGCGTCCGTCAATGCGGTCTGCCGCGCCGTATCCGGCAAGCCGGTGTTTGTCATAAGCGACGAGGTGTACCGCGACCTGTCGTATGTTGACAGTGTGCCGTCCGTTTCGGACTGTCCGGAGCTTTTGGGTCAGTCGCTTATAGTACAGAGCTTTTCAAAGCCGTATGCCATGACGGGCTGGCGCGCGGGCTACCTCATGGGCGACCCGTCGGTAATCGGGGAAATAAAAAAGATACATCAGCTTGCGGTGGTGTCGGGCGTTTCCTTTGTAATGGAGGCGTGCATTACCGCGCTTCACGAGGATACGGACGCGATGCGCGGCGAATACCGCGCGCGGCGGGATTATGTGTGCTCCCGCCTTGATGAAATGGGGCTTTGCTATGAAAAGCCGCAGGGCGCGTTTTATGTATTCCCGTCCGTTGAGCGCTTTAATATCCCGTCGGAGGAATTCTGCACACGCCTTATAGACGAGGCGGGACTGTGCCTTGTGCCGGGCAGCTGCTTCGGTAAGGACGGATATGTGCGCATTTCCTACTGCTATTCAAGACAAAATCTCAGGGAGGGTCTTGACAGACTGTCCGCCTTTATAAATTCTCTGTGATGGCTTTATAAGCGTTAACGCCGATTTTCAGTATGCCCTCGTCAAAGTCAAATTCGGGCGAGTGCAGCGGGATATTTGTACCGGTGCCGAGGAAGATGTAAACTCCCGGCACCTTTTTTTGATACCACGAAAAATCATCGGTTATCATGCGCGGCGCTTCAAGCTCACGTATCGGAAGAATTTGCTTCAGCTTTTGTACAAGCTCACTGTCGTTTATCAGCGGCGGGTAGCCCTCGTTCAGCGAGATTGTCGTCTTTGTTTTATGCAGTGCGTCAATTCGCGCGGCGGTGCTTTTGGCAAGCGTCAAAAGTCTGTCAAAGTCGTTTTCGTCAAAGCAGCGCAGGCTTCCCGTAAGCTCGGAATGCGGGCTTACGGCGTTTCGCACGCTGCCGCTTGTCAGCCTGCCGAAGCGCAGCAGCTTGTATTCAATGTCGGAGAGCTTGTCCACTCCGCTGTAAAGCTGTGTTATAAATTCAGCCGCGGCAAGCAGCGCGTCCGCACCCTCTTCATATTTTGCAATATGACTGCTTTTGCCCTCAATGTCAACTGTTATCTCACAGCTTTTTGCCATCATTGCGCCGCTTTTTGTGTAAAGCGCGCCCTTGGGCAGGTCGGGAATAAGGTGCATTCCGAAAATGCGCGTCACATTGTATTTTTCAAAAACCCCGCTGTCCAGTATCGGCTTTGCGCCGCCTGTTGTTTCTTCGGCGGGCTGGAATATGAGCAATATATTGCTTTTGGGCGAAAATCTGCCGCTTTGAAGTTCCATGGCGGCGCCCAGCAGCATTGCCATGTGTCCGTCGTGACCGCACGCGTGCATAACGCCCCTAATTTTTGAGCAAAATTCAAGCCCTGTTTTTTCGGTGACGGGCAGGGCGTCCATATCGGCGCGCAGCGCGGTTGCCCTGTCAAACCCGAAATCAAAATATGCGCAGACCGCGCTCTCCCACGGATATGTAAGCTCGCAGCGGCAGCCGCTCAGCGCCTTCTTTATTATACTCTGTGTAAGGGGCAGCTTTTCCCCCGTCTCCGCTGCCGCGTGCAGCGCCCTGCGGTAATTTTTAAGCTCCATGCTCCGCCTCCCGATAAATTTTTATAAAATTATATATCTTTTTTAGACAATACGCAAGTTAAATCTTAATTCCTGCATATCTGTTTGTTTAAAATGCGCTTTTTTTGAAATTGCTTGACATTGCTTAAATATAACCTTATAATAGAGCATGATTGAGATAGAGGCGCGGGTAAGATTAGCCGTGCGGTAGTCGGCAGACGGTGACCGTGCGGTAAGGCGAGTCCGCCGAATCGTGCAGACCGGCGGGTCTGAGCGGTGGCGCTGCGGGGAATACCCTCAGCTCTCTTTGCAAACCGTTTTGCATTGGCGCTATCCTGCTGAGTGTATATTATATCAGTAAGGCGTGCGTCTTACTGATATTTTTTTGTGAGGTAATCTATGAACGACATTCTGACAGTCGGCGGCGTTGAGGTAAACGCGCTGACAAAGACACTGGGCACTCCGCTTATTGTTTATGACGAGGGTGCTCTTGAAAAGCGGCTTTCGGAGTTCAAGCAGAGCTTTTCGCACCCCTGCTTTGAAACGCAGGTGATTTATGCCGGCAAGGCGTTCTCCTGCACCGCGATGCTGAAGCTTGTAAAAAATGCGGGCTGCGGACTGGACGTTGTCAGCGGCGGCGAGCTTGCCGCGGCAATGCACGCGGGCTTTCCGGCAGAGGAAATTGTATTTCACGGCAACAACAAAACCCCCGATGAGATACGACAGGCAATTACGCTCGGCGTCGGCACAATCATAGCGGACGGCGAAATGGAGCTTGACGAGGTTATCCGCGCAGCGCGCGAGCTTAAAACAAAAACCTCCGTCATTGTCCGCGTAAACCCTGGCATAGAGGCTGATACACACCAGTATATAATCACTGCGAATATTGACAGCAAGTTCGGCGTTTCCATTTACGAGCGGGAGACAATTCTTAAAATGATTAAAGCCGTGTCGGAGTGTGAGTATCTTGACTTTCAGGGCATACATATCCATATCGGCAGTCAGATTTTCGGCATAGACCCGTTTATTGCAAGCATACGTAAAATCATGGAGTTTGTGTCGGATATAGAAAAGGCGGGCTATCCTGTCAGGACGCTTGACCTGGGCGGCGGCTTTGCGGCGACCTATACCGAAAGCGATATGCCGCTGCCGATAAGCCTTGTGTGCAATCATATCCTGCTGGAGTGCAAGCATCAGAAAGATATGCTGGGCGTGTCGGTCGAAAAAATCATGATTGAGCCGGGGCGCAGTATGGTTGCCGAGGCAGGGCTGACGCTCTACACCGTCGGCTATTCGAAAAAGACCGCAAACAAAAAATATGTGTTTGTGGACGGCGGCATGTCGGACAATATCCGTCCTGCGCTGTACGGCGCAAAGTACCGCTGCGACGCCGCAAATAAAATGAACGCGCCGCGCACCGAAAAGGTGTGCGTCGCTGGCAAATGCTGCGAGAGCGGCGATATTCTTATAGAGGAAGCCATGCTTCCGCCGCTGCAGCCCGGCGACCTTATCGCGCTGTATACAACGGGCGCCTACGGCTACAGCATGGCAAGCAATTATAACAGACTGCCGCTGCCCGCGGTCGCTTTTGTAAAGGACGGCAGGGCGCGCTGCGTTATAAAGCGCCAGCCGTATGAGGACATGTGGCGTCTGGACGATAACACTCAGGTAAAGCTGTAAAGGAGAATAACGATGAACATAAGAAATCTTAAAGGCTCGATAGTAGCGCTTGTCACACCCTTTAACAAAGACGGCAGCATAAATTTTGAAAAGCTGGGCGAGCTGATTGAATTTCATATTGAGAACAGGACCGACGCGGTTTTGATACTCGGCACGACGGGCGAGTCGTCAACCATGACTCATGAGGAGGACAACGCGGTCTGCGAGTACGCCGTAAAGCGCGCCGCAGGCAGGATACCGGTAATTGCGGGCAGCGGCTCAAACTGTACGCAGACCATGCTTGAAAAAAGCCTTGCCTATGAAAAGCTGGGCGCGGACGGTCTGCTTATCATTTCACCGTATTATAACAAGGCAAACGACGAGGGTATGTACCGTCATTTCAAAACGGTGGCGGACGCCGTAAGCATTCCCTGTATACTTTATAATGTGCCCGGCAGAACGGGCTGCTCCATTTCCGAAAAGGTGGTTGCGCGGCTGAAAGACCATCCCAATATTATGGGTATTAAGGAAGCGTCGGGCAACATGAGCTATACCGCCAAAATTGCAAAGTATGCAGGAGCGGACTTTGCGCTGTACTGCGGAAACGACGATATTGCCGTGCCCACAATGGCGCTTGGCGGCAGCGGGGTGATCTCGGTGTCCGCTAACATTATACCGCGTGAGACGCACGATATGATGGCGGCTTTTCTGAACGGCGACACTGCGGGCGCCGCTGCGGCTCAGCTCAAATATCTCGACTTTATAAACGCGCTGTTTTGCGAGGTAAATCCCGTTCCCGTAAAGGAGGCAATGAATATGCTTGGCATGGATGTCGGCGGCTTCCGCCTTCCGCTCTGCGAGATGGAGGACGCAAACCGTGAGAAGCTGAGACAGACTATGAAGGACGTCGGACTTTTATAAAAGGAGTTATAAAATGACAGCAGAACAGATTATAAATTATATAGCTACCAGCGAGAAAAAAACCCCCGTCAAGCTGACTGTAAAGGAAAACGCGCCTATCGACTATAAATCGGCAAAGGTTTTCGGCGCGGGCGATAAAATCGTCTACGGCGACTGGCGCGAGCTGAAGGAGATAATTGAGAAAAACGCCGAAAAGATTGACGATATCGTCATTGAAAACAGCTGCCGCAATTCTGCAATACCCATGCTTGATATCAAGGACATAAACGCGCGCATCGAGCCGGGCGCCGTAATCCGCGAGCAGGTTACAATCGGCGATAACGCGGTTATAATGATGGGCGCGATTATCAATATCGGCGCCGTTATCGGCAGCGGCACCATGATTGATATGGGCGCTGTTTTAGGCGGCAGGGCAACAGTGGGAAACAACTGCCACGTCGGTGCAGGCGCCGTGCTCGCGGGCGTTATCGAGCCTGCAAGCGCAAAGCCCGTTGTTTTGGAGGACAACGTGCTGGTGGGCGCAAACGCCGTTGTTATTGAGGGCGTGCATGTAGGCAAAAACGCCGTCATTGCGGCAGGCTGCGTTGTCATTGAGGATGTGCCCGACGGCGCTGTCGTTGCGGGCGTGCCCGGTAAAATTATCAAGATGAAGGACGATAAAACTACGCAGAAAACCGCGCTGGTGGACGCGCTGCGCTCACTTTGATATAAACAAAGGAGAAAAGCCGAATGAGATGTATTACAGACAGATATGCGGTATACCCGTCCGTTGTACGGGCAAATAAGCGTGCCCGCCTTACCGTCACGGCAACTGAAAATATCTTTTTGTTTTTTGAAGACCGCGAGTATACGGTTAAAATAAATCCGTATGACTCCGATGTGCTCGATTATCACAACCCGTCCCATAAAACCGTTTTTACCGTCACGGCACATGGCGGCGTGCTCTCTTTTGAGTACGATTTTTGCGATGAGGGCGAATACTGCCTTGAAATTTCGGACGGTGAGACTCGTCTTCAGCTCTTAAAGCTGTATGCGCTGAAGGACGACCTCTTTGAGCGCCGTCCGCTCAAGGGCGATTTTCACGGTCACAGCTACCGCTCGGACGGAAAGCACGACCCGGCGGCGCTTGCAGGCTTTTACCGCGAAAACGGCTACGACTTCATGACTATGACCGACCATAACCGCTATTTCCCGTCAGACGAGCTGCGTGAGGCGTACAGCGGCGTAAAGCTCGGCTTTACTGTGATAAACGGCGAAGAGGTGCACACGCCCGGTAGCATTGTGCATATAGTGCACGCAGGCGGCGTAAACAGCGTTGACGATATTTATTTTAAAGACTCCGCACGCTATGAAACGGAATACAGGCAGATTGAAAATGAACTGCCGGACAGTGTGCCCGCGCAGTATCGTACACGCTTTGCAATGGCAAAGTGGGCGTGCGGCAAAATACACGACGCCGGCGGACTTGCGATATTTGCTCACCCGTTCTGGAGGCCCGCGGGCGCTGCAAGCTATAATGTGAAAAATGACTTTGCGCGCCTTTTGCTGACAAGCGGCATGTTTGACGCATATGAGCTGGTCGGCGGCATGGGTGTTGACGGCGTCAATATGTCTGTTGCCATGTGGAACGACCTTAGGGCTTACGGGCTGAATATTTCCGTTGTAGGCAGCAGCGACGTGCACACTCTTGAGGGCAAGAATTTTGCGTATCATTTCACCGTCGTATTTGCAAAGGACAATACGCCCGAGGCAGTAATACAGGCGGTGCGCGACGGTTACAGCGTTGCGGTTGAGATGTCGGGCGGCGAGGACGACAGGGAATACCGCTGCTACGGCAGTATGCGCCTTGTGATTTATACCCAGTTCCTGCTGGGCGGTTATTTTAAGAGAACAGCTCAGATAACGGCGGGAGAGGGCGTTGCAATGCGGCGCTATCTTATCGGCGAGGAGGACGGTGCGCTGCTGAGTGCGATGCAGGACAGGACAGGTGCGTTTTACCGCCGCTTTTTCGGTATCGACCCGCCGGTGCTGCCTGACAAAAAAAGACTGGACTATGAAAACAAATGGCGCGGTGTTCAGCTTAATTCCCCCGAAACCCGCGGCAGCTCGCTGTATGTGTACGGCAAAAATCAGAGAAATATATAATTAAAAAGCATCGGTGTTTTTAAATACCGATGCTTTTTTGATTGTCGGATTGAATATCACATTACGTATAACACTATGCAGATAAGGTGACACAGGCTGCCCAGTACGCAGAAGATGTGAAAGACCGAGTGATAGTATCTGCGTTTTGCACCGATTGCGTACAGCACGGCGCCGAGCGTGTACGCTGCACCGCCAGCCAGCAGCCAGAGCGCGCCGCCCGTGGTCAGAGCTTTCACGGTAGGTGAGATAACAGAGAGTATGCACCAGCCCATTACAAGATAGCATACCATGGAGAAGATGTGATACTTTTTGAGGTCAACCGCATTCAGTGTGATGCCCAGTGCCGCCGCAGCCCAAATCACCCCGAATATTATCCAGCCCGCGGCATTGTTGAAGCTGCGTATTGTACACAGTGTAAACGGTGTGTAGGTGCCGGCGATAAGCACGAAAATCGTGCAGTGGTCGATTACCTGAAACACCTTTTTTGCGGTGAGTCTCGGACTTAACCCGTGGTAAATACTGGACATGCAGTAAAGCATCAGCATTGTAGCGCCGAAGATTGCGCCGCTTACAACTCCGTAAACATTGCCGTGCAGCGCGGCGGTTACAACGCAGGCGGGTATTGCGGCAATGCCGACGGCGCCGCCTACAATGTGTGATACCATATTAAAAATTTCCTCGCCCTTTGAATAGCGCGGAAGCATTCTTTCAGACAGTTTTGTTCTTTTCGTAAAATCACATCCGTTTCAAAAAATACTATACTATTATAACACATTATTAATTAATGACAAGATGATATTGATTTTTTCACGCTTATTGGTTATAATTAAATTTACAAAAAATTCGGGAGTCGTATTTTGTCGGGATTTATTTTTAACAGTAATCAAATACCCATGATGCAGGTGCCGCGCGCCGTTGCGGACAGATTTTTGTCTCAGGCGACAGGCGCGCAGATAAAGGTGCTTTTGTGCCTTATCCGCTTTGAGGATATGGCGCTCGGTATCGAGGATATCGCAAAGCAGTGCAGCGTCGGCAGTGCCGATGTTAAGGACGCTGTTGATTTTTGGGTAAAAAGCGGCTTGCTTATCCGCCGCGGCGCGTCTCTTATTCTTAAACAGACCGCAAGCGAGCAGGCGCAGACGCTTCCGCGCTATAATCCCGAAAGTATATTGGAGCAAAAGACAAACGATGAGAGCTTTGCCTATCTTTTGGACGAGATTCAGCGGATACTCGGCAAGAGCGTAAACCATAACGATGCGTCGGTCGTATTTGCAATGTACGACCATCTCGGTTTTTCCGCCGACCTTATTTTACAGATAATAAATTACTGCGTGAAAGGCGGCAAGACAAATTTCAGATATATCGAAAAGGTTGCGCTTGACTGGTATGACCGCGGCATAGACAGCTTTGACAAGGCGGAGGCGCTGATAAAGGCTCTTGAAAAGCGCGCGCGCGTTGAGAGCGCCGTTTCTACTTATTTCGGCATTGACAACCGCGCTCTGTCCAAAAAGGAAAAGGAGTATATCGAAAACTGGACGGGCACCTTCGGTATGTCACTGGAAATGATAAAGGAGAGCTACGAGCGTTGTATCGACAGCAAGGGCAAGCTGTCCTTTGCATACATAAACGGCATACTGAGCGACTGGTTTAAAAAGGGCTATAAAACTTTGTCGGACATCGAAAACGGCAATAAGGCGAAAAAGGACGCGGGCTCCGTCGGCGGCATGAAGAGCTACAGCAGCTCGGAAATCGAGGAAGAAATTTTAAAACGACTGGCAGGTGATTAGGGCTTGGCAAATCCGATATATGCGGCAATACGTCAGGAGCTTGAGCAGAAGCGGCGTGAGGCACAGCGCGCGGCAAAGCAGAGAAAAAGCGAGATTTATGCAAAAATCCCCGCGCTTTCGGAGCTTGACCGTGAAATGAGCCTTAAAGCTGCCGAATATTCGATGCGAATAATAAACGGTGAAGATGTCGATAATGAAATGAAAGAGGCGCTGGCAAAGCTCTCCGAAAGGAAAAAAGCCTGCCTTTTAGAGCACGGACTGACCGGGGCTGATTTTGAGCCGCATTACTCCTGCCCCGTGTGTCATGACACCGGGGTTGCGGACGGCGGCTACTGCTCCTGCTTTAAAGCCCGCGTTATCGAGGAAAATTTCAATTCGTCCAACATCGGCAAAACTTTGGATTATCAGTCGTTTGACAGCTTTGACCTTAATTTTTATCCCGATGAAAAGACGGATAACTATCCGTGTACTCCGCGCGAGAATATGAAGCGCAATCTTGCCGTTTGCCAAACCTTTGCAGATAAATTCGATTTTGTTAAAAAAAGCCTGCTGCTTATAGGCGGCACGGGGCTTGGAAAGACCTTTCTTTCCACCTGCGTTGCAAAGCGCCTGCTGATGTCGGGCAAAAGTGTGATTTATATAAGCGCGGTGGACTTTTTCAAGCGTATCGAAAAATCGCGCTTTGACGCGAGCGATTCGGACATACGTATGTTTGAAAGCTGCGACCTGCTGATTATCGACGACCTGGGAACCGAGGCGCCCTCTGTTTACACCACGGCTGTTTTCTCGGATATACTTGACAAGCGCTGGCGCTGCGGCAAAAAGCTGATGATAAGCTCCAATAATAGACTGACCGATTTTGAACGGCTTTACGGTGAGCGTGTGTTTTCACGGCTTGCAGGGGGCTTTGAATGTCTGCTTTTCTACGGCAGAGACATTCGTGTACAGAAATTTATGAACGGAGATAGCTGAATATGAAAAAAATATTTTCCATTGCCCTGGCGCTGGTTATGCTCCTGTCGCTGGGCTCCTGCTCCGAGAGCACCGTGCCGACAGGCGGGGAGGAAACGGTGGATGCCGCTGCCGACGAAGACGAGCTTTCTCAACGCGTCGGCTTTGACATGTCGGTGCCTGCCACCGCTAAAAATGTGGAATGCGCCGTTGTTAACACAACGACAGGACAAATAACCTTTTCTTTCAATTCGATTATATATGTACTGCGCGGCTCAAAGCTTGTAGGAGGAGAGCAGCTTCATAAAAAGCAGGCTGACGATTCCACGCATAAACAGATTACTGTGGACGAGCGGGCAACCGTCGATTTGTATACAGACCGTGACGGCGGTCGGATAGCTCAGTGGTATGTAAACGGTACAAACTATGCGCTAACCAGTCAGAAAGGGGTCAGCGACGATGCTCTGACAGAGCTGTGCGACCTGCTTATTCCGTCAGCGGAAAACAAATAAATTAAATACCGCCACCGGGTGGTTAATTGCAGAAGCATTCGTTTATACATCGTTAGGTCTTTGAAGATGTATAAAACGGGTGCTTTTTTTGAAAGGAGTATCATGAAATGAATCTGAAAAAATCGTTTAAAAGTCTTACCGTATTTGAGCTTGTGCTGTGGCTTGTATCCTGCGCGGGCGTTTTGCTGTCGTCACTTATAGGGGATTTCAGCGTTCTCTCCCTTGCCGCGCCGATAATCGGCGTTACGGCTCTGATTTTTATTGCCAAAGGAGACGTTTTAGGTCAGCTTCTGACGCTTATATTCAGTGTTTTGTATGCGGTTGTTTCCTTTCGGCTTCGCTATTACGGCGAGATGATAACCTATCTCGGTATGACGGCGCCCATGGCGGCGCTTTCGGCTGTCGCGTGGCTGAAAAATCCGTTTGAGCGGGGCAAAAGCGAGGTCAGAATCGCCAGGCTGAGCAAGACGGAGAAAATTGCGGCGCCGCTGCTTGCAGGTCTTGTGACGTTTGTATTCTACTTTATTTTAAAAGCACTGGGCAATGCAAGCCTTGCTGTCAGCACCGTTTCCGTTACGACCAGCTTTATGGCGTCGTATCTTACATACTGCCGTTCCTGCTACTACGCGCTGGCGTATGCCGCAAACGATATAGTACTTATTGTCCTGTGGTCTGTGGCGTCCTTTTCCGACCTTTCATATTTATCGATGGTCATTTGCTTTTTGATGTTTTTCATAAACGACGTTTACGGCTTTATTAATTGGCGGCGTCTGTATAAGCGCCAAAATGCCGAATAAAATAATCATTAATTGAAAATCTGCGCATAATAATTACTGTGAGTTTGTCCGCGGGAGGTTTAAACTATGCGCAGATATAGATATTTGGCGTTTATATTATTTGTTTTGATGATTGCCGTGCCGTACATTACCGTGTTCATTTTCGGCGGAGGAAGAAAAACGGCGCCGCATACCGATGACCCGGTGAGAAACGAAATTTTCGATATGGAAATCTCGCTGTACAGAACCAAGACAAAAAAAGTGGAGACGATGAGCTGTTACGATTACATATGCGCGGTTGTCGCGGGCGAGATGCAGGCAAATTACGATGAAGAAGCGCTGAAGGCTCAGACTGTCGCGGCGTTTACGTATATGGTAAATAAAATGAATTATGTAAAACAGAACCCAGACAGCGACATAGGTCACAACGGCGCATACGTCTGCGATGACTATACCCATTGCAAGGCATATCTTGAAAAGCAGGACGCGCTTAAAAAGTGGGGCGACGAGTGGTACGAAAAATATTATCCGAATATAGAAAACGCTGTGAAGGAATCGCTGGGCAAGATAATTACCTATGACGGATCACCTATAAATGCGGTATTCCATGCTGTTTCAAACGGCAAAACCTGCTCGGCATACGAGGTGTGGGGAACCGATGTGCCGTATCTTCAGTCGGTTGACTGTGAAGCAGACAAAACGGCAAACGATTATGAGAGCAAGGTGAGCTTTACGCATGAGCAGTTTTCCGATATTCTGTATGAAGAGCTCGGCGTGGTTTTGCCCAACGATTATAAAACGTGGCTGGGTGAAATTAAGACCTGTGATTCGGGCATGGTAAGCGAAATCGTTATTGCCGACACGGCATACGCCGGCACGCATATACGAAAAATGTTTTCGCTGCGCAGCGCGTCGTTTGATATGGAGGTCACCGAAACCGGCGTGAATTTTACCGTTCGGGGCTACGGTCACGGTGTCGGAATGAGCCAGTACGGCGCCAATGAAATGGCAAAAAAAGGCAGCACATATGAAGAAATATTAAAGCATTTTTATAAGGACACAAAAATCGAGGACTATAAAATTTAATTTATTGTATAAATACCTTGCAGTTGTCAAAAATATTGATAACGGAGGTATAGCAATGGAAAGAAAAAATATTTTTGACAGAGATAAGTCTTCCGGCAAAAAGCTGACCTATTATATAGTGCTGGGTATATGCGTGCTTGTTATAGGCGCCGCGAGCTTTTTGTCATATAAGTCGATACAGAATGCACTGAATGATAAGAAAACTCCCGATACGCCGCCCGTCACCGATAAGGTGGACAGCAATGTTGACAATGTGAAGGAAACGGAATCGAAAAAGGACGATGTGACCGAGGAGAAGACGGAGCAGCCCGAGGAGAAAGAGCAGGCGCCGACCGAGAAAGAGCAGCCGGTTGTCGAGACCAAGGCGTATGTCAGACCGGTAAGCGGCGAAATTACGGTGGGATTTTCGCTTGAAACGCCGGTGTATTCCGCGACACTCAAGGACTGGCGTATACACGACGGTATTGACATTGCGGCAGACCTTGGCACGAATGTTGTCGCCGTAAATGACGGCGTTGTCGAGTCAATAGAGTCCGATGACCTTTTCGGGGTAGTTGTAACTATAAAGCATACCGACGGTAAAAAGAGCACCTATGCAAACCTTGAGGACAGCGTTGAGCTGGAGCAGGGGCAGATAATAAACCGCGGCGATATAGTAGGCAAGGTGGGAAATACCGCAGTTTACGAGATTTCCGACGGTCCGCACCTGCATTTTGAAATGTCGGAAAACGGAGAAAAAATCGACCCGACCGCTGTTATAGAATAATGAAAATCCCGAAGATTTCTTCGGGATTTTTTATTGACAAGCGACGGCTTTTGTTATACGCTGTATAGTATATAACAGACAAGTCGGGGGTTTTGTATGGCATATGAGAGAATTCTTGTAATCGGCAGTCCGGGCAGCGGCAAAACGACCTTTTCGCTTGAGCTTTCAAAAATTTTGGGAGTGGGCGTCACACATCTTGACAGGCTGTTTTGGCGGGATAACTGGGTAAATGTCAGCAACGATGAGTTTGATAGTCAGCTTTCTGCTGTTCTTGAAAGCGACAGCTGGATCATAGACGGAAATTACAGCCGTACGCTGGATATGCGCCTTGAGCGGTGCGATACGGTGTTTTTTCTCGATTATCCGGCGGCGGTGTCTCTGTCGGGCTATTTTTGCCGCCTTTTGAAATATCGGGGAAGGAGCCGTGCCGATATGGGCGGATACTGTCCCGAGCGTCCCGATTTTGAATTTATGCGGTATATTCTGAAATTTAACGGCACGCACCGCAAGGAGTTATATAATAAGCTGAAGAGCATGCGCGGCAGGGACGTGTTTATATTTCATTCCCGCCGTGAGAGCGCGCGGTTTCTTGAAAAATTAAAAAAACAAAAAAGCGGGTGATATATCCCGCTTTTTTTATAAATGCAGAGCTTTTATTTTATAAACAGCATTCCGCACATCGGTACCTTAACGGCGCTGACAGCCTCTCCGCCGAATACGCCGCTTTGCAGTTTTTTGCCGGTGCAGCTGACAACCTCGTACTCTTTGCCGGCGCAGTCCTTAACATAGATTGTGTCTTTGCACGATGCGTTGACGGCAACTGCGTACCTCTTTACGTTTTCAACCACCGTTTCGTTGTAGAGCGTTATAACTGCGCGCTCGTCAAGGTCAGCTCGAACGATTGAATAGCAGCTTTCGGGATTGGTCGCAGTCAGCCTGCCGTCGAGCAGTATGTCGCGGTGCAAAAGCCAAAAGCTCAGATAATACCTGAGCATGTCAAGGTGCTCCCCGCTCAGCTTGTCTATCAGCATGGAAATCTGCGGTACGCTGTATAAAACGCTTGCAAATTGCAGTGCCGCGCTCTCCGCCTTGTCATTGTAGTTCCACATCAGCATGTCGGAGTGAACCGGCGTGCTGCCCGAGGTCAGGCGCATATCCACCACGGCGCAGCGGTTGCGGATAGCGTCGCAGGGACAGTCTCCGACTCTCAGCATGTTGCCGTATTTGCGTATGGTAGGTCCTATGTAGCTCTGTCTGAATTCGATTAATATTTCGGGATTGATTTCACGCAGCGCGCGCGTCACCTCATCCATCAGCGCGTCGATTGCGTCCTCCAGCGATGTGTAATCACGTCTCGGGTCGTGTTCAAGTGATTTTCCCTTGAGCGCAAACGCGTCGATAAAATCAAGCTTTAAGCCGTCCAGATCCCAGTCGCGCACCGCATTTACATAAGTTTCGGTTAAAAATTTCCGTACCTCGCTGTAACGCGGGTCGGCGCAGAACCATTCCTTGCCCGAGCCGTCTAAAAGCATATCGTGAAATTTTTTATATGCTTTTGAGTGAATTCCTATGTACGGCACCGAATACCAAAGCATAACCTTCATGCCTGCGGCGTGTACTCTGTCCACAAAGCCTCTCATGTCGGGAAATTTCTTGGGCGTCACTTCCCAGTCGCCGCAGTAGGCGTAGCCGCGGTTGTTGTCGTCTGTCTGCCAGCCGTCGTCTATTATGACGCTCTCCATGCCCAGAGGCTTTGAAAGCTCGCACTGCCTGATAATCTCCTCAGGGTCAAGCTGCTGGTGGAAGCTGTACCACAGCGAGTTCATGGGCAGCCTTGCGTGCTCAGGCACGTGAGCGGGGGCGTAGCCGCATTCTTTTTCCCACCATTTTGTAACGTCGTAAATGCTGTCGCAGTACGGTATATCGCGCGTATCCAGCCTCAGCGTGGCGCTGTATTCCTTTATTGCCGCCGTCGGCACGGTAAAAAATTCGACGTCGCAGTCAAAGGCGGCGGTTTCCTCGCGTATGCCGGTGGCTATGGATACGGGCGTCTTTGTGTCCGACAGTGCGATGCACAGCCTGTTGTGCCCGCTCATTGAAATGAGCGAATGCACGGGCATCCATGACGCAAGCCTTGAATTTGTTGTGCGCTTTCTCCAGTTGGGCGCCAAAAATCTGTCCGCCTTCAGTGACGGGCTCCACACGCTGTAAATGTCAATATCGGGATAGCTCCAGCGTATTTTAAATTTCTCCGGTATGCTCACGTTGTCAAGCGTCATCTTTATGTCAACATATGTAATGCCGTTTTTCTCGCGTGTATTAAGCGATACACGGGCGTTGTCGTTCAGTCCGAGTACGGAAAATTCCATATTGTGCCTCCTTGAATTTTTATTTATGCTATCATATCGCAGTCGTTTAGTCAATAATATAATTGACTTTTGCCGTATGATAATATATTATAAACTAAATGATTTTCGGGAAGTGAAAAAATGTCTTTGATATATGCGGTGAAGCGGGTTTTCAGAATGGATATTTCGCGCGTCGGGCGGGACATCTCACGCGTTGCGGAAAAGTCGGGCAAATCCCGCGCTTTTATATTTTTTGATATGCTCATGTGCGGTGTGCGCTACGGCGCGGGACCGCTTGACTATGATTTGTTTGAGTTTTACAGCCTGACGCCGGCGCAGCGCAAAACCTATGTCACCCGCGGCACAAACAATGCGCTTGTGCGAAGGTACAACGACAAAAGCCTGTGGCACGTTTTCGATAACAAAAACGAATTCAACGAGGTTTTCAGCGACTATATCAGACGCGACTGGCTTTTGACAGACGGCATGACGCAGGCGGATTTTGAAAAATTCATTGCCGGCAAAAACGGCTTTATCTACAAGCCGGTAGACGGCACCTGCGGCAGGGGAATTGAAAAAACAGATACAAGCGGCAAAGACCCGAAGGAGCTTTTTGATTATATCCGCTCCAAGCCGCGCGGAATTATAGAGGAGCTTGTAACGCAGCACAGCGCGCTGTCTGCGGTATATCCCCTTGCGATAAATACAATCCGCGTAGTGACAATTCTCAAGGACGGCGTTGTTACGCCGGTGTTTGCGTTCTGGCGTATCGGCAACAACGGAAAGTTTGTGGATAACCTCAACAGCGGCGGCATGGCGGCGCTGCTGGATCTGGAAAGCGGCAGGGTAACGCTGCCCGCAGCGGATAAAAACGGCGATACGTACGAGCGCCATCCCTATACGGGTGAAAAAATCGTCGGTTTTGAAATTCCCATGTGGGACAAAATCCTGTCCACGGTCTGCGGCGCGGCAAAGGTGATGCCGCGTGTCGGATATGTCGGCTGGGACGTCGCGCTGTCACAGGACAGTATTCAGCTTATTGAGGGAAACTGCTTTCCGGGTCATGATATTTTGCAGCTGCCCGCGTACACGCCCGATAAAATCGGGCTGATGCCGCGCGTCGAAAAATTTCTTAAATAGCTTACGGTGAAGGAATAATATACAGGTTTTTACGTGAAACCTGTATATTTTTATATGTTTTTATTGATTTTCTATTGACACTTTGTCGCTGAAATGGTAGACTAAAGCAAGTAAAATCTGTTTGGAAATAAGCAGTTATGACAGCTGTTTGACAGTGAATAACGTTTGCGGTCTCGGCTTTTGTGCCTGGCACCGCATTTTTTTCAATCAATATCCGGCGCCGCCGGTTAAAAAGGAGAAATAAATTATGAAAATCAAGAGAATTCTGGCAGGTGTCTGCGCCTTTGCCCTGCTTGCGTCCGCCGCCCTGTCGCTGGGCTCGTGCAGTACCGAGAAAAAGGACAAGTATGTTGTCGGAATAAGCCAGCTTGTCACCCATCCCGCACTGGACGCGGCGACGGAGGGCTTTAAGAAAGCGCTTACCGATAAGCTGGGCGCGGATAAGGTGGAGTTTGTATATCAGAATGCCGCCAATCAGCCCGATGTATGCGCAACCATAGCAAACGGCTTTGTTTCAAGCAAGGTTGACCTTATTATGGCAAACGGTACTGCGGCGCTTCAGGCTGCCGCAAACGCCACGCTTGATATTCCGATACTGGGCACGTCAATCACCGAGTACGGTGTTGCGCTCGAAATTGATAATTTCACGGGCACCGTCGGCGGTAATATCTCCGGCACCTCAGACCTTGCGCCGCTCGACGAGCAGGCTCAGATGATAATCGACCTTGTTCCCGGGGCAAAAACCGTCGGACTTCTCTATTGCTCTGCGGAGCCCAACTCGGCATATCAGGTTGCACAGGTTAAAAAATATCTTGAAGGAAAAGGTCTCACCTGTAAAGATTATAAGTTCTCCGATTCAAACGACGTAACGCTTATTGCAACTCAGGCTGCAAACGAGTGTGACGCCATTTATATCCCGACCGATAATACTGCGGCGTCCTCCGCCGAAATTATAAACGGTGCGGTTCTGCCCACCAAGACCCCGATTATCGCGGGCGAGGCGGGTATATGCGAGGGCTGCGGTATTGCCACCCTTTCAATCAGCTATGAGTCTTTGGGCTATGTAACGGGCGAAATGGCTGCAAAGGTTCTCACCGGCGAGGAAAAAATATCGGAAATGCCCATTGCATATGATACAAAACCCGTTAAAAAGTACAATAAGACCATCTGCGATGAATTAGGTATTACCGTTCCCGAAGAATACGAGGCTTTGGGAGAGTAAAATGAATATTTTCTCGGATATCGTAAACGCTCTGCCGGGTGCAGTTGCCCAGGGACTTATCTGGGGCATTATGGCTGTCGGAGTTTTTATTACTTATAAAATTCTCGATATTGCCGACCTCACTGTTGACGGCTCTATCTGTACCGGCATGGCGGTGTGCGCCGTGCTTATGACAAACGGCGTCAATGTCTGGGTGGCAATGCTGTGTTCTTTGATTGCCGGTATGCTGACAGGGCTTGTCACCGGGATTTTTCATACATTTATGGGTATTCCCGCTATTCTTGCCGGTATTTTGACTCAGCTGATACTGTGGTCGGTCAATCTCAAAATCCTGGGCGGCGCCAACCTTGCGCTGCCTGCACGTACCTACGACGTTATCGTAACGCTGCTGCGCAGGGAAAGCTCGATATTTATTCTGATAGCTTTTGTAGTTGTGCTTGCTGCGCTGCTTTACTGGTTTTTCGGCACCGAGTTCGGCTCTGCCGTGCGCGCTACCGGAAGCAATATCAAGATGAGCCGCGCGCAGGGGATAAATACCGATTTCAATAAAATTTTCGGTCTTGTGCTGTCCAACGGCATCGTCGCTCTGTCCGGCTCGCTGCTTGCGCAGTATTCGGGCAGCGCCGATATAAACAGCGGGCGCGGCGCAATCGTTATCGGTCTTGCGGCGGTAATTATCGGTGAGGCTATTATTTCTAAAATTTCAAAGAACTTTTTCATACACCTTATCGGCGTTGTGCTGGGCGGCGTGGTTTATTACATAGTCTATCAGGTTGTTATCTGTCTTAAGATAGACACCGATTTCCTGAAAATGCTGTCCGCGCTTGTGGTTGCGGTATTCCTTGCTGTTCCGTACTGGAAAAAGAAGTATTTTTCCAAACCGAAGCAGCTTAAAAAGGAGGAGGCGCCGAATGCTTGAAATTAAAAATATAACAAAGATATTCAATGCCGGCACGGTCAATGAAAAGGTCGCGCTGGACGGCGTCAGCCTTACGCTCAACGACGGGGATTTTGTCACTGTTATCGGCGGCAACGGCGCCGGTAAATCCACCATGCTCAACGCCGTTGCGGGCACGTACTTTCTTGACGGAGGCAGTATTTCGGTAGACGGCGCGGATATTACGCGCCTTCCCGAGCATAAGCGCGCCAGGTTTATCGGCCGTGTATTTCAAGACCCGATGATGGGCACTGCCGCCGATATGTGGATTGAGGAGAACATGGCTCTTGCAAACCGCCGCGGAATGCGCCGCAGCCTGCGCTGGGCGATAACCAAAAAGGAGCGGGAGAGGTACCGTGAAATGCTGTCTGAGCTGGAGCTTGGTCTGGAGGACAGACTTTCCACCAAGGTGGGACTGCTGTCGGGCGGTCAGCGGCAGGCTCTGACATTGCTTATGGCTGCAATGAAACAGCCCAAGGTGCTTTTGCTGGATGAGCATACAGCGGCGCTTGACCCCAAAACAGCGGCGACCGTATTGCAGCTCTCGGATAAATTTATCAGCGAGTATAAGCTCACCTCTCTTATGGTCACACATAACATGAAGGACGCGATAGCTCACGGCAATCGTCTGATTATGATGAACGCCGGCAAAATAGTGCTTGATATCGGCGGCGAGGAAAAGAAAAAGCTGACGGTGGAAAAGCTTTTGGAGCTGTTTTCAAAATCAAGCGGCACCGAATTTGCAAACGACAGGGCGCTGCTTGGCTGATTAAATTTAATATGCGCTAACCGAAGGATATTTTCCTTCGGTTACTTTTTTGTAATTGAAATTGATATTTTTATATTGTATTATTAATGTATGTGTCCGCTGCATACCGTATTTTCGGGGACAGTTTTTTAAAAAATAAAAAAACTGTTGACAAACAGAAAATATTACTGTATCATTGTATTAAAACAATAATACAATGGAGGTGAATGTTGTGGCTTGGAAATTCGATGCCGAAACTCCGGTGTATCTTCAGATAGAGAGAAGAATATGCGCGGACATACTCAGCGGAAAGTATCCTGCGGATACGCAGCTGCCGTCGGTGCGTCAGTTTGCGCTTGAGGCTGCGGTTAATCCCAATACGGTGCAAAAGGCTTTGTGTGAGCTGGAATCGAGGGGACTTGTCTATTCCAAGGGGACGGTCGGCAGGTTTGTCACCGGCGACAAACAGGTGCTGGAGCTTGAGCACAGCAGTGTAAAGTCACGTATTATCGGCGATTTTCTTAAATCAGCAGTGTCACTGGGTATTACCAAACAGGAAATAATAGATTATTTGAATAAGGGGGAAATTTGATGTACACACTTGAATGCAATAAGCTGTGCAAGCGTTACGACAAGGTGAGAAACGTAATTGATAATCTTGACCTTCAGATTCCCGAAGGCAAAATTGTCGGCTTGCTGGGACCTAACGGGTGCGGAAAATCCACGCTTATTAAAATGGCGGCAGGGTTGCTGCAGCCGACATCGGGAGAGATTTTGGTTTGCGGTCAGCCCGTTTCCGAGGCTACCAATTCTCTGATATCTTACCTTCCCGAGCGCACATATTTTGATTCCAGTATGCAGGTCAGCCAGCTAATCGGTTTTTTTGAGGAGTTTTATCCGGATTTTGACCGTGCACGCACGCTTCATATGCTGCGTGATTTGGGCATTGACGTTAATATGCGGCTAAAGACTCTTTCCAAGGGCACAAAGGAGAAGGTACAGCTTGTAATGGTTATGTCGAGAAATGCGCGCCTTTATATGCTTGACGAGCCGATAGGCGGAGTTGACCCCGCCGCGCGCGACTATATTCTCAATACTATCGTTGCAAATTATAATCCTAATGCCACCGTGCTTATTACAACCCATCTCATAAACGATGTTGAAAAGCTGCTCGACGAGTTTTTCTTTATCGGCTACGGCGGCGCTATACTTCGCAGCGGCTCTGCCGATGAGGTGCGCGAGAGCGAGGGCAAATCGCTTGATGAGCTGTTCAGGGAGGAATTCAGATGTTCGGTAAATTATTAAAATACGATTTTACGCACTATTTAAAGCTGTGGACGGTCGGAGCCGCAACCGCGCTGATTATGGCGGCTGTCGGCGGCTTTTGTCAGAGTCAGTCTCCATGGCTTTACCGCACCGACAGGGTGTTTTTGGGTCTTATGTTTTCATTGATTACCGTCGTGTCCGTAATCAGCATTATTGCCTTTTCCCTGCTGTCCACGGTGCTGATTTGTATGCGCTATGCCAAAAACTGCTTTTCCGACGAGGGCTATCTCACCTTTACGCTGCCCGCAAAGCGCAGCACGATTTTCAATGCAAAGCTGACGGGCGGCATCATATACTATGTAATGACGCTGATAGTAACGGTTTGTGCTTTTTTAATATTTTTAGGTTTGGCTTCCGAGCGTACACTTCATAATATTATTATGGCTTTCAGAAATCTGATTATAGAAGGCACACAGTATATCGGCGGATACTTTTGGGCATATCTTGCCAT
>JAGBEI010000001.1 GCA_017937065.1 Clostridia bacterium | reverse complement strand
GGAACGACCAATTCATGCGTTGCGGTTATGGAGGGCGGCGAGCCGACCGTCATTGCCAATGCGGAGGGTATGCGCACGACCCCGTCCGTCGTCGCCTTTGCAAAAAACGGTGAGCGTCTTGTAGGACAGAATGCCAAAAACCAGGCAATCACCAACCCGGACAGAACGGTTATCTCTATTAAAAGAGATATGGGCTCTGATAAACGGATAACTATTGATGATAAAAAATATTCGCCCGAGGAGATTTCGGCATTTATTCTTATGAAGCTGAAAACGGACGCGGAGGCGTTTCTCGGCGAAAAGGTAACCCAGGCTGTAATTACCGTTCCGGCATATTTCAGCGATTCACAGCGTCAGGCAACAAAAGATGCCGGTAAAATTGCCGGTCTTGAAGTTTTGCGTATTATCAACGAGCCTACCGCTGCTGCGCTTGCATACGGCGTTGATAAGGAAAATGAACAGAAAATCATGATTTACGACCTTGGCGGCGGTACGTTCGATGTTTCTATTCTTGAGATAGGCGACGGAGTCTGCGAGGTTTTGGCGACAAGCGGCAACAACCGTCTGGGCGGCGACGATTTTGACGATAAGATTATAAACTGGATGGCGGATCAGTTCAAGGCTTCCAACGGCATTGACCTCACACAGGACAGCATGGCATACCAGAGACTCAAGGAGGCTGCCGAGAAAGCGAAAAAGGATTTGTCCGGCGTTATGAGCACAAATATCAATCTGCCCTTTATCACGGCGGACGCAACAGGTCCTAAGCATCTTGACCTTACCCTTACAAGGGCTGAGTTTAACAAAATGACGGAAGACCTTGTTGAAAAGACTATGGTGCCTGTAAAGCAGGCGCTGTCCGACGCCGGTCTTTCACCCTCGGATATTCACAAAGTACTTCTTGTAGGCGGTTCCACGAGAATTCCCGCTGTTGTCGAGGCTATAAACAAGTATATGGGTAAAGAGGCTCATAAGGGCTTGAACCCCGATGAATGTGTTGCGATGGGTGCAGCTATCCAGGGCGGTGTTTTAGGCGGCGATGTTAAGGGCGTTGTTCTTTTGGATGTAACTCCTCTGTCTTTGGGCCTTGAGACCCTGGGCGGTATCTGCACAAAGCTTATAGAGAGAAATACAACTATTCCTACTAAAAAGAGTCAGATTTTCTCTACTGCGGTTGACAACCAGCCGTCTGTTGAGATTCATGTTCTGCAGGGTGAGCGTGAAATGGCTGCCGATAATAAAACTTTGGGTACCTTCCGTCTTGACGGTATCGCGCCCGCACCCCGCGGCGTACCTCAAATCGAGGTTACGTTTGATATAGACGCAAACGGTATAGTAAACGTAACGGCTAAGGATATGGGCACCGGCAAGCAGCAGAATATTACTATTACGGCGTCCACCAACCTCTCCAAGGAGGATATTGAAAAGGCTGTTAAGGAAGCTGAAAATTACGCCGGTGAGGATGCAAAGAAAAAAGAAGAAATTGAAATACGCAACAATGCCGATCAGCTTGTTTATCAGACGGAAAAGCTTGTAAACGACGCGGGTGATAAGCTCACCGCTGACGATAAGGGAGCAATCAATACTGAGGTGGAAAAGGTTAAGGAAGCGCTCAAGGGTACCGACAGCGCTGCAATCAAGAGCGCGGCAGACGAGCTTCAGAAAAAGCTGTATGAGTTTTCTTCGAAGATTTATGCTCAGGCAAATCCTGAGGCTGCTGCGGGCGCCGCGCCCGGCGCGGATACCGCAGATGCTGCGTCCGGCAGCGCGGACGGTAACGTATACGATGCGGACTTTACCGACGCGGACGATAAGAAATAATATATAGCTGAAAGCGAAATGTTCCCGCTGTTTTGAGCGGCGGGCTGTGCTGAAGTTTTCCGGCGGCGGTACAATCCGTCACCGGAGTGTTGAATAACGGGGCTTTGCCCCTTGTTGAAACCCTGACTGCCCTGCCGTTTTTGCGGCAGGGCATATCACGGTATATCGGGGCGGTTGTTCTGCCGCCTGCATAAAGAGGTCAGACATATATGGCAGAAAAAAGAGATTATTACGAGGTTCTGGGGCTTTCAAAGGGCGCGAGCGACGATGAAATAAAACGCGCTTTTAAAAAGATGGCTAAAAAGTATCACCCCGACTTAAATCCAGGAAATAAGGAAGCTGAGGCTAAGTTTAAGGAAATTAACGAAGCCTACGGAGTTTTGTCCGACGCTGAGAAAAAGTCGCGCTATGACCAGTTCGGTCATGCCGGTGTTGACCCGTCCTACGGCGGCGGTGGCGGCGGCGCTGGAGGCTTTGGCGATTTCGGCGGCTTTGGCGGCTTCGGAGATATTTTTGAAACATTTTTCGGAGGCGGAATGGGCGGCAGCTCACGACGTGCAAACGCGCCTGCAAAGGGTGAGGATATACACCTCAGACTTAACATAGAATTTAATGATGCGGCTTTTGGCTGTGAAAAAGAAATACATTATACGCGCCGCTGTACATGTAAGTCCTGCAAGGGAACAGGCGCTAAGGGCGGAACCGAGCTTGAAACCTGCCCGCAGTGTTCGGGAAGAGGCGTTATTTCTTCTGTTCAGCGCACAATTTTGGGCAATGTACAGTCTCAGCGTACCTGTCCGTCCTGTTCGGGAACCGGCAAAAGAATAAAGACTCCCTGTCCGGACTGCCACGGCGGTATTGTGACAGAAAGCAAAAATACAAAAGTAAAGATACCTGCCGGTATTGACAACGGTCAGACGCTGACGCTGCGTGAACAGGGAAATTCCGGCAGAAACGGCGGTCCCGCGGGAGATGTTTATATTACGTTGTCCGTTGCGCCGCATAGAATTTTTGACAGACGCGGCAACGATATCTACTGTGAAATTCCGATTTCTTTTACAGATGCCGCGCTGGGCTGTGAAATGACCGTTCCGACGCTGGACGGCAAGATAAAGTACAACGTGCCGGAGGGTACGCAGACTGACAGTACGTTTAGGTTTAAGGGCAAGGGCGTGCCAAAGCTTGGCAGCAAAAGCCGCGGAGATATGTATGTCACCGTAACTGTTGAGATACCGAAAAATCTTACAGGAAAGCAAAAAGAGCTGCTGCGGAAATTTGCAGAGACGGTTACGGATAAAAATCTTGAAAAGAAAACATCATTTTTCCAGAAGCTGAACAATATGTTCAAATAAATAAAAGCGGGCGAGAAAACGTCCGCTTTTTGGCGTGTAATGAGACTTATTTTCAAAAAAAGGTTGTAAAATAAGAGAAAAATGGTATAATTACAGTAGATAACCATTTTTATTTTGTTTATACTGCAGTCTGCACATTTATGATATGCGGCTTGTATTTTCAAAGCCTATTTAAATTAAGCTGATTTAAGGAGGAACTCAAAGTGTTGGAAATAAAAAACCATAACGGCGAAATAACCATTTCTCAGACAGTGTTTGCCAATATTGTCGGAAATGTAATCAATAACTGTTACGGCGTTGTCGGAATGGCGTCGAAAAATACGGCTGAGGGGATTGTCTCACTGCTTAAAAAGGAAAATTACGATAAGGGCGTCAAGGTTACGGCGGAGGGCAATAATCTTATAATTGATGTACACATTATCGTGAGCTACGGTATAAATCTGCCTGCAATATCCGGAAGTATTTCAAAAGAGGTAAAGTATATCGTTGAAAAAATGACCGGTTTCAAGGTCAAAAAGGTAAACGTCTATATTGACGCAATGAAGACAAACTAAGGAGACTAAACATTAATGATAACCGGCAATATGTTCAGGGATATGGTTATATCCGCTGCAAACAATATAGAAAATCAGAAAAATTCCATAAATGCGCTTAATGTATTTCCCGTTCCCGACGGAGATACAGGTACAAATATGTCTCTCACAATTTCCGCAGCCGCAAAGACAATGCGTACAGTCAGTGATAAGTCTGTCGGAGACACGGCAAATCTTGTTGCGTCTGCTCTCTTAAAGGGTGCGCGCGGTAACAGCGGCGTTATTTTGTCGCTTTTGTTCCGCGGTATTGCAAAAGGGCTTGCGGGTCTGGAGAGCGCTGATTCGTCAGCTCTGGCAAAAGCGTTTGCCTCAGGTGTTGCGGCGGCATACGGCGCTGTAATGAAGCCGACAGAGGGCACTATACTTACCGTTGCGCGGGTTGCGGCGGAAAACACGACGGCAAATCTTAAAAAGACTGACAGTGCGCGCGATACCTTTGCTTTCTATCTTTCACAGGCAAAGGCAACGCTTGATAAGACCCCGGAGATGCTTCCCGTGCTGAAACAGGCGAATGTTGTGGACGCCGGCGGAAAGGGACTTGTCGTCATTTTAGAGGGAATGCTTTTGTGTCTTGACGGAAAATCCGTCGAGGCAAGCGGTGAGGTTCAGGATGAGGTTCCCGCCGACTTTTCCGAATTCAATATTTTTGAAAGTGAAGAGGATATAGTTTACGCCTATTGTACCGAATATATTGTCAATAAGGAGTCCAGCGCACCCAAGAGCGATTCGGGTGAGCTGCGCAAGTACCTTGAGTCAATCGGTGACTGCGTCGTAGTTGTAGACGACGGAGAGATAATCAAAGTTCATGTTCATACAAACCATCCAGGTCGCGCTTTTGAGGAGGCGCTGCGCTTTGGTTCGCTTGTAAATATGAAGGTTGAAAACATGCGGGAGCAGTTTAAGGAAAAAAAGGCTGAAGCTCCCAAGATTGATAAAAAGTACGGTTTTGTCTCCGTTGCCGCAGGTGAGGGACTGGCAAGCCTTTTTAAGGACATGGGAACCGACGTTGTTGTAGAGGGCGGTCAGACGATGAATCCGTCCACGGAGGACATTCTGGCGGCTGTGAACAAAACGACGGCGGAGACGGTATTTGTACTCCCCAATAACAAAAATATTATTATGGCTGCGCAGCAGGCAGTCGGTCTTTCTGACAGGAAGATAATAGTTATCGGGACAAAAACCATTCCGCAGGGGATTACGGCGCTTTTGAATTTTGACGATTCTCTTGAGCCGCAGGAGGCGGCAGATGTTATGAGCGAAGCGGTGAGCGGTGTTCATACGGCTCAGGTCACTTATGCCGCGCGCGACAGTGAGTTTGACGGTCAGGCTATACGTGAGGGTCAGCTTTTGGGTCTTGTCGAGGGCAAGGTTTCTTTTGTTGAGGATTCTATGGACACACTTGTCAAAGAGCTTTTTGAGAAGATGCTTGCCGACGGCGGAGAGTTTATAAACGTATATTACGGCGAAAATGTCACTGAAGCCGATGCCAAGCATATCGGTGAGCTGATAGAGGATATTGCGCCTGACGCCGAGGTTATTGTTCTTCCGGGCGGTCAGCCTGTTTATCATTATATTTTTTCGGTGGAATAATGTTGTTGTGGTTCGGTCGCAGTATACGGCGGCTGAGTAAATAAAATATTTACAGAAAGGAGATTTTATTCATGACTGAAGGAATTATCGTAACTGTCAGCCGCGAGGCCTACTGCGGAGGCGACGAGCTTGCAAGGATGCTTGCAGACAAAACGGGCTTTAAGTTTTATGACAGGGAAATTATTTCGCTTGCTTCTCAAAAGAGCGGAATTCACGAGGAGCATTTTGAGTCAGTGGAAAAAAAGCCGACAAACAGCATACTTTATTCTGTTGTGATGGGTATGTATTCTTCCCGCGGCGCGTATGTTAAGCTTGACGATGTACTGACCGATGATAAAATTTACAAGGTGCAGGCTGACATAATCCGTGATATGGCAGCGCAGGGGAATTGTGTGTTTGTCGGACGCTGCTCGGATTATATTCTGCGCAATAATGAAAAATGCTTCAATATATTTCTGCGCGGTAATTTGGACGACAGAGTAAAGCGGGTGATGAGTGAGCAGAACACATCTGAGGCAGAGGCTAAGAAGATAGTGTCTCGGGCTGATAAAAAACGCCGCAGTTATTATAATTATTATACCAACCGTGAATGGGGAAATATCAACAATTATGATATTGCGCTCAATCTTTCGACAATATCCGAGACGGACGCGGTCGATGTCATTATAAATTATCTTGAAAAAGTCTGATTTGTGCTTTTTAAAGCCCGGCGTACATTTTGTGCGCCGGGCTTTATTTTAGTCAATAAATTTTAAGCTGAAGTTAAAGCCGTATTTATTAAATGTTCATTTTTATTGAGTATACTTTTATTGGAAATTATAAATAAGAATGAAGGGTTTTACTATGATTAAAAAAATTGCTTGTATACTGCTGACAGCGTGTGTTGCAGTAACCTACACCGGCTGTACCGTAAAAACACCGTCTGCGGGTATACAGAACACCTCAAGCCTGCAAACTGATATATCGGTTGATACTCCCGCAGAGAACCAAACTGCAAAGCTGGAGGCTGAAAAAATGTTTTCAGACAGCGACAGAGATGCGCAATATACAGGCGGGTATGAAATTGTCCTCTCTGACTCTAAAATAGAAAGCAGCTGTGATACTCTGCTTATATCCGGCAGTACCGTTACCGTAAAGAGTGCCGGCACCTATATTATAAGCGGCAGTCTGTCAGACGGACAGATAATAGTCGATGCCGGTACTGAGGATAAGGTACGGCTTGTGCTCAGCGGTGCTGAAATAGCAAACGATTCTTCCGCACCCGTTTATGTCCGTCAGGCAGATAAAGTATTTATAACCCTTGCCGAAGGCAGCAAAAATACGCTTTCGATGACAGGTCAGTATCAGGCGATAGATGAGAACAATATTGATTCTGTTATCTTTTCAAAGGATGACCTCACAATAAACGGCACGGGTGAGCTCGAAATATCGGCAGAGAGCGGGCACGGAATTGTGTCCAAGGATGAGCTGGCTATCTGTTCGGCATCCTTGACCGTCACTGCGCCAAGTCACGCGATTGCAGGCAAGGACAGCGTTAAAGCGGCGGACTGTACGTTGAATTTGAATTCGGGTAAGGACGGCATTCATGCGGAAAATGCCGATGACGTGTCTCTTGGGTTTGTGTATATTGAGGACGGCACTTTAAATATAACAAGCGATGGTGACGGAATAAGTGCTGCTGCGATTGCTCAGATACAGAGCGGTAATTTTAATATAGTAAGTGCCGGCGGCGCTGAAAATGCGTCTCAGAAGCAGAATACAGATGACTTTTTCAGAGGGGCTGACCGTATGGCGGCAGCTTCGTACAGCGAAAGTACGGATACCGTAAGCTGTAAGGGGATTAAGAGTGACACGGGAATTGTAATAAACGGCGGCAGCTTTATAATAGACTCCGCAGACGATGCACTCCACTCAAACGGAAATATCGAGCTTAACGGCGGTAAATTTAATATTAGTACCGGCGATGACGCACTGCACGCCGACAATAATGTTACTGTCAATTCGGCGGAGATAGATATAGCTGAGAGCTATGAGGGAATAGAGGGTCTGACGATAGATATAAACGGCGGTGATATTTCTGTGGTATCCTCTGACGACGGGCTTAATGCTGCCGGAGGCAATGACGGAAGCGGTTTCGGCGGCGGTATGCAGGCAATGGAGACGGACAGTGACGCATATATTAGAATCACCGGCGGTGTTTTGTATATAAACGCACAGGGCGACGGCGTGGACTCTAACGGCGCTTTGTATGTCAGCGGCGGCAAGACTTATGTAGACGGTCCGGAAAACAGCGGCAACGGCGCTCTTGACTATAACGGTACTGCCGAAATAACGGGAGGAGTGTTTGTAGCTGCCGGTGCAATGGGCATGGCGCAGAACTTTGGCTCGCAATCGACTCAGGGGGCAATGCTGGTAGGTATTTCGGGAAACGGCGGCGATGAAATAGTATTATCGGACAGTGACTCCAATGTGATTTTACGGTATACTCCGTCTAAAAGTTACAGCAGTATTTTAATAAGCTGCAAAGAGATAGAAGCGGGGAAAACATACACGCTGTCATCAGACGGCAGCACACAGACTGTTGTGATGACAGAGCTGCTGTATCAGGGCGGCGTAAATAACGGCGCAGGCATGAACGGCGGCGGGCGGCATAACCGTATGCCGTAAAAGACGATATAAAAACAGGAGAGCCAACACAGGCTCTCCTGTTTTATTGACAGAAACGCTTTTGTGTAATATAATACTTTAAAATAACATGTTGAAATGCTTAATTGATAAAGGCAGAAGTGAATTTTCGGTGCGCGGTCATTTACTGCGCATTTTTTTGTTGCTCTTTTGACAGAAATGCCGTTTCCATGTCATTTTGTAGTGTAAAATAGTGCTTTATGTCATTTTACATTATTATGTACAATCAGTTAATATTTTACAGTATAATATTATTATATAAGGAGTGATTTATATGCGTCCGCTGAAAAAATCTGTCAGCATCACTATCGACAGTGATTTATTGGAAAAGGTAAAAGTTATTGCCGAGCTTGACGACAGGTCGTTTTCTCAGGTTGTGAATTTAGCGCTGAAGGAATATGTCAAAAAGAACGATATTAAAAAGCGACAGTAATATTATATATTAAAAACAGACCCTTTACGGGTCTGCTCTTTTTTACATAGCAAGCCGTGTAAATACATAGCCCATGATAAAACATGCGGGGAGTGTAATTATCCAAGCTGCAAGCATTTCAAATGCCGTGCGGGAATCCAGGGCGGAGTCTACAAAACCGCAGCCCATGACTGAAGATGTCTTTGCGTGTGTGGTGCTGACGGGCAGTCCGAGACAGGTTGATAAAAAAAGACTTATACTTCCGGCAATATCGGCGCATACTCCCTGCTTCAAATTTAATCTTACCATTTTTTTACCGACCGTGCGGATAATTCTGCCTCCGCCCAGCGCCGTGCCGCATGCCATTGTCAGCGAACAGAGCAGCGCTGTCCATACGGGAATACAAAAATCTGTGCCGGCTTGTGAGCCGGGGCTTTGCAGGCTTATTGCAACAAGAAAGATACTGATAAATTTCTGACCGTCCTGTGCGCCGTGCATGAACGACATGAGCACCGCGCCTAAAATTTGCAGACGCTCAAGTTTTTTCTTTTTATATGTTTTCCGTTTCATATGCGAAAACAGATAATATCCTATAATAAATCCTCCCGCAACGGATAAAATGAGACCTATGAAGGTATATGCGATAACCCGCAATTTCACGGTTGCCCCGCATGCGGCGGCAGCTCCGATAAGTGCGGAAATTATCGCATGTGATTCGCTTGTAGGTATACCGAAAACCCAAGCACCGACGGCAAGTATTATTACAGACGCAAGTGCAGCGCAGAGTGCTGCATGCCCGTATTCGGAGCTTGAAAAATCAGCACATTCAAAAATGTTTTTTGCAACCGAGCTGTTTATAAATGTCATTATCAACACTCCGGCAAGGTTGCATACCGCCGCTGTGAACACGGCTTTTTTCATAGAAAGCGTTTTGCTGCAAACGCAGCTTACTATGGCGTTTGGAGCATCTGTCCAGCCGTTTACGAATATTACGCCAAGCGTCAGCAATGCTGCTGTGAGCGTAGGAGGTGATGAAACAGCCGATTTAAAAAAATCAAAAAATGAAATATCCATATTTATCCAAATTTACCTGCTTTGTTATGTTTAAATGCTCCGAAAAAACAACAAACTAATAATGAAAAAATTTCGGAGGCAAAGATATGGAGAAGTTATATAAAAGATTTTTAGCGTTTATAATAGTACCTGTTATTATAGCGGCGTTTCCGTTTTTGGTATTTGCAAATACCGGTGCTGCCGCTCCGTATGATTGGTATTTTAAACCGACAAAGGATAATTCACAGCCCGAGTGTATACCTGAGGCGGAATTCATAGATGAGTTTAATACGGTTTATTTGGGCAGTGCGGATACACCGACGTTATATTTGACCTTTGACGCGGGCTTTGACAACGGATATCATGAAAAGATACTTGATACTCTGAAGGAGAAAAATGTAAAAGCTGCGTTTTTTGTCGACGGTAATTTTGTAAAGAAAAATCCGGAGCTGATAAAGCGGATGGATGCTGAGGGGCATCTTGTTTGTAATCATTCTCTGAATCACCCTGATATGACAAAATACACAAGCTTTGCCGATTACGAAAAGCAAATTAAGGGCTGGGAGGAGCTTATAACACAGCTCGGTCTTACTCCGAGCAAATATTTCCGTTTTCCCAGCGGACGTTTTTCAAAACAGGCGCTGGAGTATAATGAACAGCTAAGGCTTACTACGGTATTTTGGTCATTTGCGTATTATGACTGGGAGGCAAATAATCAGCCGTCGCATGAGGCAGCTAAGGAAAAGATTTATTCACGTGTTCACAACGGTGCGGTATTGCTTTTGCATTCCACTTCAAAGACGAACTGCGAAATTTTACCTCAGGTAATTGATGACCTGCGTTCAAAGGGCTATGAATTCGAAAGCCTTGTAAATTTTAAAAAATAACCCCGTTGTATTCGGCGCGCATTCGCTGTATGTTCTCGGGCGTATCCTCCTGGTACGGAATACCGAGATACTCAAGAATGCCGCGGGCGATTGCAACGCCTATTTCATATGTGTTGTCAATAATAAAATCAGCGTCGAGCGGGTTGTCGTGATATCCCGGCATTACTATTACGGCAGGCATTTTTGTACGTCTGAGCTCGTAAAAGCCGAGTCCGCCGTATACTGCCGCGCCCTCTGACAGACCGATGTCCTGAGTCGGGACTATTTCGCTCAGGAAAGTGAAAATATCAGAGGCAAGCCGTTCTCCGTTTCCGCCGGGCTTATAGTAATATATCTGCGCACCGCGTGTCAGGGTATCCGCCGCCTGGGATTGAATTGCAACGTAGATTTTTGTATTTTGGGCATTGGCGTCAGCCACCACCTCTGTCAGCGACATGTCGGGGTCGTTTCTGACAGTTGTTACGCCGTGTCTTGTCAGCTCATATTCAACGACGTCTGCGATAAGATTCATTCGTCTTTCTTCCGTGCCGTAGTTGCCGTATCCTACATTAAAATGTGCCGGCGAGGGTGAAAGATATACATCAGCCATTTATATTACCACCTTTTTGTTTGTTAGTAATTATATTTTCACAGCTTTTGCGTTATGACAATAAAAGCAGCCGGGGTTCTAAAAACCCCGGCTGTCAAAATATTTTATTAAAATTTCTTTATATTTTCAAAAACTCTCTGAAATCGGAAATATATTCTGCAGCTGCCGACCTGCTGTTGCTCTCGGCAAAAATTCTAAGCAGCGGTTCCGTTCCCGAAAAACGGCAGATAACAAAGCTGCCGTCCTCAAAATACACCTTGCAGCCGTCTTCGTAGTTCACATGGTCGACATTAACGGCAAATTCAGGCAGCTTTTTATCTTCAAACACCAGCTTGTTTATAACGCTTTTATACTCCGGTGCAAATCTGAGATTATCCTCCACCATAACAAATTTTCCGAATTCGCGTTCAAGCTCATCCATTATTTCCGATGCGGATTTGTCCACAACGCTTATCATCTCGGCAAAGAGCGACGCGGCGTAAACCGAATCCTTGCCGTGGATATGACCGCGAACCGTAAGTCCGCCTGACGACTCGCCGCCGAGCACCGCGTCCGCTTCATCAATCATTGAAGATATGTACTTAAATCCGACAGGTACCTCGTAGCATTTTTCACCGAAGCTCTCGGCAATTTTATCAAGCATGTGAGTTGTAGCGAGGTTGCGCACTACGGGACCTTTCCAGCCCTTGTATTTTACAAGATAGTAGTACAGCATACACAGAATTTCGTTTGCGTTGATGTAACGTCCGTTGCGGTCGATAACACCCAGACGGTCTCCGTCTCCGTCCATGGCAATACCCAAGTCGTAGCCGCCCTTAACAACGGTGTCCCGCAGCAGATTAAGGCTTTTTTCACTCGGTGCAGGCATAAGTCCGCCGAAGTATGCGTCCTTATTAATATTTATAGTGTCGATTGTGCATCGCGCCGTGTGGAATATAACAAGCAGCGGATATGTGCCGGAGCCGTGCATTGAGTCGAAAACGACGCGCAGTCCGCGCTCACGCAGTGCGTTCGTATCCAAAAGCCCGATTATATCGTCTAAGAATTTGTTAAAAGGATTGTTCAGGTATACGATTTTTCCCTCGCTTACCGCCGTATCAAATTCGGTATACTTAACGTCGGAGAGCTTTTCAATGATTTTTTCGAGCTTACCCGTTGTTTCAAGCGGTGCGTCGCGTCCCTCGTCAACAATCAGCTTTATGCCGTTGTATTCCGACGGGTTGTGTGACGCGGTTATCTCTATTCCGTAGTGCAGACCCTTGTCCTTAACCGTATGCATTACAAGCGGGGTAGGCACCGAGCGGTGCATAAACCAAACCGTGACACCTCCGTGCGCCAGCACCTCAGCCACCCACTTGGCGGCATTTTCGGAAAGAAAGCGGCGGTCAAATCCGATAATGACCGGCTTATCCGTTTTATTTTCGCTTTTCATAAGCTCCAAAATACCCGCAGCTACAAGACGGATATTTGAGCAGATAAAATCTTCACCTATGACGGCTCTCCAGCCGCCTGTTCCGAATTTAATTGTATTTTCCATTTCAGCTCAGCCTTTCCAATATATCATTTACTTCATTTTCAAATCTTTTCAGAAACTGCGCTATATATTCCTTTGGCGAAATATTGTTTTTAATCATGGGCAGAAGATCCATACCGAAGCTAATGCTGTCGGAGCTGTCAGTGCTGTGTGAGGCAAAAAAGGTAGCGTTTGCGTACCGCCTGCCCACAGCTGCGTTGTCATAGCGCTTGCCGCCTACGACCTGAGAACGGTGCACCTGCAATAGCTCTGTTGCAAGCTTGGGGTAGGCGCTTGTATCAAGGCACAGCTTATCACTGTCGCACAGCCAGTCCAGTCCGCGCCATACCTCCAGCGCAATTATCTTTTCCGGGCGTGCGTCCTCCGGCATTTTTTTGACAGCTTCTATTACGCGCAGTGCAACTGCAACGTGTGTTTCGTGCTTGTCGGCAATATTGTGTGTGTAAAGATATTTCGGTCTTACCTGCATGAGCAGCTCGTAAATATCGTCAACAGGGTCGGGATTTTTTGCATCTTTAACAGCCTTTGAGGGATACCCCAGCTGCACCACCGCGCGGTATTTGCCCAAATCAGCAGCTTTTCTCTGCTCGGCAATGCGAACCTGCTTCATCTGCTCGTCGGTATAATCTGCGTACTCGCCTGTGCGGGGACTTCCGGCACCGTCCGTTACTACTACTCCGCAAAAGCTGCGTGTACTGCTGTCGTAACATTCGGAGATAGGGGCATATGCCATAATTTCAATGTCGTCCTGATGTGCGGCAATGCAAATATCGGTAACCTCATACAAAGACTCCTCTTTGGGATAGTAAGCGGAAGCATTTTCATTTCTGAATTTCATCTGAACTCCTCCTTAAAAGTCCTTGTCGCCTGTATAGACAACAGTTACGTTGTCGTGCAGCTGAAGGATAGATGCGGGTACCTTGGGTGTAACAGGTCCCGTCATCGCTTTTTTAACTATGTCGTACTTTTCCGGACCTGCAATAAGGAGTATCTTTTTTGCGCTCAGAATAGATTTGAGACCCATTGTCAGCGCGTGCGTCGGCATGCCTCCGTTGGGGAAAAACCTTGAATTGGCTTTAATAGTCGATTCAGTCAGCTCAACGCGGCGTGTCTTTATTTCAAAGCAATCCGACGGCTCGTTAAAGCCTATGTGTCCGTTATAGCCGATGCCCAGCAGCTGCAGGTCAATTCCGCCCAAACCGGTAATAAGCCTGTCATAATCTGCACACTCGCGCTCGTAATCCTCGCACATGCCGTTGGGTACGTATGTACGGAATTTGTCTATGTTTATGTGGTTGAAAAAGTTGGTATCCATAAAATACCGATAGCTCTGGTCGTGAGTTGCAGGCAGTCCGCAGTATTCGTCAAGGTTTACCGAGGTTACGTCCTTAAAATCAAGGTCTCCCTTGTTGTACCATTCGATAAGCTGCTTGTAGATACCCAGCGGCGACGAGCCGGTTGCAAGCCCCAGCACCGAATCAGGCTTCTGAATGACCTGCGCGGAGATGATGTTTGCCGCGCGTCTGCTCATTTTGTCATAAGTTTCTTCTCTGTAAATGTACATTGCAAAGCATTCCTTTCTGTTCGATTTCGGTTGCCGCAAAAATCCGTATACCAAAATCAGGCGGATTCCGAGCGAGTCAGCCGAACATATAACTTTCCACTGCTACATTGTATCATATTTTTTTTACTTTAGCTTATAAATTAAGCCGCTTGTTTTATATTTTTGGTTCTGTTTTATTGCATATTGTGTAAAAAGCGTTTATAATGAAGCTGTTAGATCAAAACCCGGGAGATAATGTGTATGGAGTATATAAAAACACCGCTTGAAAGCCGCGTTAAAATTGACGGAGTGTATACCGTGCATTATTTTGAATATACAAAGGACTTTGCCTACTCAGGTGAAATACACAATTTCTGGGAGATTGTGTATGCCGATAAAAAACGTCTGTATATCACGGCTGGGGCAAAGGAAATCTGTCTTGAGGTGGGTCAGCTTTACATTCATAAGCCCAACGAGTTTCACAATCTGCGCTGCGAGCATGCGGCAAATTCCGTAATTGTATCGTTTGACTGCGACTGTCCTGAGCTTATGTCTATTGCCGGTATGGTTATAACCTGCGGGAGTGATGAACGTCGGCTTATCGGGGGTATTGTCAGGGAGTCGCTGGAGGCGTTTTCGACTCCGCTGGGAATGCCATACACTCGCGTAATGGAAAAATCGGGCAGCGGCAGTTTTTGCTGCGAGCAGATGCTACGTCTTTATATCGAACAGCTTCTGATACTACTTGTCCGCGGCAACAGGCGCGCCGTACCGGTAAAAAAGGCGGAAAACGGCTGTCTGCTTGCCGAGATATGTGAGTACCTTGAAAGGAATGTTCAGTCCCGCCTGCATTTTGAGGATATTATGCATAAATTTAATCTGTCTGCATCGGTTATTAAAAAAATATTCCGCGAGCAGATGGACTGCGGCGTTATGGAGTATTTTGCGCGTCTGAAGGTAGACGCTGCCAAGCAGATGATCCGTGAGGGAAATTATAACTTTACCGAAATTGCGGCAGCTCTGTCCTTTAATACCTCGCAATATTTTACTACGGTGTTTCGGCGAGTGTCGGGTATGACGCCGACCGAGTATTCCCTTTCGGTGCGGACAAATCTCAGTGAATAAAAAAATAACGGAAACGGAGAACAGCATGATGGAACAGTTTAAAGCCGATTTTTTCAACAGTGTCAGCATAGAGCTGCACAGACTGACAAAAATCTACTCGGATAATAAGGGAGACATAATTCAGATTCCCGACCTGTTGGAGCGCGGGAAAAATTTTATTATGAGCTGGCTTAAAGACGCGCAGCTTAAAGAGGCGTTTAAAAACGACGCGCAGCTTTATTATTATAATATCGCCTGCATTGCCTTTTGCGGAGGCATTGCGTATGCCGATGCCTGGGACAAAGACATAACACAGATAAAAACAGGCGCAGTTGATACTTTGCTCACTTCACAGAGAGATATTATGTCTCTTGCCGTCGATATTCTCTCGCTTGACGGTGACGGGCGGAAAAAGCTGCATGCGCTCGAGGACAAGATGTTTTCCGTCTTTTTGGAGCTTATGACACCGTATTGGGATAAGGATGATCCGCGCCCGTTTTTATTTCAGGGTCTCATGGCTTTCTTCCAGACCGGTGTGTCTTACAGGCTCTGTAAGTAATTTAGTCTCGTTTCGGGGTGAATTCCGTTGAAAAATATTTTGATTATTGACGATGATATTCATATAGGAAATATGCTGGAGGAATCGCTTTGCGCCTCAGGCTACGTCGTTATGCGTGCATATTCCGGTACCGAGGCGTTGCTTTTACTTGAAAGCGCCGCCTTTGACCTGGTACTGCTTGATCTTATGCTGCCCGGTATCGGAGGTGAGCAAGTGCTCGGTCATATTAACAGTGTTCCCGTGATTGTTATGAGCGCAAAGGCAGATATCGACAGTAAGGTGGATTTATTGCTCGGCGGTGCGCGCGACTATATTACAAAACCGTTCAATATGAAAGAACTGCTTGCACGAATTGAGGTGCAGCTGAGAAACGAATTTTCCCGCGGCGGCTCAAAAATACTTAAGTTCAAAAACTTGGAGCTTGATACCGCCACGCGTTTTGCAACCGCAGGCGGTCAGCGGGTGCATCTTACTCGCACCGAATATGCTGTTTTGAAGCTGCTGATGCAAAATCCCGCGCAGGTGGTGACAAAATCTCAGATACTTGACAGAATAAGTGAGGATACTCCCGACTGTACGGAGAGCTCGCTTAAAATGCATATAAGCAATCTGCGCGGGAAACTGAGGCGTGCGGGAGGCCGTGATTTTATCGAGGCAGTCTGGGGAATCGGTTTCAAAATGAAAGAAAATTGAAATCTTTACTGTTTTTTTACTGCTTTCTTTACCGTTTTCTTTACATATTCGGTGTAAAATAACGGTATCAAACATAAGGAGGCAATTTTATGGAGTATGTACTTCAGACTCATGCTTTAAACAAATGCTATGGCAAATATAAGGTGCTTAACGGTCTCAGTATGAATGTTCCGCGTGGCTCGATTTACGGTCTGGTCGGAAAAAACGGCGCGGGAAAGACCACGCTTATTCGTATAATATGCGGACTTCAGAGACCGTCGTCGGGAAGTTACCTGATTTACGGCATCGAAAACGGCAGCCGTGAAATATCAGCTGCGCGGCGCCGTATGGGCGCTGTGGTGGAAACCCCGTCTATATATCTTGATATGACGGCGGCGGATAACCTTAAAACTCAGTATAAAATTCTGGGTCTTCCGTCTTATGACGGTATAGATGAGATTTTAAAGCTTGTAGGTTTGGAAAATACAGGAAGTAAAAAGGCGAAAAACTTTTCTTTGGGTATGCGTCAGCGTCTCGGAATAGCGGTAGCGCTGGCGGGCGACCCCGATTTTCTGGTGCTTGACGAACCCGTCAACGGTCTTGATCCGCAGGGAATAATAGAGATGCGTGAGCTTATACTGCGCCTTAATAAAAAAATGAATATAACAGTACTTATTTCAAGTCATATTCTTGACGAGCTGGCGCGCGTCGCAACTCACTTCGGATTTGTCGACGGCGGCACGATTGTAAAGGAAATAAGCGCCGCAGAGCTTGCGGATGCATGCCGCAGCTGTCTGCGCATAACAGTGAGCGATATCAATGTGCTCAGCCGTGTTTTGGACTCAAAGGGTATGGAATACAGTATATTGTCCGACAGCACCGCGGACATATTCGGAAATGTTTCGATAACCGATTTAACGCTGTGTCTTGCAGACCAGGGGTGTGAAATACGTTCCGTACATGAGCGTGACGAGAGCCTTGAAAATTATTATATGAATCTTGTAGGAGGCGGTAAAAATGAGTAAGCTTATTTGCGCAGATTTTCTGCGGCTCAGAAAAAGCAGGCTTTTTTGGGCATGCTTTATTGTAATGATGGTAATAGGCGGTGTATATGTTTTTTCGTTCTATAACGATATGATAAAATATGACGCCGATGTAGAGTTTGACGATATTTTATTTTGCTTTGCGTTTGCCGTAGGTTTTGTGAGCTCGGTATTTTGCAGCCTGTTTATCGGTACTGAGTACAGCGACAGAACGCTGCACAACAAGCTGATAGTGGGTCACAGCCGCACAGCGATTTATTTTTCTGCTCTTATCAGCAATATAACGGCTACCGTTGCCGTATGTCTTGCATGTGTGGCTGTTGTATGTATTTTCGGCATACCGATGTTCGGCGGTCTGCATATGAGCGCCTTGAATATGTGGCAGCTTATACTCAGTTCATTTTTGCTTATAACGGTATACTGTTCCGTTTTTACCCTGGTGGCTATGCTGTGCAGTAACAGGGCGCTGTCATCTGTGATTTGTATTTTGAGTGTTGTAGTAATGTTTATAGCAGCGCTTCAGCTTTATAACAGAATAAGCGCGCCTGAATACTATGAAGGCGTTGTATACAGTACAGACAGCGGACTTATGGAGAGCGAGCGTATAGATAATCCGCGCTATATAAGCGGCGCCGTCAGAACTGTATATGAGACTGTATTTGATTTTCTGCCGACAGGTCAGGCGTCACAGATTGCAGGTATGGCACAGATGTCAAATCCCATGCGGCTGTCGCTGTTTTCGTTTATTGTCACGGTTATATTTACCGTCTGCGGTGCGGCAGTATTTTATAGAAAAGATATAAAATAGCAAAATGGAGGATGTTTTATGCTCTGGCTTTCACTGCTTTGTGCCGTATTTGCATTCGTTTCAGTTATTCTTGCGCTGAAGCTTATACTTATCCGCAGGGAGATAAAATGCATTTGTCTGCAGTTTTCTGATAGGCTCAAGCCGGGTAATGATACAAACACCCTGATTTCGGTATCTCCGTATGACCCGTGTCTGTGTCATCTTGCGCAGAGCATAAATATACAGCTAAAGATACTCAGGAATGAGCGCAGGCGGCTTATGCGCGGCGATACCGAGCTTAAAGATGCGGTTGCCAACCTTTCTCATGACCTGCGCACGCCGCTGACCGCTGTATGCGGTTACCTTGAACTGCTTGAGCGCGCGCCTAAAAGCGATGCGGCGCAGCGCTATATTGATATTATCACCGAGCGTATCGGGGCGCTGTGTTCTTTGGTCGAGGAGCTGTTTTCATATTCGGTAATAGTTTCGCCGGAAAATTATGTGTCGGCGAAAAGGCTCAGCCTGAACACAGTGCTGGAACAGAGTATCGCCGGCATGTATGCGGTATTAAAAAAGCGTGGAATTACGCCTGAAATATCAATGCCTGATACTGCCGTAATACGCACTCTAAGCCGCACGGCACTTTCGCGGATATTTGAGAATGTGCTCGGCAATGCCGTCAAATACAGTGACGGAGATTTGAAAATAACGCTTAAAGACAGCGGTGAAATTATTTTTTCCAATAGTGCCTGCACATTGAACGCTGTCACTGCAGGCAGATTGTTTGACCGCTTTTTTACGCTTCAGGACGGCAAAAAATCAACCGGACTCGGTCTTTCTATTGCAAAAATTCTTACCGAGCAGTGCGGCGGCAGAATATTTGCAGAGTATGATAAAAATATACTGAGTATTCATATTGCTTTTTAAAATAAAACAGGTGAGGGCGTTTGGACCTCACCTGTTGTTTGTATACTGTAAAGTAGTTCTATAATTTAATAAAGCCGAGATTTTTGTCATAGCGGTACATATGCACATTTGTGAAGAATCCGCGCTCATTCTTTCCGTCATGAGAAAAATAATAGTATCCGTTTCCGAGCGCCGCAATTCCCGTAGCTCCGTACTCAAAATTAAGTCCCACAGCGCTTTCTTTGCCGTAACGGCGCTCACGTCCTGTTACGGTATGTTCTTTTTCAAGGTCTATTATGAACATACTGTAATTTTCAAACTGCGGTTTCTCTCCGCGGTAAACGGCTGCAATCATTTTATTAAGATACGGATCATATTCAAGGTTTTGTATACCGAAGGTTGTGTTGCCGGTCAAGACAAAGATTTTTTCGTCTGCACTGATACCGGTTATGTTCTTGACGGTGCTCTGACAGAGCGGACAGAGACTTTTGCGCACTTTGTCAAGCGGCAGCCGCAGTATAATCTGGTTGTCGTTATCACTGCGCCGGGTGTCTTTGTAAATGCCGTATGCTACAAAAATCGAGCGTTCGTCTGCCGTATAGTCGCAGCAGGTGATGCCGTCAATGCCGCTGCAGCCGAAGCGGTGTCCGCTTGCTTTGTAATCGTCGCAGACATCTTTAAGACAGACTACCTGCAATACTTCGTCTCTTTCGGCGTCCATATTCATTTTATTTATTTTTGAAGTATCAAAACATGCGATGTAAAATGCGTCAGGTATTTTGGCGTCGGTGCAAAGATTATTCAGTATTCCCTTGCCGATGCTGTCGTTTTTATATTCAAGAGAACCGTAAATACAGCCGCTGTCATATGCAATGCAGCCCAGGTGCCCTAAAAGCCCGTTGACTGAGCCTATCGGATTACCGCTCATATCGGTTTTCAGCAGAAAAGTTGTAAAGGAAAAATACATGAATTTTCCGTCTGTTGCAATACCCTGAACGTGGCTTGCGCTTTTATAGGTACCGGAAAATATGCTTTTGGACATATTTTGTATATCTGACATTAAATCACCTCAGATTTTAAACATAATTTCGGCATTTTTGCGGGTGATATCTATTATTTCCTGTGTATCCATACCACGCAGCTGCGCTATTTTCTGCGCAACGTATATGGTATAGTCGGGGCGGTTGAGCTTGCCGCGAAACGGTTCGGGTGCAAGATAAGGACAGTCGGTTTCAAGCATAAGACGTTCAAGCGGTACGTATTTTGCACACTCTACTGCGTTTTTTGCGTTTTTAAAGGTGACCACCCCGCCCAGAGAGATGGAAAGCCCCAGCTTCAGCACCTCGCGGAGAGTTTCGACAGAGCCGGAAAAGCAGTGAAAAACTCCATGCTCGGGCGTATGCTCTCTCAGTATTTTCAGTGTATCCGCCGTTGCGTCACGCGAGTGTATTACAACGGGCAAATTAACACTGTCTGCAAATTCAATCTGTCTTGAAAACCAGTATTGCTGTCTGTCTCTGGGAGAGCTGTCCCAATGATAGTCAAGTCCTATTTCTCCGATGGCTACCACCTTCGGGTGCGCTGCAAGCTGCTGCATCTGTTCCCACATTTCATCGGTTATATCGGAGGTGTCACAGGGATGAAATCCTGCCTGAGCATATATGAAATCATATTTTTGTGAAAGCTCTATTGACTGTTTTGTGGTTTCGATATTACATCCGACACAAATGAGCTTTTCAACTCCGTTTTTCGGCAGCCGGCAAATCAGCCCGTCCCTTATCCCGTCATAATCCGGTTCGTATAAATGACAGTGTGTGTCGATAAGTCCGCTGACAGAGATTGTGCTGTCGGCGCCGTACGGATCGCATTGAGTGTCAGATGACTGCTTTATAGTCTTTACAGTGTCTCTCATCTTATTTTAGAACCTGCGGGAATTTCGTCGTCAAGAAATAAAACCTTTACACCGCTTTCGGTATCGGCAGCAAGCAGCATACCCTCCGACGTCTCACCGCGCAGCTTTGCGGGGGCTAAATTGTCTACAAGAGCAACTGTTTTTCCCACAAGCTCTTCCGGCTTGTAAGACTGCGCTATGCCCGAAAGAACCTGTTTTGTTTCAAATCCGTTGTCCACCTGCAAAATAAGCAGCTTGTCGCTGTTTTTCAGCGGCTCACAGCTGAGTACCTTTGCAGCCCTAAGAGAAATCTTGGCAAAGTCGTCTATCTTGATTTGTTCCTCCTTCGGCTTTTCGGGCTTTGCGGGAGCTTTAGCTGCGTTTCTCTCTTCTATTTCCTTTAGCATTTTCGGAGTATCAATTCGTGCAAAGAGTATTTTGTTTTCGCCCAGCATATGACCGTCTTTAATAAAACCGAACTCCTTGAGCGAGCAAAGTCCGCCGTCGTCAATGTTAAGCTGGTCGTGAATGGCTTTTGAGGTATCGGGCATAAACGGTTTGAGGAGCACTGCCGCAAAGCGTATGGCTTCTATAAGATTATACAGCACTTCCCGGAGTCTTTCATGGTCGCCGTCCTCACGTCCGAGAATCCACGGCTCTGTTTCATCAATATATTTGTTTGCGCGGCGCAGTAAAGCAAAGATATCGTCGATAGCGTCGGCAATATGCATATTGTCCATATGCTCTTGCACAAGTTCGGGTGTTTTGAGCGCAAGATATGAAAGCTCGCGGTCAATATCTGCGGCTTTGCCGCGGGATACTTTGCCGTCAAAGTATTTGCGGCTCATGGTTATGGTACGGTTGACAAGATTTCCGAGAATGTTGGCAAGCTCCGAGTTGATGCGCTCGATTATCAGCTCGTAGGATATAACGCCGTCGTTTGCAAACGGAATTTCATGAAGTACAAAATAGCGCACGGCGTCTACGCCGAACAGCTCAACAAGGTCGTCGGCGTATATTACATTTCCCTTTGATTTGCTCATCTTGCCGTCGCTCATGATAAGCCACGGATGCCCGAACACCTGCTTTGGCAGCGGCTCGCCCAGTGCCATCAGCAGTATGGGCCAGTATATGGTGTGAAAGCGGACAATGTCCTTGCCGATAAGATGCAGGTCGCAGGGCCAGTACTTCTTATACTCATCGGAGTGATTTCCGTCAGGGTCGTATCCGATATTGGTGATGTAGTTTGAAAGCGCGTCAATCCAGACATATACGACATGCTTGGGGTCGAATGTCACGGGAATACCCCAGTTGAAAGAGCTGCGGGTCACGCACAGATCCGAAAGCCCCGGCTTTATAAAGTTGTTTATCATCTCGTTTTTGCGAGCGGGCGGCTGAATAAAATCCGGGTGTTCGTTTATATACTTTTCAAGCCTGTCGGCGTATTTTGACAGCTTGAAAAAATATGCCTCCTCCTTTGCCTTGTGTACGTCTCGTCCGCAGTCGGGGCACTTGCCGTCAACAAGCTGGCTTTCCGTAAAAAACGATTCGCACGGAGTGCAGTACATGCCTTCGTATGAGCCTTTATAAATATCCCCCTGATTATACAGCTTATTGAATATTTTCTGTATTTTTTCCTCGTGAGCCTTGTCCGTTGTTCTTACAAAGCGGTCATAGGTGGTGTTCATTATATCCCATATGTTTTTTATCTGACCTGCAACATTGTCCACATATTGCTGCGGTGTGATGCCTGCGGCTTCAGCCTTTTGCTGTATTTTCTCGCCGTGCTCGTCCGTTCCGGTCTGGAAATACACATCATAGCCCTGCATGCGCTTATACCTTGCCACACTGTCTGCCAGTACAATTTCATATGTGTTGCCTATATGCGGCTTGCCGGAGGTATAAGCTATGGCTGTCGATATATAATACTTTTTATTCACCGTTTAATTTTCCTTTCATAATTTTCCCTTTTCTTTATAGTATATATTAAAAGGACTGATAAATCAATATTATTAAAAAATAAAAGAGCCCCGCGCGGGGGCTCTCAGGCGCTTTGTCTATATGTTTTTCATTTTCTTTATGCAGTTTTCACAGACATTTTTACCCTTAAAAGTAAGAATATCAGTGCCCTCGCCGCAGAAAATACAGCAGGGACGGTACTGCTTAAGAACGATACAGTCACCGTCGACGAATATCTCCATTGAGTCCTTAACTCCTATGTTAAGAGTTCTCCTCAACTCGACGGGAAGCACAATTCTTCCGAGCTCGTCAATCTTTCTTACGACACCAGTGGCTTTCATCTCATTACCCCTTTGCACTAAATTTTAATAACGATACTTTATAACTATTATACGACATAAAAAGACAAATGTCTATCTCTTTTTGGAAATTTTGGTATAAAAATTTATGGGAAATCTATTCAGCATATTGATAATAATATCGGTGATTACAGCTCTTATGCAGGGTAACGCCGCCGCAGTTACGCAAGCTGTGCTCTCAAGCGGTGGAAAAGCAGTGGAATTTACCCTTACAATGGGAGCGGCAATTATAGTTTACAGCGGGCTTATGAACATTGCAAACAGGGCGGGGCTGTGTCAATTTTTGTCGAAATTTCTGTCACCTGTTCTTACAAAGCTTTTCGGTCCGCTGGACAATTCAACGCTTACCGATATTACAATGAATATATCATGTAATTTTTTGGGCTTGGGCAATGCCGCCACTCCTTACGGGATACGTGCAATAAAGTCAATGGCATGCGGCGATACCGCTACAAACGCTATGATACTGTTTGTTGTAATTAATACATCGTCCGTACAGCTGATTCCGACAACGCTTGCAGCCGTGCGTCAAAGCGCGGGAAGTACATCTCCGTTTGATATACTACCGTGTATATGGATATGCTCGGTTTTATCACTTTCGGCGGCTGTTTTAAGCTGTAAAATCTGTGAAAGGCTTGGGGAGAAATTTGCAAAGCTACATAATGCCGGTGCTCGTCGCCCTGATAGTAACAGCAGGAATAGTAACACGCATCAACATTTTTGATGCTTTTATAGAAGGCGCAAAAGAGGGTGTTCATACTGTTGCGTCTATTCTGCCGACTCTGTGTGCGCTTTTTTTCCTTATCGGGCTGTTTACTTCCTCCGGTGCTTCAGATGTTTTCAGCTTTGCGCTAAGTCCGTTTGCAAATGCGATAGGCGTTCCGGATGCAGCTATTCCGCTGATGATTCTCCGTCCGCTGTCGGGTTCGGGCGCAATGGCATTCTTTAAGACGATAATAGAGAGCTTCGGCGTTGACAGCTTTGCAGGGCGTGTGTCTGCCGTGATGCTCGGATCGAGTGAGACTACTATGTATACCGTCAGCGTTTACTACGGTGCGGCTGGCGTCAAAAAAACAAGGCATACGATACCGTGCGCGCTCATCGGAGATATAACGGCTTTTATCGCGGCGGGTGTTCTTGTAAGGCTGTTTTTTAAATAGTTGTTGAAAAATACGGATTTTGGCGATATAATAGGTTGGTAAAATGCAATAAGGAGATTAATAATATGAGTGAAAAGAAAATTATCGTTGAAATGTCTGCAAGGCATGTTCATGTAACGGAGAGCGACCTTGAGATTTTGTTTGGCAAGGGAGCATCTCTTACGCCAAAGCGCGAGCTGTCTCAGCCCGGTCAGTATCTGTGCGAGGAGCGCGTTGATTTGATAGGACCTAAGAAGACAATAGCAAATGTGTCAATTCTCGGACCGACCCGTCCGGAAACTCAGGTTGAGGTTTCTCTTACCGACGCGAGAACGCTCGGCGTTTCGGCGCCGATACGTATGAGCGGTGATGTAAAGGGTTCGGGTGCTGTTACAATAAAGGGACCTGTCGGTGAGGTCACGCTCACAGAGGGTGTAATTGCCGCAAAACGTCATATACATATGACACCCGAGGATGCACAGAAAATGAATCTTAAAGACGGACAGACAGTGTCTGTTAAAATCGGCGGTGAACGCGGTCTTGTTTTTGATGAAACCGTACTCAGAGTATCAAAGAAGTTTGCAACCGCCATGCATATAGATACTGACGAGGCAAATGCTGTCGCTTTGCCCAGAGATGCAGTCGGGGTCATTTTGGATTAAAGAATATAAAACATGTTAAAAGGCACCGATTATTATAATACACACGACCTTATACATAAAAGTGCGCTGAAACATAGAAAAACGGCAGTCTCACGGAGGGCACTGCGCCTGAATTTATTGAATGCGAAAGAATACGTTTGTGCATTTGAAAAAAGCCTGATTGAAATCAGGCTTTTTCTTTTTGTTTTCTGAATTTTCTGCGTGTTCTGTTGATGTGACGCTCCAGCTCACCGCTGTTGATGAAATCAGCAAGTATGTACTGATCAAACGACGGTACGGTACAGGAATAGAAACCGAGCTTTTGCTCGTAAATTTCCAATAGACATTCAGGAAGAACCATATAGCCTATTCTCATCGCCGCTGACAGGCTTTTTGAAAAGGTATTTACATATATTATACGTCCTTCGGGGGATATAGAATAAATTGTGTCGGCTGGTTTGGCGAATACCGAAAACTCTGATTCATAGTCGTCTTCGATAATGTATCCGCCGCGCGTATAAGCCCAGTCGACATATTCGGCGCGCTTTGAGGCTGAAGCGGATATTCCGCTGGGAAAGCTGTGAAATGGCGTTACATGCAAAATATCGGCATTTGAGTTTTTCAGCGCGGCGCTTGTTATTCCGTCGCCGGTGAGCTCCAGTTTTTCGTACTTTACGCCGTTTGCACGGTATATCTGTTCGATTTTTTCATAGGAGGGACTCTCGATGCCGTAAATCTTATCCCTTCCGAAAAGCTGCGTTATGAGTGAATACAGATACTCGGCTCCTGAGCCGATGACAATTTGTTCAGACTGTACCGTAATTCCGCGCGCTCTTGCAAGGTAATCTCGGATTGCATTTCGTAGTTCAGCGCAGCCTTTGCCGGGCGTTTTTATAATGATTTTTTCTCCGTAGTCGCTTAGCACGCGGCGTATTGTTTTAGCGTATGCCGAAAATGGGAAGTCTGCTGCGTCGGCAATATCGGAGATTTTTCGTTTCGGCGGGACATGATGCTGTACAAATGCGGGAGCTGTGGAGAAAAAAACCGGACCGTCGCTGCATACAAAATATCCGCTTCGCTCTTTTGCGAGAATATAGCCTTCATCACAGAGCATGGCGTATGCGTGCTCTGCCGTGATTACGCTGATACCCAGCTCCTCCGATATCAGCCGCTTTGACGGCAGCTTGCTGCCGTGGGGGAGAACACCCGATATAATATCGTTTCTCAACTGATTATATAGTTGTAAATATGCGGGTTTTCCTCGTTGCTTTGTTATTGTATATTTCATATCTGAATATGTAAAATCTCCTGTAATTTAAAATTTTGTAATACCAAAATTATATGATTAAATTCAGAGGATGTCAATATATATTATTTCATTTTGCGGTAAGCTCGTCCGAACGGTCGTATTCTGCAAATTCGGCGGCAAAACGCGACTTGACCTCATCTAAGCGTTGGGTTGATACTTTACTGAGGCTGTTTGTATCAAGACCGTCAATATTTATAACTCCCTGATCAGAACGTGGAAAATAGAATTTTGATCCATCACCATTTCCTTTGTTCAGGTAATAAATATACTTTACATTTTTTTTAGAAATAAAGTTACTATCAGGTAATCCGTATATATAGTTGTTCCCGACTTGATCAGTCTCTACAATAGCATTTTCAGCGATTTCTACTGAATCGCTTTTAATATCACCTTTAAGTACTTTGACGATTTTTATGTTTCGAGTAGTGATTTTATGAAATATCCGCACATTAGAGTTCTTATCAACTTCATTTGCATCAATATCATAGAAATGTTGATCTCCATCAGTAAAAGTTTCAATAGGCATACCAATGAGAACAATTTCAGAATTATCGAATAATTCTTTTTCGGTATCATATGTCGGATAATTTGCTGAACTGTTCACAATAGGCATTGATTCAAATGGTTCGGAAGTGACTTCATAATTATAAAGTCCATTGGCATCATCGCTTTCTTGTTTTGGCTGTTGTGACTTTGAGCATGAGCTTGTAAGTATCAGGACAGATATAATGACTAAGCAGAAAACTGATTTTTTGTTTTTCATTTTTAATACCTCCTTATATTGTTCTGACTATATTACACATCAGCAACCAAAAAAGTTGCACTTTTGAAGAAAAATTTTAAAAAATAAAAATCTTCTGCCGCTATTGCGGCAGAAGACCTAAAAATTATTTTGCGGTAAGCTCATCGGAACGGTCGTATTTTGCAAAATCAGTTGAAAACCTTGTTTTAACCTCATTTAAACGCTGCTCTGAAACTACTGACCGACTGTTGGCATCGAGTCCGTCAATATTTACAATTCCCTGATCCATTCGTGTTAAGTAAAAATCCATACTGGGCTGAGCTGCTTTTTTGACATAGTAGATATATTTGACATTTTTCTTCGTTATGCAGGTGTTATCGGGCAAACCGATGATTCTGACGGTACCGTTCAAATCTGTTTGTTTCATCGCCTCTTCCGCGACTTTTATTTCTTTGATGGAATCGTCGCCCTTTAGCATCTTTAAAACCTTTACGTTACGCACGGTAAAGCAGTAAGCAATCTTATCATCACTATTATCCGGAATTATTTCAGCGTTAAAATTATACAGAAGCTCTTCTCCGTCAGTAAAAGTTTCTGTAGGCATACCAATAAAAACCATTTCGGAGGCTTCATAAAGCTCTGCTTCACTATCATAGGTTATATAATCTGCATATGAATTTACTATTTCCATATTTTCGAAAGGCTCTTCGGTTACTTCATAATTGTATAGCTCATCGGTATCGGAGTTTCTTTGGTCTGCCTGTTGTGACTTTGAGCATGAGCTTGTAAGTATCAGGACAGATATAATGACTAAGCAGAAAGCTGATTTTTTGTTTTTCATTTGTAATGCCTCCTTATATTGTTCTGACTATATTACACATCAGAAAGCAAAAAAGTTGCACTTTTGAAGAAAAATTATAAAAAATAAAAGTCTTCTGCCGCTATTGCGGCAGAAGACCTAAAGATTATTTTGCGGCAAGCTCGTCTGTACGGTCATATTTTGCAAAATCAGAGGCAAAACGCGACTTGACTTCGCTTAGACGTTGAGTTGAAACTTTACTGAAGCTGTTTGTATCAAGACCGTCAATATTTATAACTCCCTGATCCGGACGCGCAATATAAAAATCCATATTATCTTGTGCCGCTTTGTTTGCATAATAGATATATTTTGAATTTTTTTTAGTAATAATAGAGTTATCAGGTAATCCTATTATTCTTTCAGTACCGTCTTCATAGGTTTTACATACAGCTTTTTCTGCAATTTTTATTGTTTCTTCAGACCATTCTCCTTTAAGTACCTTTAAGACTTTTATATTTCTTACTGTACAATATGAGCCTATCTTTTCACTACTATTTTTGGATATTTCGATTCCGTCAAGATTATAATAATGTTCTTCTCCATCAGTAAAAGTTTCGATAGGCATACCAATGAATACTATATCAGATGTTTCAAAGAATTCCGCTTCGGTATTATACGTTTTATAGTCCGCATAGGACTTTAAAATTTGCATACTTTCAAACGGTTCTTCGGTTACTTCATAATTGTATAGCTCATCGGTATCGGAGTTTCTTTGGTCTGCTTGTTGTGACTTTGAACATGAGCTTGTAAATAACAGAACAGATATAATTATTAAGCAAAAAAACAATTTATTGTTTTTCATGTTAAGCACCCCACTTTATTCTTAAATGATCACGATCTGTTGTGGTAATATTAATACTTTTTTGAAATCCGGTATTCATGATCAGTTCTACGGGATCATTATATATTGTATAATCTACTCTATAACTTTTTAATGAATCAGGGGTAACATTATTTGTATGCCCTAATGATAATGCATGACCTACCTCGTGCATCATAGTAGCTTTAAGCCAAAAATCGCTTGTTACATTCTCATAATAAATGTGTATTTCTGAGTAATATACTGTATTATTTGTGTATGGGTCTCCGTTGTAGTTTTCGTAGGTTATACCACCAGGATATGTTATCCCTAAATCTTCTGGATCTTGAGGATATCTATTTTCATATATTCCCAATTTCTTTGTAACATCGCTATAGTCCCTATGTAGATAAACCTGCGAAGATATACCGTTCCATGCATTAACGCCTTGCTCTAATATTGAGTCTTTTCCAGAGTTTGGTGCATGAATAAAGTAGTCTATATGGTTTGCACTGGCATAACCAGTTTTCCAAATATGAGCATCGATACCATAAGAAGCATTTATAGGTTCTATCTTGAACGTTCTCGGCGGAGTATAGTTTTTTGAACCGTCTGCGGCAACACTGCAAAGAGACCAGCGATATACACCGCCTCGGTTCAACTTACTTAACGGTATGATAAAGTAAGTGCTGTTTTTGTTTACCCATACGTTGGAGTACAGAAGCTTATTGGGATCGCTGTTATCTCCGTTTGTAATATCTCTTACACTGATAATGTAGTGATCCTCGTCGCTTACGTCGTTCCAGCGAAGCCATACTTCGTAGTACGGTATAATTTGTCCGTTTGCAGGCTCTGTCGCAGCCGCTTCTGATGGCTGAGCAAAAGCTTTAGGGAGTGTAGGCAGTACAGGAATTGCGGTTAAAATTAGCAAGAAAGAGAGAACTGCCGATAAAAAACGTCTTCCTCTTTTATTTTCCATAATTTTTACCTCATTGTATTTTTAAAAATACCTTGAAGTATTTCGCGAAATACAGATTTGTTTCATATGAAAGTTATTCCTACCAGCTGTATTTACAGTATATGTAAAAATATGGAAAAAGTCAATATATTTTACTAAATTTTGCCAAAATAGATAAATTTTAGTAAAATTGCACAATAATAGGCGTTGCAAATTAGTCACAACGCCTGTTAAAAATTTAATATTTAAGTCTGTAATACTGCCACCAGTCGATTTTTCGGAGTATGTCGCTTTGCTCTCCGCTGATGTCTGATACGAGTGTTCCGTCTTCAAGCATAAAAACATCGTCCTTAAGACAAAGAACCGGCAGAGTTTGTCTTGCCGTATTCAGAAAATCGACATACGGGTCGTATCCTGTAAAGCCTGCAAGCTCACACACTGCCGCTCCGAGATAAATGTCGCTTATTGTTGCTCCGTCAAGTCCGCAGCTTTCGGCGTCAGCGGCAAAATCCTTTTGCGCGCAGTACGCGTTATTGGCATATATTATAAACGGAGTCGTATAAGTCGCCAGACGGGAGGATGCGGTATCGGTATTGCCTATATCCAGTCCAAGCTCACGGTAAGTCAGAAAATCCTCCCCCAGATTGGGAAGATGGTCGCCGAAAAATACAAGCAGGGTAGGCTCCGAAAGAGTATCGAGATACTGAGCGAGATCAAAAATCATATCCGATGTATCACGTACGCCCTCGCAATAAACCGACAGATACTCGCGCGCCCTGTCCGAAATTTCCGTTTTAAGCTTTGGCACGGGAGGCTCATAGCCGTATTTAGCGTAGTTATATGTCAGATGGTTTTGCAGAGATACCGTGTACATAAACTGCGGTGTTCCGCTGCGCTTTTCAATGTCCTGCTTCAGCTGTCGTAAAAATGCTTCATCTGAAATCAGGTTGCCTTTTTTATCATTTTCAAGGTCAAAGCTGTCCTCAAAGACCTGATCGTTAATGCCGAAATAGCTGTAAACGCTGCTTCTGTTGTAAAACCAGCTGCTGCCGGGGTGCATAAAGTAACTGTTATAGCCCAGATTATCAAAAAGATTGGCAAGCGACGGGGTTTTGCTGTGAACGACGCGAAAGGAAGATGTTGTAGCGTCGCTTATCATGTTTGTCGGCGTACCGGTCAGTATGTCAAACTCGGTGTTCGCAGTACCCGCACCGAAATTTGATACAACGATGTGACCTGAAATCGCGCGGTCGCTTTCTTTCAGCTGATTGAAACGGTAAATCGGGTTTTCTTCTTCGCTATCATAACTGAAAACTTCATTATTTGTGATGTCACTGAACGCCTCACCCATCACCATCACAATGTTAGGGCGCGCGTCGCTGTCTGTTTTTTCGCCGAGATATTGGCTTATCCACTCCTCGACTTCTTTTTTGTCAAAGCCTTCTGGTTTATCGACAGGGTAGAGATTAAGATTGTGAAGAAAGCAGTAGTTAAAGCCGAGCGTATTGAAAACAAACGGTATATTATACATTTCTTCGACAGGAAAGCTCTCAAACAGCTTTTTATCTGCATATATAAATTTAAGTGACAGTAAAAATACAATGATTGTCGCAGCGCTTGTGCAGGCACGCGTAATTATACGTATATCGGGAGATTTAAAAATAAAACCGAGCAGAATAAGTGCTGACGTGTACAGTACAATAACTGCAATAAGCCAAAGATGCAGATTAAGAGAATAACCTGAAGCTGACTGCAATGCTTCACGTATTAGACCTATATCGGCAGGCACAAACGCATCCTCGCGCCCTTCGATTTTCAGCAGATTGACGTATGATAGCAGCGGAAAAACAAGCGCTGCCGGCGCGGCGCCCCAAAAAACATTTTTTGTTATAAAATAGCCTAAAACTGTAAATACCGCGACCGGAAACAGATTTAGCGGAATAAGCAGAGGTCGTGTAATAATGTCATACAGTGAGTTTCGGAAAAGCCCCGGCTGTATATAAACAGACAGCATTTCCGTTAATATACATATGACAGCTATGAAAATAGCGCTTTGAAGAAAATTGAGTTTTTTAACGGGTAGCTTTTTCATCTTTCCCTCCTTTGCTGAAAATCAAAGAGCCGCTTGTGATTACACGGCTCTTAGAAAATAATAATTAATTTTTACAGAATGACGCAAAGCATTTACCATGGATTGGCAGCGTTTTTATCCGGTTCTTTTTCAGGAAGCTGCGAAGTATCTTGCTCGGTGTCTGTATTTCCACTGTTGTCGGGATTTACGGTTTCGTTTCCGCTGTCCGGCTGTTCGGTGTCGGGATTGTTTGTATCAGCCGGCGGATTTTCCGTATCTGTTCCCGGTGTTGTTTGATCTTCAGGTGTCTCTGACGGGACTTCCTCTACCGGTGCTGTGTGCAGAGTACACGGCTCTGTCGGTACTCCGTCCGGCAAAAAGCTACCGGTTGCCTTGTTGGGGCAGTTTTCTGTAAGCAGCATACCGGTATCAAAGCAGTATTCCGCACTGACAAGCGTCGTTGGTTTGGTCAGCGCTTTATATGCAAGTCCGTTGTGTATTTTTGACATTACTTTTTTCCATGTAGTTGCTGCGGGGTTCGCACCGCTGTAATAAACGGTTTTATTGTAATCGTAGCCATACCATACAACACCTGTGTAATAGGCGGTATATCCTGCAAACCAGCGGTCGTAATCGTCTGAGGTTGTTCCTGTTTTACCTGCAACCTCTGTCGTACCGAAGTTTGCGGGCGTTCCGGTGCCGCTTGTCGCCGCATAGCTCAGAAGCGAGTTTATGACCCTGGCTGTTTCTGCGGTCATCGCAGTGTGTGATTCTACCTTGTTTTCGAGCAGAACTCTGCCGTTCTGATCTACTACCTTTGTATAGAAATATGGTTTTGTATAAGTTCCGTCGTTAGGGAAGGAGGCATAGGCTGCCGCCATTTCCACGACATTGACGCCCTTTGTAAGACCGCCAAGACCGAGCGCCGCTACATTTTCGTCATTGTGGGAACGGTTCATGTCGGACGTGATAAGAGATGTAAAACCAAGGTTATCAATCATAAAATTGATTGAACGCTTAAAGCCTACCGCCACGTTTACACGTGCGGCAACAGTGTTTAGGGACTGTGCAACGCCTGCCTGAAGAGTTACCTTTTTGTTTGATTCGTATCTTGACTGGTTCTTAGGATATTGTTTCGCTTCGTCTATGTACCAGTCAAGTATCATAGATGACGGGGACAGCGCGTTATTTCCGTCCACCGATACGCCGAATTCGATTCCCGGCGCATATGTGGACAGCGGCTTTATGCTGGAACCCGGCTGACGGTAGGTCATTGTCGCACGATTTTGTCCGCGTGCGGTTGTTTTTTCACCGATTCCGCCTGCAATCGCGACAACGCCGCCTGTGCTGTTGTCTATAACCGCCATTGCACTTTGCGGGGTAACAGTGTTCCCGTCCTTGTCTTTTGCTGATATTTTTGGAAAATTGTCAGGGTCGCTGTATACGCTGTCAACACATTTCTGAACATCTGAGTCGTACGGTGTGAAAATCTGAAGTCCGCCGGAGTAAACAAGGGTTTCGGCGTATACTTCGCTGTATCCTTTAATGTTGATAAGGTCATTTATTACCGATTCGGTAACTGCGTCAACATAATAGCTCTTGATTGACGCGGAATTTGTGCCTGTATTGCTGCCGTCGGATATTGTTATCTGCTCGTTCTTTGCGGCTTCAGCCTCCTCTTCTGAGATAAAGCCCAGCTCAACCATCTTGTTTAATACGTTTGCAGCCCGCTCCTTATTTTTTTCCATATTTGTTATCGGGTCATATGCGGAGGGTGATTTAGTGATTGAAGCAAGGCATGCGCATTCCGCAAGAGTTAAGTCCTTGACATCTTTGCCGAAATATTTGTTTGATGCGGTCTGTACACCGTAGCAGCCCTGTGAAAGATAGATTGTATTCAGATAAACTTCAAGTATCTGATCCTTTTTATATTGGCTTTCAAGATACCAGGCGCGGCGCATTTCCTGTATTTTCCGAGTTATGGTATGATCGTCGTCATCCGTCAGGTTTTTTACAAGCTGCTGAGTGATTGTAGAACCGCCGAAAGAGCTTGTGCTGCCGGGGTTAAAGAAGTTGAGTACGGCGTGTGCGGTACGTTTCAGGTCAACACCGTTGTGCTTGTAAAACCGCTCGTCTTCAATCGCAATAACCGCGTGCTGCATATTTTTGGGAATTTCATCTATATTCGCCCAGATTCGGTTTTCAGTCCCGTGGAGCTGCTCAATTTCAACATCCTTACCGTCCTGCTTGCCGTAAAGAACAGTCGTGTAATTAAGCGAATTGTCAAGATAAGACAGGTCAAATTCACCGTCAACATAGATAAATACGTACCATAAAAAGACGGACAAGGTGAAAACACCTGTCAGTATCATCGTAAGACAAACTGCCCATGCTCCGCGGCGAAGCGGACTTTTTTTCTTTTCCTTCTTTTTTCTTTCTTTCAATTCTTTTTCGGTTTCTTCGGTTTGTAACGGTTCCTTGGCTGATGCCGAAAGCTCTGTTATTTCTGTTGTTCCTGCTATATCTGTTATATCCGCAATATCCGGTCTGTTTGTTATGTCCGTCATTTTTGTCATGTCGGGATTATTTATTTCCGCCATGTTCCTGCCAAAAGGAATGTCGTTTGTATCGTCTGAATGAATACCGGCAACCGGAAGGTCTGTTTTTGTCTCATAATCATTTTTGTGTGCATCGACCTGCTTAAAAAACAAATCT
>JAGBEI010000010.1 GCA_017937065.1 Clostridia bacterium | reverse complement strand
TACCCAGAGTGTACCGGGAAGTGTAATCGAGGAGTAACAACCTGAGATAATACCCACCATTAAGGGGAGTGCAAAATGCGAAACCGATGTAAGTCCGCTGATAAGAGAAAAGATGAACACAAGCGCAATAGCGAGACCTGACATCAGCGATGTGTTTACGGTTCTTGTAAGACACTGGTTTATGCTTGTATCCGCGATTTCTTCAATAGACATTTTTCCCGCATGCAGACGTTTATTATAGCGTATTTTATCATATATGACGATAGTATCGTTTACCGAATAACCGAGAATTGTCAGTACAACCGCTACAAAACCGTCGTTTATCGGGATACCGAAAATTACAAATGTAAAGAAAACCAAGAGGAGATCATGGAAAAGGGCAAGAAGCGCCGTAAGCGCTGCCGAAAAACCGGAAATAATCTTAAATCTCAATGTAACATATATAACAATCAGCACCATAGCTATCAGCATAGCCTTGATACCGTTTGTAAAGAATCTTTTTCCGATATACGGCTCAACACTTTGTGTTTCGTAAAGCTCAATATCATTAGCAGAATATTTTGCTGAAATTTCTTCTGTTATTTTATCAAGCTGTTCCGTCGTAAGGCTTGAAGTGCCTCCTACGCTTATAACGACAGTTTTGCGGTCGCTGTCTTCACTGACAGCAGTCTGAGTCTGAGCGGTTGCCTTTTTTCCCAAGATGTTGGTTACGATTGTTTCAACGTCCGAAATTTGAATGTCGCCCGAGTAGCTGTAGGATATTTTTGTACCGCCGCTGAACTGAATATCAAGCTCAACGCCGCGTATGAATAAAGAGACGACGCCTACAAGCATAAGGCAGATAGAAATGATGTAAAACCATTTTCTGTTTTTATAAAACTTAATCATTTGCAGTAGCACCGCCTTTCACTTTTTTGATACCGTAAAGCCACGGCTTTGACAGCCCGTCAAAGAAGCTGAGAGACGTAAGCATAAGCTTTGTTGTTATAATTCCGAAACAGAAGTTCATAACTATACCTATTAACAGAGTATATCCGAAGGACAATGTTGACCCTGTTCCGAATATCAAAAGCAATACTGCAACAATACCTGTTGTGATATTACAGTCAAGGACAGCGGAAAATGCTCTGTTGAATCCTCCTGCGACAGCGCCCTTGATAGTTTTATTGTTTCTCAGCTCATCTTTTATTGTTTCGGCAATAATTATATTGGAGTCAACACTCATGCCTATCGCAAGAATGATACCTGCAATACCGGGCAGTGTCATTGTAAGTCCGAGCATCGAAAAAATGAGAAGCTGACCGGATATTTCCAGAACAAGGTTTATGCATCCGACAAAACCCGGCAGCTTATAATAAAGCAGCATAAACAGACAGATGAGAATTGCGGCAATAATGCCTGCATCTATCATAATGTTCAGCGCACCTTCACCGAGCGTTGCACTAATAGAGCTGAAGTTTGTCGAAGTGAGACTGAAGGGAAGAGCACCTGCCTGGATTTTATTGGCAAGCTCGCGCGCTTCCTTTGCTGTGAAGCCGCCGCTTATCTGTGCATTTCCGTCCGTTATCGCCTCTCGGACATTAGCGTAATTTATAAGCGTTTCATCCATGTATATACCGATTGTCTTGCCGACGTTGTTTTGTGTGGCGTCAGCAAAAAGCTTTGCTCCGTCGCTGTCAAACTCCAGCATTACAAGATACTCACCGTTTGCGTATCCTGCTTCGCTTTTCTTGACTCTTGCACCGGTCAGGATTGGCTCATCACCATTCTTGGTGACTTTATTCGGATCAGACGAGTCTACTGTTACAAACCAGAATGAAAGCTCAGCAGTTTCTCCGAGCTCCTTGATAGCGGCTGCAGGGTCATAGTCCTTTTCGTCCGCTGACCATGGAAATTCAACGAGAATATCTCCGCTGCCGGTATCAACCGTTACGTTTCTGTCAAGAATATTTTTACCGTCAAGTCTTGTCTCTATTATGGTTTTTGCAGCTTCAAGCTGTTCGGCAGTAGGACTTATATTTTCGTCAGCCGGTTTGAATGTAGCACTTACGCCGCCCTTTATGTCAATGCCAAATCTGATATTACGGACGCTTTTTACGTAAGTTTTGCCGTTAATGGTCAGCCCGAAAACGGCAAGGGCAGCAACAATCATAATTATTGCCGCAACAATGAAAAAAACTGATTTTTGCTTTACAGTCTTGCTTTGTTTTCTCATCGTTTACCTCCTTTGATTTGTATTTACGACCTGTTATAAGTCATAAAATTTGCTGTATCTGAATATAATCAATATTAAAATACACTTGTTAATTATATAATTCATAACCGAAAAAGTCAATTACTAACGTATTTTTTATATGGATTTTTATGAAAAAATTACTGAAAAACATAGCTTTTGGCGCAATTATAGGTGCATCTATTCTGGTTCCGGGGATGAGCGGCGGTACAACTGCGCTCATTCTCGGCATTTACAGCCGTATAATCGCTGCGATTGACGAGCTGTTTTCTGATTTCAAAAAGAATTTCCCGTATCTTCTGACATTAACGGTCGGTGCGGCAGTCGGGTTTTACGTATGTTCGTTTCCTATAAAATTTATTCTTGACAGATATTCATTTGAATTCAGTTTTTTTGTTATAGGAGTTATTGCAGGCAGTCTGCCTGTATTTATTAAAGGAGCAGGTAAATTCAAATTTAAATATCTTATCTATATAATTATAGGTGCTGTTCTGACGCTGCTTGTTGATATGTCAGCAGGAGTCAGACTCGGAAACACGGATAATGCTGTTGCGTTTATAATAGTGGGACTGTTGTCTGCGGTTGCACTTATTCTGCCGGGAATAAGTCTGACATATATATTGATAGCGTTCGGATATTATGACGCACTTATAATCGCTGTGAACAGCATGGACATTTTATTTTTGCTCAAATTCGGTACTGTTGTTATTTTAGGAATATTTGCATTTACAAAGGTGCTTAATATAGCATATAAAAAATACCCGGTATCAATCAATATGATGATACTGGGTATGGTGGCGGCGTCTGTAAAGCAAATATTTATAAGGCTGCCGGTTAATGGTGAAGTGGCAGCATGCTTTTTACTTCTTGTCGGCGGTTTTTCTGTTTCTCTGCTTTTCGGACTGCTTGGAAAAGGTACAGACTGTGTTTAACGTGCACCGCTCGCATGCAGGACTGCGTGACATACAAACGGCGCGTCCGTGATGAACAAGGTTATGGCAGAATTTCGTCTGATATTTGTCGGGTATGATTTCCCTTAGACGTTTTTCTACTGTTACGGGGTTGTCGCTGTTTTTAACAAGTCCCAGACGGTTACTGAGTCTGATACAGTGTGTGTCTGCAATAATTGCAGGTTTTCCGTAAATATCGCCGCAGATTAAATTTGCCGTTTTTCTTCCTATTCCTGACAGCTTGGTAAGCTCTTCTATGCTGTCGGGAACTTTTCCTTCATAATCTTTAAGTATCTGCCGTGACATTTCAATAATGCTTTTCGCTTTTCCTCTGAAAAAGCCGCAGGAGTGTATATACGTACAGAGCTCGTCAAAATCGGCATTAGCAAACGCTTCCAGTGATGAATAGCGTTCAAACAAAGCAGGCGTTACTTTATTTACGCGCTCGTCGGTGCACTGTGCGGAAAGACGGGTTGCAATCAAAAGCTCATACGGTTCTTTATAGGTGAGTGAGCATTGGGCATCAGGATATAGATTATTCAATTCTTTTATAATAAATTCAACCTTATCTTTCAGTATCATTTTTGATTTTTCTCCAATATTCTTCAGTATTTCGTTCTAATTTGTTATCGCCGTATTTATAATATACGGCGTTTTTTAAATCGTCCGGCAGATATTGCTGCTGTATGTAATTGTTTTTAAAATTATGCGGATACTTGTAATCTATACCGTTAGAAAGTGATTTTGCTCCGGCATAATGTGAGTCTTTCAGTGTCTGAGGCACTAAAGCACCTTTACCGCGGCGGACATCGTCAAGCGCCGCATCAACAGCGCATATTGCGCTGTTGGATTTAGGAGATGTTGCGAGCAGAATAACTGCCTGTGCAAGAGGTATCCTCGCTTCGGGAAATCCCAGCATCATTGCACTGTCGACACAGGCTTTTACAATAACGGCAGCATTCGGGTAGGCAAGTCCTATGTCTTCGCTTGCAATTACAAGTAGCCTGCGGCATATGGAAGGCAGGTCGTCAGCTTCTATCAGCCGTGCAAGATAATGAAGTGCCGCGTTTTCATCCGAGCCGCGTATCGACTTTTGAAATGCGGAAAGTATGTCGTAATGTGCGTCGCCGCCGCGGTCATAGCGCATGGAGCTTTTCTGAGTGCATTGCTTTACATGCTCAAGCGTTACCGGTTCATTGCCGTTTTGTGAAATGATAGATAAAAGCTCTATGCTGTTGATAGCTTTACGCACATCGCCGCCGCATGCCAAAGACAGATAATCAAGTGATTCATCGTCAAGAAAAAGCTCGGTATTATTTTTTTCATTTAGCTTTTGTATTGCTCGCTTTACAGCGATTTTTATATCATCGGGTGCTACGGACTTAAATTCAAAAACCGTACATCTGGATAGAATTGCATTATAAATATAAAAATACGGATTTTCGGTTGTTGATGCTATCAGCGTGATTTTTCCGTTTTCTATAAATTCAAGCAGAGACTGCTGCTGGCGCTTATTAAAATACTGTATTTCATCAAGATACAACAGAACTCCGTTGGGCGCTGTGAACATGTTGCAGTCTTCAATAACGGCTTTAATATCGGAAATCGAAGCCGTAGTAGCATTCAATTTGTACAACTTTCTGTCACTTTTGGCTGCAATTATATTGGCAAGCGTGGTTTTACCGCATCCGCTCGGACCGTAAAATATCATATTGGGTATATTACCGCTTGAAATAATACTGTAAAGTGCACAACCTTTACTCAGAAGATGCTGTTGTCCGACAATATCATCAATGCTGTCGGGACGGATGAGGTCAGATAGTGGGTTCATTTTTGTCTCCGAAAATTTAATTTAACTAATTATATCAAGTTATTTGACGTAAATCAACATATTTTGAAGCATTTGATATTGACATAAAACATAATTGATTGTAAAATTATGTTTAGTCGGCGCAGCCGGTGACTTGCAGTGTCTGTTGTGCGGATATTCGTATCACAATCGGAGGTAGTTTGAATGAATGACATTCAGAAAAATGAATTAAAAGTCATCGCTCTGAAAATCAGAAATGATATAATCGAGCAGGTGCACAGTGCAAAATCCGGGCATCCGGGCGGCTCGCTGTCAATAGCCGATATAATAACATATTTGTATTTCAGGGAGATGAATATAGATCCGAAAAATCCCAAGGCGCCGGACCGTGACAGATTTGTTTTGTCCAAAGGTCATACGTGTCCTGCCCTTTATGCGGCATTGGCGGAAAAAGGCTATTTTCCGACAGAGCTTTTAAAGACATTCAGGAAACTTGACAGTATTTTGCAGGGTCATCCCGATATGAAGCACATCCCCGGTGTTGATATGTCCAGCGGCTCACTCGGACAGGGAATATCAGCCGCGTGCGGCATGGCGCTTGCTGCCAAGCTTGATAATAAAGATTACCGAGTTTATTCCATACTTGGCGACGGTGAAATAGAAGAAGGTCAGGTTTGGGAGGCGTTTATGTTTGCGTCTCATTACAAGCTGTCAAATCTCTGTGCTATTATTGACCGTAACGGATTGCAGATTGACGGCAAATGCTCTGAGGTTATGTCTTCCGAACCGCTTGAGGACAAGATGCGTGCTTTCGGTTTTAATGTTGTGGTTATAGACGCTCATAACTTTGATGAAATTGAAAGCGGTTTTAACAAAGCGCGTGCCGAGAAGGAAAAGCCTACCGTTATTATTGCAAATTCCGTTAAGGGAAAAGGTGTATCGTTTATGGAAAACATTGTTTCATGGCATGGAACTGCTCCCAGCGATGAGCAATATGAAGCTGCATTAAGTGAACTCAGGGAGGTTAAATAATTATGTTGAAGGAAGCTACGAGAGAAAGCTACGGCAAAGCACTTGCAGAGTTTGCCGAGCAGTACGATTTATATGTCCTTGACGCCGACCTCTCAGAGGCAACAAAAACTAAAATATTTGCGGAAAAATACCCGGAAAGATTTATTGAGTGCGGTATAGCAGAGGCAAATATGATGACCGTTGCTGCAGGTATGGCGGCATGCGGAAAAACCGTGTTTGCAAGTTCCTTTGCAATGTTTGCGGCGGGACGCGCTTTTGAGCAGGTGAGAAACTCAATAGGTTATCCGCATCTGAATGTTAAAATCGGAGCTACTCATGCAGGTCTCAGCGTCGGCGAGGACGGTGCGACTCATCAATGCAATGAGGATATAGCACTTATGCGCACGATACCGGGTATGGTTATATTAAATCCTGCCGATCCCGTGGAGGCAAGGCTTGCAGTAAAGGCGGCTGCCGAATATTACGGCCCTGTATATCTTCGCTTCGGAAGAATGCCGGTTGAACAGATTTTGCCTGATGATTATAAGTTTGAAATCGGAAAAGGCGTTGTGCTCAGAGACGGAAAGGATGTTGCAATAGTTGCAACGGGACTAATGGTTGCACAGGCACTTGAGGCTGCCGAAATATTAGCTCAGCAGGGAATAAATGCTGCGGTTATTAATATTTCTTCAATAAAACCTCTTGACAAACAGCTTATTTTGGACTATGCTATTAAGTGCGGTGCGATTGTGACCACCGAGGAACATTCCGTAATCGGCGGTCTCGGCAGCGCGGTATGCGAGGCGGTCAGTGAAAGTGCTCCATGTCCTGTGGTGCGTCACGGCGTGAATGATGAATTCGGAAGAAGCGCCGCAGCGCTTAAAGTTTTGGAGCATTACAAGGTCAATGCTGCCGGTATTGTTGAAAAGGCGCTTGAGGCTGTCGCCCTTAAAAAATAGTTTTTCATGCGGAGAATTACAATTCTCCGCTGATGCGGGCTTATAGCTCAGTTGGTAGAGCGATGCGTTCGCAACGCATAGGTCAGGGGTTCGATTCCCCTTAGGTCCACCACATAGGAGCAAGCTGTTAACGGCTTGCTCTGTTTTTTTTGAGACTTTGTGAATTTGAATTTACATAAAGGAGAAGATATATGAAACTGGGTATTGTCGGTTTGCCGAATGTAGGAAAGAGTACGCTGTTTAATGCAATAACCAATTCAAAAGCACAATCGGAGAATTATCCGTTTTGTACTATTGAACCGAATGTCGGGGTCGTCTGCGTTCCGGACAAGCGTCTGGATGTTTTGTCAAAAATGCATAACTCCAAAAAAACAGTGCCTGCCGTAATTGAATTTGTTGATATTGCAGGGCTTGTCAAAGGTGCCTCCAAGGGTGAGGGACTCGGAAACAAGTTTCTGTCCAATATACGTGAGGTAGACGCTATTGTCCATGTTGTCAGATGCTTTGATAATGAAAATATTGTGCATGTTGACGGTTCGGTTAATCCAATCAGAGATATTGAAACAATCAATCTTGAACTAATTTTTGCGGACATGGAAAGCGTTGATAAGCATATAGAGCGTGTCAAAAAACTGCTTAAAGGCGACAAAAAATATCAGACAGACCTCAATATGTTTGAGAAAATCAAAGCAGCGCTTGAGTCCGGCAGACTTGCCAATACAGTAGAACTGAGCGACGACGAGAAGGATATAATGCGTTCGGTTCAGCTGCTTACCAATAAACCGGTTATTTATGCATGCAACGTCAGTGACAGTGATATCGGCGGCAGTAATAATTATGTAGAGCTTGTAGAGAAATACGCAATGGAAAACGGATCTGAGGTTCTTACAATTTGCGCACAGGTCGAGCAGGAAATAAGCGAGCTTGACGACGATGAGAAAAAAATGTTTCTTGAAGAGTTGGGATTTGAAAGCAGCGGTCTTGACAGACTTGTAAACAAGTGCTATTCTTTGCTGAATTTAATAAGTTATATAACATCGGGTGAAATGGAAACCAAAGCATGGACAATTACCAAGGGCACGCGTGCGCCGCAGGCAGCAGGGAAAATTCACTCTGATTTTGAACGCGGCTTTATCCGCGCCGAGGTCGTTTCGTATGACGCTTTGACAGAGTGCGGCAGTATGGCTGTCGCCAGGGAAAAGGGGCTTGTCAGAAGCGAGGGAAAGGAGTATGTCGTGCAGGACGGCGATGTTGTACTTTTCCGCTTTAATGTATAGCTTTTAAACGTAATACAGCACAAAAAAACATACGCCCGTTTTTCAACGGGCGTATGTTTTTTAGGAATTAATCGTTGCAGCAGCAGATGATAAGAAGTGCGATTATTATTATCCAGCAACAATTGTCCTCACCAAACAAATTCTTGAAACACATTTACTTTTTCACCTCACACATTGAATTCAATATATCCTATGTGTAAGCGATATTTTGTGTTACAAACAGCTTATAATAGTTATTATTGCAGCAATGAGTATTACAGCAGCGGCAATACCTATAAATAACGCTTTGTTTTTTATGCTTTTTTTCTTTGACACTGAAACCGGTTCACCGGTGTAGTTATTTCTGATTATTCTTTCACATTCCGATAGCATATCGGGCTTGCTGACCTTTGCTCCGTCTTTTATTATAAATATTGCTTCTTCAAATATTTGACTGTCAGTGCTTTTTAGCACTACGACTTGCCTGCCGACCCCTTTAAACATAACCCTAATCCTTTTTATGACGTTTGGTTATATTTTGACCTTTTATCGACTTTTTATTCAAACCGGCGCTTTGTTACTTTAGCTGTAAGAACAGTCATATCGTCGTCAAGTTCGGGTGGAATGCCGTTATATGCACAGTCAATTAACTCTCTTGTCAGAGCTTCCGGTTCATCGTGTTTGCTCATTAAAAGTGCAGCCTGAATCTGTTCTGAAGCTCCTGATACTCCGTCGGACATTATAACTATAAAATCGCCGTCCTCAAGAGCAGCGCCGGAATAGGAAAATGTTATTTTTTCCGTCAGTCCCGCCGGATAACCTCCTCCGTTTATTTTTATAAGTTTTTTATTTCTCAATATATATCCGCCGTAAGCACCGCATTTATAAAATTTTGCCACTCCGCTTTCAAGAGAAATGCTGCATAAATCAATGGTTGAAAAGCCTATTTCTTCTTTAAGCATTTCCATCGATGCATTTACCGATTCTATTGCCTTGTCCGGCGACACACCTGATTTTAACAGCTTTTTCAGCAGTGTGATTGTATTATTGCTTTTTATATATGCGTCTTTTCCGCTGCCCATTCCGTCTGCGAGAATTATATTATAAACAGAATTTATTGATTTAAAAGCGCATACGCTGTCACCGCAAACATTTTCACCGCGTTTGGGCTTATAAAGTGCAAAACACTCCACCTTGAAATTATCTGCTTGCTCAAATTTCAGAGAACAATTTCTGCCGTCATAGCTTTCGCTGTTAATAATAAAGTTTTTTCCTGCGGATTCCGAGAGTTTTTTTCTGATTGCCTGAAAGTTCGGTTTATGTTCGCACTTGCAGTAAAGGGCGGTGATTTGCTTGCCCTCCGCACTGAAATAATTTACAAATGTAATGTCGCGGCATTTGTTAAGATACAGATAGCGTTTCATTTTTTCTTCGGACTCACCGCTTACCAGCGGAGATATGGTTGTGTCGTTGATTTCGCGCACAAGATTATCTGTGCTTGCTTTAAACTTAGCACACAGTTCATCTTTTGTAGCGTCTGATGGTTCATCAAATTCAGCGGAAATCTCAAAATACTGCGCTAACACACGTTCAAGCTTTACCTTTGGAAATAGCCTGAAAATGAACGCGGCAATAAGAGGAGCTAAAAGAAGCTGAAGATTGAAGCCGAAAACTCCGTAAATCGCCGTCGATAACGTGAAGAACGGCAGACAGTAGGACACTTCAATATATTTTTTGTCAAATTTCGATACTAATATGCAAATCAATGCCGGAATATACAGAATTAAAATATACTTTTCGTTTGCAGGGTGCAACAGAGATATTACAAAGCACAGGGACAGTGTAAACACTGCGGCAAGTTTTCTGTCAAGAAAGTATGAGCATATAAAAATAAGAAGTATTACAAAAATAAGTGATACAGAGAAACCGTAAATATAAAAATTATCAAGTGCGCAAAGTAAAATTAGCAGCGTTATATTAAGGGAAATAATATCACGTGAATCCATCTGCGCTTTTTTACGGGCGGCTTTGATGAAATAGTTGCCAAAATATGCGCAGCAGCCGCAGATAAGGGATTCACACAGAAGCAACAGCATACCGTAAAGGCTGAATTCGTCTGCAAACAAAAAAATGAATCCGCTTATAAAGCATATAACCGCCGGCAAAACCGGCGTATAAACATGACTTATATATCTCTTTTTTCCGCATATCAAAATCATGGCAAGCATGATAGTATCTGCGCAAATATATTTAAAGTTGTGAACCGAAAACGCCTTTGTTGCAAAACCGGCGACAGTGCCTGCAAAAAGACTTATGACAGACATTCCGGAACCGGGAGCGACAGATAAAAATGACAATGAGAACGGAGAAAAAATGTTTTTAACACCCGCTCTTGAAATAATAAAGCCCGCTGCAGCAGACAGAATATAATTTAACAGTTTGTAAGCGGCAGTTTCTATCGCCTGTAATTTGCTTTTAAATCCTGCTTTTTCCATACAGTAACCTCCGTTTACGGTGATTATACATCGGAAAATAGAAAATTTATGTCATATTATGAGGACGAGACACATATAATTTGTTTTTATGATATCAAGGTGTTTTTGTAGGCGTCTGCATGATAATTTTTATCTTTAAGTAAAATAAAACTAATAAACTCAGGATTGTGCTTCTTTTTTTGTTGTTTGTGTGTTATAATAAGCTCAGTGTATGAGATAATGAGGATGATTTTATGAATGATACAATGAAAATATTTATCGGTCTGCTTTTACCTTTGCTTGGAACCGTAGCAGGTTCGTCAATGGTATTTTTTCTAAAGCGGGAGATGAAAACCTGGCTTCAGAAATTATTGCTCGGCTTCGCGTCCGGTGTAATGATAGCGGCATCTGTATGGTCCTTGCTTATTCCTGCAATTGATATGTCCGAAAACACATATGGTGAGGCATTCGCATGGCTGCCTGCTGTTGCAGGCTTTTTGCTCGGAATAGGGTTTCTTCTGCTGCTTGATTCTCTAATTCCTCACATGCATTTTAATTCAGATGTACCGGAAGGAAAGAAGAGCGATCTAAAAAAGTCTGTGATGCTTGTGCTTGCCGTTACACTCCATAACTTGCCCGAGGGGATGGCGGTCGGTGTGGTTTTTGCCGGTGTTTCCATGGGAGATGCTGTTATTTCAACAGCGGGAGCATTTGCCTTGGCTGTCGGTATTGCGGTTCAGAATTTTCCGGAGGGTGCGATTATATCCATGCCGCTTATAAACAGCGGGATTTCACGGAGAAGGGCATTTTCATACGGTGTTTTATCGGGGATTGTCGAGCCTGCCGGCGCACTTATAACTCTTGCGCTTACTTCATTTGTCACTCCCGTGCTTCCGTACATTCTGTCGTTTGCGGCGGGGGCTATGATATATGTGGTTGTCGAAGAGCTTATACCGGAATCACAGTCCGGGGAACACAGTAATATGGGAACTGTGGGGGCGGCATTCGGCTTTGCTCTGATGATGGTGCTGGATGTAGCGCTCGGATAACTGAAAAAATGCGGTGCAGTCAGTTGACTGCACCGCTGCTTTTATCAATTTTTAATTATTTGTCCCACAGGAAGTTTCTCTTTTGCGGATATATGCTTGTATACTGCGATTGTCGAAATCAATATACAGCCGGCTGCGATTGGAATGAGACCTTTTATAATCAGAAATACAAATGATATTAAGCCGAAAAGTGAAAACGTCACCACACTTCTTTTGCTGTTCGGATTTATTTTTATTATCGTGGAAAACAATATATAAAGTCCCGCAAGAATTAATACACAACGTGTGACGGGCAGTAACGCTAAAAGCACCCCGAAAGCAGTGGCAATACATTTGCCGCCGCGGATTTTATCAAAGGGAGCTATTGCATGTCCAAGTACGGGTGCGGTTATGACAAGCGCAAATAACAAACTGCCTGTGCCGAAAACTTTGTAGGCTATATACACAGGAAAATAGCCCTTTGCCATATCCATGAAAAGACATAGCAGTCCCATGCGTATTCCGCAGTATGTAAAAACATTTGCCGCTCCCGGATTTGCATCGGGACTGAGCAGACATATGTCTTTTTTCATCAGCGCTTTCGGTATTATTCTGCTAAACATTACAGAGCCGCACAGAAATGCGCAGGATATTATGCACAGCCATATAAACATCTGTTGTATGTTCATATTCCTGCCACCTTTTTTGCAATATCTGAAGCAGCATTGGGATTTATATTCTGCTTCTGGTTATATATCATTCTTTCGGAAGCACCGGCGTTTGCGGTAAGCTCAAGTGCGTATCGGACAGCTTCACTCGTATTTTTGGCGTTGTAAGACATGCCGTGGTTTTCAAAGAAAACCGCATTTTTCGTTTCGCAGCCCGGAATTGCATTTACATGAATCATCGGCACATTTGCAACTGCCGCTTCCGTGCTTGACAGCCCTCCGGGTTTTGTCAGAAGCACGTCCGCACTGTTCATGTATAAGTTTATGTCTTTTGTAAAAGGCACCGCTTGAATATGCTCTGAGTTTTTATAACGCTTGTCAATTTCGTTTTTAAGGCTTTCGTTTCTGCCTGTCATTGCAAATATACGGTATCCGATATCCGTGTTTTCTATGAGCTCGTCGCACAGCTTTACAAGATTTGCGCCTCCAATTCCTCCGCTCATCACAAGAATCATTTTTTTATTTTGATCAATGCCGAGTTTTTTTCGTGCAAGGCTGCGAGGCATACGGTGATTAAACCTGCCGGAAACGGGTATTCCGCTTGTATAAATGCTTGAACTCGGTACTCCTCTGCTTTTGAGCTTTTCTTCAATGCTTTTATGAGGAACAAAGTATCCGTCGAGCTTTGTTTCGGCAAGAAACGGAATAAGCGTGTAGTCGGTGAGAACGCCGTAAAAAGGAATATCGAAAACAGCCTTTCGCTTGATTGCCGTCAAAGCTTCCATTCCGTAAAGGTGTGTAGATATTACAGCGTCAAAACCGTTTTCGGTGATGTACTGATATAAGCACTGTGCATAAGAAGCGTTTGCAAGATATACAGGCGAGATGATTCCCGTTGAGTCATACAGTACGCCGGCTTTATACAGTATGCCGAAGGTGGAGGGAACGTTTTTTATCATGCCGTTATAAAAAGAAGATACGAATTTTTGAGCGCGTTTGCTTCTGAACAGCACCGGATCGGCAATTACACATGTAACCCCAAGCTGCTCTAATGCTTCTTTTACAGCAAAAGCCGCACTGTTATGACCCTCCCCGGTATAACAGCTCAGTATTAAAATTTTCATGTATTCGTCCCCTTATTTAGCTGTTATATTTATTTTTAATCAATTTTGTTAATATTTCAATGGACAATGACGGTTGAGTGTACGATTTTAGGACATATTTTTAATTTTGTACTCATTTATTATTAGGAGAATAAAGTATAGAAATAATTATTCTTGAAAACATTAACCGATTGCGTTATAATTTATAAATAAAATTTTAAATATTAAGGAGGAGATCATGAAAAGTTTAAAAAGTCTTATTTCGTCTATTACAGCCGTTGTAATGTTATTTTGCTGCTTTCAGTTTTCGTTTGCCGCCTCTGCGGAAGCACTGTTCACTATGAACGGTAATACCGTGTACAGTGATACCACGATTACGCAGATATATGATATATACGGTAAAGAAAAATTGCGCACAAAGTCGATTTTCGGCGGAAATGCATATACATTTGACGGCGAAAGTCACAATGACTTTTTGTTTATTGAAACAAATTCAAAAGGACAGATTGCCAGCTATTGTATTTTCGGCGATTCATTTACATCAAATGTCGGCAATTACGGAGATAAGGCTTCGTATTTGGCGTCTTCGGTCGTAACGTATACAGATTCAAATGACATTATTTGGGGCATTACGGGATATTCTGAAAATGCCGATAAATATGCGGCGCTGGAGCTTTATAACAGTGATGCAGTATACGGAGAATATATTGCAAGACATGCTGTTATTATGTGGAACGCCGTTTCAAAATATTTCGGCAAGCCTACAAATATTCAGTTTGACAGCCGTACATTTTATATGAACAGACAGCTGATGGAGGGCGGCAGTAATTTTTATGATTATTGTGAAGCAGTTGGAAAGCGCGAACAGTTTAAGCTTATCGGCTGGAGTTCGTACGGCATAGTATCAAATATTGTTCCTGCACCGGGCATGTACGGAAGCTATGCAAGAAATTATACTATTCCGTCTGATGCATTCCCCGTTTTTGACTGTACGTCAGCCGGAGGCCGTATAATCGGCGGTCTCAGATCTGCATATTTTGATAATTGGACTAATATTCCGTATACCGCCGAAGAATTAGAACTGCTTTCCCGTGCGAGAAAGATTTACAATGAAAGTGTCGAAATATATAACAGCGAGACCGAGTATTTTGAAATTCATCCGCAGGATACAGTTTTGCCTTTGGAGCCGGGTGTGATACGTGACGGCAAGCTTTACGGCGCGCTCGGATATATAAACGCTATACGCGCAGGCGCCGGACTGCCGCTGCTTGAGTTGTCTGAAGAGCTTTCCAAGGGATGTCAGTACAAGGCAATTCTGACCTCATATATCAGTAAAAACGGTATTTCCAATCCAACCCCTCATAATCCGCCTAAGCTGGACGGAATTTCGGATGAATACTATGCTCTTGCACAGAACGGAGCAGGAGAAAATCTTTACCATGGTAATGTAATTACGAGTATCACCAATGCACTTAACGATGCATACGGCGACCCGATTACATGCGGTCACAGATATAATCTGCTTGACCCGTCGTGGAAGTATATAGGTTTCGGTTCGACTGAGATTGCAAATCAGCTTTCAATCGGTATTCAGGGTGTTCATAAGATGAGCGGTTATCAGGAAAGCAATGCTGAAATTGTCGCATGGCCTTCAAAGGGCGTGATGATAGATGAGGCAGGCGCGGGAAGCAATACGATGTATACCGCCTGTTTTGTGAAAAATTACGGATTTACCAAAGATACCGGAGTTATATTCAAATGCTTAAACACAGGGGAAACATTTGAGTTTGTACCGGGAGAAAACAGTCTGAATCACGAGCTTCATAACAGCGGGTCAATTATCTCATATTATGATGCAAATATATCCATGACGGTAGGCAATGTATACGAGATAACATTGACTAATGTTAAAAACCTCGGTACAGGTGAAATATCCGATTATACATATCGCAGCGTGTATGAAACTGCTTATGGCTTGACAGCCGCAGACTCCGCCTCAGATATTTCTTTATCCGAAAGCAGTTTGACGATGGCTGTAAATCAGCGTATAAAAATAAACGCTTCCGTTGTTCCCGAAGATTGCAAGAATAAAATGGTTTTATGGTCGTCTGATAACGAGGATATTGCGACAGTAAATGAAAACGGTTATGTTACAGCTCATAAGACAGGTACTGTTACAATCAGTGCTTCTGCCGATAACGGCGTAGTAAAATACTGCACCGTAAATATACAGGCAACACCGTTTACGGATCTTACTTCTAAATGGTATATACCGTTTGTTGAAAAGGCATATCAGTGCGGAATAATGAGCGGTATGACACCGACTACGTTTGAACCGGGAACCAGCATGAGCCGCGCAATGTTTGTAAAGGTTATTGCAAACCTTGAAGGTCTTGATCTCGATAATAATATTCCGACGGTCTTTTCCGATGTCCAGGTCGGCAGATACTATACGGGTCCCATTGGCTGGGCAAGTCAGAACGGTATTGTAAACGGAATTTCTCCTACTGAATTTGCTCCCAACTCTCCCGTTACCCGCGAACAGATGTGCGCTATGATTGTGAGATATGCCGAATGCAAAAATATTGTACTCGACCAAAGTATTTCTCCCGTTACTTTTGCGGACGAGAATAAAATCTCAAATTACGCCAAAGAATATGTTAAAATTTGCCAGCGCGCAGGATTTATTGACGGTATGACTCCTACGACCTTTGAGCCTAAGGGCAATGCGACGCGCGCTCAGGTGGCAAAAATATTTTCTGTTTTTTATGACTATATTGACTGAGCGTCAAATTTTAAAATACCGGCATTTAATGTCGGTATTTTTTAATTTCTGCACTGAAGCTGCCGTATATTTATAAATCAAAGCTTCATATAAATTTATCGTAAAAACAGTTTACATCGGAGTCATAAAATGTTATAATTAATAATCAATACTATGTTTATAAAGGGGAATGGCTTTGCCTGATTTAAACTATAAGCAGTTTACCGACGCTTTGAAAAATCACTTTTTTCAGTCGGGAAAAACACCGCGTGCAATGGTTGTTACATACGGCTGTCAACAGAATATAAGTGACAGTGAGATAATAAAGGGAATGCTTGCGCTATGCGGCTATACTTTTTGCGATTCATACGAGCAAGCGGATCTTGTTGTCTTTAATACCTGCGCCGTTCGTGAGCATGCAGAGCTGCGGGTATACGGCAATATCGGAGCGCTGAAACCTATTAAAAGAAGCCGTCCGGATTTGAAAATCGCAGTTTGCGGCTGTATGATGCAGCAGCAACAGGTTCAAAACGAAATAAAAGCTAAATACCGGCATGTCGATATTGTTTTCGGTCCGTCGCTTATATATAAATTTCCGGAAATGCTGTTTAAGTCCGTAATGGAAGGACAAAAAACATTTGACCGTTCCGAAAATCCCGATATTATAGAGGGTCTTCCCGTGCGGCGTTCTGAAAATAACAAGGCATGGGTCACTGTGATGTACGGCTGTAATAATTTCTGTACTTACTGTATCGTGCCGTATTTGCGCGGCAGAGAGCGCAGCCGTAAGCCGTCGGACATAAAAAACGAGGTGAAAGAGCTCGTAAAATCGGGCTATAAGGATATAACCCTGCTTGGGCAGAATGTCAATTCTTACGGCAAGGACTTAAATCTCGGCTATGATTTTGCCGACCTTTTAAGAGAGCTTAGTGATATAGAGGGTGACTTCTGGCTCCGCTTTGTTACCAGCCACCCGAAGGATTGTACGGAAAAGCTCATTGATACAATGGCGGCATGTGATAAAGTTTGCAATCAGCTGCATCTGCCGTTCCAGTCGGGAAACGATAGGGTGCTGCGGGCTATGAACAGGAATTATACGTTTGATAAGTATGTCAGGCTCATTGATTACGCCAGAGAAAAAATGCCTGATATAACTCTCACAAGTGATGTAATTGTAGGCTTTCCCGGTGAGACGGATGAGGAATTTGAAGACACCGTGCGTCTTGTAAAGCGTGTTGAATTTGACAATCTTTTTACTTTTATTTATTCAAAACGAACCGGAACACCTGCAGCGGTAATGGAAAATCAGGTGGATGACGATATAAAATCCGCACGCTTTAACAGGCTGCTGAAAGTGCTTCACCCCATTTCTAAAAAGAAAAACGACTTGCTTTTGAATAAGACCTTAAAGGTGTTTGTTGAGGGTGTGAGCAAAACCGATTCTTTCGTTCTGACTGCAAAAACAGAGGGCGGAAAAACAGTGGATTTTAAAGGCGAGAGGTCTCTTATCGGAAAGTTTGCGTATGTAAAGATAACACAGTGCAAAACATGGAGTCTTGTCGGGGAGCTTGCCGAAAGAGAAAATTGATAATAAGGAGAGTTAAAATGACGGATATAGCACAGATTATTGAAAAAACAAAAGAGCTCGGAAAGCTTCTGTCCGACAGTGAACAGGTGCGTGCAATGTCGGCAGCGCGCCTGGCATATGAGCAAAATGCCGATATTCAGGATCTTAACGGGCAGTTTAATATACATAAAATGTCCATTGCAGCTCTTTCAAAGCAGGACAATCCCGATGAAGAGCGTATTGCAGGGCACGAAGAAAAGCTTCGTGAGATTTATGATAAAATCATGTCGCATGAGGTAATGACGGAATATCAGTCAAAAACCCAGGTTGTAGAGCAGCTGATAGGTCAGATAAATAATATTCTGAATTTTTATATTTCGGGTGAAGACCCGCAGGGCTGCAGCGGTTCCTGCGCGACCTGCGGCGGATGTTCCGGTAAATAAACGTCATCAAACAGAGGTAACTGAAAATGGCAAAGATTTCTCCCATGATGGAGCAGTATTTTGAAATAAAGAAACAGTACCCTGACCATATCCTGCTTTACAGGGTAGGTGATTTTTATGAAATGTTTTACGATGACGCCGTGACTGTATCTCGTGAGCTTGATATGACGCTTACCGGCAAGGACTGCGGTCAGGAAGAGCGCGCGCCTATGTGCGGTATGCCGTATCACTCCTGCGACGGATATATTGCGCGTCTTATAGCAAACGGACATAAGGTCTGCGTATGCGAGCAGGTTGAAGACCCGAAAAGCGCAAAGGGGCTTGTAAAGCGAGAGGTTGTAAAGGTTATAACTCCCGGTACCGTAACAGACAGCGATATGCTGGACTCTGCAAAGAATAATTTTCTTGCGGCGCTTATGATAAAATATGAAACTGCGGCACTCTGCTTTGCCGATGTTTCGACAGGCGAGCTGTTCTTGACATGCATTTCAGATTTTACCGAGCAGGATATAATCAACGAGCTTTGCAAGTTTACACCGAGCGAAATACTCATAACGTCCGAGGGACTTGCTTTTAAGGAAGTAATATCATATTGCAGCGAACGTCTTTCCGCTCTTGTATCTACCTTTGAGGACAGCTTCGATATGAACGAAATATCCCGGCAGATTCTTCATCATTTTAATGCGGCGTCTCTTTCTGAGCTGGATATAGAAAATGAAGCGGAGCTTTCTGCTCTGTATGCCGTTCTATCTTATATAGCGGGTACGCAGAAAAGCGATATCGGTTATATAAATAAGTTAGAGGTCTATTCAAAAGCGCAGTTTATGGAGCTTGATCTCAGTACCCGGCGAAACCTTGTAATAACCGAGAGCATGCGTCACGGGACAAAACAGGGCTCTCTTTTAAACGTATTGGATAAAACAAAGACATCGATGGGCAGCCGCAAGCTGCGAACTATGCTTGAGCGTCCGCTGGTTAAGGTGAATGATATAAATAAGCGCCTTGGTGCAGTGGAGGAGCTGAAAGGGCGTGCTATCGAACGGGACAAGCTTACAGATTGTTTGAAATCCATACACGACCTTGAACGGCTTATGACACGGCTTATGCTCGGCAGCGGCAATGCCAAGGATCTTATAGCGTTTAAAAGTGCGTTCGAGGTTCTGCCGAAAATAAAGCAATCGCTTTCAGGCTTTGAATCAAAGCTGCTGAAAACCCTTGATTCAAATATCATTGAACAAAGCGAGCTTTACAATATTATTGAAAGCTCAATTATAGACAATCCGCCCTTTACGGTTAAGGAGGGCGGTATGATTAAGGACGGATATGACAGTTCGGTTGATGAAAACAGACACCTGATGAGGGATGCCAAAACTCTTATTTCGGAGCTTGAACAGCGGGAAAAGGATGCAACCGGCATTAAGTCACTGAAAATCAGTTATAACAGGGTATTCGGGTATTATATTGAAGTTACAAAAATGTATTATGACCTTATTCCCGAAAACTATATCAGAAAGCAAACTCTGGCAAACTGCGAACGGTTTATAACCCAGGAGCTTAAAGATCTCGAGACAAAGATATTGTACGCTTCCGAGCGTGTACAGGCAAGGGAGTATGAAATTTTTTGCTCTGTGCGCGAAATGGTAAAAGCGCAGTTTGCAAGCATTAAGGCTACAAGCGAAGCACTGGCAATGCTGGATGTTCTGATATCGCTCGCAGTTGTGGCACAGCAGAACAACTATGTGCGTCCCGATGTTGACGTGAGTGATGAAATAAATATTGTCGAGGGACGTCATCCTGTTGTGGAAACCGTACTTAAAGATACGCTGTTTGTACCTAATAGTATGCATCTGGACTGCCAAAGCAGCCGCATGATGATATTGACAGGCCCTAACATGGCAGGTAAATCCACATATATGCGTCAAAATGCCATGATAATACTTATGGCTCAAATCGGCTCATTTGTGCCTGCCAAAAGCGCGCATATCGGTATTGTCGATAAAATATTTACGCGCGTCGGTGCATCGGATGACCTGGCGTCCGGTCAGTCAACCTTTATGCTTGAAATGCTGGAGGTTGCCAATATTCTGAAAAATGCAACTTCAAGAAGCTTTCTTGTGTTTGACGAGATAGGACGCGGTACTTCTACTTATGACGGAATGAGTATTGCCAAAGCCGTTGTTGAATATGTTGTCAACAAGAAAAAAATCGGTGCTAAAACCCTGTTTGCAACTCATTATCACGAACTGTGCGAGCTTGCCGATACTATCGATGGCGTTGTTAATTTTAATGTTGCCGTAAAAAAACGCGGCGATGATATTGTATTTTTGAAGAAAATCGTACCAGGAGGTACAGATGACAGCTTCGGCATAGAGGTTGCTGCTCTTGCGGGTATTGATAACTGGATTGTCAAGCGTGCAAAAGAAATCCTGAAAGAGCTTGAAACGGACGGCAGAGTCAAGATAATTACAAAATACGAAAACGACGCCGGTCAGCTTTCCATGAGCGATATAAGCTCTTCGGAAATTATAGAGAGGCTGAAGTCACTGGACGTGAGTACAATAACGCCTATTGAGGCGATGAGTATTCTGTATGAATTGTCTAACAAGGCAAAATAAAAATCGGAGACGAAAATGCGAAAAATCAAGGTCCTAAACAAAAATCTGTCAAACATGATAGCTGCGGGCGAGGTGGTAGAGCGTCCTGCAAGCGTTGTTAAAGAGCTCGTTGAGAACTCTATCGACAGCGGCGCAGATATTATTACCGTGGAAATACGCGGCGGCGGAAAAACATATATTCGTGTTACGGATAACGGGTGCGGCATGACAAAGGAGGATGCAAAAACCGCATTTCTTCGTCATGCTACAAGTAAAATATCATGTGAGGCAGACCTTTTCAACATAAGCACTATGGGATTTCGCGGTGAGGCTTTGGCGGCAATCGCAGCGGTTTCAAAGGTTGAGCTTTTGACTGCGGTTTCGCTGGACTATTACGGTACGGAAATTATAATTGAAGGCGGGGAAGAGATAAGCTGCAAAGAAGTGGGGCTTCCCGAAGGTACGACAATAATCGTGCGCGATTTGTTTTATAATACTCCTGCAAGAATGAATTTCCTGAAAAAAGACGCGACTGAAAGTGCAAACATTGTATCTCTGATAAATAAGTTTGCCATCGGTTATCCGAATGTTTCGTTTAAGCTGATAAGTGACGGCAGGATGCTGCTGTCGACCGATAAAAGCCTGGAACTTATTGATACTGTATATTCGGTATTCGGAAAAGAAATAAGCGATTCTCTTATTAAAGCAGAACGTCTTGGCGATGACGTCTGTGTGACGGGATATGTCGGAGCGCCGCGCTGCAGCCGTTCAAACAGAAACTATCAGTTGTTTTATATTAATAAACGTATAGTAAAAAGTAAAACGATTACGGCAGCGTTGGATCGTGCCTATCACAACCTTTTGATGAACGGTAAATATGCCGTATGCGTTTTGTTTTTGAGCCTGCCGTATAATAAGGTGGATGTAAATGTTCATCCCACAAAAACAGAAGTTAAATTTTCCGATGAAAAGAAAATATTTGATGCGGTTTATTATGCCGTTAAAGACGCTCTTGAAAAGGAACCACAGATAAATAACAGCGTATTGGAGTTCTTTGAAAAAGCAAAATTGCAGACGCAGGACAGCGAGCCGCCCGTAAATGAAAAATCTGCCGATAAATCGACTGACGTATTTTCACCTTTATCCGGCACCCAGACGGTAATTGCACAGCAAGAGAGCAACAGAGAATATGAAGCTGTAAACCATGCTTCCGACTACACCGTTATGACGGAGATAAAGCACAATAGAGATAAAGATATCCCAACGGTAAATGTTCCGCCGTTTTCATTGAGCAGCAAGAAGATTGCAGCAGATGATGTTATGCGCGACAGCGGATATTTTACACGTGAGTCAAAACTTGACCCTGACGAGTTGTCCGAAAAGTTCTGTACGGATAATACGGACGACTCATATATGCTGAAGCCTGAGATACCTTATAGGTATATAGGCGAGATATTTAAGACATATATCATAATTGAAAGCGGCAACAGCTTTTATCTTATTGATAAACATGCCGCTCATGAGCGTATACTTTTTAACAAAATATATGACAGATATAAAGACAGCGAAAAATATTGTCAGCAGCTGCTTGCCGGAATACCCGTCACACTTTCACCAGAGGAAGCGGATATTGCGCGTCGCAACAAGGACAAGCTCGCAAAGCTCGGATACGAATTTGACGAGTTCGGGGATTACGACGTAATTTTGCGTACAATTCCGTACGTTATTTCTCCGGGCGATACTGTTTCGGGCTTTACGGAAATGATTGAAATTCTCAGCAGCGATAAAAATCAGGATATGACGGAATTTGAAAACGCCACGCTTAAAATGCTGTCATGCAAGGCGGCAATAAAAGCAGGCTTTGACAGCAGTGATGAAGAGCTTGAGCGTTTTATCAAAAACTTATTGCTGGAAGGTAATGTTAATTATTGTCCGCACGGAAGACCTATTATATGCGAATACAGTAAGGAAAGCGTAGAAAAGGCGTTTAAGAGGATATTGTGATGGCAGACGATATTATTGTTGTTTGCGGACCTACAGCTTCGGGAAAAACGGCACTTGCAGTTGAGCTTGCAAAGCGTTTTGACGCCGAAATAGTATCAGCTGATTCTATGCAGATTTACAAAGAAATGAATATCGGTACGGCAAAGCCGAGCGAGGAAGAAAAATGCGGTATACCTCATCATATGATTGATATTGTGTCTGTTACCGAAGAGTATAACGTGTCCAGATATGTAGATGACGCTGAAGCGTGCATTGATAAAATCAAGGCGGCAGGTAAAAGAGTTATACTTGCAGGCGGCACCGGATTGTATATTGACAGCTTAATCAACAATGTTAATTTCTTTGATATAGCAAACGATTATGAATACCGGGAGCGGCTTTGTGCCGTGGCAGGGGATAAAGGCGTTTTGGCAGTGCATAAGATGCTGGAGAGTGTTGACAAACCATCTGCCGACAGACTGCATCCGAATGATCTGAAGCGTGTGATACGCGCTTTGGAAGTATATAAGGTATGCGGAAGGACAATGACCGAAATACAGATGCAAAGTGTTCGTGAACGGAAATATAATCCTGTCTTTATCGGTCTTGATTACAGTGAGAGAGCCGTTTTATACAGTCGTATTGAAAAGCGCGTTTTTGAAATGATAAAAGACGGATTGCTTGATGAAGCCCGTTTGCTTTCGGAGCTTGATTTATCGTCAACGGCGCGTGCGGCTATAGGTTATAGGGAAATGTTTGATTTTCTTAATAATAAATTGACTTTTGAAAGTGCCGTTGAAGAAATCTGTAAAAAAACGCGTAACTATGCCAAACGTCAGCTCACATGGTTTAGAAAAAACAAAGAGATTAACTGGCTGTTTCCGGATTTGTGCTCCGATAACGCCTCGGAGCTTGTAGACATGGCGGCAGAAATTGTAAATTTCAGGGAGGATTGAAATGCGGCTTCGATTTAATTTTATAAAATTTCTTTTCATTCTCTTTTTTATTTTTTTGCTTATAGTAGCTGTTTACCAGATATATTGTTATTTTTATGTATCTGCCTCCACTGAATATGCAACTGTTATAGAATGCGAGGATACCGTGGCTGTTTCGGGTTACTTTTTGCGTGACGAATCTGTTATCAGTGCGGAAAACTCAAAATATATAGATATAACGGTAAACAGCGGAGAAAAAATATCCAAAGACGGTACTATTGCCAATGTATATTCAACTGAGGATTCCGCTAAAATTCAGTCCCAGATTAGGGAGCTTCAGCTTAGAATTGATGAGATTAACTCTGTGATATCTGCTGCTCACGGCTATAATACGGGCGCAACTTATGAAAATGAAATCAAAAAAGACGCAATAAGCATATCAGAGAGTATTTCAAAGGGTAATATAACAGCCGCCTTTGAAGCGGCAGCTGATTTCACCTCCAATGTTATTAAAAGTAAAATTTCAGCCGGAGAAATAGTGGATTACTCTTCAAAGCTCGACGAGCTGGAAGGTCAGATGGAGCAGCTGAAAGCCAAGTCATCTGCCGTTACCAACTATATCACGGCACCGTCGTCAGGTTACTACGTCTCTAAAGCGGACGGACTGGAGGATAAGCTTAATATGCAGCTATCCGATGATATTACGCCTGATAATTTTGACAAAATAGTAAATACAATAAATACCGAAACAGATTTCTCTTCAAATTATATAGGAAAGCTGGTATCCGGCTCTCAGTGGCGGGTTTGTTTTAAAACCGACAGTGATAAATTCGACAAATTAAAAGTCGGCTCGACCGTAAATATACGCATACCGTCTGTGACCGATGCAAAAATCAAATGTAGTGTAGCAGGAATTAAATCTACTGACGGCTTTACGTATGTTGTGCTGGAGTCGAACGTAATTTCGGGAGATATATTGCTCCAGCGCTGTTGTGAAATTGATGTGATAATCGACTCATACAGAGGTTTGCGTATTGACAAAAACGCTATCAGAAAGGTTGACGGCAAAGAGGGCGTATATGTGAAAAACAACGGTATTCTAAAATATCGTGAAGTAGATATACTTTACATAGGCTCTACGTTTGCCGTGGTTAAATATGACGTACTTAACGGTTCGGGACTTCAGGCATATGACGAGGTTGTTGTTAAAGGCTCCGATTTATATGACGGGAAGGTGGTTGCATGAATTCTGACATAAAAAAAACAATAGCGGAACTGCTTGACGAAACATCAAAACATGGTGTAAAGCTGATCGCCGTTACAAAGACAGTGCCGACAGAAATTATAAATGAAGCTATTTCCTGCGGTGTTACCGCTATCGGTGAGAATCGTGTTCAGGAGCTGCTCGAAAAGTACGACAGTCTTGATAAGAGAAATCTTGAAATTCATCTAATAGGCAGACTTCAGACAAATAAGGTGAAATACATAGTAGGCAAAGTTGATTTGATTCATTCCGTCGACAGCCTGAAGCTTGGAAGTGCCATAGATAAATATGCAAAAATTTGTGAAAAGGTGCAGAATGTGCTTGTTCAGGTAAATGTTTCAGGCGAGCAGACAAAGGGCGGTGTAGCGCCAGATGAACTCGAAGCTCTGCTTGTTTCACTCTCTAAATTGAAAAATATCAAAGTACGCGGACTTATGTGTATTCCGCCTGCGGAAAAAATTCCCGGTGAAAATAAGCGGTTTTTTAGCTTATTAAACAAAATGATGGTTGACAACAATAACAAAAACATAGATAATATATGTATGGATACTCTGTCTATGGGAATGTCGGGAGATTACCGGACGGCAATTGAATGCGGCGCTACCATGGTGAGAATCGGTACAAAAATATTCGGAAAGAGAAATTATACGGAGGTTTAGCTATGAGTTTAATGGATCATCTTAAAAAATTTGCAGGCGTTGAGGGCGAAGAGGAAAACGAGGATACGAACTATGACCCCATTATCGATATGAGCAACAAAACTGCAAAAGAACAAAAACCTGCTCCCGATAAAAAAGATAAAAATTATATGAATATAAATACTACGGCACAGCTTCAGGTAGTGCTTGTAAAGCCGGAGGAGTTTGAAGACGCCCGTGAGATTGCCGACAATCTTATATCTAAAAGGACAGTGCTTCTCAATATTGAAAACCTTAATAAGGACCTTTCCAGGCGTCTTATTGATTTTCTCAGCGGCGTAGCATACGCTCAGGGTGGTAATATAAAGCGCGTTGCCAACAGAACATATATAATAACCCCGTATAATGTTGATATTTTAGGCGATGTGCTTGACGGGCTTAATCCCGACAGCTTTGAGTTTTAATAATGGGTATTTTGGGATATATAAATCTTATAGCATACTCTGTTGTATCTGCATTTGAGATGGTTCTTGTCATATACTGCGTTTCCAGCTGGATTATAAGAGATCCGTTCAACAAGTTTATGCAGGCGCTCAAGGTTATTATAAATCCTGTAGTCGAGCCTGTAAGGAGTATATTGAATCGTTTTGAGTTTTTCAGAAACAGTCCTATTGATTTTTCGGTGTTGATTGTTTTTATTCTTTGCAGTATACTTATCAGTCTTCTGAGATAGTAATAATGATTGAACAAAAAACATTGCTTTTGGCAAAAACAGAGGATTTGATTCGTTTAGCGGATAAGAAGGGTATGGCGTTCACCCACTTTTTGAGTGAAAGTGAGCTTGCCGCTGTTATGCCCTTGATATCGGGCAGCGGCTTTGCTTATACTGTATTCGGCGGTTATGACGGCGCACAGCGCTGTATTGTCGGCATATCGTCTTTTGAAACACCTTTGCGTGACAGGTTTCCGTACAGAGTGCTGCGTTTCAAAGCTGATGCACGACTTAATATTGTTCACCGCGACGTGCTGGGCGCGCTTATGTCGCTGGGCATAAAGCGTGAGCTTGTCGGCGACATAATATTCAATGACGGATACTGTTATTTTTTCGTTGGGGCTTCAATCGCCGATTTCATTATTAATAATTTTTTCAAAGTTGCAAACAGTTCTGTGACACCTGAAGTATTTGAAGGCGAGATTTGCTTCGAAAGGGCGTATGAGGAGCTGACATGCGGTGTGACTTCTATGCGTCTTGACTGTATAACTGCGGCTGTTGCATCACGTTCGCGTTCTGCGGCGGAAAACATGGTGCTGTCAGGTACTGTAACGGTAAACGGCACAGAACTCAGAAAAAAAGACGCTATGTTGAAATGCGGGGACATTTTAACTTTCAGGCGCTTGGGCAAGTATCGGATTGATTCTGTAATCGGTACTACCAAAAAAGGAAGATTAAGGATAAGGATTTTAAAATACATTTAAGGGGTTGAAATGATGTTAAAGCCTGAGGAATTGAGAAATGAAGAGTTTGAGGTAAGTGTACTCGGCGGTTATAAGCGGGAAGCCGTTGATATGTTTTTCAAAACCGTCGCCGACGATTATGAAAAGCTCTATAACGAAAACGCCGAGCTTGTGCAGAAGCTCAAGGTTTGCGTAAACAAAATTGAGGAATACAGAAAAGACGAGCAGTTCTTGAAAACTGCTATTATAAATGCCGAAAAACTGAATGAAAATACGCTGCGGGATATTGAAAATCGTGAAAAAGAGGCTGAGCGTAATGCAAAGGAAACAGCTGAAAGTATTCTGTTACAGGCAAGAACAGATGCTGAAAATATAGTAAAAAGAGCAAGACTTGATTCGGAGGAATCAATACGCGCTTATGAAATAAACGCCGACAGAAAAATCGAAGAAATCAAGCGCAGCGTTCAGACAGAGGAGCATAAGCTAGAGCTTATGAAAAAAGAAGTATCTGATTTTAAGGATACCTTGTTTAAAATTTATAAGCAGCATTTGAGCTCGATAAGCAAATTGCCGTCACTGGCAAAAGAGACAACGACCGAAGCAAATGAGAAAAAAGTACATGATACAGAGCCGGAGCAGCCGGCAGCGGCAGATGAAAGCCCTGTTAAAGCAGTGAATGAAACTCAAAGCGTTTCCCAAGACCGGGCGGAAGAGATGAAACCGTCAGCTGATAACCGTGAAGATGCAGACAAGGTTCCCGTATTTGCAGGTGACGTGGGAAATCACGAGAAAACGGCTGAATTTGTAATAGAAAAAAAACAAAAGCAAAATGAAGACAGCAGACTGCATGAAATGTTTGATAACAGCTTTAAGTTTAAGGATTTGAAATTCGGAACGGATTTTGATTTAAATAAAGATGAGTAGAAACGGCTTAATATGACAGAAAAAATAAGTTTAAAAAAAATTGTACGGCATATAATGTGGATTTTGGCAACTGCCGCTATTGTTGCCCTGGATCAGCTTACAAAGTATCTTGTAGTTAAAAATATGGAGCTGTATGATGAAATTTCTGTTATTCCGGGTTTTTTCGGCTTAAATTATGTGCGCAATAAAGGCGCGGGACTTGGGGTTCTGTCCGGTGCCAGATGGGTGTTTATGATAGTTACAACAGTGGTAATCATTGTTGTTTCGATTTTGCTTTTTATCGATTTTTTTAAAAGCCGTCTGGCGGACACTGCACTTGTTTTTATACTTGCCGGCGGCATCGGAAATATGATTGACCGAATCTTTTTGGGTGAGGTAGTGGATTTTTTTCAGTTTCAGATTAAACTTTTTGATTTTATCTTTAATGTGGCGGATGTATTTGTAACTTTCGGAACGGTGTTATTTGTGATATACTATCTTTTTTATTACGGAAAAGATAAGGAAAAAACGAATGTCAAACAGCAGCTTGAGCAAAATTGAATTTACTGTTGATGAACAAGGCAGCTTTACAAGATTGGATAAGCTGCTTTGTTTGCGTATGCCGGAATTTACGAGAAATAAGCTTGTAACAATGATTGAGTCGGGAAGTGTGCTTGTAAACGGAAAAAATGCTGTGAAAAACTACAAAGCAAAGCCCGGTGATGAAATATCCGTTGAAATTGTCAAAGCGCGGGAATTTGAAGCCATAGCGGAAAATATACCGTTGGATATCGTATTTGAAGATGATGATATAATTGTTGTAAATAAGCCTAAAGGAATGGTTGTTCATCCCGCTCACGGCAACGAGACGGGCACGCTTGTGAACGCACTTTTATACCATTGCAAGGCTTCGCTTTCGGGAATAAACGGAGTGATCCGCCCCGGAATTGTTCACCGTATAGACAAGGATACAAGCGGTCTTGTAGTTGCCGCAAAAAACGACGCCTCTCATAATGCGCTTGCCATCCAGTTTAAAGAACACACCATAACAAGGGAATACCGCGCAATAGTATACGGAATATTAAAAGAAAAAAGCGGTACTGTACGCAAGCCTGTCGGACGTCATCGTACGGAACGTAAAAAGATGACGTGTAAGACAAATGCTGTAAATCCGAAGCATGCAGTAACACATTTTGAGGTTTTAGAGAGACTTAACGGTTTTACTTATATTAAATGCAGACTTGAAACCGGCAGGACGCATCAGATTCGTGTGCATATGTCCGATATGGGTCATTTTATTATCGGAGACAGTGCTTACGGCAGAAAAGTTCCGAAAATCAATATCGATTTTGAAGGTCAGTGCCTGCACGCTAAAAATCTGGGGTTTATCCACCCTTCAACCGGACAGTACATGCTGTTTGACAGCGAACTGCCTGACTATTTTAAAGACACACTGGATAAAATACGCGGACTTTAAAATACAAGTTTTATTGTGAATTTTTTACTAATTTTAGCATTAGCTATTTACAAAAGAGCTGATTTTTAATATTATTATATAAGTGCTTAAAGCATATTTGCGATGTGTTATGATTTGTTAGGCGTATAAAAGTTAAAAAGGAGTTTAAAAATGGGAGAAAAGCTGGCATATAACAGAATATTGCTGAAATTAAGCGGTGAGGCGCTCTCGGGAGATAAAGGGAGCGGAATAGATTTTGATTATGTACTGAAGGTATCCGAGACGATTAAGAAATGCGTTGAGATAGGTGCTCAGATAACAATTGTCGTCGGGGGCGGAAATTATTGGAGAGGGCGCAGTAATCAGCATATGGACAGAACAAGAGCTGATCATATAGGTATGCTTGCAACCGCAATGAATGCACTTACGCTTCTTGACGGATTATCCCAGGTAGGTGTTGATGCACGTGTTCAGACCGCTATTGAAATGCGTCAGATAGCAGAGCCGTATATTCGCAACAGGGCGGTAAGACATCTTGAAAAGGGCAGGGTCGTTATTTTTGGATGCGGTACCGGCAATCCGTTCTTTTCAACAGATACGTGCGCAGCGCTTCGTGCAGCAGAGATAGACGCAGATATTATTTTTAAAGCGACCAATGTAGACGGCGTTTATACTGCCGACCCCAAAAAAGATCCGGGCGCCAAAAAATACAGTGAGTTGAGTTTTATAGACGTTCTGAAAGATGAACTCAAGGTTATGGATATGCCGGCAGCAGCCATGTGCAACGATAATAATATTCCGATTTTAGTTTTTGACCTTTCAGACCCAGACAATATCATTCGCGCTCTAAAGGGCGAGAAAATAGGAACAATTGTACACAGAGGAGGAACTACCCATGTCGAATAAGTATCCCGAAATTGAAGAAAAAATGAACAAGGCGATAAGCGTTCTGAACGAACAGCTGCATACGCTGAGAGCCGGCAGAGCCAACGCTGCCGTACTTGATAAGATACGAGTGGAATATTACGGCAGCATGTCTAAAATCAGCGAGGTTGCCGCAATCAGCGTACCCGAACCGCGAATGCTTGTTATTCAGCCGTGGGACGCTTCGCTGATAAAAGAAATAGAAAAGGCAATTCAGACCTCCGATATAGGTATAAATCCCGCAAATGACGGAAAGGTTATACGTTTGATTTTTCCTCAGCCGACGGAAGAACGCCGCAGAGAACTTGTTAAGGAGTCTAAAAAGTACGGTGAGGATGCAAAAATTGCCGTCAGAAACATAAGACGTGATTTTATTGAAAAAAATAAAAAGATGCAGAAAAATAACGAGATAACCGAAGATGACCTGAAGGCTGCTGAGGCTGATATTCAGAAAATGACCGACAGTTTTACCAAAAATATAGACGCTGTTATTTCCGACAAGGAAAAGGAAATAATGGCTGTCTGATTCCTACAGCTTAAGGAGCGAAGTTTAAATGCTCAAATCAGGAAAAGATGAAATCAAAGCGGACAGGAGCTGTCTGCCCAATCACGTCGGTATAATTATGGACGGCAACGGTCGCTGGGCAAAAAAGCGCGGACTGCCGCGAACAGCCGGGCATGCGGTCGGTGTTAAGGTCTTTAAAAAGATTGTGTTTTATGCCAAGGATATGGGACTTAAAAACCTGACCGTGTATGCATTTTCTGCGGAAAATTGGAAGCGGCCCGAACGTGAAATTAACAGGATAATGCAGCTTCTTGACCAGATGCTCGACGAAGCGCTCGATGACTTTATGAATCAGAAAGTTCGTATACGATTTTTGGGGGACAGGAGTCGCCTCGGGCAAAAGCTGCTTGAAAAGATGGAGCTTGTAACAAATCTGACCGCGCAGTTTTCCGATACCACACTGTATATAGCTTTAAATTACGGCGGACGGCAGGAAATAGTTTCTGCCGCCCGCAAAATAGCTTTGGATTTGAAAAACGGATTAATCACGGAAGACGATATTACTGAGGAAAATTTCGGCAAATACCTTTATTATGATGACCTGGAAAGCGTTGACTTGATAATACGTCCGAGCGGAGAGCAGCGTTTGTCCAACTTTTTGCTTTGGCAGGCTGCATACGCCGAATTTTGGTATTCTGATGTACTGTGGCCGGATTTCACACCCGGTCATCTTGAACAGGCAATTTACGACTATCAGCTGAGAAATAGGAGATTCGGAGGAATATGAAAAATTTTCTGACAAGACTTTTGACATCGGTTTTAATATTGGCGATTTTCGGTGTTATGGTAATTGCATCGTTTCATCGCTATGTTTTTGAGCTGACAGTATCGCTGATTTCGATGATGTGTATTTATGAGGCTGTTAACGCGATAGGATTTTCAAAATGCAAGCGTTTTCTTGTACCGAGCCTTATTTACGCTTTTCTTGTTCCGTTCTCCTTTCTGCTTGTCGAGCATATAAATAAAAGCCCGTATTATCTTATAATTATCCTGACTTTTATTTATATGATTTCTTTTATACTGATATCAATGCTTAATTTTAATAAGATTAAGTTCAACGATGCTGCAACAATAATGTTTGTTTCGCTTGTCATAACCTGCTTTCTGTCAAACATAATATTGTTAAGACGGATGAATGAGCACGGACTGTTTTACATGCTGCTTGTTATAGTCTGCTTTTCATGGGCTACAGATGTTTTTGCATATCTTGTCGGCATGTGTATAGGCAAGCACAGGTTTGCACCTAATATCAGTCCGAAAAAAACGATTGAGGGCTCGGTGGGCGGCAGTGTTATTTCAGTTGCCGTAACGTTTGCCGCTCTTATGATTTATAAAAATATTACCGGTGTATCCGTAAACTTTCCTTTGGCTTTAGCTTATGCTCTGATATGTTCGGTTGTAGGGCAAATAGGCGATCTTGCATTTTCATATATTAAGCGCAGCTATAAAATCAAGGATTTCGGCAATCTCCTTCCGGGACACGGCGGCGTACTGGACAGACTGGACAGTTTAATTTTTCTGTCTCCGTTTTTTTATATGCTCATAACTTTTAAGGAATTTTTAGCTTAGGTATAAAATTATGACTACTGTTTCCATACTCGGTTCAACAGGTTCAATCGGCAGACAGACTCTTGATGTCTGCCGAGATTTGAATATTGAGGTAAACGCAATCTGTGCAGCCAAAAATATAGATTTATTGGAGTCGCAGGCAAGGGAATTCAATGTAAAGCTTGTAAGTGTTTATGATAAGACTTTATACGGCGAGCTCAAAAAACGGCTTGCGGACACCAAGATGTGCGTCATGTGCGGTCAAGAGGGAAATCTTGCCGTGGCGGAGTTTGAAGGCAGCCAGACGGTTATAACGGCGATGTCGGGTATGATCGGTCTGCTTCCGACCGTTGCCGCTGTCAAGGCGTCAAAACGTATCGGACTTGCCAATAAAGAAACGCTTGTTTGCGCAGGACATATTATAATGCCTCTTGCAAAGGAGTATCATGCGCAGATAATACCTGTTGATTCGGAGCACAGCGCTATTTTTCAGTGTCTGAACGGCAGGGCGGGAAACAGAATAAGAAAAATACTGCTGACTGCATCGGGAGGTCCGTTTTACGGAAAGAATAAGGCAGAGCTTGAAAACGTAACAAAAGAGGATGCCTTGCGGCATCCGAATTGGTCTATGGGCTCTAAAATAACTATCGACAGCGCTACCCTCATGAATAAGGGACTTGAAATGATTGAGGCAAAGTGGCTTTTTGATACGGATATAGACGATATAGAAGTTCTTGTACACAGGGAAAGCATTATACATTCGGCAGTAGAATTTGACGATAATTCGGTGATTGCACAGCTGGGCGTACCTCAGATGTATCTGCCCATAAAGTATGCTCTGACTTATCCCAAGCGTGTTGCAAGCGCCTCTCATAAATTATCTCTTGTGGGAAAAACACTTCATTTTGATTCTCCTGACAGAGACACTTTCAGATGCTTGGATCTTGCTGTTTTTGCATCAAAGCTCGGCGGTTTTTACCCTACTATTATGAATGCCGCAAACGAGCAGGCGGTAGCGCTTTTTCTGCATGATAAAATTAAGTTTCTTGAAATAGCAGATATAATCGAAAAATCAATAAACGGTATTAAATATACGGCAGATACGGCGGACTTGAATGCTGTAATAGAAGCGGACAGGATTACGCGCCGGTTTGTTTTAAATATGGTAGGAGAGTAAGCCATGGAGATTTTACAGACAGTTTTATACATCGTTATTACGTTGCTTGTGTTCGGAATTTTGATTTTGGCGCATGAAGCGGGTCATTTCTTTGTCGCCAAGGCATGTAAAGTTAAGATAAATGAATTTTCCATTGGTATGGGACCTGCTGTTTTTAAAAAGCAGGGTAAGGAGACGCTTTACAGCATCCGCGCGCTGCCTATTGGCGGATATGTCCAGATGGACGGTGAAGACGGTGACGGAACCGATGAGAATTCATTTAATAAAAAGCCGTACTGGCAGCGGTTTCTTGTTCTTGTCACGGGCGCTTTAATGAATATTTTGTTGGGCTTTATTCTGATTTGTATAATCAATGCCTTTTCAAAGCTGATGCCTACTACGGTTATAGCTAAGTTTGATGACGGAGCTGTCTCGGCACAAAGCGGACTGAAAGAAAACGACAAGATTTTAAAAATCAACAATTACGGTGTAAACAGTTATCTTGATATTACCTACGGTCTGGCAACAGCGGGTACAGACCCTGTATCTGTCACGGTGGAGCGGGATGGAGAGACTGTCGTTTTAAACGACGTTCAATTTCCCGTTGCAAATGATGATAACGTAGGAGAGTATTTAACGCTCGATTTTATGGTTTTCGGCAAACGTCCTTCTTTTTTAAGCACGATTAAATATTCCTTTGACTGGACAGTTTCGATTTCCAAATCAATTTATTCGTTTTTCGGTACTTTGTTTACGGGACAGGCGGACTTGAATCAGATTTCCGGTCCGGTCGGTACTACAACAGCTATCGGTGAAAGCGCGAAGGTCGGACTGGACTCTCTATTGCTTGTCGTAGCTCTGATATCCATTAATTTGGGAATAGTTAATCTTTTGCCGTTCCCTGCATTGGATGGCGGACGTATTCTGTTTCTTGCGATTGAGGCTGTACGCAGAAAGCCGATAAGCCAAAAGGTTGAATATGCCGTTAATGCTGCGGGACTTATACTTTTGCTTGCACTTATGGCAGTAATTACAGTCAAGGATGTAATACATTTATTTTAAATTTAAGGATATATAAATTTTGAAGACAGTTAAAATCGGAAATTTAATTTTGGGCGATAAACGTGAAATTTACGTTCAGTCTATGTTGTCTGTGCGCAGAGATGATGTTGAGGGCGCCGTGCTGCAGGCAAAAAAGCTGGAATCCGCCGGCTGCCGCATACTCAGGCTTGCCGTTCCGGACAGAGATTCTGTAAATACTGTTTATTCGCTTAAAGAAAATGTAAGCATGCCGATAGTTGCGGATATCCATTTCGATTATAGGCTTGCACTTGAATGTGTGGCGGCAGGTATTGATAAAATACGAATAAATCCCGGTAATATAGGTGACGATGAAAAGGTTCGCGCAGTAGCACATGCGTGCTCGGCGGCAGGCGTTCCTATACGCATAGGTGTAAACGGCGGTTCTCTTGAAAAAAATATTCTTGCAAAATACGGCGGTCCCACTGAAAAAGCACTTGTTGAGAGTGCTCTTTACCATGTCTCGCTGCTCGAAAAGTTTGATTTTGATGACATTGTTATTTCCATTAAATCATCTGATGTTAAGACAATGATAAACGCTTACAGGCGCTTAGCTTCATTATGTAATTATCCCTTGCATCTCGGTGTTACGGAAGCCGGCACATATAAAATGGGCGTTATTAAAAATGCAATAGGCATCGGCGCTCTTCTTACAGACGGTATCGGCGATACCATACGTGTTTCGCTGACAGCAGATCCCGTGCTTGAGGTAAAGGCAGGATACGATATCCTGCGTGCTCTGGGACTGTGCAATACTAATGTTCAGTTTATTTCATGTCCGACCTGCGGCAGATGCCAGATTGATCTTATACCGCTTGCCGAAAGAATAGAAGCTGCTCTTGATGGTTGCAAGAAAAATATTAAAGTTGCAGTCATGGGCTGCGCGGTCAACGGTCCGGGGGAGGCACGGGAGGCGGATATAGGAATTGCCGGCGGTCGTGATGAGGGACTTATATTTAAAAAAGGCGAAATTCTGAGAAAAGTGCCTTATGACAGGCTTTTTGACGAATTTATGAGTGAAATAGATAAGTTATAATAATAAACGGGTACTTAAATGGCTGATAAAAAACTTCTCGCATTGTTTAATCGCTGCGAGTTTGATGAAAACGAAAAACTGCTTTACAGCGATGCAAAAGTAACGCGTGTTGCTGCAAATACTCAATACAGAAAACTGAAGGTTGATATAACATTCTTGCGTTATGTCAGCTTTAACAGTTTTATATCCTTTACTGACAAGGTTAAGCGTGCATACGATTTATCTTCCTTTGATGTGAATTATCGGTATGAAGGAGTCGATTTTAACGCCGAGCATTGGGGAGACCTTATGCAGGAAATCAAATTTAAAAATCCAGCTGCAAATGGTTTTTTAAATGATTCCGAGTTTAAAATAGAAGGCGAAAAAATACTGATTTCTGTTTCGCACGGCGGCATCGAGCTTTTAAAAGAAATGAATTTAGCGCGAGAAATATCTGAAATTTTCAGACTGCGTTACGGAGTCGGATATAATGTCGAATTTACAGCAAAAAGTAATGTAGATGCAGTGCCGGGGAGCAACTTTTATACCAGTGAGAATATTCCCGTGCCGCCGCCTCCTAAAGTACACGAGAGTGATTTCAGACGAGAAAGCAGATTTCAGAAAAATGATTTTTCTAACAGAAGACCGTCATCAAAAGATCCTTTAAAGGTTACTACTCCGTTTGTAGTTGACGAAGAATCGCTTGTTCTCGGCAAAAAAATCGGCAATAATTTTGTTTTATTGAAGGACACAGGGGATACATATTTATCCGGGGTTACTGTTGTCGGACAAATATTTAAATATGACTCCAAGCCGACTTTTGATAAAAAAAACAAACGCTGTTTTATATACCTTTATGATACAACAAATTCCATTGTTGTTAAGCTCACGATGCCTATGGAGATGGCTGATGAGGTGGAATCCGAGTTTAAGGCAGGAAAATGTATTGCGGTTACGGGAGATATAACTTACGATAAGTATGAAGAGGATTACATTCTCAGCGCAAAGGCTATTGCGCGTGCATCGCGTATTTACCGTAAAGATGAAGCGGTGCAAAAACGTGTCGAGCTGCACCTGCATACAAACATGTCCTCAATGGATGCTACCAATGATATCAGCGATTTTGTCAGTACTGCCGCTTCATGGGGACATACTGCGATAGCTCTTACCGACCACGGAAGTCTTCAGGCATATCCGTCGGCTCAGTCTGCAGCAAAGAAAAATAATATTAAACTTATATATGGTGTAGAGGGATATCTTGTTGACGACTGTCTGCATGATGAATATATTGTTTTCGATATCGAAACAACCGGACTCAAGGCGCATGAGGAAAAAATAACGGAAATCGGAGCATGCCGAGTACGTGCGGGCAAGATAATTGATGAATTTCAATCTTTTGTAAATCCAGGCAGACATATTCCCGAGGAAATAACCGAGCTGACAGGCATTACAGATGAAATGGTAAAGGACGCGCCCTTTATAGATAAGGTATTGCGTAAATTTATCGATTTTTGCGGTGATACTCCTACGCTTGTTGCTCATAATTCAAAATTTGACTGCTCGTTTATAGATGTTGCCTGTCAGGAAAATGATATTCGGTTTGTTTACCGTCAAATTGATACAGTTCCTCTTTGCAGAAAGGCGTTTCCCGAACTTAATAAGGTTAAACTCAATATTGTTGCTCAGCACCTCGGTTTTAATGAATTTAATCATCACCGTGCAATAGATGATGCAAAAATGCTTGCAGAGATTTTTATTGTACTCTGCAAAAAAGGCATAGTAAAAATTCCTGGCGGCTGCCGACCCAATCCCGATTTTAATTATAAGTCAAAGGAAAATCAAAGGTATCATATTATTCTTTTGGTTAAAAATAAAGAAGGGCTTAAAAATCTGTATAAGTTAGTCACCTTTTCCGAAATAGACCATTTTTATCGCAGACCGCTGATGTACAGAAGTGAAATTGCCAAGCTGCGTGACGGATTGATTGTAGGCAGTGCGTGTGAAGCCGGTGAGCTTTACAGAACTGTTCTTGCCGGAGCAAATGAAAACGAATGTACCGTTGTGGCTTCATTTTATGATTTCATGGAAATCCAGCCTTTGGGCAATAATATGCATCTTCTGCGTGACGGATATGTTGACAGCGTTAAATCGCTTGAGCAGATAAATATCAAAATCATAAAGATTGCCGATAAGCTCGGCAAACCGATTGTCGCAACAGGGGACGTACATTTTCTCAATAAAGAAGATGAGTGTTTCAGACGCATACTCATGGCGGGTCAGGGCTTTTCAGATGCGGATACACAACCGCCTCTGTATTTCAGAACAACCGATGAAATGCTGAAGGAGTTTTCCTATTTGGGTCAGGAGGAGGCAAGGCGCGTTGTCATAGACAACACCAATGCAGTTGCCGACATGGTAGAGGAACTGACACCTATACCTGACGGAATGCATGCACCTGAGCTTGAGGGCTGCGAGCAGGAGCTTCGTGATATTGCTGTTTCCAACTGTAAGCGTTTATACGGTGATCCTATTCCCGAATATGTTGAAAAGCGTCTGACAAGAGAGCTTGATTCTATTATTAATAACGGTTATGCGGTTATGTATATGATAGCGCAAAAGCTTGTAAAAAAATCAAATGATGACGGCTTTTCGGTCGGCTCGCGCGGCTCTGTCGGCTCGTCATTTGTCGCGTCAATGGTCGGCATTTCCGAAGTTAATCCGCTTGTACCGCACTACCTCTGCCCGGAATGTCAGTACAGTGAGTTTTTTCATGACGGTTCGGTCGGCTCGGGCTTTGACCTGCCGGATAAGAATTGCCCTAAATGCGGCACAAGACTTAAAACGGACGGACATGATATACCGTTTGAAACCTTTCTCGGCTTTAAGGGAGACAAGGTGCCTGATATCGACCTTAACTTTTCGGGTATTTATCAGGGCAAAGCACATAAGTATGTTGAAGAGCTCTTCGGTGAGGGCTACGTTTTTAAAGCCGGTACAATAGGCACGCTTGCAGACAAGACAGCTTACGGTTTTGTAAAAAAGTATCTTGAATCAAAAGAGATGGTCTGCAACAAGGCGGAAATACAAAGACTTGTAGAGGGATGTATCGGAGTACGGCGCACAACCGGTCAGCATCCCGGAGGTATGGTCGTTATACCAAAGAAATACAGTGTGTATGATTTTTGCCCTATTCAGCATCCTGCTGATGACCAGACAAGCGATATACTTACGACGCATTTTGATTTCCATTCTCTTCACGATACAATACTCAAGCTGGATATTCTCGGACATGACGTACCGACAATGCTTAAATATCTAAACGATATTCAGGATATGCAGTTTGAGGATATACCGATGAATGACAGAGACGTTTACAGTCTTCTTACAAGCCCGGAAAAGCTCGGAGTTTCTCCGCGTGACATAAACTGCGAAACCGGTACGCTGGCGCTGCCCGAAATGGGCACAAACTTTGTACGCCAGATGATGATGGAAGCGCGGCCGCAGAATTTTTCCGATCTTTTGCAGATTTCGGGACTTTCACATGGTACCAATGTTTGGACGGATAATGCTCAGGAGCTTATAAAGCAGGGAATATGCGATATCAGTCAGGTTATAGGTACGCGTGATAATATTATGGTTTATCTTATCCATAAGGGTCTTGACAGCGGTTTAGCTTTTAAGATTATGGAAATTGTCCGTAAAGGCAACGCTTCTAAATTTCTCACCGAAGAAATGATTGAGGAAATGAAAAAGCATGATGTTCCCGATTGGTATATCGATTCATGTATGAAAATAAAGTATATGTTCCCCAAAGCCCACGCGGCAGCATATGTCATATCGGCAATGAGACTGGGTTGGTACAAAATCAACAGACCTCTGGAATTTTATACTGTGTATTTTACGGTGCGACCCGACGGTTTTAACGCAGTTGACGTAATGAAAGGCAAAAATTATCTCAGTGATTTAATAAGTAAGCTCCAGTCTCAGGGTAAACTAAAGCAAAAGGACGCGGAAATTGTAACAACATATCAGATTGTTATTGAAGCGCTTGCACGGGGAATTGAGTTTCTGCCTGTTGACGTATATAAATCGGAGGCATTTGATTTTAAAATCGAGGACGGAAAAATAAGAATGCCGTTTTCTGTTTTCAGCGGGGTCGGAGGAAGTGCGGCTGAAAATATAGTACAGTCCCGCGAGGGCGGACCTTACATATCTCAGGAAGAGTTCAGAACACGCTCCGGTGTGTCTGCAAGTGTTATGGAAATGTTTGATGAGGCGGGTGTTTTCGGAGATATACCGAAAACGAGCCAGCTTTCTCTGTTTTGATTTGGAGTAATTTTAATGACAAAGTTTACCGACTTTTTAAGCAGTGAAAATATTGCGTACAGTTTAAATACCTCTTTAAAGGAGCTGTCGTCGTTTAAAATAGGCGGAAAAGCTGCGATTGTATGCTACCCCGAATGTGCCGAGAAAGCGGCGAAAATAGTTAAATACTGCAATGAAAACGGTATAAAGTATATGACCTTCGGCAGGTGCTCAAATGTACTGTTTCCCGATAATGGTCTTTTAACGCCTATCATTAAAACAGATAAAATGGACAGTATTGCTTATTCTGACGGTCTGTTTTACTTTGGTGCCGGTGTCATGCTTGCAAAGGCATCAAAATATACTGTGGACAAAGGCTTTGGCGGTATGGAGTTCGCGTATGGTATTCCGGGCAGCGTCGGCGGTGCCGTATATATGAACGCGGGGGCATACGGAGGAGAGATGTCACAGTGTATTGTAAAAACAGAGTACGTAGACGACAAAGGAAATATTTGTATACTTGAGAATAAGCTGCATGATTTCAGTTACAGACATTCATTCTTTACCGACAGGAATTATATAATTACCAAAACTTGTATATCATTGCAAAAAGGTGATAAAGCGCGTTCCGCAGCCCTTATAGACGAGTTTCAGAGCGCAAGAAAAAGCAAACAGCCGCTTGACATGCCGAGTGCCGGTTCTGTTTTCAAAAGACCGCAGGGCTATTTTGCAGGAAAGCTGATTGAAGACAGCGGACTTAAGGGAGCTTCTGTCGGCGGTGCTATGGTCAGTACCAAGCACAGCGGATTTATTGTAAATTATGATAATGCGTCGGAAAAGGATGTAAGAGAGCTTATTTCCGTTATTCAAAATAAGGTAAGAGAGAATTACGGAGTTTTGCTTGAGTGTGAGCTTAAATTTATAGAGGACTGATTATGGAAATTGTTGTAATTACCGGAATGAGCGGTGCCGGCAAATCCGCTGCGGTGGATGTATTCGAGGATTTGGGCTTTAACTGCGTTGACAATATGCCGCCTGTTCTTATTTCTAAATTTATCGAGGTATGCTCCTCATCAAACGCAAAATTTGAGCGCCTTGCCATTGTTGTTGATATGCGTACCGGCGTGCTGTTTGACGGCATATTGGATGAACTTACAAAATTCCGTGAAAGCGGCGTCAACATAAAAATACTGTTTTTAGAAGCATCGGACGACGCTTTGATAAAGCGGTATAAGGAAACGCGCCGCCGTCACCCTCTTATTAAATCAGCGGGTTCTCTTATAGGCGCCGTCGAACAGGAGCGCGTAAAGCTTGCACCTGTTCGTGCAATTTCGGATTATGTTATAGACACTTCATTTTTAAGAACAAAGAACCTGCGTGATCAGATTGTGCAGAAATTCAGTAATGCTGAAACCGCATTGCAGATAACTGTGATTTCATTCGGTCAGAAGTACGGTCCGCAGTTGGATGTAGACATGCAGTTTGATGTACGGTGTCTGCCTAATCCGTTTTATGTAAGTGATTTAAAGCCGCTTACCGGTATGGATTCCGAGGTCTATGATTATGTTTTCGGATTTAACTCCGCAAAGGAGTATTATAAGCGCGTTTATGAAATGATTTCTATGCTGCTTCCGCAGTTTTGTTATGAGGGTAAAACAAATCTTACGATAGGCTTTTGCTGCACGGGCGGTAAGCACCGCAGCGTTGCTTTTGCGTTAAAGCTCGGACAGGATTTGCTCAGTAAAGGTTATAACATATCTGTTATACACAGAGATATTGATAAAACAGACAGGAAAGAATAGATGTCTTTTTCTTTTGATACAAAATGCGAATTATGTGATATTAAGCTGAAAAATGACTGTTGCAGGCTTGCTCAGCTTTACGGCATGATTTTATTTGCTCAGAATATCGGCAGCGATGCTCTTAAAATAACAACCGAAAATGTATTGGTTGTCAATAAGCTGAATGAGCTTTCAGACAGTGTGCTGGGAATTTATTTCAATGTAGATGAAACGGTTAATCTTTATACTTTGGAAATTGACGGTGAGCGGCTGAAAAAACTGTATGACGTTATGTATATAGATGTCAACGGTAAAATCGATTTGACAGTCAGCGGCGCATTAACCGAAAATGATTGCTGTGTAGATGCTTTTCTTCGCGGTGCATTTCTTATAGGCGGTTATACTTCCAATCCCGAAAACAGCTATCATTTTGAAATTTCCACTCCATATTATACACTTGCAAAATCTATGCGTGATTTTATGCTTCGGCTTGATTTTCCGGTAAAAACAGTTGTCAGAAAATCAAATTATATTGTATATATGAAAGACAGCGAATCTATTGAGAAGTTTTTATACAGAGTGGGAGCCAAGGCTTCGACATTTTCCTTCATCGACTCTAAAATACAGAAGGAAATGAACAATTACAGTAATCGGGTAAACAATACAAAACTGCATAATATAGAAAAAACACTGAATAAATCGGTGGAGCAGGTAAAAGCAATAAATATAATCTCTGATAAAATCGGACTTGATTCGCTTGAAAGCGATCTTGCATATGCGGCAAGACTGCGCTTGGAAAATCCGGATAAATCCCTGAATGAGCTTGTGCAGATAAGTCATGGCAGGCTCAGCCGTTCGGGACTTAACCGCAGGCTTAATAAGCTTACCGATATCGCATCAAAGCTAAATTAGACAAAGTAAGACGGGAGAATAAAATGAATGAGTTTGTTCATCTTCATGTTCATACCGAATACAGTCTTCTTGACGGCGCCTGCCGTATAGACGACCTGCTTTCCCGCGTTCAAAGTCTCGGACAGAAAGCCGTTGCGATTACCGACCACGGTGTTATGTACGGTGTTGCTGAATTCTATAAGAAGGCAAAGGAGAAGGGCATAAAGCCGATAATAGGCTGCGAGGTGTACGTTTCTGCACGTTCCAGACTGCAGAAGGAGTACGGAATAGATTCAAAATACGGACATCTTATTCTGCTTGCTAAAGATAATACGGGATACAGAAATTTATTAAAAATTGTCTCCGATGCTTTTATCGAAGGTTTCTATTACAAACCCCGAACCGACATGCAGACACTGGCACAGTATTCAAAGGGGCTTATCGCGCTTTCCGGCTGTCTTGCCGGTGATGTACAGCGTCTGATTTTAGAGGGAAATACAGGCGGTGCATTGGAAAAGGCTTTGGAATATCGTGATATCTTCGGCAAGGATTTTTATCTTGAGCTTCAGGATCATTTGCTCGAAGAGGATAAAGACGTTACACAGAATCTTATGCGTATTTCCGAGCAGACAGGGATTGAGCTTGTAGCTACAAATGACGCGCATTATATTGATAAGCCCGACGCATATATTCAAAAGGTTCTGATGTGTATCAGTATGAATAAAAGCATATATGAGGACAATCCTCTGGCATTTCAGACCGATGAATTTTATATAAAATCCTACGGAGAAATGCATCAACTTTTTGAATATGTTCCTCAAGCGCTGTCGAATACCGTAAAAATAGCAGAAAGCTGTAATGTTACTCTTGATTTTGAAAGTATGCATCTTCCTCACTTCCGTTTGAAGGAAGGCGAGGACAGTTTTGAATATCTAAAAAAACTGTGCTATGACGGACTTGAACGTCGTTACGGTCGGTGCGATATATACAATCAGCGTTTGGATTATGAACTGTCGGTGATACGTGAGATGCAGTTTGTTGACTACTTTCTTATAGTCAGCGATTTTGTCGGATACGCCAAGTCAAACGGTATTGCGGTCGGACCGGGAAGGGGAAGTGCCACCGGATCTATTGTGTCGTTCTGTCTTGGTATTACCGATATTGACCCAATGAAATACGGCCTTATTTTTGAGCGCTTTTTAAATCCGAGCCGCGTCTCGATGCCTGATATAGATATCGACTTTTGTGTAGAACGGCGTCAGGAAGTATTAAACTATGTAATAAAAAAATACGGGCACCAGTGTGTGGCGCAGATAATCACCTTCGGTACGCTCGCGGCGCGTGCGGCAATCAAGGATGTAGGGCGAGTGCTGGAAATACCATATTCTACGGTAGATGCCGTATCCAAGCATTTTCCCTCTAAGCCCGGAATAACGATTTCCTCGGTGCTTGAAAATGACAATGAGCTGCAAAGGAAATATGAGGACAGCGAAGATGTCAGAAAGCTTATAGACACGGCACTCCAGGTTGAAGGATATCCGCGCCACGGCTCGACTCATGCGGCAGGCGTTGTAATTACGGAGGGCCCCGTCAGCGATTATGTTCCGCTTTCAAAAAATGATGACATTGTAGTTACTCAGTTTCAGAAAAATGAGGTTGAGCAGCTGGGTCTTTTAAAAATTGATTTTTTGGGTCTGCGTAATATTACTGTTATTGATAAAACAGAAAAGCTTATTCAGGGTATTGAACCGGATTTTAAAATCGAGGAAATTCATGACAACGATAAAAAAACATTTGATATGATAAGCGCGGGGAATACTTTCGGCGTATTTCAGCTTGAAAGTCCCGGTATGCGCAAAATGCTGACAAGATTAAAGCCGAGTTCGATAGATGACATTATTGCAGCCGTCTCGCTTTACCGACCGGGACCTATGGATGCTATACCTCAGTATCTGAAAAACAGACTTGATCCGGATAAAATAATTTATAAGACCGAAAAGCTGCGTCCTATATTAAGCGAAACATACGGATGTATAGTGTATCAGGAGCAGGTAATGCAGATAGCCCGTGAGATAGCGGGATACAGCTACGGTCACGCCGATGTTTTGCGTGCGGCAATGAGTAAAAAGAAATACTCTGTCATGGAAAATGAACGGCGCTTGTTTATAGAGGGGTCTGTAAAAAACGGGATTTCAGACGAAATTGCAGAGTCGATTTTTGAGGAAATGAACGAATTTGCACGTTACGGATTTAATAAATCCCATGCCGCAGGGTATGCTGTCATTGCTTACCGTACCGCTTATCTGAAAGCGAATTATCCCGCGATGTTTATGGCTGCACTGCTGACAAGCGTTATCGGAAACATTCCGAAAATCAAGGAATATATATCAGAATGCCAGCGCTTGGGAATAAATGTACTGCCGCCTGACGTTAACAAAAGCAAAAATATTTTTTACGCGGACAAAAACGGGATATATTATAGTTTGGGTGCAGTTAAAAACGTCGGCAGGAAGCTGGCTGAAAAGATCAGTCAGGAGCGAGAGGAAAACGGCAGATATTCAGATTATGCGGATTTTATTGCACGGCTGTGCGGCGATGAGCTTAATCGCAGAGCAGTGGAGTATCTTGTGAAATGCGGTGCGTTTGACAGCTTTGGATTTTCCCGCAGGCATATGCTATCGGTTTATGACAAAGTGATGACGGACGTTATTTTAGAAAAAAAGCGCGAGTCAGAAAGTCAGCTCAGTTTTTTCGATGACGGAAACGATATAGAATATAACCCCGATTATTTCTCTCAGCCGCTTGATGAATTTGATATTTCCAAAAAGCTTGCAATGGAAAAGGACAGCCTGGGACTGTATTTGTCGGAACATCCTCTGAGACAGTACGCGGCAGTTTATGAAAACGGGCAATACAGTAAAATCAGTACCCTAAACTCCGATAATGTCGGAAAGGTTAAGATTTTCGGCATAATTGATTCGGTTCGCGTTATTGCTACAAAGCAGCAAAAGGACATGGCATATATATCCGTTGAAGATATTACATCGTCAATCGACGTTGTTGTCTTCCCGAAAACCTTTGAAGTTTTTAAAACTCAGCTGGAGGTGGGAGCTTTTGTTGAGATCGAAGGAGAGCTTTCGTCTCGTGACGGGGAGACATACCAGCTGAAATGCATGTCGCTTCGCCTTAAAAATAAAAATGATTTGCTTGAAAAGTACAAAAAAATTTATCTCAATTTTGTATCGGAAACCACTCAGACATATCAAAAGGTTTTAAACCTTTTGAAAAGCTATCCCGGTGATACTGTTTGTGTGTTTCATTTTTCCGATACGGGGAAAACCGTTACGACTGTAAACAGATTAACGGTAAAGCCGGAATATTCACTTATAAAAGAGCTTGAAGCAATGCTCGGACAAGAAAATATTGTTATAAAGTAGTTGATTTTCCATTGTGCATGTTGTAAAATAGTTTGGTAGTAGAATTGTTTAAGGAAGGTTTGAATACAATGAACAGTAATATTAAAAAAATAGGTGTTCTTACAAGCGGCGGTGATGCCCCCGGAATGAATGCAGCGATAAGAGCTATTACGCGTACCGCTCTTGCTAAGGGTATACAGGTCGTCGGAATAAAAAGAGGATATCAGGGACTGATTGAAGGAGATTTTATTGAACTCGGCTATAAAAGCGTTTCAAGAATTATAAACAGGGGCGGTACTTTTCTGTACTCTGCCAGATGTGACGAATTCAGATATGAAGCGGGTATAAAAAAGGCTGTTGATATGTGCAAAAAGAGCGGTATTGACGGTATTGTAGCCATAGGCGGAGACGGAACCTTCAGGGGTGCTGCCGATCTTTCGGCTATGGGCATCCCGTGTATCGGTGTTCCGGGAACCATAGATAATGATATCGGTATAAGTGAATATACAATAGGTTTTGACACTGCCGTAAACTGTGTTATCGACATGGTTGACCGTTTGAGAGATACAATGGAGTCACATCAGCGTTGTTCGGTTGTAGAAGTAATGGGACGTAATGCCGGATATATTGCGCTTTATTCGGCAATTTCCACCGGCGCTACGGCAGTAGCCATTCCGGAGGTGGAGTTTAAGTATGAAGATATACTCTCCAAAATTAAAGACTCTCAGGCGGCAGGCAAAACTCATTTTATTGTTATTGTTGCAGAAGGAATCGGAAACAGCGAAGAGATCGCAGCTCGAATTGAAGAAGACACAGGCATAATTACAAGAGCTACCGTACTCGGTCATGTACAGCGCGGAGGTTCGCCTACTGCAGATGACAGGGTGAATGCAACAAAGATAGGTCATTATGCTGTTGAGCTTATTGCTAACGGTTACAGCAATAAGGTTTGCGGAATACAAAAAGGCGAGCTTGTAAATTATGATGTTCAGGAGGCTCTTAAAATTAAAAAGGCATTTCCGATGGATCTGTATAATATTTTTCTTGAAACAAGCAAATAAGTAAAAAACACTCTTGATATTTTTTGCTGTATAATATATAATACTATTGCTTTTGTTAAATTACCCGGACGATTACCGACCGGGTAATTTAACCGCTTAATAGATTTGCCGGAATGATGGAATTGGCAGACGTGCCGGACTCAAAATCCGGTCCTGGCGACAGGGTGCGGGTTCGACCCCCGCTTCCGGCACCAGCATAACGCTGAATTAAAAAATAAGGTCTTACTTTTGTAAGACCTTATTTTTTATACTATATCTTTCATACTGTACAGACCGCTTGGTTGTTTTTTTAGCCACTTGGCAGCATTAAGAGCTCCGGCAGCAAAAATTTTTTTGGAGTAAGCGGTATGCTTTATCTCTATTACTTCATCTATTCCTGCAAATAGAACACTGTGTTCCCCGACAATGCTTCCGCCTCTCACCGAGCTGATCCCGATTTCATTTTTATCACGCGGACGTTTTTGACAGTGCCTGTCGTATATATATGAGTATTCACCGTCGTTATTTACAGCGTCGGCAAGCATAATAGCCGTGCCGCTCGGTGCGTCTATTTTTTTATTGTGATGTTTTTCTATAATTTCAATATCAAAGCCGTCACCGAGCACTTTTTTTGCCTTAACGGCAAGTTCTGTTATAAGGCTTATACCTAAAGACATATTGTAGGAAAAAAATATCGGACAGCAGTCTGAGGCATCTTTTATTTTCTGCACATCCGTATCCGAATTTCCTGTTGTAGCTATTACGGCGGGCAGTCGTTTGGATTTTGCATAGTTTAAGATACTGCTTAAAAGCGACGGATGTGAAAAGTCAACTATCACATCGCCATGTTCTCTTACATCAGTTATATCACTGTAAATCGGGTATTCGGCGGTAAGGTCGTTTTTTAAATCCACGCCTGCGGTTATTTTAATATCGCTGCGTTCGTTTACAAGCTCTGTTATTGTTTTCCCCATATGACCCTGACAGCCGCATAAAATTATGTCAGTCATTTTCAACATCCTTTATTTTTATAGTATTTTATATCAGCTCAAGCTCACTCATGCGTAATTTCAGCGTTTGAAGATTCTGTTCATTCATTTCGCAGAGCGGAAGCCGAAGCGGACCTACGTTCATTCCCATTAAATTTAAAGCGGTTTTCACGGGAATCGGATTGACTTCGCAAAACAATGCGTTTATAAAATTCAGATACTTGAGCTGCATTTCACGGGCACGCTGAAACTCTCCGTCAAGCATATAACGGCAAATAGCGTGTGTTTCCCGCGGTAAAATATTTGCCAGTACAGAGATAACTCCGATACCTCCGAGCGACATTATAGGTACAATCTGATCGTCGTTTCCGCTGTAAATACTGAGGTCGCAGCTTTGTGCGATCTGAGCAATCTGAGAAATATTGCCCGAAGCCTCTTTGACGGCAACAATGTTTTCTATTTCGGAAAGTTTTTGATATGTATCTGTTTCTATGTTCATTCCAGTTCTGGACGGAACATTATATAAAATACACGGGAGGCCTGCCGCAGAGGCGATAGCGCTGAAATGCTTTATAAGCCCCTTCTGAGTGGCTTTGTTATAGTAAGGTGTAACAAGCAGCAGCGCATCGGCACCGGCTTTTTCTGCGTATTTTGACAGCTTTACGGAATATGCCGTATCGTTGCTGCCGGTACCTGCAATCACGGGAACTCTACCCGAAGCAGCTTCCACAGAATATTTAATGACGTTTTCATGTTCTTCGTTTTCAAGCGTTTTACTTTCGCCTGTTGTTCCGCAGATTATAAGTGCGTCGGTAGAATTGCTTATCTGAAACTCGATAAGCTCTCCGAGCTTTTTATAATTTACTGAACCGTCCTCCTGCATCGGTGTTATTAGTGCAACTCCCGAACCGGTAAAAACGGGTGAATTCATAGAAACATCTCCTGAAGTTAATCCATATAGCCCTGAGCGTAGAGCAATTCGGCAAGCAGTACCGCTCCTCCGGCGGCTCCTCTCAGAGTATTGTGTGAAAGACAAACAAATTTATAATCAAAAATTTTGTCCTCCCTCAGACGCCCTATATTAATTGCCATACCATGCTCATTATCACGGTCAAGTTTTGTCTGCGGGCGGTTTTCCTCCTCAAAGTAATGAAGAAACTGTTCGGGTGCGCTGGGAAGGTTAAGCTTCTGCGGCACACCTGAATATTCTTTCCAGATATTGAGTATTTCTTCCTTAGAGGGCTTTTTATCTTTAAACTTTATGAAGACTGCAGCCATATGCCCGTTTGAGGCAGCAACACGCAGACACTGAGCAGTAATCACGGGAGCGGCTGCGTTTTCAATGCCGTTTTCAGTTACTTTACCCCATATTTTCAAAGGCTCCTGCTCGCTTTTTTCCTCCTCGCCGCCGATAAACGGAATTACATTATCAACCATCTCCGGCCATCTCTCAAATGTTTTTCCGGCACCGCTTATAGCCTGGTATGTACATGCGAGTGCGGAGTCTATTTCGTATTTTTGCATAAGAGGATGCATTGCGGGAACATAGCTTTGAAGCGAGCAGTTTGACTTTACTGCTATAAAGCCGCGTTTTGTTCCGAGTCTTTTGCGCTGAACATCTATGACTTTAGCGTGTTCGGGATTTATTTCGGGAACTATCATCGGCACATCGGGCGTACCTCTGTTAGCGGAGTTATTCGAAATCACGGGGCACTCTAACTTAGCATATGCCTCTTCCAGCTTTTTAATCTCATCCTTCGGCATGTCAACGGCGCAGAATACAAACGAAACCATACCGGCAATTTTTTCTTTATCACCGTCCGCGTCGTATACATGCATATTTGCTATTTTCTCCGAAAGCGCGCTGTCCATACACCATCTGCCGCCCAAAGCATCGGAGTATTTTTTACCTGCGCTTCTGGTTGATGCGGCAAGCACCTTAATATTAAACCAGGGATGATTTTCGAGCAGTGTTATAAACCTCTGACCGACCATCCCCGTGGCACCAATGATTCCTACATCGCATTTTTTCATTTTGTTTCTCCTTAACTATTGAAAATATATCTGTTTCTGTATTATAATAATATAACATTATACTTTTTTTATGTCAATAAAAAGGAAAGAAAATATGAATTTATCTGATTTTGACTATTATTTGCCTGAGCATTTGATAGCCCAAACTCCGCTTGAAAGACGGGACTGTTCACGCCTTTTAGTCATGGACAGACACAGCGGTAATATTGAGCACAGGCATTTTTATGATATTGCGGATTATCTCTGTGCCGGAGATGTTCTTGTTCTTAATGATTCCAAGGTTATTCCGGCACGAATTTACGGCAAACGCATGGGAAGCGGCGGAGTTGTGGAAACGCTTCTTCTGAAAGCGGTTGCGGAAAATAAATGGGAAGCACTTGTAAAACCCGGCAGAAAGGCTCTTGCCGGGCAGGTTATTGAATACGGACAAACGCTTGTAGGTACTGTTGAAAGTGTGAAAGACGACGGAAACCGTATTATAAAATTTACATATGACGGAAAAAATATATACGAAATATTAGATGAAATTGGAAATATGCCGATACCTCCTTATATAAAGGAAAGACTTACGGATAAAAACAGGTATCAAACAGTTTATGCAAAGCATCTGGGTTCAGCCGCAGCGCCTACTGCCGGTCTGCATTTTACGAAAGAGCTTCTTGAAAAGCTGAAAAAGAAAGGCGTTATTATAAAATATGTCACCCTGCATGTAGGACTCGGCACCTTCAGACCGGTAAAAACATCCGATATAACAAAACATATTATGCATTCGGAACATTATTTTGTTCCGCAGGACACAGAGGAAGCAATCATTGCAGCAAAAGCGCAGGGGAGGCGTGTCATATGCGTGGGCACAACATCAGTACGTACCGTTGAAAGCGCGTTCAGTAAGGATATTCAGCTTATATCGCGCAGTGATGATACAAACATCTTTATTTATCCGGGCTATGAATTTAAGGTAGTTGATGCTCTTATAACCAATTTTCATTTGCCGCAGAGTACACTTATGATGCTTGTCAGTGCTTTTTCAAGCCGGGACATGATAATGAACGCATACAGTGAGGCGATTGCTGAGGAATACAGATTTTTCAGCTTCGGTGATGCAATGTTTATCGTATAACGGGAGGAAAATATATTGTTTGAATTGATGAAAAAAGAGGGCGGTGCACGGCGCGGTCGCTTACATACGGTACACGGTATAATAGAAACGCCTGTATTTATGAATGTGGCTACGGCAGCAGCTATCAAGGGCGCGGTATCAGCCGTTGATTTAAAGGAAATAGGCTGCCAGGTTATGCTTTCCAATACATATCATCTGCATCTTCGTCCGGGAGACGAGATTGTGCGAAAGCTCGGGGGAATAAGGCAAATGTCAAGATGGGCTGGTCCGGTGCTTACGGACAGCGGAGGATTTCAGGTGTTTTCTCTTGCCGGACTTCGCAATATAAAAGAGGAGGGCGTTTATTTTTCATCTCATATTGACGGACGAAAAATATTTATGGGACCTGAGGAGAGCATGAGAATTCAGTCCAACCTCGGCTCCACAATAGCAATGGCTTTTGATGAATGTATTGAAAATCCTGCCGAGTACAGTTACACAGCCTCCTCAATCGAACGTACAACGCGCTGGCTGGTGCGCTGCAAGACTGAAATAACAAAGCTAAATTCGCTTCCTGATACTATTAACAAAAATCAGCTTTTGTTCGGAATAAATCAAGGCAGTACATATACTGATTTACGAATAAAGCATATGAAAGATATCGCCGCTCTTGACCTGGACGGCTATGCCATCGGCGGTCTGGCAGTAGGAGAAACCGTAGATGAGATGTACGAAGTTATAGAAGCAATAGAGCCGTTTATGCCGTCAAATAAGCCGAGATATCTTATGGGCGTGGGAACTCCCGTCAATATTTTAGAGGCTGTCTCTCGCGGAGTGGACTTTTTTGATTGTGTAATGCCTGCGAGGAATGCAAGACATTCACATGTTTTTACCAGTGAAGGAATACTCAATCTGCTCAATAAAAAGTACGAGCTTGACGATTTGCCCCTTGACCCTGAATGTGACTGTCCGACCTGTAAAAATTTTTCAAAAGCATATATAAGACACCTGTTCAAGGCAGGTGAAATGCTGGCAATGCGCCTGTGCGTACTGCACAATCTGCACTTTTATAATTCTTTAATGCAAAATATAAGAGACAGTCTTGACAGCGGTAATTTCAAGAGCTATAAAGATGAAATGATTGAAAAACTCGGTAAAAGAATATAAAAGCTCTTGATTTTTAAATACATATAACATATAATATTTAAAAATAAATTTGAGAGGAAATAACATGGCTGAATTTTTTACACAATACGGTACTTTGCTGTTTATGATTATTTTAATGGTGGTAATGTACCTTATCATGTTCCGTCCGCAGAAAAAGCGCGAGAAAGAGATAAAGCAGATGCGGAATAATCTTGAAGTAGGCGATATGGTTGTGACCGAGAGCGGAATTGTAGGAAAGGTCATTTCTACAAAGGATATCGATACCGTGACCATTGAGACAGGCGCAGATAAGACCAAGCTCAAGTTTAAGAGATGGGCAATAATAAGCAAAGAGCAGCAATAATCTGTACAGAATCATATTTCAGAATAATTTAACACCCCCTTGAATACTTTATAGTATCTAAGGGGGTTATTTTTATGCGTTCTTATATGGAAAAAAACGAACCGACAGTATGGTGGATAAAGCCGCTGAAGATTGCCACAGTAATTTTAGCGTCAATTGCAGCAATGATGCTCCTTACGCTCATCTGCAGCTTGATAATTTTAAACAGCAAGCTGCCGGAAAGCTCAGAAAGTGTAATGATGACTATAGTTTCTGCGGTTACGTCTATTTTAATGTCCGCTCTTTTAACGCTTAATACAAAATCAAAGGCAATACTGAGCGCACTGTTTGCATTTGCAGTAATGTTTGTTTTAAAACTGATACTTACCAACATAATGGCACACGGTATAACATTCGGACGGCAGGGGATAGTAGGTATAATTTTTACAGCGGTATTTTGTATTATAGGTTCTCTTATAGGTGCCAATATTAAAAAATAGCATTTTGCATAAAAATAAAAAATTACAGGATATCTATTGACTTTTTAATTCGGCATATGTTGTTTTATTTTTAAAGTCAAATTCAATATATTGTCATAATACGCTTGCCAGACAACCGGTTTACATAATATTTTCAGCGTGGTTTACATAATCTTTTATAAAGAATTAACAAAAAGAAATTAATTTTAAAAAACGACTTGATTAACTGTCTTTATTGGTGTAAAATTAATGCGTTGTCTGATATGGCAAAAATATGATTTACATAATTTTTTGATAAGATTTACATATTTTAATCATAATATTAACGGCTTGTACATAAGTATTTACCGGGTTTAACCGGAGGTGTTTATGTTGAAGTTTAAAAAAGCCGTTAATTTTATTTTTGAATGTGAATTTAAGGTTGCAGCTGCACTATCGCTATTCTTTATAATTGGAATGGTATTCGGCGCGTTTTACAGCTGTAAGATGAGTTTATCTTCAGATATGGCCGGCAGTTTGATTACAGACGATGTTTTATCGCTCAGCCTCAAAAATATCATTCTGCTTACAGTGGTTTTTTTAATGGGTTATACCGTAATCGGCGCTCCCGTCATCTGTTTTGCTATTATATACAGCGGAGTGAGCTGCGGTATGTTTCTCGGTATTTTTACCGGTTTTTACGGTTTTCGCGGCTGTGTTGTTGCGGCAGCTTGCTTTTATCTTTTTTATCTGATTAATTTAACGTCGCTTGTGTTTGTTTCTTTTTCTTCGCTGCGGCTTTCGCTCGCGTTGTATAACGTCTTTAAAAATAATACACGGTATGTTTCGCCCGGGGTTTATTCCAAGCCTCATATAGTTAAATTTTCGGCTTTTGCGGTGCTTACATTATTTTCATGCGTGTACTATGTTTATATTGCAAGGGGACTTGCTCTGATTTTGATTTGAAAGGAGGAATTACAGTGATTGAGCTGTTTGAGGATTTCTGTGT
>JAGBEI010000009.1 GCA_017937065.1 Clostridia bacterium | reverse complement strand
ACAATTAACGGGTTCCTCTTCTTTGATGCTGTTTAATTTTCAATGTTCTTTTCGCACCCCATTTTTTGAGTGCCTGTATATTCTATCATACACTCTTTCCTTTGTCAACTACTTTTTTTCATCTTTTTTTCGCATTTAATTTTTTAAAATACAAAAATCAATAATTAAACAAATATTTTGATGAAAAAACCTCTAAAATGCGACAAAAAAGAGAGAATTTGGTTAATTCTCTCTAAATATGTCTATATATTAAACATCAAATCCGAATAAACAGGAAACGGCCAGTCAGCTGAATCGACAATCGTTTCAAGTCTGTCTGCACTGTCACGCACAGCCTGCATGTCCGGAATTATCCGTTCATTAAAGTATACTGCAAGCTTTACTATATCACTGCTGTCCGGACAGGCGGACATATCTTTTTCAAGCTCCTTTGTTGCACTGTTCAAACTATTGCAAAGCGCATTGACCGCATCAAACGATTGCTTTGCCGCATCGTTTTCAATATCAACACCCAGCTTCTGTTTTGCAACAAGTGTATCGGCGAGCTTACCCGAATATTTAATAACCGCCGGCAATATGTCGCGCTTTGCCATATCAAGCATCGTATTTGCCTCAATATTTACGGTTTTCACATAATTCTCATACGCTATTTCACTGCGTGCATGAAGCTCCTTGCCGGTAAATATCTTATTTCGCTCAAAAAACTCTATATTTTTATCAGACGCAAAATACGGCAAAACATCCACCGTACTGCGAAGATTCAGCAGTCCGCGGCGCTTTGCCTCCTCGACCCAGTCCTCGGAATAATTATTTCCGCTGAAAATAATTCTGCTATGAGCAGTAAACGTCTCTTTCAGAATTGCATTTACTTCTGTATCGAAATCCGCACAATTTTCAAGCCTGTCCGCAAACTCACGTATAACATCAGCCGTAATTGTGTTTAAAATAACATTTGCGGTTGAAACGGACATAGATGAGCCGAGCATTCTGAATTCAAATTTATTGCCGGTAAAGGCAAACGGAGAGGTTCTGTTGCGGTCGGCAGAGTCCATCTTAAAATCGGGAAGTACATTAACGCCCGTGTGCATTTTCGACACCTTGACACCGTCGTACTCCACGCCCTCAATAATGCAGTTTACAATTGCCTCAATTTCGCCGCCGAGATAGACTGACACTATGGCGGGAGGCGCTTCGTTTCCGCCGAGACGGTGATCGTTGCCGGGGCTTGCCACCGAATAGCGAAGCAAATCCTGATGCTCGTCAACAGCACGAAGTACTGCGGCAAGAAACATCAAAAACTGCTTATTCTCATACGGTTTTTTGCCCGGTTTAAACAGATTTACACCCGTATCTGTCCCGAGAGACCAGTTATTATGCTTGCCGCTGCCGTTAACTCCATTAAACGGTTTTTCATGCAGAAGGCAAACCATATCATGACGCAGAGCGACCTTTTTCATCATTTCCATAATTATCTGGTTATGGTCCGTCGCAATATTCGCGGTGCAATAAACGGGTGCCAGCTCATGCTGGGCGGGCGCGACCTCATTATGCTCTGTCTTCGCATACACACCCAGGCGCCAAAGCTCCTCATCCAGCTCCTTCATATACGCCTTGACACGCGGTTTAAGCACGCCGAAATAATGATCTTCCAGCTCCTGACCCTTAGGCGCCGGCGCACCGAACAAAGTCCGTCCGGTAAAGATAAGGTCTTTTCGCTTATCATACAGCTTTTTATCAACAAGAAAATACTCCTGCTCTGCACCGATTGTCGGAATAACACGCTTAGCCTCGGTATCACCGAACAGTCTGACAAGCCGCAGGCTCTCATTCCCCACAAGCTCAATAGACTTCAGCAGCGGTGTTTTTTTATCCAGCATCTCACCCGTATACGAGCAAAACACCGTAGGAATACAAAGAGAATCGTCCTTTATAAACGCATATGAGGTAGGATCCCATGCAGTATAGCCGCGCGCTTCAAACGTAGCGCGCACACCGCCCGACGGAAAGCTGGAGGCATCAGACTCGCCCTTGATAAGCTCTTTGCCGCTGAAATCCATAATCACGGTTCCGTCCTGCTGAGGTGACAGAAAGCTGTCATGCTTTTCGGCGGTAAGCCCCGTCAGCGGCTGAAACCAGTGAGTATAATGTGTCGCTCCGTGCTCGATAGCCCACTCCTTCATTGCGGCAGCAACCTCGTTTGCAATTTTAATATCAAGCTCTTTATGCTGCTCAATGGTATTATAAAGCGACTCGTAAATTTCTTTGGAAAGGCGCTTCTTCATTTCCTTGTCGTTAAAAACGTCTATACCGAACAATTCGGGAATATTCATAAATACCTCCTTAAAAGAAAAGGTACTTGCAAACTGACTTTCCAAGTACCAAACCTAATTAATTATATTAAACGAAAAGGATATTGTCAAGCCAAATTTAAGACAATAAGTTTTCCGCCGTCTATATCTATGCTCATAAGCGGACAAAGGTCTTCCGTCAGCTTATTTTTCAGACATTTTGCTGCCTTTACGGCGGTTATTTTGCCGTCCTTTTTCATATAGCACATATAACCGTAAAATGCGCGCGTGATTTTATCTATTCTGTCAAAGCTGTCCGAAACATCAAATGTCATTTCATCCTCTGACGGTTCAGCCCAATATTCTCCGCTAAGCTGCGGCACGGAATTTTTCCAAAAAAAATCCGGATTTTCTAAAAACCGTCTCAGCAGCACCGGAGCCGACAGCTGAGTCTTGCGGGTAAGAGTCTCAAGATTTTCATCTTTTTCAACTGCGAATTCATCCTGTATAAGAATATCGCCGCTGTCAAGCGCGGGTGACAGCTTATGCAATGTTACCCCGAAAGTATCAAGCCCGTTAAGAATAGCGACAGGCTGCGGCCACGGACCTCGGCCGACAGGAAGCAAAGACGGATGAACATTAACCTGCATCAGTGACCGCACGACCGGTATTTTAAAATAATATCCCGCCGACACGGTGAGCTGACAGCCCTGTCTTAAAAGCTCATAAAGCATGTCCGCATTGGGTCTGCATGAGGTTATTTCGATACCGTATTTTTTTGCAGCAGCATAGGTTCTGACATTTCGCTCGTAATCACCGTCCACATCACAGGTGAAAATTTTCATTATCTCATGACCGTTGTCAATAAGCATTTGCAGACAGTCATAAAAAAGGTCAAATCCGAAATACGCTATTTTCACATCAATTCCTCCGGTCTGCGTTTTGAGTTATTATACCCGCAAACGGCAACAATAAGCGCTTACTCCAAACCGATTATTTTAACGCTTTTTCCGGATTCCTCAAGCATAGTCTTCAAATGCTGCTCCAGCTTATCATTGCTGCGGGGATAGCCCGACGCCATAATCCCCACCTCCAGCTTTTCCTCGCTGAGCTTTTCCATCTGAGCAACCGCCTTCTGAACAGTCGAATCGATTGAACCGCCTATATACATTTCACCCGAAACGGCAGGCTCCGTCGCCTTTTTTGCAGCCGACGCCCTTATGCAGTAGCCGTACAGCGTGTATTCCATTCTGAGCGAATAGTCATCGCCGTAGGTTATGATAACCGCCTGCGTTTTAAGCGTCATTGACAGCAGCAGCACACCCAAAATGCCGGCAAGCAAATATTTTTTATCTCCGAGAAAATCTTTAAACTTACTCATTTTTATCTCCGTTTTAAGTTTGATAGCCTTACAAAAAGTAATTATATTATAATACGGGATATTTTTCAATAAATAATTAAAAAAGTATTTATTTATAAATAAAAACAGACTATAATATTATCAGTAACTAAAGGAGAATAATACCATGGAGCGATTTCCCGATTTGAATAAATACGATCATATACATTTTATAGGCATCGGCGGAGTTTCTATGTCGTCGCTGGCGGTCATACTCTCGGAGAACGGAAAAAAAGTCACAGGCTCCGACTCCGCAGAATCGGACAACACAAAAATGCTTTCCGAACACGGAATTGACGTTTACATCGGTCACGACGGAAAAAACATCGACGGCGCAGACCTTATTGTTTACACCGCCGCCATCAAGGACAGCAATCCCGAGCTTGTACGGGCAAAGGAAACGGGCGTGCCCTGCATTGAACGCGCCGTACTGCTTGGCATGCTTATGTCGCTTTATCTGTATTCCGCCGCAGTTGCCGGCACACACGGCAAGTCCACAACAACATCAATGCTGTCCTCCGTCCTGCTTGACAGCGGTTACGACCCTACCATACTGATAGGCGCACATTTTGACAGGATAAATGCCAATTTCAGAGTCGGCGCTTCCGAATACGCCGTCTACGAGGCTTGCGAATATGTAAACTCTTTCCATCATTTCTATCCCGATACCGCGATTATTCTGAATATAGATGCGGATCATCTGGACTTTTTCAAAGATATTGACGATATAAAAGCGTCATTTAAAAAGTTCATCGGAAATGTAAACGACAGCGGAACGGTAATAATAAACGGCGACGATCCCAACTGCAAGGGTCTGACGGACGGATGCAGACAAAAAATAATTACCTTCGGTTTTAACAATTCAAACGACTGCTTTGCACAAAATGTAAGGTACGAAGACGGTTTTCCTGTCTTTGACGCCGTTTTATACAGAAAGAAAATACAAAACATCAAATTATCGGTGCTGGGAGAGCACAATATTTTAAACGCACTTGCAGCAATATGCTGCGCAAAAAATTACGGTATAACAAACGACGCCGTAATAAGCGGTCTGCAAAAGTTCAAAGGCGCCGACAGACGGTTCCAGATTGTAAAAACCGTAAACGGCGCACAGATTGCAGACGATTACGCGCATCATCCCACAGAGATAGAAGCGACAATATCAGCGGCAAAAGCCGCCGGTTACAAAAAGGTATGTGTAATTTTCCAGCCGCATACCTACACACGCACAAAGCTGCTTCTGAACAGCTTTATATCGTCCCTGTCCAAAGCCGACGAAGTGATACTGACAGATATATTCAGCGCAAGAGAGATAAACACCATAGGCGCCAGCGTCATGGACATTGTTTCCGGAATAGACGGCGCACGCTATATCAGCAGCAGAGAGGACATTGCAGAATTTATTAAAAGCAATGCAAAGCCGCACGAGGTTTACATCCTGATGGGCGCGGGAGACATCAATAAAACCGCCGCGCTGCTGTGACTTCGCAGCGCTCAGCGCGCTGCCAGCCCGCGCAAAAACTGCGCCGACTCTGCAATTTCCTGCACATCTTTGTAATTTGAACTGTATACTTCGATAATGGCGGGACCGGTATAGCCGTTTTCTGTCAGAACGGAAAATATTTTCGCATAGTCTACAACGCCGCTTCCCGGAAGCATGCAGACATGCCCGTCATCATAATCGTTGATATGAAAATTAACAATATTGCCGCCCATTGCACGGCACAGCTCATAGGGGTCTGACCCACCCTTATGAGCTTGTTTTATATCAAAGGTAAACTTTACGGTATCACCCAGCTGCGACCTCAGCTTTAAAACTATATCGGGGTGATTTATGCTGTTAAAGAACACATTTTCATGCGCAATGCATACTCCGTATTTATCGGACAGCTCGGCAAGCGGCTTCAAGCATTCGATATATTCGTCAATATCGGTAAGCGCCAGCCCCCTGTCACCGTGCATATTGATAACTCCTGCGCCCAAAAGCTTAGCCGCCTCACAATATTTACCGTAAAGTGCTTTAGCATCCTCTATCCTCCTGTCGTAGCGGGAAAAAAACATATAATTTTCAATCGCGCTTGTAAACGGATGGACGGAATGAATTCCAAGCCCTGCAGCCGAAGCTTTTTTCTCAAAGGCACGTATATAATCGTCCTGCAGCTCACTGTAAGTATTTATGAAAAGCTCAGACACGCTGAAGCCGAGACTGCGAGCCGTATTTATCATCTCCTCCGGATGCCGGGGATAAAAGCAAGCAAGTGAAACACCGATTTCCATTAAACTCACCTCTGACTGTAAATTGTAAATATATAGCTTACATGCCAATTAACCTACATTGAAAATCAAGCCTATTTATTGTATCATTAATATATACCGATATCAAGAAAAAAAGACCGCCGGAGGTACGAAATATGAATATTACCAAGCCTGCCAAAATTGCACTTTTTTCCGCCACGGGGCTATGGGTGCTTATCATGCTGGCGGTATGTGTGCTCATGCAAAACAGAATACAGATAAGCCCGCATTTTTCCTACGAAATACTTTTGGAATTTTCCAAAGCAGTAGATTTGTGGTACATAGTATGCATATTCTGCGCATTTTCAATAGATATTGCAAACAAAAAAAGACGATAAAAAAGACTTTTTAAAAAGAGACTTAACAATAATATCAAAAGCAGAGCAAAAAATGCTCTGCTTTTATTTTTACGCATACCGAAACAGAAGATATGCAGTTTTTATTTTTTTGTAAAAATTTTATTTAAGATAGTTGTTATGACAATTATAACGCCTATAACAATGAAAATTGCTATCATACCTGAAAGCATATACGGAAGATTGTATACAAATGCCATCGGATTAAAGCCACTAAACATACACGTTACCTCCTACATAAAGAACTTAAGGATAAGACCGCCTGCAATTACAGACGCAATCTGACCGGAAACATTTACACCGATAGACTGCATAAGCAGGAAGTTTTGGGGATCTTCTTTAAGCCCCATTTTATGCACAACCCTGCCTGACATCGGGAATGCGGAAATTCCGGCAGCGCCAATCATCGGATTGATTTTTTTGCCTTTCGGCAGGAAAAGATTTAACAGCTTTGCAAATAACACGCCGCCTGCCGTATCAAATATAAAAGCGAAAAGACCTAAAGCCAAAATCAGCAGGGTGTCAAGACGCAGGAATTTAGACGCCTCCATTTGGCTGGCAATTGTAATTCCAAGGAAAATAGTGACAAGGTTTGCAAGAACCTTTTGCGCGGTTTCGGAAAGAGAGTTTAATACTCCGCATTCACGGATTAAGTTTCCGAACATAAGAAAGCCTATCAAAGCAACCGATTCGGGTGCTACAATGCCCGCCACAATCGTAATGATAATCGGGAACAAAATTTTTGTAAGACGCGAAACCTCTTTTGCTTCGTAAGGCATTTTTATAAGCCGCTCTTTTTTCGTGGTAAGAGCCTTGATAACAGGAGGCTGAATAATAGGCACCAATGCCATATAGGAATAAGCTGCCACCATTATTGCACCCGTTATCCTGCTGTCTGAGCCTAAAAGCTTATTGGCAACAACAATAGCGGTAGGACCGTCCGCCGCACCGATAACACCGATTGAAGCAGCTTCCGGCGTAGTGAAAAACATTGAAGCCAGACAAAAGGTAAAGAAAATGCCAAACTGTGCGGCGGCGCCGAAAATCATCAGCTTGGGATTTGTAAGCAAGGGGCCGAAGTCTATCATAGCACCTATGCCTATAAATAATATCAGCGGAAATAGCTCGTTTGCTATACCGGCATTGAATAAAGTGGAAAGAGCACCTTCGGTTATAAGCTCACCCGTTTCGCTAAACTGATTAATTGCACCCGACGACGGTATATTAACCAAAATAGTACCGAATCCCAGCGGCAAAAGCAATGTAGGCTCCATATCGTGACGGATTGCCAGGTAAATAAGCACTCCTCCGATCGCCCACATTACAAGGTATTTCCAGCCGCCTGCCTCGACAAAAGCCGAAAGGTTCTCGACAAGAAAGCCCAACTGTTCAAAGGTATTTGTTAAAAAATCCATTATTTTCAACCTTTCTTAATTTTTGGGAAAATAAAAAAGACTTTTACAGCTTTTACACAGTAAAAGTCTTGTCGCTTAATGCAAAATGCGGGTTTAAAACCGTACTGACGCACAATGCAACGTAATAAAATTTATATTTTACGCCGACTACTCCCTTATACCTGAAAAATAATACCATATATATAAAATAATTTCAAGTTAAAATTCACAAAAATGCAAATATAACCGAGGCACCTGCTCTATTGCAGGTGCCTCAAATACTTTTTATTTTTCCGAAAGTAGCTTTTCAACGGACGCGAGCTTTACGCAGACTATAAAGCGCTCTACCGCAAGTTTCAGACTTTCGACATCTGGAAATGAAGGTGCAATTCTTATATTGCTGTCTTTGGGGTCTTTCCCGTAAGGATATGTAGCGCCGACGTTTGTAAGTGTAAGACCTGCATCCAATGCGAGCTTATAAATTGCCGGAGCACAGCCGGGCAGCGATTCAAAGCTGATAAAATACCCGCCGCGCGGCGTCGTCCAGCTCGCAATCCCCGTGCCTGACAGTTCCTTTTCAAACGCGGCAACAACCGTCTCGAATTTCGGGCGCAGAATATCTGCGTGGCGCTTCATATGCTCCATCATACCCTGCTTATTTTTGAAAAACGCAACATGACGCAGCTGGTTTATTTTATCAGGTCCTATCGTCTGAATGGAAAGCTGCTTTTTCATGTAATTCAGATTTTCCAAGCTTGCCGACATAAGTGCCACGCCGCTGCCGGGAAACGTAATTTTTGAGGTAGACGCGAACATAATAGGCATATTCGGTCTGCCTGTCTTTTCACACTCCTCAAGGATGTTGAGAATTGGGATATTCTCGCCGAAATCATGAATGGCATAAGCGTTATCCCAAAATATTCTGAAATCGCGCGCAGCCGGCTTTAAAGCCGCAAACGCGCGGACAACATCATCGGAATAAACTATGCCCGTAGGGTTGGAATATTTGGGTACGCACCATATACCTCTTACAGCGCTGTCGCTTTCGACATATTTTTTAACCGTCTCCATATCGGGGCCGTCGTCATTCATTGCAACCGTGATCATCTCTATGCCGAAAAGCTCGCATATTGCAAAATGACGGTCATATCCGGGTGACGGGCAGAGAAACTTTATTTTTTCCTCCCTGCACCACGGTCTTTCGCTGTCGCAGAAGCCGAAAGTATACGCGCGTGCAACCGTGTCATACATCATATTAAGGCTGGAATTTCCGCCTAAAATAATATTTTCGGCACGCAGACCGAAAACATCGGCAAATAGCTCCTTTGCGCTTGCAAGCCCGTCAAGACCGCCGTAATTTCTGCAGTCAGTACCGTCGCTTGCAATGCACTGCTCGTTTTTTGTAATGAGTCCGAGTATTTCCTCGGAAATATCAAGCTGCTGCTTATCCGGCTTTCCGCGCGCCATATCCAGCTTTATCCCGTCTGCTTTATATTCATTGTACTTTGACAGCAGCCGGTCGCGCAGACTCTCCAGCTCCTGCCTGCTCATTGATTGATACGTCATAAAGGTATTCCCCGCCTTTGAATATTTCAGAATTTATTGCAACGTCCGGCACGCCTTAAAGATCCGCGTTTTTAACGGTACGCGGGAAAGGCAGCACGTCTCTGATGTTTGCCATGCCCGTAACGTACATAATAAGTCTTTCAAAGCCCAAGCCGAAGCCGGCATGCTTTGTACCGCCGTACTTGCGCAAATCAAGGTAAAAGCCGTAGTTATCCTTGTCAAGACTTAGCTTATCCATCTTTTCAAGCAGAACATCCATGCGTTCCTCTCTCTGGCTGCCGCCGATTATCTCGCCGACACCCGGAACAAGCAGATCCATTGCCGCAACCGTCTTTTTATCGTCGTTGAGGCGCATATAAAACGCTTTAATCTCCGCGGGATAGTCTGTGACAAACACAGGCTTTTTAAACACCTGCTCGGTCAGGTAGCGCTCATGCTCGGTCTGAAGGTCGATACCCCAGGAAACGGGATATTCAAACTTATCTTTGACCTTTTCCAAAATCTCGACCGCCTCCGTATAAGTTATGCGACCGAAATCATTTTCTATAATGTTGTTAAGTCTTTCAAGAAGTGTCTTATCCACAAAGCTGTTAAAAAACTCCAGCTCGTACTTGCAGTTTTCAAGCAGATATGAAATGACGTATTTTATCATCTTTTCCGCCAGTTCCATATCGTCATTCAAATCGGAAAACGCAATTTCCGGCTCAATCATCCAAAATTCCGCGGCATGTCTTGCGGTATTGGAATTTTCCGCACGGAAGGTAGGACCGAAAGTATATATTTTATCAAAAGCCTGTGCAAAACACTCGGCGTTTAACTGACCCGATACCGTAAGATAGGTGTTCTTCTGGAAAAAATCACGGGAAAAATCGGGCTTGCCGTTTATCTTATCAAAATCAAGCGCCGTAACGCGGAACATTTCGCCTGCACCCTCGCAGTCGGATGTGGTAATAATCGGCGTGTGAACATAACTGAAGCCGTTATCGTTAAAGAACTTGTGAATAGCAAAGGCTGCCTTGGAACGAACCCTGAAAACCGCCGACATTGTGTTTGTGCGCGGGCGCAGATGCGTCATTGTTCTCAGGTAATCAAGCGTATGGCGTTTTTTCTGTAACGGGTAATCGGGAGTGCTCTCTCCCTCAACACAAATCTCGTCCGCCTTAACCTCAAACGGCTGCTTTGCCTGCGGCGTTGCGCAGAGAACTCCCTTTACAACAAGCGCCGCGCCCACGTTCTGCTTTACTATCTGCTCATAATTGACAAGTCTGCTGCTCTCCAAAACAATTTGCAGGCTTTTGAAATGGCTGCCGTCATTTAGCTCGACAAAGGCAAAATTTTTAGAATCGCGTATCGTGCGCACCCAGCCGCATACTGTAATCTGCTTATCAAAATATGCGTCCGGCGACGCATACAGCTGTGAAACAGTCGTATATTTCAAATTCTCTCCTCTTTTCTTTCCCTGATATGTTAAAACTTTCTTTTTAAGCCACTGCATATTATACTATGCCGCACATAAAAAAACAATAGTAATTTTATTCAATCGCGAAAAACCACTCTTAAAACATAAGGCATCGTCTTTGCAGCGTATTGCTTTGATTTTGACAGACAAAAAATAATAATCAGCGATAACACAAAAAGTATAACAGCCGCGATACATGCGGCTGTTACAGAAATACCCGAAAGCATAAAGTAACCCAAAAGCGGGAAAATCACGGGCAGTAAAAACACGACTATCATTCCGAAATAAATGTAACCGCTGCGGGAGGCAATCTCTACAAGCTCGCCGATTTCAACGGGAATGTCACAATACGCCGTAACATCGACGGTACGGTTTTCGCAGCCGGAGCATGAAGCGCAGTTGCCGCCGCACGCGCCTTTGCGCACAACCGACACAAGCGCCTTCGTCCCGCTTATTTCCTTGATCTTACCGAATGCCGTCATATCAGCTGACATCTGCCATTACATAGTATTTACCGGAAACGCCGACTTTATAATCCTCCGGTATTACCGCATAAACCCGCATACTGTTGACACCCTTTGTCTGTGTCTTATTCTGGCAGTCAATTACAAGCTTTACATTTGTGGCATCGACCTTTGCTATATCCGCCGCAATCCCTCGGAATGTAATGTCAATATATCTATCCGTTACATTTACCTTTTGACCGTCCGCGACATTTTCAACTGTAAAGCTGCTGAACCTTACAGTTTTCGTCATAATATTTCCGAAGTCGACAGACACCTTTACGCTGGACACATCATTGAGATTTCGCACTCCGTTTTGCAGACTGACAACATATGTCTGCTGAAAATTCTCACTCTTTTCTGCGACATCAATCGTACCCAAATCATAGCTGTTCATCGTATCAAGCAGTTCCGAGCTGCCGGCAACCGTAATTGTTCCGGGGTCTATCGCCAGTACCGCAAAATTATTGTCATAACCCCCTGAGCTGTTGACGATTGTCGCTGTCACGGGCAAGGTCTTTGTTTTCAGAATAGAAACGGACACATCCACCTTCTCATAATCGGCGGTTATATAGTCTTTGCTTACAGTATTGCCCTCAGCATCGACAAATTCATAGTCACAGCTGTATACCATTGTCTGCGAGTATTCCTTTTCGGAAACCACAACCTCCGCAGAGGCTATCTTATTTATCTTGGACTCAGGACCTTCGATATTGAGAACAGACGGAACGCATACCGGATCATTTTTGATATAGCCGTCTGCAACCTTACCCTCTACATGCGCATTTATTTTAACCTGCGCCGTCATGCTCTTTTCAAATTTGAGCGTAACGCTCTGAACAGACTGGCTGATAACCTCAATAGACTGACCGCCGGTGTCTACCTTTACGGGAAAGCTGTATTCTCCCGACTGGGTGGCACTGGACAAATCAACATATGCCGTAATCTTATCGGTATTCAAAATAGCGATGACGTCACGGCTTGCCTTATATGTGATAGAAAGGCTCTCATCAAAATCCGTAACAAGCACAAGCCCCTCTCCCGCCGGAACGGAATCCTCGATATTGAGCTGAATTTTAATATTGTCAATACGCCGCGTATCGTCCTTATTGATATACTGAACCACAAGCAGCCAGATAACTATGGCAATCAGCAGCGCCAGAATTTTAAGCGGCCAGTTATTTTTCAGCCTGTTCCATAATGTACCGAATCTATTTTTCATCGTTCGTCACCTCGTTTTTCGAACGCTTGAAAAAACGTCTTTTCTTTTCCGGAATAAGCAGCTTTTCTCCCAAAAGAGCGTTGAGCTGCTGTTCGGTAATACCGATATGGATTTTGCCGTCCAGCGCATATGAAATTCTGCCCGTTTCCTCAGACACTATGACCGCAAGCGCGTCAGATGTTTCCGTAACGCCGACAGCCGCTCTGTGGCGCGTGCCCAGCTCCTTGCTTATATCAAGATTTTTGCTGAGCGGCAAAAGACAGCCTGCCGAAACTATTTTGTTATCTCTGATTATCATAGCGCCGTCATGCAGCGGAGTATTCGGAAAAAATACGGTAATGACAGTCTGCGGAGTTATCGCGGCATCCATAGCAATGCCCGTGTCGCGCACATCGCCCAGCTTTACAGACTGCTCAAAAACCATCAGCGCGCCTATCCTGCGCTCAGACATTATACGGCAGCTCTCACAGATGCTGTCAATCATCCCCTGGGTCATGGCGTTGTAATCTCCGCGGCTCATTGACTGTATATTGCGGATATTGCTGAAACGCACTCTGCCTATACGCTCAAGTCCGGAACGCAGTTCAGGCTGAAACACGATAATTATAGCAATAAAGCTGAGCTGAATGGTATTTTTAAGGATATAAGTCAGCGCGCTGAGCTTCATCAGTATTGCAAGCTGATACAAAACGAGAATCAGCAAAACACCTCGGATAAGGTGCCCCATGCGCGTGTCGCGGGCAAATTTAATGCAGTAGTACACAAGAACCGCGACAAGGATTATATCTATAAAATCCTCAGGGAACTTCATAGTTGAAAAAATTCTTATTAAATTTTCAAAGAAGTCCAAAACGGCCTGCAAGAAATTTCACCTCACAAAAAAAGTATGGCATAATGTATATAAACATTATACCATACATGATTTATAAAATAAATATCAAGTTTTACTTTTTTAAATATTTTTTCATTATTTTTATAAAAATGTCAATTTCCGATACCGTATTAAAGCATCCGAAGCTGATGCGCACCATACCGGTTTTTTGCGTTCCCATTTTTTTGTGAAAAAGCGGCGCACAGTGTATTCCGCTCCGCACACAGACACCGTTGTCCGCAAGATAGCGGGCAACCTCGTCGGAATCTTTGTTTCGGACATTAAAGCATGTCGTACCCGCAAACAGAGCACGCCCGGGATCGACATATGTTATTACGCCGTCCAGCTCTTCAAGTGCTCCGACTGCATATCTGACAAGCTTTAGCTTATGTTTGTATATCCTGTCTATTCCGTAATTTTTTATAAACTTCATTCCCTCATACATACCTTTAATCACAGGTGTCGGCAGTGTTCCGCTTTCCAGGAGGTCGGGCAGGTAATCGGGCTGATTAAGGTCAAAGCTCTCGCTTCCGGTACCGCCCGCAATAATCGGAGCAGGTCTTTTTCCGCATACTGCGATAAATCCGCTGCCCTGCGGACCGAGAAGCCCCTTATGCGACGGCGCGCAGTAATAATCGATTCCCTCCTCTGACAGATTGACCGGAATAATCCCCGCTCCCTGGGCACCGTCCACAACAAGCGAAACGCCTTTGGGCAGTGCAAGCGAAATATCACGCAGCGGCATGACCTTTCCGCAGACATTGGAGCATTGAGTGCAGATTACAAGGCGGGTGTTGCTTTTGATATGTTTGAGTATATTTTCCACGGTTTTTCCGTCGTCATACAGGTCAACGCTGACTGCGTCAAAGCTGACGCCGCGCTGTTCAAGAAGCTTCAGAGGACGCAGCACGCTGTTATGTTCAAGGTCGGTCGTAACGGCATGGTCGCCCGGCTTTAAAAGACCTTGAATCAAAAAATTCAGACCGTATGTTGCATTGGGTACAAAAACCACGTTTTCGGGATCTGCAACGCCGAAAATATCGCAGACAAGCAGCCTTGTATCAAAAATCACACCGCCCGCCTCAAGCGCGGGCTTATGTCCGCTGCGACCCGGATTTGCACCGTTCATTTTAAGCCACTGCCCGACGGCACGGCTTACGGCGGCAGGCTTGGGGAAGGAAGACGCCGCATTGTCAAAATAAATCATCACGCGTCATCTCCGTACCTTATTTTTTCTTTTTTATGAAGCTGTACGCCGCCGTCGCTCATTATTTTCAGTGCGTGTGAAGCGGCTTTGTCGTCAATCACAATACTGTATACACAGCCGTGTACTTCAGGGTCGTCACTTATTTTTTCCACTCTGGAATGTATTCCGTTATTATAAAGCAGTCTGTTTGCCTTCATAGCATGAGTCATATTTTTACACTTTAGTTTCATTTTTATCACCTTGTTTTTATTATTCACTCTATAATATTCACCAAGGCATAAAACAGATAATAATTTGCATTTTTTAACAAGTAGTGGTAATATAATAGAAAGGAGGCTTAATTATATGAAAATAACACCAAACCAACTAAGTGACAATATATTTGAAATGATTTCGGACAGATGGATGCTGATAACCGCAGGCGACAGGCGCAAGGCAAACACAATGACGGCAAGCTTCGGCGGCTTCGGCGTTCTGTTTTTCAAAAATGTAGCGCACATTTACGTCCGTCCGGAACGGTACACTTATGAATTTTTGGAAAAGAAGGATACTTTTTCACTTTCGTTTTTTAGCCCGGAATTCAAAAGTAAGCTTGCCTACTGCGGAAAAGCGTCAGGCAGAGACGAGGACAAAATTGCAAAGTGCGGTTTTCATGTTCTGTACGATGCAGACGAAACACCTTATTTTGACGAAGCGCAGATAACCGTACTCTGTAAAAAGCTGTACCGTCAGGACATTTCAAGGGACTGCTTTACGGACAGCACCGCCTTTGAAAAAACATATTCCTCCGGCGGAATGCACCGCATGTACATCGGTGAAATAACAGATATAATAAAAAGATGATACAGATTAAAGCGGAATGTCCTTAACAACTGCTGCAATATAAAAAGATGCCTGCACAGAACCCAAATCAAAGCTGTGCAGGCTTATTTTATTTTGCAGTAACACCCCTTATGCCAATGAAAGCTCGGCAGATTGGCAGAGAGATTGTCATAGAGACATTCCGCAAGCAAAAAATGAGGTTGTCTGTGAATGCTTTCGGTGATAACCTCGCACCGTTTCTGTGACGGCTTGCTGTCGTCCCGACACCGATTTTTCACACTATATCCGCATTTTATCACTTTCCTGCAGGTCAAGGAGTTCCACACCCCGCTTCAGGAGAGCCTTGGCATTGTCCAAAGCTGCCGGATGATGCGCGTCGCTTCCGCAATAAAACTTGCAGCCGCACGCCTTTGCAATACGATAAGACCGCAAAACGGTGTCAGCCTCCTCATCCGCAAACCTCATATCATCGGAATTAAGCTCTATTCCGACACCGAGGCTTGCAGCCTTATAAAACAGCCGTTCCATTTCTTTTTCGGGTATCAGCCTTAGCACCTCCAGGTATTCTTCCCTTGTGGGAGCTATCAGCCCGCAGGTCAGATGGGCGACGCCCACCTTGTGAAAAGGCAGATCCATATTCAGCACCGCGTCAAGACGTTTTACCCATACGTTTGCTCTGCTACGGGCATCGGCGGCTTCCTCATCGGATATTGTAAAACGCTTCATATGAAAGTGCGTCGTGGGAATGACGATGAAGTCAAAAAGGTCATACCGTTCTTTGGATACGCCAAGGGTCAGAAAGCGGTCAAGCTCTGTTTCGCATCCGAACAAAAACCGCACCTTGTCTGATTGCGGCAGCGGCTTCGCTGCGCTGATGTGGGCATAATCCTGAGATGCATACCATTTGGACGCGCCCTCCACCGTTTCGTCCCAAAAATGATCGGTCAGACAGACAGTCGTCAATCCGTTTTCCTCAGCATAGCGCAAAATTCTTTCGGTTGTCTGCTCCGAATCCCCGGAACAGGAGGACAGTTTTGAATGGATGTGTAAATCGTGATCAACTATGTATTTCATATTTTAGCCTTTCTTTTTGTGTGCAGTTTCAATTCCTAACCATATTTTATTTTCTTTCTCAGAAGATGTCAACCTGAATTTGAGTATCACACAAAAATCATATTGCCCAAACTAACATAAAAACCGGAAGGTCTTTTGACCTTCCGGCAGGAAATCAGCTGAATTTCCGTTAAGAACATCACGGAAATTCAAGTATTATTTTCAATCAGCATATCAGGCGACCTGCTTGCCGAGGGCATTGAGCGCCGCAATTATCTGTGTATCCTCTTTATAATCAAGCTCATAAAATCTGTCTTCAAGCTGTGCAGACAGCTTAGCCTCAACATCGGGAGACACACCTATACCGTCGTAATTTTCACCGTTGGGCGGATAGTACATCTTCGTTGAAAGATACAGAGCGCCGCGGCTCAGAGGAATTATTTCCTGTGCATAGCCCTTGCCGTAGGTGGTTTCACCGACAAGCGTGCCCGCTTTGAAATCGCGCACAGCCGCAGCAAAAAGCTCACCGCCGCTGTAGGTAAATCCGTTTATAAGAACGGCATATTTTTTGGAGAAGCTGTTTGCATCGGAAGAATGGACGGTTTCTTTACCTGCATTGTCCTTTAATGTGACAAGAGTTCCCTCAGGAAGCAGAAAATCAAGTATATTTACAACCGAAGTCAAGCTGCCTCCAGTATTATTTCTCACATCGAAAATAAACTGCGCGGCGCCGTCATTTTCAAGCGATTCGACAGCCTTTTTAAAATCATCAAACGTCGTATTGTCAAACTCACTGATAGCAACATAGCCGACATCGGACTCTATCATTTCATATTCTACACTTGAGGTCACATATTCGCCGATAGTAACAGACTTTTCCAGCTCCTGTTCACCGCGCAGCAGTGAAAGGCTTATAACCGTTCCGTTTTCCGCACGCAGAAGGTTTATCGCCTCCTCATAGGACATTTCTTCCACGTTTCTGTCACCTATTTTGAAAATAATATCGCCTATTTCAATATCTGCCTGCGCGGCGGGCGAATTTGACTTTACGTTAATTATCTTTAAAAGTCCTGTGGCGGAAATGTACTTGACCGTTATGCCCGCGCCCGAATACTTCCCGTTCATCTGAGACGTATAAGAAGCGTACTCTTCTTCACTCAGGTAGGTACTGTATTTATCAATGGCAGACACGTACCCCGTCAGCAGCGAATCCATTGCCGCATCGGTATCCGCCTCCCCGACATAGCGCTGCTCTATCGTTTTGTTGACTTCGGTTATACGGTCATAAAAGTTCTCCTTTGTGACAAGGCTTGGCATCATGCTTGTAAGATACATATAAGTGGCAAGGCATGCAAGCACAACAGCAACAATCACTATAAAAATGACCGTACCGATTTCAATCTTCTTTTTCATTATTGATCCTTTCGATTATGAATAAGTAAAGCTCATAACACCGCTGAAATATCCGAGCGGATTGGTATATTCGCCGTTTTTCATTATTTCAAAATGAAGATGCGGACCGGTAGAATACCCGGAGCTTCCGACATATCCCAAAACGTCGCCTTTATTTACCACCTGACCCGCGCTGACAAGCAATGTATCTGCGTGACCGTAAAGCGTGGCATAGCCGTCGCCATGGTTGATAAGCACATAATTTCCGTACCCCGTATTGTAGCCTGCCTTCATAACCGTGCCGCCCTTTGCGGCGTAGATGGAAGCGCCCCTGATTCCGGAGCTGGAAATATCAACACCGGTATGTAATTTATAGACATGCGTTATCGGGTGCGTTCTGTAACCGAATTGTGAAGTTATGTTTCTGTATTTTGAGTCAAGCGGCCACATAAAATCACCTGAGTCAACAAAACCGGATGACGAGCCGGACGACGCTGCGGCAAGTGCCGCGCGGATTTCACTCTGAAGCTGCTCCTCCGCCGCCTCCGCCGCCAAAACCGCGCGCCGGGTTGCCGCTTCACTGCCGTTCATTTCGTCAATAAGCTCCTCGCTCGCCTCCTGCTTTTTCTCAAGCTGCTTTTTCTTGCTTGTAAGCTGTTGGGCTGCCTGTTCGTTAGCTGCCTTATTCTCTTTTATCTCCTCGCGCTTCTGCTCGATAATTTCCTTATTTTTTCTGATGCTGTCTATAACCTCATTATCCTTCTTGGTGATTTCACTGACAATTTCCACCTTGGTTATAAGGTCATAAAGACTCTTTGACTGCGCCAAAATTTCCAGCATGGACGCATCGCCCTGTTCATACGCGCTGCGTATCCTGTTTTTGCTCAGCTCAAGATTTTCCTCTATCTGCTCCTCGGCTTTGGCAAGCTCTGCCTCCGCATCACTCAGCTGGTCTTCAAGCGTTGATATCATTTCATCAAGCAGATTTATTTCCGAGCGCGTGGCATTTATCTGCTCGTCTATGAGGCTCTTTTTCTGCAGCTCCTCCTCTTTTTTCTCCGAGATAATATTAAGCTCGTTTTCAAGCTCTTCCTTCTTCTTGGCAATATCGTTCAGCTCTTTCTGCATAGATGAAACCGAATCTGCCGCCGATGCATCAACACTGCTGAGGATAATACCGGACAGCAGTGAAAGCACCATAAGAAACACTATTACAAGCGCTATTACCGAGCATACTCTTTTCATATTCATAAAAAACACCTACACCTTCAGATATTTGCGTATAGAAAGCGCACTGCCGAATATACCGACGGCAAGACCAATAACCCCGAAAATCAGCAAAAGACTGCCGAATGCCGCTCGAAACGGCACGATACAATCGGCAAGGAAAGAGAGCTGTGAAATGGCGGGCACAAGCGCATACACATATACGCACCACTGAAGTCCTATCGCTATCAGTGTGGAAACAAGTCCTATAATAATGCCCTCCAAAAGAAACGGGAAACGGATAAAGCCGTTTGTTGCGCCGACATATTTCATTATATTAATCTCATTGCGCCTGCTGTGCATAGCCAGCTTTACTGTATTGGAAATGATAAACAGCGAAACAACGGCAAGCATAACAAGTATCCAAAAGCCAAGCATATTCAGCATTCGGCGAACAGACAGCAGCATATCGACAATAGACTGCGAATCGCGGATGTTGGCTATTTCATCCATAGCAGCAACAGACGCGGAGACATTTTCAAACAATGTGATATCGTCTATCTTTATGCGCAGCTCATTTCGAAGCGGGTTGTCCTCACCCTCGTAGCCGTCAAGATACTCACGGTTTTCACCCAGACTGTCACGGTACTCCGCAAAAGCCTGCTCTTTTGTTATATACTCGACAGAGCTTACGCCGTTTATCGCCTCGATTTTAGCGCACAGCTGCTCTCTTGAAAGGCTGTCGTCGCCGTACTCATCGTCTATAAAAGCGACTATTTCGTTCTGATCCTCCAGCTTATCCATAAAGCTCATCACGTTTTCAGACGCCAAAAACACAGAGCCTATTATCAGCATACACGCCATAAGGACAAAAACAGAAGCTATCGTCATCAAAGCATTCTTATACATTCCCTTAAAGGAAGATTTTATAAAATAAAAAAAACTACCCGCGTTCATTATATTCGTAACCACCTGTTGTATCGCTGATTATTTGTCCGCCCTTGAGCGCAATAACACGTTTGTTGAATTCGTCTACAAGCTTTTGGTCGTGGGTTATGACAATTACCGTCGTACCCATTTTGTTAATTTCAATCAAAAGCTCCATAATCTCCCGCGCAAGAGCAGGGTCTACGTTGCCGGTCGGCTCGTCGGCAATAATAGTCTTGGGATTGTTGACAAGCGCCCTTGCAAGCGCAACGCGCTGCTGCTCGCCGCCCGACAGCTCCTTGGGGTAGTTTTTGGACTTATGCCCGAGCCCCACGATTCCGAGAACATACGGAACCCTGCGGCGTATCGTCTTATTGCTGCAGCCGATAACACGCATGGCAAACGCGACATTTTCGTACACGGTCATAGTCTCTATCAGCCTGAAATCCTGGAATACAACGCCCATGCTTCTGCGAAGCATGGGTATTTTTCCGTTTTTCATTTTATTCAGATTAAAATCATTTACGATGATTTTTCCGCTCGAATGACGTTCTTCACGCAAAAGCAGCTTTATCATCGTGCTTTTCCCGGCACCGCTCGGACCTATTATAAAAACAAATTCCCCGTCCTGAATTTCAAAGCTGACGCCGTTTAACGCATTGGTGCCGTTGGGATAATTTTTAAATACATCATCAAATAAAATCATAATGAGCCTTTTACTTAAAATTTAGTGGGGTTTGCAACAAGATACTTCTTAACCATAAGCGCAACCTTAAACACAATAGCGTGGTCAAATCTGCGCAGGTCAAGACCGGTAAGCTTTCTTATTTTTTCAAGGCGGTACACAAGCGTATTTCTGTGCACAAACAGCTTTCTTGAGGTTTCGGACACATTAAGGTTATTTTCAAAGAATTTCTGAATGGTAAATAAAGTTTCATAGTCCAAAGACTCGATGGAACCTTTTTTGAAGATTTCGGAAAGAAACGTCTCGCAAAGAGTCATCGGAAGCTGATAAATCAGTCTGCCTATGCCCAAATTGTCATAGGTCATGATATTCTTTTCCGTATCGAAAATCTTGCCGACCTCGAGCGCAACCTGCGCATCGTTAAACGAGCGCGGCAGGTCTCTTATATTATCAACAATAGTACCGATACCGACATACGCCTTAATGTAAAGCTCCGAGCTTATTATGTCAATAATGCTCTTTGCAAGCTTTTCAAGGTCTTTATTATCATTGGTATCCTTAACCTCCTTGACAAGTACAAGGTCGGTTTCGTTGACATTGATAATAAAATCCTTCTGTTTATCGGGAAAAAGACTTTGAAGAATGTCGTACGCTGACACATCGCTCTTATCCGAAAGTCTGATTAGGATAGCAACACGGAAAGCATCCGTCTCGAAGTGCAGCTCTCTCGCCTTGATATAAATATCTCCGGGCAGAATGTTATCAAGAATAACATTTTTTATAAAGTTATTCTTGTCATATTTTTCGTCATAATACTGCTTGATATTTGCAAGAGCTATAACAACAAGAGAAATAAACTTGTCCGAAAGCTCGTCCGAGCCCTCAATAAACGCAATATACTCAAAGCCGGGCGCGGGTGAAAGCGGTTTGTATGTATATCCGTCCTCCTTGACAGTATCAAGAGTCGAGTTTACAGACGACAATACACCGTCGTGCTTTTCACCGATTTTAATAAGATCGCTGCACGCAATGACGGTTCCGCTGTCGTCAAGAACACCCACCGTTCTGTCGATACTCTCCCTGAGCTGGTATACTACACCCTGAAAAAATCTGTTGGACATTTGGTTATCCCCCTATATTAACTTACTGTACAATATTTTATAACAAATCGTCCGCGATTTCAACAGTTATTTTATAAATTTTTTGTTAAACCTGCACAACGGCGCTAAAAACAAAGCGTTTTTTAACTTGTTTATTGATTTTTTGCTGAAAATAAAACGTGCAATATGACCAAATTACGACAATTTTCTTTGTTTCAGCTTATCAGTGCACAAATTCAAATTTGTCAATAAAGAAAAAAACCGGACGCCGTTAAAAAGGCGTCCGGTAAAACCGATTTAGTTGATAATTGTCTTTTCGGTATCTTTGTCAAAAAGATGAATATGCTCAAGGCTGAGAACAATTTTAATTTTCTCGTCAGCCTTCGCAGTAGTCGTGGGAGCAACCTTTGCGGTAAGCTTCTCACCGTCAACATCAAGATACAGGAATGTCTCGGCACCCATAAGCTCGGTAACCTCAACATTGGCGTCAATTGCATATTCAGGCATGGACTCAAGATATCTCTCTTCGTCATGAACATGCTCGGGACGGATACCGAAAACGATCTCCTTGCCGATGTAGTTTTTAACATCGTCGTTGATTTTGGACTCAGGCAGCTTAAGCGAATTATTCTTAAACTCAAGATAAAGGTCGCCCGACTTCTCAACAATAGTTGCGTCGACAAAGTTCATCTGCGGAGAACCGATAAATCCGGCAACAAACATGTTGCAGGGATACTTGTAAAGTTTATGAGGTACATCAACCTGCTGAATAAATCCGTCTTTCATGACAACGATTCTGGTAGCCATTGTCATAGCCTCGGTCTGGTCATGAGTAACGTAAATAAAGGTTGTCTCAAGGTTATGGTGGATTTTGGAAAGCTCTGTTCTCATCTGTGCACGGAGCTTAGCGTCAAGGTTTGAAAGCGGCTCGTCAAGAAGGAATACCTTAGGCTCACGGACAATAGCACGACCGAGAGCAACACGCTGACGCTGACCGCCGGAGAGAGCCTTCGGCTTTCTGTCAAGAAGATGGCTGATATCAAGAATTTTAGCAGCCTCCTCAACGCGGCGCTTTATTTCGTCCTTCGGAGTTTTTCTGAGCTTAAGACCGAATGCCATGTTGTCAAACACGGTCATATGCGGATACAGAGCATAGTTCTGGAAAACCATCGCAATATCTCTGTCCTTCGGCGCAATATCGTTTACAATTCTGTCGCCGATGTAAAGCTCGCCCTCCGTAATTTCCTCAAGACCCGCAATCATTCTGAGCGTTGTTGACTTACCGCAGCCAGAAGGACCGACAAGTACGAGAAATTCCTTATCCTCAATCTCGAGGTTGAAATCCGAGACGGCGACAACGCCGCCGGGATATCTCTTATAAATGCCTTTTAATGATAAACCTGCCATTTAAATTGTTCCTCCCATACACTTTTGTGTGTAAAATCATGTACCTTATAACTATACCATATAATTTAAAAAAATCAAATGTTTTTTCCTACAAAATTACCGCCTGTTTTTTGTGCAAAATACACTAAATAAGCTATCTGTAAATTTTTCACGGGTCATTTTTGGTTATTTTGTTCAAAAAAAGTTCATATTCCGACGGTTTTAAGGGGCGGTACTCTCCTGGTTTCAGATTTTCATCCAAAATCACGTCACCCATCGCCGTGCGGCGCAGTTTTAAAACCTCATTTCCCAGCGCCCTGAACATACGCTTTATCTGATGGAACTTTCCCTCGCTTATTTTAAGCAGACAGCGGTTATTCCCAAAGGGAATAAATTCGGCAGGCTTGCAGACGTACCCGTCCTCAAGCTCCACGCCCTTTTCGAATGCCGAGCGGTAACCGTCAAAATCACCGTGTTTTAGCAGTACCTCATAAGTTTTATATATATGCTTTCGCGGAGACAGCAGAGCGTGAGCAAAATCGCCGTCGTTTGTTATAAGCAGAAATCCCGTCGTATCCTTGTCCAGCCTGCCGGCAATAAACAAGTCGGCACGCCTGTCCTCGTCTCGGAGCAGCTCAAGCGCTGTTTTTGCATGCCTGTCCGACGACGCGCTCAGCACTCCCCCGGGCTTATTCATCATAAAGTAAACATATCGCGTATACTTAATCGGCTGACCGTCCATTGTCACAGTGCAGCTATTCTCATCAACCTGAAGCGAAGATGAACGAACCCTGACTCCGTTTGCAAAGACACGCCCGCAGGAAATCCTGCGACGTGCCTGAGACCTTGTAATATTTATAGTATCACAAATATATTTATCTATTCTCATAAACGGATAAAATAAAAGTCGTTTTTCAGACTTCTCCTCTTACTCCTTTACAAAACCGTGAACAAACCCGCCCAGCGTAGTAGACGAAATATCCCCGCCGATAACCTTATTGTTATAAACAATGACATTGGCGACCACCTCGTCCGGCGACGCTTCGTAATTTGTGACTTTATAAGTATATTTCTTGACGCGGTAGCTTTTGAATTTGGAAAGGTCAAAGCCGGACAGCTTCTGCATTTCGTTATACTTTTCATACTCCGCGCTGAATTCCTCGGGAATTACTATTTCCTGTATCTGAACCGGCTTTTCAGTAACCTGATAACCGTGGGCGTTCAAAAACGCCACATGCTCTTCTACGGACTTTGCAGAGGTGCTGATATTACTGCTCAAAACATCGCTGGCACGTTTCGGCAGAGCAACGCATACAACTGCCGTCACAATACACAGCGCGGCGATAAATCCGAGTATTTTCCTTTTATTGAGCTTTACCGAAACAATATACATACAAAAGCACGACCTTTAAAAGTTATAGTTTGATACATCTTATTCTCAGGCACGTACTTTTATTACTTTACACTGCGGCTTTTATCTGTATAATCATTATTTTTTTCTTGCACCGATTTTATTTTCGGCATTCTGCAGCAAATTAAACAGAGAAGTGGAAAGAACAGGATAAATATTTTTGATATTTTCCTGTGATAAGTCGATTGCACCGCGGGTACAGTCGTCCCCGCATATGCGCGAAAGCTGTTCTTGGATTTTTGCCTGAGCCGTATTCATCGCGGCATCGGACATGTATGAATAGCTTTTCTCATCCGCGCCGAAAAGCATCGGCGAGTTTTCGGGATTTGCATTATAAAGCATACGGTACATTTTATATACGCTTATCCCCAGATAACCGGACACCTCGTTGATAAGCGTTTTATCGTTTATCTTGGCAAGCGTGTCCATGATTATCGACACGGAATTGCAAATCAATTTCTTATTAAGAGTCGGGAGCATGCTGCGCACGCCTGTATTTCCCCTGCCCGCGGCATCCTCGTCCGCCAGCTCGTCAACCGTGATGGTGGTGCCGTTTTTTTCATAGCTTCTGCCGAGAAGATAGTCGACAGTGACGCCGTAATAATCGGCGGCACGTACAAGAAAAAGCAGCCCGCACTCACGTATTCCGCGCTCATAATGAGACAGAAGCGACTGGGAAACCCCCAGCGCCTGAGCCGCCTTAAGCTGTGAAACTCCCTTTTCCTTTCTTAGGTGAGTAAGAACGCGTGAAAAATCCGATAATTCCATATTTTTAAGCTCCAGTTATTTTGCAATAATATCCATAAAGGCTTTGGTATTGCCGGCAATATCCCCGCCCGAAAATACGCTTGAACCGGCGACGACAACATTAACGCCCGCATCAATCACCCGACGCACGTTACCGATATTGATTCCGCCGTCCGCCTCAATGTCAAACGTCAAGCCGCTCTCGGCTTTGTACTGCCTGAGACGGCGTGCCTTATCAAGCATATCGGGCATAAATTTCTGTCCGCCAAAGCCCGGCTCAACCGTCATTACAAGCACCATATCCAGGTACGGGAGATACTTCTCGATACTTTTTATATCTGTTCCCGGTTTTACGGAAAGCCCCGCTTTTTTAGAACAGCCGTGAATAAGACCGATAACTGCGCCTATATCCTTCGTGCTTTCGGCATGAAAGGTAATTATATCGGCGCCGGACTCTGAAAAACGCTCTATATACCGCTCCGGCTCCGTTATCATAAGATGAACGTCAAACACGCAGTCAAGCCGCGGGCGCAGACTTTCGATAACGGGAAACCCCATGGATATATTAGGAACAAACACGCCGTCCATCACATCTATATGCAAACATCGCGCGCCGTTTGAAACGGCTGCGGCACAGTCGGCGTAAAGATTTCCGAAATCGGCTGCCAGCACAGACGGTGAAAGATAGTTCAAAAAAATCCCCTCCGCTTTTTTCAAAATTAAAAAGGACGGTCATTTCAGGACCGTCCGATACATTTAATCGGTCAATTCGTTTTCAATAAGATTGATAAGCGATGAAACCGCGGCCTCTTCATCCACACCGTCGGCGATAATTCTTATCTCCGTACCTTTGATGATTCCGAGTGACAAAATTCCCAGCAGGCTCTTCGCATTGATTCGTCTGTCACCCTTTTCAACCCAGATTGAGCTTTTAAACTCATTGGATTTTTGAATAAAAAACGTAGCGGGTCTTGCATGAAGGCCCACACTGTTTGTTACAGTTACCTCTTTGGAGTACATAGGTAATCCTCCTAAAACATAATATAATTACCGAAATTTAATTGAAATTGACTTAATATTACCCGATTGAGCGGCGCAAGTCAATAGGAAAAATCAACTTTTGGATAGTTTGACATAATCGCGCCTAAATCAAACCTTTTTTTCAACACTTAAAACAACAACGCCGCCGTAAAAATACTTGCTGGAAACCGTCACCGAATTATTCGGATACAGCGCAAACGTACCCTGTGCAAAAATACCCTTTTCCGTCGAAGTGCCCGTGCCCTCAACCGTCAAGAAGTAATCATATGCAGTTTGGCTCTCATAATCGAAATATGTTCCGTCCTCCAGCTTTTCCTTTGTAACCATCGGTTTGCGCTCCACCTCGGTGACAGTGCCGATGAACTCGCCTGTCTTACCGTATATGACGGAGCCTACCTCAAACGGAGACTTTTCGGTTTTCTCCACATTATACGCCTTTAGCTTTACCACATATTCGGTGCTCGCCTTTGTCTCTATCGGCAGCTTAACCTGACCGAACCTGCCCGCAACAAAAACAGCAGCAAGAAAGACGATTACCGCCACGATAATAATATCAAGCACGCTGATTTTGCCAAACAGCTTTCCGTTTTTATCTATTACTTTCACAGCTTACACCTCTTCCATATCCACGATAACGCCCTGAGCGCAGAGGCTGGGCATATTGCAGGTCATAACCTTACCCAAGCCCAACGGAACTCCGTTTACCTCGGTAGCACGCTCGGACACAACAGCTTTCGCCTCAACCACCACCGACACGGTGGAGCGGTCCTTATATTCCGTCTGTACAGCCTCACCCGTTATTTCGCTGAAGCTGTAATTTACAAACGGTTTTGACTGAGCGGATACAACCTTTCCTATCTCATAGTTAGATGAGGTTTCAAACACCTTTTCACCCACATCGGGAATCCCGTCTATCATATCGGAAATATTCATAAATTCTATGGTGTAACGTATAGTTTTGGTCTGTGAATTGACTATAACATTTCCCGAATTGCTTGTCATAAATACATTGTAAAAAACCACGCCCAAAACTATTATAACCGCTATAACGATTATATCGAATACCGGGATTTTTCCGAACAACCTGTATTTTCTCATATGCCTACTCCTTTTTCTGTCCGTACTGACTTTGCCGTCTGCGCACTCACTATATTAAGTCCGGCAATGAGAAGCGCAAGCACCGTCCAAAAGAACATATAAACTATATTATTATAAAATATATAATCGACCATACCCTCTATCATTACGGCGCCGAGAGCCGCGACAAACGGAATAATAAAGAATTTAGACCTTATATCAGGGCTCTCCTTTACAGTCCGGCATACATCCTTAAGTCCGAAGAAAATAATAAGCAGCATGAGCACGAGAGCTATTATGCTCAATTCTATTGTAATCTGAATAAACAGATTATGTGAATGCTGCGCCGTAACCCCGCCTATCATATAGTTCTGATAAAAAGCCGTAAACGCAACCGTTCCTACGCCCGAACCGACATACCAGTGATTTTGAATAACACGCAGACAGGCACGCCATATACTGAAACGGTACACCACCGAGCCGTCCTTTAAATATGATCCGACGCTTAAAATGCGCGTGATAATATTCTGCGGCAGAACATAAGGCAAAAGCGGAATGCCGAATATTCCGGCGCTGAGAATACGCTTATCACAGCACCAGACAATAAGAAAGACCGCGCACGCTGCGGCGATATAGCAGCCGCGGGAATAGGTAAGTCCGAGATTTATCACCTGGAGCATAAGACACCCGATAAAGAACAGGCGCTGCCACACGCCTTTGGATAACAAAACAGCCGCAATTACAATACATATGGCAAAAAGAATAAATTCACCGTAAACATTCGGATTTGAAAACGTCGCGCTTATTCTTTTCAGTCCGCCGACATATTCGTTTGTATATGACCAGCCCGTGCCTCCCTGACCGGTAAGCCGCTGGTAAAGGCCCAAAAGCCCCGTATATATTGTACATGCGGAAACGGAAAAAACAAGGCGTTTAAATTTCTCTGCGGAATTTATAACGACGACGACCGCAAAGAAAAACAGCAAAAAGATAGACTGTATGGCACCGGCAAGCGCGCTGTCACTGCCGCCGTAGCCGAACAGGGTGTAAAACAGCGTCAGAACAAAGTACATAACGGCAAAAACATACACGGGGCGCAGCCGCGGCAGCTGCTCCGCCTTGCAGAAAAGCCTGCAAAGCACAATAATCACCGTAATTGCCGCAAGCACCGACGCGGGCATTGTAGACATAGCCATTCCGCTGAAAAGAGCAAGGGTTATAAGCAGTATCGGAGACGCGGCAAGCAGCGGAAAAAGCAGAACCGCGCCAAACAGTACAACCGAAAAGACATCGTTCAGAAAAAAGGATGCTCCGCCCGTCAGAAGTCCTGCAATCACCGCAAAAGCCGCAGTCTTTTTTAACGGCGCGGCTCTCGACGCATCAGCCTTTATCCCGAAAAACCGGCAAAGTCCGCCGAGCAGTGCAGAGCCGAACAAAACATCACCGACACTGACCTTAAAGCTCAGAAGTATCATGCCGATTACTATGACAAGAGCATAGCCTATCATATACCCGACATTTCCGAAAGAGCTGATAAACATCAGTATACCGCTCGGAATCAAATAAAACGAGACAAGCGATATTCTTGACGAAAACAGATAATCGGGGAAAAAGCAGAGTGAACGCACAATGGCGCTCTGTGCAACCATATCGGAAAACTTACTTTTAAAGATAACACGCCTGAAAAACCCCGCAATTTTAGAAGATGCGGCATAATCCTCCATATCCTTGGAGGTAAAAAAGCTGTAAATCCAGCTGCTGTGAAACATACCGCCGATTGTCCGCACAATCCATAAAAATGCTCTGCCGAACAATGACGCGCTTATAATATCGGTTATTCTCAGCCAAAAGCCGTCATATTTACTGTATGTCATCGGTTTTACCTCCTTTCCCGAATAAATTTATTATATTATTAATGCTTTTTGAACGCAGGATAAACAAAACGCCCAGATATACGGCTAACGCTGCCGCAAAAGTTAAAAGTGTATACATAATCGACTGCCATAAAACAGCCGTATTAAAATTCAGCACGCGCAGCATCAGCGAGCAAGCCGCAAACACCGCAGCACCGCCGATAACGAGCTTTAAAATCTCCGCGGCAAAGTCTTTTTTAAATATATTTCTCGTATATTTTAAAGTAAACAGAGATAAAATCAAGGTCATGAGAGCGCCTGCTATAACTGTGGACAGTGCAAGTCCGGTCAGTCCCATAAACGGGCTCAGAATAAGCGACAAAATCAGGTTTACGGCAATCCCGGACGCCGCCGCAATCATCGGCACAACAGATTTTTGCATCGAGTAAAAAAACTTATTGAGAATATCCTGCCAGGACAGAAAAATCATACCGAAGGCATACACCGTAAGAAGCAGCGCCACACTGACGGTATCCTGCGCCGTAAACTTTCCGCGCTGATATATAATCCTTATTATCGGCTCGGAGACGGCGGCAAGAAAGACCATAATCGGCATAATGACCGCAGTAATCGTTGACAGCATGTCCCTGCATATATCGGTGGCGCCGTCCGTATCGCGGCTCGCAAACCTGCGCGACATTTCGGGAAAAAACATATTGGTCAGCGCGTACGAAAACACACCCGCAACAATAAAATAAGCATTATATGCATAGTTTACGGTTGCAACGCCGCTTTCCGAAATGCCTGAGCTGAGATTGGACGAAATCAGCTGATTAATAGGCTGTGCAAGCGCGGAAACAAAGAGCGGAAGCGTCAGGACAGCGACCTTTTTTATATCGGGAGACTTAAAATCAAGTCCCGCACTGTAATGAAACTTCTTCTTTTTGAGAAACGGAACAAGAAACAAAAGCTGCATGAGCCAGCCGGCGCAAAATGCAACAGCAAGACCGTGTATACCGTAACGCCCGTTTAAAAACAGCAGGTATACTATCATTGACAGATTTGAAAAAAGCGAAACAAGCGAGGGCGCGATAAATTCTCCGTAGGACTGCAGGATACCCACAAAAATAAAAGTGCCGCAGGCAAAACAGATTATCGGCATGATGATGCGCATGAGCGAAGACGCAAGCGACAGCGCCTGCGCATCATTGCCAAAGCCTCCGGCAACAAGCATAACCGCCGCCTTCGGAAAAATGACGCCCAGTGCCACAAGCACCGCAGCGAAAAGCAAAACAATATTCAGAAAGTTGCTGGCAAAACGGTTTGCACTCCGCGGTCCGTCATTTGTCAGCTTTTCATTGAAAACAGGAACAAACGCCGCGGATATCGCCGTACCGAAAGTGACGTCAAATACAATCAGCGGAAGGTTGGAAACCGCGGTAAACGCCGATGCCTCGATGCCCGTACCGTAATTTGCCGAAAGCAGCATATTGCGCACAAGCCCCAGCACCTTTGTAACAAGCACCGCCGACACAAGCACCAGATAGACAAATATATTGCCCTTTTTCTTCATATAACAGATTCCTTTGGAAGTGTAAATGCGGCAAAATATATACAAAAACACCGCATTTTTCAAAATTACAAAAGCAAGTTTACCACAGATGTCGAAAAAAGTAAAGACCCGCTTTTCAAATATTAATTAATCTTTAACAAAAAATGACACAAAGTTTACCCTCGGCATAATATAATTTTCACATCGGAGTGATGCCGTTGAATCTTACAATTTATGTTGATGTCCTGTTTCTGCTTAACATGATAGTGGACTACATAGTTCTGTCGTCCAGCGCGCTGATAAGCGGCAGGGAAACAGTGAAATGGCGCATGCTTCTGGGCGCCGCAGCCGGCGCGCTTTACAGCGTAATTATATTTTTCCCTCAGCTGCAGCTGCTTAACATAATTATTTTTAAAATTATCGCAAGCGCAGCAATAATACTTATTTCCTTCAAATACATAAACATCTATTCGTATTTTAAGATTTTTGTCACATATTATGTAATAAACGCAGTATACGGCGGCGGAATGTACGCATTTTACCACTTTACGTCGCTCGGCTCGAGAATGAATTCCTCAAACGGGGTTTATTACATCGACCTGCCGCTGTGGGCAGTCATACTTATGACGTTTATATTTTACTACATAATAAAAATATTTTCAAAAATATCAGGCGGACGCGCGGCAAAGCGGCAAATACGGCGGCTTAACATTTATTTTTCCGGAACACATGTAGCGGTAAACGCACTGTTTGACACGGGAAACACACTGTACGACCCGATTTCCCTGATGCCGGTAATGCTGATTGAAGCAGAAGCTTTAAAGGGAAAGCTGAGCGAAAGCCTTTTGCGTCAGGTAAGGGAAAACAGCACAGACGAGCTGCCTCTGCTGCATGAGCTGCACCCGGAGCTGAAGCTCAGGGTTGTGCCGTTCAAGGATATTACCGGGAATAAGAGCTTTGTATACGCCTTTAAGCCGGATAAAATCACCGACGCGGATAAAAACACAAGCATTGAACGGATGCTGGTGGGAATTATCGGCACACAGCTGTCGGCGGACGGTGCGTTCAATGCGCTTCTTCATTCAAAAGTATAAAACAAAAACGGGGGACAGGAACAATGACCGCTATTTTAAAAAAGCTGAGAATTTTAATTGCAAAATATCTTCTTAAAAAATTTCCCGATATTTTCATAAAGGACAATGTCTATTACATAGGCAGCTACATGACGCTGCCCCCGCCTCTTTCCGCTGAAAAGGAAAGCGAATACATACAGCTGCTCGAAAACGGCAGCGCCGAGGCAGAGCGGGTATTGATTGAACACAACCTGCGCCTTGTCGTGTATATAGCAAAGCGGTTTGAAAATACGGGGATTATGGCAGACGACCTGATTTCAATAGGAAATATCGGGCTGATAAAAGCGATAAAGACTTTTAAATCGGAAAAAAACATAAAGCTTGCAACTTACGCTTCAAGATGCATAGAAAATGAAATACTGATGTTTCTGAGAAAGAGCAACATCAGAAAAAACGAGATTTCCCTTGACGAGCCGCTCAATATCGACTGGGACGGCAACGAGCTGCTGCTCTCCGATATTTTAGGCACGGACAGCGACAGCGTTTACAAGGACCTCGAATACGACATAGAAAAGCAAATGCTGTCTCAGGCGCTGACAAAGCTGTCTGACCGTGAAAAACAAATTATGGAAATGCGTTTCGGTCTGAAAGGTCAAAAGGAGATGACCCAAAAAGAGGTCGCAGACCTTTTGGGCATCTCCCAGTCATATATATCAAGGCTTGAAAAGAAAATTATAATAAGGCTCAGAAAAGAGATAGAAAAAAGCTCATAAATCAACTGCACAGCACAGTCATTTCGGTATTGTAGCTCCCCTCCTTGCCGTTATTCAAAACAACCTGATTTGTTAAAACGACAATTTTAGCAATATATCCGCTGCTATCAATATAATACGTTCTTGTGTGCCCTGCCGAGCGGCGCACAATGCCCTTGACTTTATTATAATCAAGGATATCGGACACTGTGCTGTCCTTAAGCGTAAATTCCACAGAGGTATATCCGTTCTCATCGGGCACGGAGTTATACTTTATATCCGTCATATAATCGGTGCGCACTTTGTATTTGCTGTCGACACGGAAGAGAGAAAGCGTGGTCAGCGGATTTGTCTGAGCTGACAGAAATGCTGAATTTTCCTCAGTCTTGTCAGACCATGCTTCACTGTCATCACTGCGATGCAGAACAGTGTTTCCGTCACATTTGTATTCCGCGGCTTTTTCACCGTTCAGATAGTCGCTGCGTGTATACGACACTTTTCCTTCCGTCACCGTAAAATCACACTCGATGACAGATTCGGTATTTTTAAATTCAATGGCGTTATCCTCTGACAGGGAAACAACCTTTACACTACCCGATTCTCTTTTTTCACTCTGTGCGACCGCTGCAATATATGCATCAATCCCCTCCTGCATCTGCTCGGTAATCTCAAGGTCGGAGCAGGAAGAAAGCGACGCGAGTGCGGCACACATCAATACAACCGATAATACTTTTTTTAATAATTTCATTTTTAACTCCGTTTATTTTTATACATTATTAATATTATATCACAGCGGCGCCCGTCTTTCAATATTTTAAATCAACATAAATCACGAATATGTATTGAACAGTCTGTTTTTTTATGATATTATTTTAATACAGAAAAGAAAGGTTGGTCAACATATGAGAATAAAAAAACTGGCGATTGCCGCAATGATAATCCTGCTTTCCGTTTCGGTTTTCGGATGCAGCTCTGACAAAACGGGAATAAATATTTTAGAACAGCGCGAAGATTACACAGGTCCTTTCGATATGCCGTCGCTTAAAAAGGTGGAACAAGGGTCTGCCCTGTGGGTGCTTGCATCAATGAACGAAAACGGATTTAAAATAAAATCCGCAACAAAGACAAAATCAGACGACGAAAGTATGTTAGAGAGCTACAAGATAAATTCATACGATGTATACATGGAGCTTTTCTATTACAGAGCTCCGTCAGAAAAGCTCGCGGAAATCAAGGAAACGGGCAAATACATAATTTACGACGCAAGCGGAAAGGTCATTAAGGAGTACGAAGCATTCGTCAATAATCAGTTTGTGTTGTTTTTCAGCGCCGACAAGGATTTTGAGGGCAACGACTGCACGGAGAAGAATAAAGCAGCTGCCGAATACTTCATGTCGCTTGACTGCGACACATCGGTTAAACCGTAAAAATCAGTCTGAAATAAACAAAGCGCAGTACCCGTACGGGTACTGCGCTTTTTTAAAAAAGCTCCGGATTTTTATATACGCTGTCTTCTTTACCGATTTGACGTATGACGCGGCACGGCACACCGACTGCAAGGCTGTTGTCGGGTATATCGCGTGTCACAACACTGCCCGCGCCGATAACGCAGTTATCCCCGACGGTAACGCCGGGACAGACGGTAACATTTGCACCGAACCAGCAGTTATTGCCGATACTTACGGGCTTGGCACGGCAAACGCGCCGCTCAATGCCGTCGGGGAACCTAACCTTCAGCCGCTCATCGGGCAAAAGCGGATGCAGAGGTGTTACAATCGCCACATTCGGTCCGAAATTGCAGTCATCGCCTATTGTGACGGAAGCATCATCCTGAATAGTCAGATTGAAATTGGCAAACAGCCGGTTGCCTATTACGGTATGGCAGCCGTAATGGACAAACAGAGGTCCTTGAAAAAAGCAGCCCTCTCCCAGCTGCGAAAAGATATCTCTCACAATACTGCAGCGCAGCTCGGTTTCATCTTCAAATGTCGCATTGTATTTTGTACAAAGATTATGCGTTCTCAGCTTTTTTGCCTTTAAATCCGCATCGGCAGGACAATACAGCTTACCGTCAAAAATACGCTGTTCTTCACTCATACATTTTCTCCGTCAATCAATTAGTTTTTTGCTTTTTATTATAAGCGCGGCAGACATCAAATTTCAGCACAAACCTGCAAAATACATTATCGGAATATTTTTGAAGCAGCTTATAGATAAGCTTTGTAATAAAAAACGCTATAACAGCCGACAATGCACCGACTAAAATTGCACCTATAACATCGCTGGGATAGTGCGCCATAAGATAGACGCGGGACATGCCCATCAGCAAAACAAAGACGGCGCACGGTATTATATACTTTTTTCCGTTTTTTCCGAGTGACGCGCAAAGCGCACTCAGACCTGCCATAACCGCCGTCACATGACCTGACGGGAAGGAAAAGCCGTCCTCAAAAGGCGCGCCTACAAACTGCCAAAAAGCACGATAAGTCTCAGACGCCTCAAGCGGCCGCATACGGGCAACGGCGTCCTTCAGACAGATGCTTGTTATCAGCGCGCCGCAGCACACTGCACCGAAAACACATATACCCGCCCTGCGCGTTTTTGAAAAGCACATCAGCACTAAAGCCAAAATCAAAACTATTAAGCCCTTTTCACCGATTAGCGTGATAAATCTCATAAGCGGCGTCAGCACGGTGCCCGCCGATACGGCAAGCGCGTGCATAAAATTAATTACGGCGCCGTCAAAGCCGGCAAGCGTACTGTCAAGCCAGGTTGCAAAAAAACTCATATTTACTTATTCTCCTCTCCAGACTCAGGCACCGCCCTTATCACCGCTTCCCTGCTATTGGGCTTTGATATCAGCACGGCGCCGATTGCCAAAAACAGCACCAGCGTAACAATCAGACCGCCCTCAAGCCCATAAATGCCGCCGTTCAGGCTGTCATATCCCTCTATTCCGGTAAACTTCATTATGCTTGTCCGCGAAGACTCACTGCTCATGCCGAAACCGAAAATCACGCTTTGAGTAAAATTCCATGCCGCATGAAACGCACCCATTCCCCACAGGTTACCGCGGCGCATAACACAAAGACCCGAAAAAAGACCTAACATGAAAACATTAACGCTGCATAAAACAGACGCTCCCGAATTCATTGAATTTGTAAACGAAAACAGAACAGAGCTCATAATAAGCGAATATGCAAGAGAGGAGCTTTTGGCGGAGCTTGTCATAAAAAAGCCGTGAATCAGCGCCTCCTCGGCAAGGCCGAAAATCATGTAGCCTATAAAATAAAATATAACTGTCGGCACACTGAACCTACGCCAGCCCTCGAAAACCGCAGCGCCGCTGAGCCTTATAAGCATAACAACAACCGTCATCATTACAGCGCCTGCAAACAGACCCTTGAGATATTCCGGAATGATCTGACCGCGGCGAAAGCCCATGCTCGCAACGGAGCGTTTTTCAACAAACCTGCAAAAAATGACTGCGGCAATCAGTAAAACAAGCTGCAAAAACAGCGAAAAAACATTTATCCATTCAGGCAGTCCGTTCAGCAGCTTATAAAAAATCTCCGCAGCAGATGTATAGTCCGCCTGCATCAGAGAGGTTAAAAACGGCTTAAAATCCGCACTTTCGGAAAGCAGAAGCATCAAAACGGGTGTCATTACAATATTTGTCACAACATTAACAATAATCATAACGGCAAAATAAATAAGAACCAGTGCAAACGGAGAGTAAGTTTTGCCCTCTGTCCGAGCCTGTTCGGTCATTTTATTTTCATTCAAATAATTAAACATAATACACCTTCTTACCATAACAGTATATTTTATACAATGACCCATGTCAAGGCAGACTTGATTTTTTTACATTTTCTGATAAAATAACAGTAATATTTAATGCAGGAGGCTGACAGTGAGAGAAATTCATACAATAGCACCGCTATATGATAAAAATTCGGTTGTTTTAATTCTCGGCAGCTTTCCCTCTGTAAAATCAAGAGAGGGTAATTTTTTCTATCACCACCCGCAAAACAGATTCTGGAAAGTCATTGCTGCCGTACTCGGACAGCAAACACCGATAACAACAGAACAAAAACGCAGGCTTTTACACGACAACCGCATTGCGCTGTGGGATGTAATAAAAAGCTGCGATATTGAAAACTCCAGCGACAGCAGTATAAAAAACGTTGAAGTAAACGACCTGAGCGTTATACTGAACGCCGCCGACATTAAAGCAATCTTTACAAACGGCGGAAAGTCAAGCCGGCTGTACAAAAAATATTGCCAGAATGTCACGGGAATAGAAGCACACCCCCTGCCCTCCACCAGTCCCGCAAACGCGGGTTGGTCCTTAGAGCGGCTGACAAAAGAATGGAGCATTGTCAAAGATTTTATTTTTGATAAAGGGCTTGACAACAAATAAAACTTATGCTAACATATTTAGGCGGCAAATGAATATGCGGGTGTGGTTCAATGGTAGAACTCCAGCCTTCCAAGCTGATAACGTGGGTTCGATTCCCATCACCCGCTCCATTTTTTGCGCCTGTAGCTCAGCTGGATAGAGCAACTGCCTTCTAAGCAGTGGGTCAGGGGTTCGAGTCCCTTCAGGCGCGCCACTTTGAATTTACGGCAAAATCTCTCATATGGTGGATGTAGTTCAGTTGATTAGAGCGCCAGATTGTGGCTCTGGAGGTCGTGGGTTTGAGTCCCATCATCCACCCCACTTTTTTTATTAAATTTCGGAGCGGTCGTATGCCGTACCGTTTGTCAGTGAATATTGGGGTGTAGCCAAGCGGTAAGGCAACGGACTTTGACTCCGTCATTCGCTGGTCCGAATCCAGCCATCCCAGCCAAATTTTATGAAACGGCGGATAACGGTGCTTTCTATGAAGGCGTAGCTCAGCTGGTTAGAGTACCTGCTTGACATGCAGGGGGTCGGTGGTTCAAGTCCACTCGTCTTCACCATTATTTTTCATTGTATATTGACTTGCAAGGTCAATGTATGTATAATATATTAAACACATTTCGGGGTGTGGCGCAGTTGGTAGCGCACTAGACTGGGGGTCTAGGGGCCGCAAGTTCAAGTCTTGTCACTCCGACCAAATTATTAAAATCCTTAGCTATTGCTAAGGATTTTATATTTCTATACACGTTTTTTACACTCTTAATGCCGCAGCACGACACCCGCACCAAACAGCACTGGAAAAAACAGAAATTAAAAATGATTTACATAAAAGGAATCGACACGCAAAATATTTTTGAAGTATGTGAATTAACCACAAACAAAAACGGAATCGGCACAATTATGGAGAAGTATTTTTGCTGCAATGCAATCTCCATTGCAGAGGCAAAGTATTTTCCCGAAATGTATCCGAAGGCTATTTATAATGATAAAAGATTAATCGGGTTTTTATGTATAAGCGTACTGATTCAGAGCCGCAGACAGCGACAATATGCCGATATATGATTGATTACAGGTTTCAAAATAAAGGTTTGGGGAAAAAAGCCTTTAAAAACATTTTAAAATATCTGAAAAATTGCGGCATTTCAGCGGTAAAATCGAAAAGGATAAATATTGCTATGATTTGTCTCTTCGGCGGTTTTGCCGCAAGGATATCACTGTAAGCCTTTTATCCGTTAAACAAAAGCACAACACAGATGTTTTATGCATCCGTGTTGTGCTTTTTGTTACGGCAAAATACACTTTTCAATTAATTGCTCCCGCAGCAGCGCGACATCTGAATAAAATACAATTCCGTTTAAACCGACCCGCGCCGCACTTTCAATATTTGCAGGTGAATCGTCAATAAACACACATTCATTCGGAGTGAGAGAAAAATGTTCACAAAACATACGATATATCCTCTCATCGGGCTTGAGCAATCCGCAGTCTGCTGAAATAAACTCGCCGTCAAAATATTTCAGAGCCGGAATTTTTTCACGAAAACTGTGAAACTCAAGGCTGGTATTGGACAAAAGATATATCTTATATCCGTATTCATGTAAATCCCTTATGAGCTTTTCCATTCCGTCAATCGGCTCGGACTGCTCATACCATTTAACCAGTCTTTGAGCATCACCGCAAAGAGCATCGGGAAGGCTTTTTTTAATCTTTGATATAAGCTCCGCCTCTGTAAGCTCTCCGCGGTCCAGCCGCAGCCAGTCAACCGACAGGTATATCTGCCTGTTCAGAAGTGTTTTTTCATCTTCGGAATAGCCGCGCAGATAAAAATCCGTATTGTACCGCACCAGTACATTTCCCATATCAAATACAATATTTCTTATCATAGCTTATTCCCCTGAAATAAATTTTATAAGTCTTGCGCTGTGCGGCTGTATTGTAATTTCAATGCTGTCACTGCACTCTCCCATACTGTGTTTTGCAAACACATCATACGCGCAAGCCTTCCGTGCGCATCTGACAATTTCGGTGCGCTGACTGTCGTTCGGATTCAGCGCCACCGCATAGCTGCATCCGTCACCGTTCATGTAGCCCACGGAAAAATCAAGAGGGCTGAATACCGCCGGCGTATGCTTTTCGTCAAGAAAAATTTTGAGCGTATCAAAATCCGCTTTATCATATCTGCTGAGGTCATCACCCGCAAGAATAAATCCGCCTGCGGCGAAAACGGCACATTTATGATACTCAATTTCATTTTCCGTCAGTCCGTCCTTTAGACATTCGGATTTTGTTCCGTCAGGCATCAGCTGGGCAATCGTCTGATTTTTGAGGGTTATAACATCCGGGTCTACGCACCAAAGCCTATTCGTCCATGTCCTGGCGCAAATCTCCTGTCCGAGCATTCTGACAGCTTTCCACTGCCGGCACATATCGCCCGACACACGCATTGAATTTACAACGCCCACCGACTGCCACATCGGCGCGTTGCATCCGAGAATAACCGCATCATCTCCCGCCCCGCGCCTTATCGCCTCCATTCCGAGACGGTAGGACTCAACCGATGTACAGCTTTTATTGTATCTTACCCCGGCAGAAAACGCACCCCAGCAGTTGGCGTCGAGCTTAAAGTACTTTATCCCCCATTTTTCACGCATTGTACGGAATACATATTCAAGATATGCGCAAGCCCTGGGGTTTGAGCCGTCAAGAATATACCACGGCGCGCACCTCCAGCCGCCGAAGGTAAACTTATCAGAGGCAAGAGGTCTGCCGTCGCTGTCACGCACGAAATATTCGGGATGCTCTGCCAAAAGCGCAGAGTCCCTGTCAGCTATAAAGGGTGCTGCCCAAATTGCAGGCTCCGCTCCCCGTTTTCTGATGCTCTCAAGTGTGTCCTCCATGCTCCCGAAAGCCTCTGAGACCGTAAGCCAATCGCCCATATGCGCCTGAAAACCGTCGTCAATCTGGATATATTTAAGCTCCGGTATATGTCGGTTTATGGCAAGAATGTTGGCGTCTATATCATCTGCCGTAACATCGGGACCGAAGCACAGCCATGAGCACCACCCCGTGATATCAGACGACGGCTGCGGTACGCTATGGTTTTTCACAAGACAGTCCGACAGCAAATTCATGCCTGCACTGCCGTCAACATCATTCAAAACAAGAATATTTTCAAGACGCACGCGCTCATGAGGCTTTACACATATATTTTCCAGATTGAGTATCATCTTTATCTCATCGCTGTTCCACTCAATCCTCCCGGAAAAACGCCTGCACGATGAAAAGGCATAGATATCGGCATTATCATTGTTTTCAACAACCAACAGATTGTAAACCGCGTTATATCCGTCATTTTTATTTAATTTATAATGACGGAAATCATCGTATTTTGTCATACACCTCGGTTCGTCCAATGTCCCCGCATACTGACTGAGCATTGTAAAGCCCTCTCCGTATATTTTGCTGCCGCCGTTATATGTATTGGTAAAAGACGCAACGCAGACCTCGCCCGGCATTATTGTACTGTCAGTGAGGTTTTCAAGAAACAGCTCCGTGTCCGCGTCCGCTTTGCCTTTGCATATTCGATAAATATTATCACTGCTGTCCGATAAATTTGTCATAGTCTAAGTTTCTTCCTTCATAAATAATTTCGGGCATTTTTCCTGTGACCGAATCAATATGAACTGCTGTAAGATTTCCGTCTTTCCATGTCATATCGACGGTATACCCTCCGCTGACTTTAAGCCCCCTGACAGATCCCGTGCTCCACATATCGGGCAAAGCGGGCAGCAAAACGAGCCTGTCATTATCACACCGGGCAAGCATCTCGTTTATACCCGCCACAAGCCCCAGACTGCCGTCAATCTGAAGCGGAGGACATGCATTCAATAAGTTGGGATAGGTACCCCCTCTGTAATTGTAATTTTCCGGTCTTTCATCTACCGGGCTCATAAGACGGTTCAGCAGGGACAGCGCGCGGTTACCGTCACCGAGCATCGCCCACATACATATTTTCCAGGCGCAGCTCCAGCCCGTGCCCGCATCGCCGCGCAGCTCAAGAGAGCGTCTGCATGCCTGCGCCAGCTGTTTTGTGTGTATCATTTTCGCGGGATACAGCGCATAGAGGAAAGACAAATGCCGGTGATGAGGGTCAGCCTCCTCATACTCTCTGTCCCACTCCAAAATCTGCCCCTTAGAGCCTAATTCAAGCCACGCCGTCCGTTCAAGACGTTTTGAAATGTAATCCGCATATTCGGTGTCCCTTTCAAGAATTTCGGAGCATTTTATAAAGATTTCAAAGGCGTCTCTGACAATAGACTGAAACATCGCAGAGGATTTGCTCAGTGAACATTTTTCACCGTTATGGACAAACATGTTTTCAGACGATGTTGCAGGACTGAATATCAGCTTTCCGCTTTCATCCTCAACAAGCATGTCGTCGCAGAACTGTGCAGACGCCTTGATTGCATCATAAGCGCTGCCGCCCAAAAACTCCTTATCAAGAGTATATGAATAATATTCAAACAGATGGCGCGTAAGCCACGCGCCCGCAAGTGGGAAATAAGCATATTTGGTCGTATTGCGTCCCCAAGCTCCCATAGGCGTTGAAATACGCCACAGGTCAACGTTGTGATGAGCGCAAAAGCCGCTTGCCGAGTAATGCTCCCTTGCCGTCTGCGTTCCGCTTTCCTTCAGCTCATAAATCATTTGATGAAGCGGCTGACAGCATTCAGCCAAATTAGCACCGAGAGCGCCCCAGTAATTCATCTGCACATTTATATTCGTTGTATAGTTACAGCTCCACGCGGCTGCCGGCTCTTCATTCCATATCCCCTGCAAATTCGCCGGCTGCGTTCCGGGACGCGAACAGCTTATCAGAAGATAGCGTCCGTACTGGTACATTAATTTATAAAGCGATAAATCGTTTTTGTTCTGACTGAAACCGTTTAATCTTCGGTCACTCGGCACATTGTCAAATCCGTCGCCCAAATTCAGCTCAAGCCGATTATACAATTTACCGTAATCGTCGGTATGCCGCCTTTTAATTTCGTCAAACGACATGCCGCGGATATTTTTCATTACGTCAAGGCATTTTTCCCTATGATTAATCCCCTCCAGATACGGATGCCTGTTATATCCCGAAAAGCTTGTACGGACTGTAACATAAATTTCGACAGCACGGGCGTTGCTGACAAAAATTTTATTGTCACGGCAGACTGTTTTGCCGCCCTGCACCCTAACCTCTGCAGCAATCGTATACGTCATTGCGCGCAGAGCCGGGATATCGCTGTAACGCGCTTTTTCCTTTGATTTTATATAACTCGGCACGCCGTCTCCGGGCGCCTCACCCTCCAAAAACAGCATATCGTTTTCACAGAAGGTATCAAATTTTAATTTGCTGTCAAGACCTATTTGCAGCGATAAATCCGCACTGTCACTGCTGTAACGTATACACATTACGTCATCGGGGAAGCTTATAAACGCCTCTCTTTTATAAAAAAGCTCCCGCGTGCTGTATTCCACCGTATGCACTGCCTCATCAAGTGACAGTGTTCTTTTATAATCGGAAAATTCGCCGTGCCCTGTTGAAACGGTAAGCCTTCCCGCAGGCATGTAGCTCTGCCCCCAGCTGCCGTACATGTGCTGCTCGGCAAGGTTTTGCGCCTGCATGAGCTTATCTTCAAATACAAGCTTTTTCACCTCATCCATATACGACGACGCCATAGGATTAATTCTGTCCCTGGGATAGCCTGACCACAGCGTGTCATCATTGAGAGAATATACGTCCTCCGTCACCCCTCCGTACAGCATGGCGCCGATGTGCCCGTTTCCGAGCGGCAAAGCCTCGTCGAATTTTTTTGCGGGCTGCAAATAAAACAGTTTTTCCATTTATTGACCTCTCTGTTATTTTAATTAAAATTTATAGCCTCCGCAACGCGCATAAAAAGGATCGGAAAAGCCCGGTCCTTTTTACGCTTGTTTATATATTAAATATTACTCAGCGGATACAAAATTTTCATGAAACCTTGTTACGATTGCTGCAACCTGAGCACGCGTTGCATTGCCGCGCGGTGCGAATATATGTTCGTCCATACCGTTTACAATACCCGCACGCTGACATGTGTATACAGCCTCTCTTGCATAGTCCTGTATATCTGAATCGTCGTAAAACTCCGCCTTTTCAAGGTCAGATGTAAGGGTTATGTCTGCATATTCTGCATATCTTACAATCATTACGCAAATCTGCTGCCGCTGTACCGGCTCTGAAGGCATAAACTCCGTCGGCGAGACTCCGTTTACAATACCGTTTTCCGCCGCCCAGCTGACAGCCGGAGTAAACCATTTGCCCGAAGGGACATCTGTAAACCGTGTGCTTACCTCACGGTTTGACGTATCAATACCGCTGAGATTTGCAAGTATCTGCACAAACATTGCCCTTGTAAGAGTTGCAGCAGGCTCAAACCTTGAAGACGTCATACCGTTCATGAGCTTATAAGTCGCCGCATAGTCGATATACTTTTTATACCATCTGCCCTCCTTAACATCACTGAACTGCTTTGAGCTGTCGATAATTTCAGTTTCCGGCGGCTCTTCAAGCCTTGTGCCGTCAGCTGTTCTTGTATCAGTTACATCACAGCGTATACATTTTGCGGTTTCTGTCCCGTCCGATTCATAAGTAGCGTCATTGTTATACACATATTCGCCCCACTCATGGGCATTGGGGTCTGCCGGAATTATCTTGATTTCAGTAACATCACAGCCATCGCGTTTGCAGCGGTAAGTTATCTCGCCCTCTGACGTACATGTGGGTCTCTTTGTTATCTCTCCGTCGTCCCGGTCATGTCCGAGAGCGCCGACAGTATCTGTTTTTGTATGCGATTCATCTTTTTCACATATGTAAGTAATCTCACCGTCTTCCGTACATGAAGGCGGCTTTGTTATACTGCCGTCGTCCCAGACGTGTGCATCGGGATCTGCCGGAACTATCTCAACCGACATCTCAGTCGGGTCATTTTTACAGATATAGACTATAACGCCCTCGCTTTTGCATGTAGGCGCCACTGCAATATTACCCTCGTCCCAATCATGCATTTTGAGCGAGTCTATCGCCGACTGAAGCATTGCCGCAAGGCTTCCCAGCTCAGACTGCGACGCATTTTCAAGCTTCTGCTCCGCCAGGAAAACGGCGTCAAGCAAATTATTGAAAGATTGAGCGCAGTATAAGTTATCATCGTTGGAATAGCCCAGCGCCTTATTGATAAGTTCTTTTAACACACTGCTGTCCGGTTTAAGATTTACAATTAAGGGCACCGTCTGACCGTCAGCGGATATAATTTTATATTCACCTGATTTGCCGATTACAAGCGATGATTCATTTTCGACAGTAAACCCGTCGCCGAAATCAATAAACCTGCCAAGGTCAAGCTCCGTTGAGACAGTCGATCCGTCGGAAAGCGTTGTATTATCAATGATAAGCTCGGTTATTTCAGAACAAAGTATTTTTGCCCTGCCGAGAGCGCCGACACGAATATCGGCGTTGCATACGGCAAGCGGAAATTCAACGGCATCCGATGTGACAGAACCTGTAATATTCAGTCCGTCAAGTGTAATTCCCGTCTGCGACAGGCTGTTCATGTTTGCCGCGATACAAGAGCCGATATAGTTTGCCATTTTCTCATATCCGATTGCGGTGGGATGTAGAGCGTCGGCAAAATAGCTTGTATCATTTGTATACTGCCGCATTTCATCATGGGTATCGATTATCCTGCCGCCTACCATTTTGGCAATGTACTCGTCAAGGTATATTGTGTTCTTTTCAACACGCTCGTTATTCATCAAATCGTCTGCGCGCTGAAGTGTTGTCGTAATATAAATTGCCGGCTTGCTGTCAAGCGCACGGTAAGTGTCGATTATATCAATATAAGTATCAATAAAGCTGCTGTTTGACGTCCAGATATTATAACGCGAATCATTTGTGCCCAGAGCACATATTACAACATCCGGCTCAAACGCAAGGCTTTCTTCATGCTGCTGCTTTGCAAACACCATATAGCCGCGCTCATCGCTTTGAACGGTGGCTGAGCCCTTGCCGAAATTCTGTACAATATACTCTTCACTGCCAAGATACTTTTGCAGATAGCTCGGATAGTCCGCCGTTGAGCCGGCGCCCACACCCTGAGTTATAGAATCGCCGATACAGGCAATTTTAAGCTTGCGTACCTCAACGCCCGAAATATTTGCATTTTTACTGTGAAGCTTGATACCGGCAACAATGGAAAAGTTTATTTCAAAAATATCGTCGGGCACCAGCAGCTCATTGCTGTAAAGCGCCATATTGGCGGTTGATGTAACTACATTTTCACCTGTCACAAATCCGTAGCAGATATTATCATAGTATGTGTAAAGCGTGATGCCGTCCGGCGCGCCGTAAAGGGTCGGATAATAAACGGCAGGATTTTCTATGCCCCCGACAGTCTGCGGACTTACCTTTGCATATTCAATATCCGCAAGGTCTTTAACCCCCATTACATACAGGGTGTATACCTTTGAAATATTACCGCGTGTAACCTTAATGTAAGCCGTCGTTGCCTGACCGACATTAACGTCAATTATTTTAAGCTCTGATGTGCAGTTTTTATCCGCATAAAGCTCACAGCCCTCGCCCGGCATCGGAGTAAAATCCCTTGACGCATAACCGTACGCGCTGAATGTTTCATTATCGACGGTAAATCCGCAGATATTGCTGACAACAGGAGCCATATCACTGCGTTTCACGGTCATGGCATAGTCAAGATATACATCCGCCTTATAATCAGACGGTATGTCGCCGTTTGCCGCCGTTTTATAATCGGACGTGTATGTGGCAAAGTAGTTGTCGGAATGGTCTACAACCGTATCCTCGTTTAAGAAAAAGGTCGCCATTATACCGATTACTCTGTTGTCCTTAAAGGTTACGCGGTCTGAATAATCCCCGTGGTTTACGGAAAATGTATCGGATTTTGCTGTAACAAACAGATAATTGAAATCACGTGTCGATACAAATTCGTTTGAAACAAAATTAATGCTGTTAAATGACTGCGGGTAAAGCTCAATTACCGTGCGCAGCGTCTGTCCGTTATACTCGGACTCGTTTCCGCAGTTAATAAATTTGTTGTTTTCAACATTCAGCCTTGTATCAAAAGTACTGCGCTGCTCGCTTGAAACATCGGAATTATGACCGACAAAGGAAATGAGGTTATCATTGAGTGCGGCGCTGCTCTTGCAGCCGTAAAAATAACTGTTCTTTAAAGTGAATTCAACTTTACGCGCAGTTTTGCTTACCGTAAAATTGCCGAAGCTCGGTGTATTATCGGCGCAAACAAACCCGTCAATGGTAACAAACGGCGCTACCGTATCCTCAAAAAGTGCGTGGTCGCCGGACGCGTTTGTACCGATATAAAACATGTTTTCTATATTGAAGCTGTCACTGTTGACGGCAGTGTCCGAGCTGCTCATGCTGTTGGCATTCTGAAGATTGAATTCTCTTTCCCCACCGGTCAAAAAGCAGCGGTCATATACAATATTTTTCAAAGTGATATTTGTTGCATACGCGCTTTCATTACGGTTTGTGTCAACAAACCGTCCCGTAAGCCTTACGCCGCTGATAAGAATATCAGTGCCGCCCTCCGTGCCCGGCGTTGCCGAGGCGTCAATCACGACGTCTGCATTGTCAATAATCGTTTCGCCGTATTCGCTCCAGCTGCTGTCAAGGTTTTGGTCGCCCCTGCCGTTGGGGTTTACGGCAAAGCTCTCGCCGAATATGCTCCAGCTTCCGTAAATGTCAAGCCTGCCATAGCTTCCGGCAGGAAGTATAATCTGCACCGGAGCGGCGCCGAATTTATCGCGGATTTCTTCAAGTGTTGCAAAGGCATTTTCACCGTATACAAACACATACTGAATGTCATTCCAGACGGCGTTCAGCTTATCGCCCGCGTTTTTGCCCGAAGCACCCGGCGCATACAGCACCGCGGTATTTTTAATTATACCGTTTTTATCCTCATAAGCCTCGGCAAAGGATTTTGCCTCACCGAGATTGAATTTTAATTTAAAGACCGCGCCCGAATAATCTTTATAGCTGAGCTTGATGTAATAAATATCGGCGGAATCTCTCTCGCTCAGAGTAAGCTTATCGAGCTTTTCGGTACACTGCTCGTCAGCGTAAACATCAGCAGAAATCAGGGGATTTACACAAGCAAATTCAAGCGTGTCGACAACCTGACCGTTTGTGCCGTTTGCACTGACAGTATCGCCGTTTATCTCGACGTTTTCTATTTTATCCCCGAAATAAGCCGAGGTCAAGGCAAAATCGGTATTTTTTACATTACGCGCAAAATCAACATAGTAATAGTCGGCTTTGCCGAAATTCGGCTCGACACCCATTATAGCCTCAGTATAATTATCCGACGCTTCAGCAAGGTAGGTGCCTGTGCTGTCAGCGGTGGTGCCTGTTCCGAATTTCAAATATCTTGTTGAGGTTATATCGCTCAAAACAAATGTATTGTCACGCGCTGTATATCCTATTTTTTCAACATAGTCCACGTCATTTGAAGCGGTGGTACTGCCGACAACAGGCTGAGCGCTCACTGTATTTATAAAGATATTGCCGCAAATGCTCAGGGACGTGATATAGGAGGGCTGGAAATTAACGCCCATTGCCGCCTTGCTGCAATTATACACGATATTATTGTCAAATACAACTTTTTCCGTTACGCCTTTATCTGCGGCATTATCGGTATAGCCGTTAATTGTGAGGCGCAGTGACTCGGCATTTCTGAAATTACAGCCGCTGAAAATTACCGAGCCCGTCTGAGCGGAAGCAGCGGTGCTTGCGACATATCCGAACTGAGAAAGAGCAAATCTTACATTGTTGCCGGGATAGAGGTTATTGTCCTCATTAAAGTAGAACCCGTCAAAAATCATGTTATTCATATTGCCCGTATTGACAATTCTGTTATTTGAGGCAGATTTATAGAAATAGTGCTCCACGCGGAAATTTTTAACGGTAAGAAAATCGTTATAGCCGTAATCGCTGCCGGTATTTGCAGCGCGCGGTGATTTACAGTCAAACAGAAATCCCGCGTAGTTTGAAAGCGCCGTAAAGTCTGCTATCGAGTTTTCAAAAACAACAGACAGATTGCGCGGGTCTTCTGCGGTGCCGGCCGTACGCGACCTGTCATAAAATATATCGCGCATGGTAATGCCCTTAAATTCAAGGCGTCCCGCAAGATTTTTACTGCTGATAATGACTGAGCCTACTGACGATGTGCCGCCCGACACGGAATATTTATCCCACTGCGGACTCAGCGTCCAATCCGCCGAAGCATCGCTGTAAGAGGCTGACTTATCGTTCGGGTCAATCAGGCGGTTTTGTCCGTACACCTCAATGGACTTAATATTTGTAACGTCAGCCGTTATGAAAAAGTACTTATTATCCTCCGTCTTTAAATTGTTTTCGGGTATAAGCACCTGAATATCAAAAATACCGTTTTCATTTGCATACACTATGATATCGTCTATCGACCGAAACGCATTTACTCCCCATGTGAAGGTGTATGTTGAGCCCTCCCACGAGTATTTGACCTTAGTGCCTGTCGCAAGCGCACCGTCGCTTTCGGCATCAAGTATCACGGCATTTTTTGATATCTCGCCGTATTTATCATTGTAGCTGTCCGAAAAATCGCTGAATATCTTTGAGAATATAAAATCGGCTGTCTTTTTGTAACCGTCTGAATTAAAGTGAACAGTATCGGTATAGATACTATCCTCCCAGTTTTTTGTCTCGCTGTATATATCGATAAGGTTACAGCCTGTCTGGCCTGCAACCCGCTCGATTATCGGATTGACACAGCTTATCTTCACAGAGGTTGCGTCCCTGTCCGCCTCGATTTTCCCGGACGGGCAGTTTACGCAGTATACCTGCGCTCCGCTTCCCTGATATCTCTCAACAAGCGCCTTATAATCCTTTTCAAATTCTGCCGCCGCACTGCTGCCTGCACCCCCGTCCCAGTTTACACTGTGGAAGTTTGTCAGATGCGCGCCCGCGTCGTTGACTCCGAGCATCAGTATAACAATATCCGGCTTCCATTCCATCGAATATTTATAGCGCAGGGTCTCCTGATATACCCAGCTTGTGCCGCCGCCTGAATAATTATAGGTTGACATATCGCAGGCAACGGCGCCGCATTCGCCGAAATTGCGCACCTCATATCCGCCGTCCAGCATCTGCTGAAGAAAAACAGGATAGCCCTTATCGGACTTGTCGCCGTAGGTAAGGCTGTCGCCTATACATGCAACCTTTATTTTCCGGGTTTCTTCGGTTTTCTGAGAGGGGTCAACCGTAATGCCGTTTTTCAAGATACTGCGATTTGACGATAGCATAGGTGCAATGCCCTGTGCGATTATGTCCGCAATAAAGCCATAGCCCTTCTCGGTGCATTTCATATCGTCGCTAAGGTCGCCGGTGAAATACGACGTGTCGGTGAGCTTTTCATTTGTTTTCGTATAGGTATCAATATATATAAGCCCGTTATCCGCAGCTACCTGCTTCTGCATGGGAATAATTGTTTCGGTAAGAAGCTGACTGCGCAGTCCGCTGCTCATTGCAGGCGAACCCGCAATAACAACCGCCGGGTGAGACGGAAGCTGCGTATAGCTGTCAATAAGCGACTGATACTGCTTTTTATACATTTCGGGAGAGCTGTATGCCTGCCCCAGCGTATCGTTGCTGCCCATCATGACGATTACTACGTCGGGGTTATAGTCAAGCGACATATAATACTGCACTGCATAAATATATGTCCAGTAATTATAGCTGCCGCTTTCGGCATTGCTCTGAATGTTTACGGTAGCCCCGTCACAGCCGAAGTTTCTGACCTCATACTTACCGTCACCGTATTTTTCGGCAAGTATGCTTTCAAGCTGCGCCGGATAGCTTTTTTCCGCGCGCTCATTCTCCGAAAGACCGTTTCCTTCCGTAACGGCATCACCCACGCAGGCGATTTTTACGGGGCTTGTCACATCAGGCTCGCTTGTCAGCACGGTGCTGCCGTTCTCGCCGTAAAAATTGACAGAGCTTGTGACTATGACATCACCGTTATATACGCCGCCGGGCATTATTACGTTTGGAACGCTGTCGGTGCCGTGCGCCGCGATTATCTGAGATACCGACGCAAACGCATTTACACCGGCGGTAAACACATATTCGGTATCCTCCCACGAGACGGTAAATTTTGTACCGTGCGGCATATTTTCCGTTTCCTCACAGAAAAGGTACGGCGAGGGAATGCTTTCCTTTCCGACTGTCACGGGCTCAGCGGCATTGACATCTCCGACGGAGACGTAAACCTTATACACAGCGGATACTCCGTTTGCATTGGTTGTTTTTGCATATACAACAGTGCCGTTTCCGACAATTTCGCTGTTAAGCGCGCTTATACTTTGCAGGCACGCCGCATCCGAATACAGGTTATACCTGTTCAATCCGTCAGACGTCTTGATATCCGAATAGTAAACTTCGTCTTCACCGATAACAAGGGACGCTTCACGTGTGGCATTATTGACAACAGCAAGCTTTCGGTCTATAACCATATCCATCTGAGAGGCAAGCGTCGTTTTGGCATAATCCAAATAATAATCACATCCCTCAAGCACGCCGAAAAGCGCAGTTCCGTTTTGAGCTAAGGCATAGTCCTCCGTAAAAGGCGCGTAATAATTATTTGAGCCTCTTGTCAGCGTCTCGGTCTCATCATTAACAGTAATAAAAGGGGTATATCCTATAAGACGGTTGCCCTCAAATATAATTCTGTCCGAGTAATCCTTGTTCATAGGCGCGTATGTATTTGAAGCGGCAACAAACGGTGTACTGAGATAATTATTTTTATCTATAAACGTATTGTCCCTGAAGATAATATCGGTAAATGCGTCGGGATAAATTGCGGCAAATACAAAATCACTCGTATTATACTTATCGCTCGCAGCGTCAATTACAATATTGTTCTCAAATAACAAATGCGTATCCCTGCCCTCGGCACTGCAGTACTGAGAGTGACCTGTGGGCGCGATTATAGTCGGCTTTGGGTTTCCGCGCTCGTCGGGAGTACGCAGATAATCCCCAAAATAGCAGTTCTTTACCACATAGCTGCCGTTTATTACGGAATCCTTCCACTTGGGATATCCGAGAGTCGGAAATTTATTATCAAAATACAAACCGTCCAGTGTAACATGGGCAGGGCTGTTTTCCGTAAACACGCGCTGCCCGTTGTCGCCTTTTACAAAATTATAACGGCAGTTTTTCATGGTAAGCGAATCTATATTGGGCTTTGAGGCGTCTGTATTGTCGGTATTGCCGTTGGCAAATCTGTACACAAAGCCCGTGCTGTTAAAGGAAAGCAGGCAATTTTCGATTGTAATATCTGTTTTATACGCGGACGCCTTGCGGTAGGTATCCATGATACGGCTGCCGATTGAGACACCCTTAATGATAATTTCGGTGCCCTCCTCAGATTCGGGAGTAGCCGCCTCGGAGATTACAATCTGACCGGAAATTTTTGCAACAGCGGCAGAGTCGGCAAATTTTTCGCTGAGCTGCCACTGCTCCGTTCTGTCATCGGGTACCACATTCGGATTGACGGCATAGCCGGGACCGTAAAGCTCAACTGATCCGTCAATCGTTATTCCGGCATAATCGCCGGCAGTTAAAATCAGCTGTTTTACATTTGCAGCCCTTGCCTCGGATATTGAGCTGAAAGCGTTTACACCAACGGTAAATACATAGCTCATTCCGTTAAAGGTGTCCGTTACTCTCTGCCCCGCAGCAAAGCTGCCGGAATGCAAAAGCAGAGCGGCGGTATTTTTAATTGTTCCCGTCGGGTCGAAAAAGGTACTTTTGAAATCAAGCTGAGCATTTTCCGAAATAATAACAACCTTATATTTTACATCGGCAATGCCGTCGCCTTGGAGCAGAAGATAATACGTCTTCATACCGTCGGCGCTGACCTGCTCATATGTAACGGACTCCGCCGGCTGAGTACAGCTTTCATCATAATAAAGCGAAGTCGTAATGTTTTCTCTGTCAACAGTAAAGGTAGGATTTGAAAATTCAGTTCCCTCTTTGATTATTGCCGAAACAGTTTTTTCTCCCGTATTAATATAAAAGCTCTGTGCTGCCGATTCAAAATCGGCTCCCGTCACAATCGGCTCGGGCATATCATTTTGCAATTCAGTTTCATCTGACGATACTGCAAAAGAAAATGACAATCCTGTTGTGCTCAGCAAAGAAATTATCATGCACGCACACAACAGCCAGGATACTAACCTTTTCATAGCAAATTCTCCTTTATATTGAATTGATAACTAAATTATATATTTTAGTAAAATCCAAAACAAGAAATATGTTTTCAAATTATAGACAAAAATATAGATGTTAAGCCTATAATGCATGTATTTTTGTCGTTATATTGAAATCGTTTTGCAAACATGATATAATTTGCGCATCCTGAGTTTTTAAAATGCCGAAAAAGGAGAACATGCAATGCTTAAAAATGTACCGAAAATAATACCGCCCGAGCTTTTAAAAATAATGTGCGAGATGGGGCACGGCGATGAAATAGTTATCGCCGACGGTAATTTTCCGTCGGCAAGCGTTGGTCAAAGAGTAGTTTACATGAATGGCAGCGGCGCTGCCGAGGTTCTATCGGCTGTGCTTGAATTACTGCCGCTTGACACATACCAGCAGCCGCTTTTTCTTATGAAGGTTGTTGAAGGAGACGATGTTAAAACCCCTATCTGGGATGAATATAAAAGTATAGTCAAAAATCATACCGATATGGGATTTGAGACATTAGAAAGATTTGATTTTTACGAGCGCTCAAAAAAAGCATATGCAGTGATCGCTACGGGAGAAAGCGCGCTGTACGCTAACATTCTGTTAAAAAAAGGAGTCATCTGATCTGATGACGCAATGATGCCTGTTATGAGGAAAATAAATTCAGGTGATAAATATGATTGACTTTGAAAATCACAGGTCGGATAAAATCGAATATATTTATAATCAGAATGATATAAATCTGAACTTTCAAAAGCACACGCACAGAAGCTTTGAGGTGACATTTGTCAGTGACGGAGCGCTTGAGTGTGAAATTGAAGAAAATGTTTTTGAGCTGAATGCCGGTCAGGCGATACTTATTCTTCCCGGACAGATTCACTCTTATAAAACAAGGCAGTACAGCAAGAGCTATCTGTGCGTGTTTTCAAACGACTGGGTTCACAGCTTTTACGACGAGGTAAAAGGATTTCATTTTGAAAATCCGACATTCAGCTGTGACGGCGAATATTACGGAAAAGTGCTGCAGGATAAAAAAAGCGACAAGTTTTTAATCCGCTCCGTTTTATACCGATTATGCAGCAAAGCATATCGCAGCAGCAATCTCCAAAAGTCGAATGAATTACACTTTGCACTGACAAATTCTCTTGCTTTTTATATACAGAACAATTATCGGAAAAAAATCACCCTTAAAGAGCTGGCAGCGAATTTCGGATATAATTACAGTTACCTGTCCGCCTATTTCAGCAAATATTTCGGCATGAATTTCTCCGCTTATGTCAACAGCTACAGGATACAGCTTGCAAAGGCGTACCTCACTTCAACCGATAAGAATATTACCGAAATTTCAAACATATGCGGTTTTGAAACGATACGAAACTTTAACCGCGCTTTTAAAAGAGAGTGCGGACTTTCTCCCAAGGAATACCGTTTAAACAATAAAACTAAGAATTAAATAAAATGTGCCCGGATAAAACCGGACACATTTTTTATTGCATTTAAGATTATCCCACTATACCGGATCTTGCAATAGATTCGGTAAACTTTCTCTGGAAGAGAAGGAACATGATAAGCAACGGCAAAATATACAATATAATGCCCGCACGCCAAATAGGATAAATCAGCACCTCATCTACACCCGCGTACAAACCGCCGACAGTAGTCATGTTTGTAAACATATCGTTCAGCGAGCTGGAGAGCACCTCTGTCTGAGGCAGGAACAGCGGAACCGTATAGTAGTCATTATAATACCATACAAGGCTAAGCAAGAATACCGTGACAAACGCCGGAACAGCGTTGGGAACGAGTATCTTAAGGAAGGTCTCGAAAGAGCCGCAGCCGTCAATATAAGCTGCCTCTTCAAGCTCCTTCGGAAAGCCGCGGAAGAACTGTCTGTAAACGAAAATGAACAAACCGCTCTTAATACCGCTGGCAAACAGCGCCGGTAAAATAAATGACCACAAGGTATCCGTAATGTCTATATAATCTGCCGGCATTATTCCTACTAAATTAAGACCTGAGAAAATATAGAACGGGTCAAAATAACGGAACGTAGTGTATGTCGTAACCGAAATAGTCTGCGGAGGAACGATGAAGGTCAGGATAACCAGACCGAACATCAGACCCTTGCCCTTAAACTTAAATCTCGCAAAACCGTAACCTGCAAGAGCGCATGTACAGAGCTGCAAAAGTGTGGGCCACAGAGATACATTTATGGTATTCATCAGAATTCTCGGATACTCAAGAAAAGACCAAGCATCCTTAAAATTCTGCCATGTAAAATGCTGCGGAATATAAATTACACGCGGGTCATACATGTCCGCCGGCAGACGTATCGCCTGCGATATACAGAAAATAAGCGGATATAGGATAACATACGCAAGTCCTATCAGTATAAGCGAAACAGCCAGCTTGCCGATAAACTTGGAAATAATATTCAGCCACAGACGCTTATCTGTCTTTTTGCCCTTATGTGCAGTAAACTGCGATACAATAGCTTTTGTAATATTCATTTAACTGCACCCCCTTAATCTACCGAATAGAATATAAGCCGTTTACAAACCAGGAACACGGCACCGATAATAACCAAAACGATTGCGAAGTAGACCCAAACTATTGCGGCAGCATTTCCGTAATTGAATGTGGTCGTTACCAAAGCGTCAACCTGGCTTAGGACGGCGTTTGACGGGTCTGAGAAAGTATCAACTATCGTGTAAACAATATTTACAAGAATGATAGGAGACACGCTCGGGAATGTGATAAGCCAGAATTTTTCCCACGCGGTAGCACCCTCAACGTCACACGCTTCGTAAAGCGCGGGCGAAATGCTCTGGAGTGCCGCAAGGAACAAGATTATCTGTATACCCGAATCCCAAACAACGTCGAATATACGGTCTGAAATAGCAATCATATATCCGGTTATCTGCTCTCCGAGTCCCAGACTTCCCAAGACCTCAGTCGCATTCATCGTAGAAAACATAATACCGTTTGATACATCGCCTTCAAAAACCGCAGAGGTATCGGACGCACCGTTAAACGCGGTCATAACAACACCCGTAGTAACGATAACCGGAAGGAAGAAAACAGCTCTTGCAATTCCGCGGCCGATAAATTTACGGTTGAGCAGCACCGCAACAAACAAGCTGAAAACAAGAATGATGGGCACGTTTATCGCAAGGTCGCCGAAAGTGCTGCTGAGATTTCTCAAGAAGGTTGCATCTTTAAAAATGTTGGAATAGTTTTGAAAATTATTCCACTCGGTGGCATAGTCTTCAAAAATTTTAACGTCAGAAAGCGAAAAGTTTATAGACTTAATCGCCGGGATAAAAAAGAACATCAGAAATCCGATAAGCCACGGAAGCGTAAACATAAATCCGACAAAGCTCTGCTTACGTTCATATGACATACGCTTGCGGTTTTTCTTTTTTGAGTTATCCGAAGGCTCTGACTTTTTAGTGCTTTTCTCTTTTTTGGCTTTAACCTTTTCAGGTTTAATCTTTTTTACCTTTTTCGGAGCATTAGCTTCTGAGTTTTCCTCAGCAGGATTTAAAGCATCGTTATTTACAGCTTCAGCCATTATTTAGCACCTCCCACAGCAGTGTACGCTCTGGCGTCAATCTTGATGCCGTCTACCGTCACAGCCTCCTCGCCGTAATTGACATAGACCTTGGCACCGTTTGAGAAGGTGGTGACTCTGAGCGTGTCACTTCTAATTTCATGATTTGTAATGCTGCTTGCACCGACAGCATCATATATCTGTTTCATTCTGCCGTAAGCAGAAGTCATGATATCAAAATAATCATCGTATGAGCATGCATAGTAATCGCTGAATGAAGTATTCTGAAACGCAGTTGAGTCGGCGTCCATGAGCTGGTAATAAAGGCTGAGTCCCGATTCGGCACATTTCAGTTCAAGCTCAGAGACCTCGGAGGAGAGGTTCATTGCCTCTGCGGACATGTTCACATAGCCGCGGAGCGCTATCTGATAAAACGGAACCGTTGTCTGCGCCATGATAAGGCTGCTGGAGTAAACGGGAGCCTCGACAATATTATCCACACTGCCGAGAACAAATGAGTTTCCGACCCTTGTACTGACAATACCGTCTGTCTTATCGGCAACATTTTTGAAGAGCTCCTTCATGAGGTCTGCCGACTTATCTCTTGTAATCATGCTGTCATCGTTATATGCAGCATACGGATCGGTACCGGCGGTATTGAACGAAAAGTTCTTTACTCCAAGCTTCATAGCGTTGTCAACAAACGTATTGGCAAACTCAACCATATAATTGGGATGTATAAGATGATTGAATTTATCGCTGATAACCGACCTGTTGAGTGATTTGGAAAACGGATAAACAGTAACGGGGGTTGCCGCCAGCGAATACGCTGTATGCTTAAATTTCTTTACCTTTGATGAGCCGGAGTAGAACGACTGAACGTCATTATCAAAAATCAGGTTTACTCCCTGCTCCTCGGCGTAGGCAATAAGCTCCTTTGCGCCCTTCATTCCGCCCAGCTTTGACTCCGGACTGAAATCCATATCAATAGACGACTCAAGTCCTCCGCCGGACCAGCCGGACATTGTGATAACTAAATTATTTATACCCTTACCCTTTAAATCGTCGATAATACTCTTTACATCCGAGAAGGTGGTAAGCGCCTTAACTCCGGTATAGGGAATACCGAGAAAATGCATAGGTGATTTTACGGCGCCGAAAAGGTTGATGTTAAGAGAATTGACATACGAGCTTGTGCCGTCAAGAGGAGACAGACCCTCTTCGTCTATCAGGTACTTTCTGTACCGCTTAGCCATGCCGACATAGCTCGAATTATCATTATCAAGAGGATAAATGCGCATGGACATATTACCGCACATATTGTCGCTGTAATACATACTTTCGGTATTTGCAGTACCGGTAGCGCTGCGGCGCGTCTGAGTATCACGCAGTAACAGATGCGAGCTGACGCTGTTATATGAGTTGTACATTTTACTTACATTGCACTTAATAGCCGCTGTACCCGCGCCTTCCGTAATCACCGAGAGATATGCCGCACCGTTTTTCTGAATGCCGTAAACCGGAAGGCTTATCGTCTCGTTAAGGTCAACATAAGATGTATTGTTTGATGAAGCGGTAACGTCACGGTTATATATATATCCGGTATACTGTGTCAAATTCTTACAGATTTTATTAAACTCCATAAGAGAACCGCTGCCGTCCGGTATCAGGGCATAACCGTTGTCAGCCAGACCGCCTGCACCGAGAAACGGAAGCAATGTGATCTGAGTTATTCTTGCATCTGAATTTTCCTCGATATCATCCACTATAATCTGAACATCAAGATAGTCCTCTTTAAGCTCATAAGCAACCGGTATCGAGAAATTGCGGGTAGCGCCGCTGAAAACATAAGTCATTATCTGTCTGTTACCGTCATGCTCGGAAACGATATGTGCCTGGCATGAAGCAACACTGATGATGTCATAGCTGGCATTAAGATAAGTAACTATCAGCTGAGACTGGAGATTTTCCTTATTTGCCGCCTGGGCAATGACATCCTTTTCCCAGTCGATGGGGTTGGAATACCAAATAGCCCCAGTCTTTTTGTAATAGAGAGCAAAAAAGCCGTTGATATCGTTTACATAAAATGCAAGATTATCATTTTCAGACGCCAGGGTAAACTGCGACAGGTCGGCAACATTTCCTATCGTTCCGTCACCGGTCATATGCTCGGAGTCAACTACAACGTCGGCACCGTCGGGAGTGGTAGTTTCGCCGTCACCGCCGTTTTCATCGGCAGTACCGTCCTCACCATCGGCGGTGTCGCCTGATGTATCTTCGACGGCATAATCATCCTCAGGTTCCGCAAATGCAAATACCGAGAGCATTGAAATAATAAGACAAGCTGTCAGTATCAAAGATAAAACCTTTTTAAATTTCATTTATCAATACTCTCCTTTCTATCTCATCATTAGCTCTGTAACAATTGTCGCGATAAAGATGTACAGCTGCTGCATAAGAACGACAAACAGGAAAATGATGAAGAAAATAATTGCCATACCTATAAGTGTAATAATAACGTTAAATATAGTTCTGCCCAGTGAGTAGTTATGAATAGTCTTCAGTGCAAAAAGCGCAAGACATACAAACCAGAGATTCAGGCAAAGAACAATCATATCAACGAATACATATTCGTCCGCCGTCAGGATATTGGAGGCAACCGTCTCCACGATACGCGCAACTACAAGCGGTATCAGACAATAACAGATGGATACGTAAATATCTATCATACGTCCTTCGCCGTCAAGCAGTGTACACAGCGCCCAGTTTGCCACAACAAACAGCAAAACCATAAACAGCGAGCGAGCCAGAACCATAATGACATTAAAGTCCTGAATACGCGAAGTGTTTTGTATAAAACCCTTCATTACGTCAAGTATAATTTCCGAGATTGTGAAAAGTGCCAGGATTATAGTCGCGGAAAATATCGAGCCGTTCTTTTTCTCTTTGAGAGATTCAATAGTGTCAATGGGATGGTTGACTATTTTAAATGGGTTTATAGTGCCCTTAAAAGCAAAAGCCTTATCCATTTATTGTACACCCCCCTCTTTTTTTCCTTTGATGCTGTTAATAATCTTTTTGCCGAAGAAGCGCCAAAGCACGATAAGAATTATCAGAATCAAAATCACTGTCATGAACAGACCGAAATTGCTTCTTATATAGTCTTTTCTGTAAAGTTCGTATGAGCGGGAGTAATTCTCACGGTCATTTGCGAGTTTGAACTCGTTCATCGCTTCCTTATACTGACCGTTCATGTAGTAAACCTTACCGATACCTACATGAGCAATATCCGAATTGGCATTGTATCTGAGGACTTCGCGCCAAAGCGGTTCTGCATCGCTGTAAAGTCCCTTATTGTAAAGAACAACGGCGTCATGCAGATACTGACCGTAGTCGGAAAGTCTGTAAACGGTGATACTGCATCCGATTTTATCGGTTATAAGCGTCTTTGTACCGAGCTTTGCCATTGCCGAGCCCTGAATCATTGTACCCGCCTGCTGACCTGCACCGCCGTAGACGAATACAAGGTTGCCCTCGGCGTCGTACTCGAATATTTTTGAAAGCTTTGAGTCAAGAACAGAGAAAAATCCGTCGTCGTCGACAACGATATCAACAAAGTTGTTGTCATTGTCCTTACCCAGCGTCTCAAGGTCACCGTAGTTTCTTGAAAGACTGTCGGAAATTTTCTTTGTGCTCTTTGTAGTAGGACTCAGAACATTCGAGCCTGTAAAGTTCAGCTTGGAGACCTCATCGACAGATGACTCACTGGCAATGACGGTCGAGAAAATAAATCCATGCTCGTCTATATCGACATTTTCAAACTCGGTGGGAACGAAGGTGACGAAGTTCTCGTCAACATCGGAGCCGCCGAACGCACGGAAAATTTTACGCCAGTACATCAGAAGATAGTCGCCGACACTGAGCTGAACCTTAGGAGCACCGAAGAAACGGACAAAATTGCCTTCAACGTCAAATTCCAAAATACCGTCAAGACAGCCCTTGGAAATTACATACGCCGCACCGTTAATACCGATTACGACTTTAAAGGGCTGATAGGTATATGACTCGTCAAATACATCGTCGCCGGGCTGTTCATACTTCATGACAATCTGCCCGTCTTTTGTAAGCTTTAAAAGCGCCCTGTTATCGGTATCGCAGAGATAGATATATCCGTCCTTATCAACGGTAACGCCGCTCGGATTGTTCATGTAATAATCCGAACCGTCAATATCCTTCAGCTTTTTGAACTCGCGGATAAGCTTAAAGTCTTTATCAAAGATACACATACGACCGCGGGCATTATCGCCGCCGAGGTCAAGAAAATAAATCTCTTCATCGGGGCTGACATAGATATCGGTCGGGCTGTGGATAGAGCTTATTCCGAGATCCTCGGCAAGGTAAACCTTTTCCGGAACATAACCGGAGGGACTGCCGACAGTTTCACCGTAGTAATTATAGTTATAAGTATTATAAGGTATGTATGCAAGCGCGGGAGCTGCCATCGTGACTGACATTATAACAATGAGAAGCGACAGCAGGATTGTTTTCAGACTTTTTTTCATTTATCTCTACCCCCTTAACCCTTAATACCCGCATGGGCCATTGTCTTAACCGTACTGCTCTGAGCAAGTATAAAGAATATTATAGGAGGTACAAGCATCAGTACCGACGCCGCATACGCCTCACCCGCACGCGCAACAGAACCGGTAGCCGTTATCTGGCTGAGTGCGGTAGGAAGTGTTTTGATAGTTTCCGTATATATATAGGAAGACGATGTTGCGTTCCAGTTCCGCTGGAATGCGAAGATTGCCAGCGTCAGCCACGCAGGCTTGACGGCGGGCATTGCAATGCGCCACAGTATCTTCCATTCGCCCGCGCCGTCTATCCGCGCCGCCTCTATCATGGCGTCCGGAATCTCCGACATATTCTGTTTCAGCAGGAAGGTACCCATTGCAACCGCGATTTCCGGCAGCCAGTACGCAAAGTATGTATCTATAATGCCCAAGGTAGACATTACAAGATATACGGGGATTTCAAGAACACCGCCCGAGAAAAGAAGCGACCATACAACTACGTTGAAGATAAGCTTTTTGCCGGGGAAGTTGTTCTTGGCAAGAGGATAGGCACACATCGCCGCAGCGATAATGTGCAAAACCGTTCCTACAACGGTATTCAAAATGGTGTTGAACACGTATCTTGAAAACGGAACCCAGGTAGATGACGTAAGGTCAAACAGCTGGGAGAAGTTGCCGAGAGTAGGCTGCCTTGCAAAAAAGCGAGGCGGGAAGATAAACAGCTCATTATACGGTTTAAACGCCTGAATAACGGAATAGATCAGCGGTAATGCCATAAATGCGCCGTAGAGCAGCAGCAGAATATATGTAGTAATATCGCCTGCTATTGCGACTTTATTTCGTCTTAACTTTGACATCTACAATAATCTCCTTTCCATTAATCATGAGAAAAACGTCTGAGCAGTCTGTTTACAATGCCCTTAATACCGAGCATTATAGCAAACAGAACAACGGACAGCGCCGACGCATACCCCAGCTCGAACCTCGTATTACCGAAGTCGGAAATATGCAAAACTATCGTGTGCGCCGCATAGTCGATAGACGGGAAGCCGACAAGCGCTGACGAAATGCCGCCGACAGAAAACGCCTGAGAAATCTGCATAACCGCACCGAACATGAGCGAGCCGCCCATCTGCGGGAGAATTATGTAAATAAGCTCCTGAAATCTGTTTCTTATACCGTCGATGGCGCCCGCCTCAACAAGCGACGGGTCGAGGTTCTGGAGACCGGCGACAAACGCCAGAAATCCGGTACCCAAGCTGCACCACAGCTGAACGAAAATAACAATGTTCAGCATATAATCGGTATTTGTCAGCCACTGAATAGGTTCGTTTATAAGTCCGAACTGAATTAAAAACGAATTTAAAAGTCCGTACATATCGCCGCTGAAAATATACTGGAATATAAAGTAGATATTTGCAAGCGTCGGTGCGTAGAAGATAACGGTAAACGTCGCTCTGGCAATAGGCGGCAAATCGTTGATAAACCACGCGAATACGAAACAGAGAAAATACGAAACAGGACCGGTTATAACCGCGAACTGGAAAGTATTTTTCAAAGCTATGAGGAAAACCTCGTCCTCAAGAAACATTCTAAGATAGTTATCCCAGCCGACAAAAACCGGCGCGTTGAGGATATCGTATCTTGTGAATGAAAGCACGATCGACGACAGAACCGGAATGATCGTGAATAACAGGAAAAAGATTAAAAACGGAAGAATAAGAAAATAGTTTACTTTATTATCCTTCATACGTTTCCATGTAAGATGGGCTTTTTCCCCAAATGTAAGCCGCGACTTTTTAAGAAGCTCGACTTCTTTACTGGAAACAGTAGCCATTATTTATTCGCCTCCTCCGGAACATACAAGTCATATTCCATACGTTTACGCCAAATCTCGTCATTAATCTGGTCGTTATAATAGAACAGCATCTCTCTGGGGTTTGTATAGTTATTTGTTACGTTTCTGAATGCGTTGACGATTGAACGGCTGACATAGTAGCCGCCGACAAGCTCGGGATATTCCTTAACCCATTCGCGCTGCTCCTTGATGGCGGAAGCCTCTTCCGTTGTCCAGTTGAGAAGCTCAAACGCCTCTACGTTGGCGGTTGTATATCTGGCGACAGGACCGATAGCCATTTCTATACGGTTGCCGTACTCTGCCATTGTATCGGTGGAGGTCCACCACTTGAGGAACTCCCATGAGTCGTCCTCTCTGCGCTTTGCAATCTCGGCGCTGTGGGTTTTGTTCTTAACTATACAGCACGCGGAAAGACCGACAGAGCTTTCCGTTCTGTTAATCTTACCGGTCGAATCTACGGTGCCGGGCAGCGGTGCAACGCCCCACAGACCTTTAAGCTCAGGTGCAGACTCGGCAAGGTATGTGATATTTGAATAGGACTCAAATACAAGCGGCATTTCGCCGTTTCTGAAACGTGTGTACCAGCTGTAAGACAGCGGGAAATCATAGAGCGTATAATAATTAGTCCATTTGGTAAACGCATCAACGGCATACTCTTCTTCAAATCTGGTCTGAGAGCCGTCCTCATAATAAACCTCGCCGCCGTTCTGCATAATAAATGTAAAGAACAAGTTGGTCGAGATTGCCGACTCAATACCGACTGACATATTGTTTTCCTGTATAATAGGAAGAATTGCGTCAAACTCGTCCCAGGTGTTGGGAACTTTGATTTTCAGCTCGTCAAATACGTCCTTGCGGTAGAACAGCATAGTAAAGTTCTGTGTCTCGGGAAGCGCAAATGCCTTATGCACCTCATTGCCGTCTGCGTCAACAGTATCCATAGTATACGGAACAGTGGCGTAATCGGTAAATCTCTTGATAACCTCATCATAATCGTCATACTCGTTGAGGTTTACAAGCGCATTACGGAAGCCGAGGTTCATCGGCTCGGAACGCGAAACGTGAAGTGCAACGTCAGGTCCGCGTCCGGCAACGATCGCCTTTGACAATACGCCCAGAGGAACAAGCGAAACATTTACCTTTATACCCGTGTCGGGAGTAAAGTAGTTATCAACAAGTGTTTTGAGCGTGATAGCCTGGTCACGTCCCGTTCCTACCCAAGCTGTGATAGATCTGTCCTCCTCGCTGGAGGTGCCGCCGATAGCGGTATAGTCATCAACAAAGGAGGAGACAAACGCTCTTACCTCATGAGCTATCTTTTCAAATCCGTTCGCCTTATAGCCGGGGGTCTTAACATCTGCACCGGCAAAAATAATCTTATCAAGCTGCAGCGGGATATCTCTGATTTCAATCATCCACGAGCCGAGCGTGCTTATATTATCTTTAAAGGTAGAAAGACGCGAAGGAATTGTATACGGCTTCTGGAGAAAGCTGTCAATCTGTATAGCAAGAGTATTGAGTATTTCGCTTTCGCCGCCGGTATTTGTAGAAACCGCATCGACATTTGCTTTTATAGTCTTGAGCGAATCGGAAATCTGAAGCAGCATGGCTTTCAGATTGGAAACGCTGTCAAAAAGTTCATAGTCACGGTTTGTATCGGGAGAAGTACCGGTAATCATAATGATTTTACGGTAGATATAGTTGAGCTGGTATACCGCCTGCTCAACATCGCGGCTTGCCTGCGCCATGTCACCGATAACAGCCTCAAGCGAGAACGTATGGGTGCCCTTTTCAAGGTAAACCTTATAAGGCTCAAACGTACCGTCCTCTTTAGTTCTTCCCGCAACGGTATACTGATAACCGGAGCCGTAGTCAAACGCCAGTGACTGCGCTTCGTTGAAAGGCACAACGTCGTCGATATACAGTCTTCTGTAAATCGTCGCACCGCGCTGGAATGACTGTCTGTATCTGAAGGACAGCTCATAATAGCCGCTCTCCTCAACATTGATTGTATAATTTACTCTGCCAAGGCTTGTATTCCAGTTAGCGCCGCCGAAGGTATTCAGCGTGGTTTTGCTTACACTGTAAGGCGTAACCTTGGGATCGCTTCTGTCATACGCATTCTGCATGATGGAGTCTGTCTTGTCAACATAGTCCTCCGCCTCAAGTTCAAAATACGTCGACGCGTCCGCCGCTCCCTTGGCATCGTTCTGAGCGATATATTCATCATACGATATAAGGGTACCGTCATTGTGAATTCTGATCTGCGACATCGCAAAAGTGCCGGAAACAGACTTCAAAGTGATGGTATGCGTACCCTTTTCAAGATAATATTTAATAGGATCGTTATAGTTGCCGTTGGGCTCGTAAAAGTCAAGCGTCAGCCACTTCGGGGACAAAACCTGCGCCGGAAGCAGCTCGTTGCCTACCGAGTCATAGCTTGCCTCATCGGTCTCGTCAGCCCAGTTGCGCTTAAGCGTTAAGCTCTCCGTGCTGGAGAAGGGAGCTTTTCCGTCAATGTAGACAGCAAATTCAAGGTCTCTTGTGATTTTGTCCGCCATCGGGAAATATGTAAGTTCAAGCGCGTACATACCCGTTTCGGGAATCTGCACCTCATACACAAACTCGCCGTTTTTATCCATCTTCACGACGCCGTTTTTACCCTCGTATGAGTCAAGCTTCTGCGCACCCGCCGTTGTTGAAACATAGTTTCTCGGATCAATAACGATCGGCGCCAGCTTCTTGTCGTACTCGGCATATTTTTCGTAATAATCATCGTACATGCCGGTACGCTCAAAGCCCTCTATATAGAGCTTTTTCAGTTCTTCGTCACTTACTTCTTCCGCGCCCACTTCGCCGTCTCCGTTGAGGATGGAATCGTTCTCATCCGCGTCCGGCATAATAGGCTCATCGTCCGTACCGTCCGACGTCTCATCACCGATTTCCGCTCCGCTTACATCACCGTCCGACACGGAATTTTCATCCGCACCGTCCGCCGTTTCCGCAAAAGCAAAAACGCTGAAAGACGAAAGAAGCATAACGACAGCTAACAGCATGAGCATTGTTCTGAAGAAAAATCTTGGCATTTTGCTGTTATACATTATGGATACCTCCGCTTCAATAATATACATGTCGTATTGTGCAGTATTTTGCAGAATGCCGCCGTCCGAACCGGCAATTCCGACAGCCGACACAATTACATACTGCTTTACATTAGTTGATTATAACAAAATTTCGAAATCAATGCAATAATAATATTAATAAAAAAAGAATAAAGCATGTACAAATCACGTTATTTTTTAAAATCCGCATTTTTTTGGGTTCTTATTTATTTTAATTAAAAAATAAATTGTGCAATCTACACAAAAAATCACCTTTTACAATTTCAGTCATGCGATTTTTGGTTATATTGCACAATTTGTAAACATTATTTAATTGTACTTCTTCAGTAAATCGGTTTTTATTTGCCACAGCTTGGGCGTTAAATCGACATAATATTTATGAGGATTTTCAAATCTCTTAACCTCGTCCCAGAGAGTGTCTATCTGCGCCAGGCAGTATTCGCGGATGTCACACGCACGCGGTTTCCTGTATATCAGCTTACCCTTGATAAACACCGGCTTGAGAATATTGACGGCTGTAAAATTGTCCACCTCTTTTTGCTTCCAGGTGTAAACAGGATCAAACAGCGTGTACGGTTTTGAATCATCAATTTGCTCATCAAACAGAGATACAAGGTCTGCCATTGCCTTGCCCGTTTCATTGGAATAAAATCTGTAAACCTTTTTGAAATGCGGAAGAGTTATTTTTTCGACGTTTTCCGACACCTTTATTTTAGGAATTATCCTGCCGTTTTTATCCTCAACGGCAACAAGCTTGTACACTCCGCCGAAAACCGGCTCGCTTTTTGATGTTATAAGCCGCTCGCCTACACCGAAGGAGTCTATTTGTGCGCCCTGCACGATAGTGTCGCGGATAATATACTCGTCAAGAGAGTTCGACACCATTATGCCGCAGTCGGAAAAGCCGTTTTCATCGAGAATTTTGCGCAGCTTTTTGGTGAGGTATGTTATATCGCCCGAATCAATGCGCACACCCTTGGGACGGAAGCCGCGGGGAACAAGCACTTCATTGAACACCCTGACGGCATTTACGATGCCTGATTTAAGCACGTTATATGTATCGAGCAGCAGCACGCAGTTGTCGGGATAAATCTCGGCGTATGCCTTAAACGCCTCATACTCGCTGTCAAAGTTCTGCACCCAGCTGTGAGCCATTGTACCGCCCGACGGGATACCGTAAAGCATATCGCACAGTGTGTTTGAGGTGCCGACACAGCCTGCAATATAAGCCGCGCGGGCACCGAGCAGCGCTCCGCTGTAGCCCTGTGCGCGTCTTGAGCCGAATTCACTGACGGCGCGCCCCTGCGCGGCGCGCACAATGCGGGACGCCTTTGTAGCGATAAGCGACTGATGGTTTATTGTCAAAAGCACCATTGTCTCCAGCAGCTGAGCCTGAATTGCGGGACCGCGGACAATCAGTATCGGTTCGCCCGGAAAAATCGGCGTACCCTCCGGCACTGCGTAAACGTCACAGGAGAATTCAAACGTCTCAAGGTATTTCAGAAATTCCTCGCTGAAAATCCCCTTAGAGCGCAAAAACTCAATCTCATCGCTGTCAAATTTGAGGTTTTCCATATAGTCGACAACCTGCTCCAGTCCCGCCGCGATAGCAAAACCGCCGCCGTCGGGAATTTTTCTGAAAAACATGTCGAAGTACACTATTTCATCGCGCTTGCCTTTTTCAAAATAGCCGTTGCTCATCGTAAATTCGTAAAAATCCGCGAGCATGTTGAATCTTACATTGTTTTCACACATCATTTTAATTTACCTCACTTTTGTGACAAGTATATATCATTTATCTTCCAATTTCAAGTCTGCAAGCTCTTTTCGCGTAAATCTCCCATTAAGTATCCTTAAAAGAAAGCGGTTGGATATCCCCTCCTGCACACCCAAATAGCTCAGAAGCGCACTTTTTCTTCTGCGCGCACCGTCGGTACCCGTATATCCGAGCGCGTACAGGTCGGACACGGTGATTTTTCCGCTGTCGTCCGTTTTGTTTTGTATACGCACACAGAATTTTTCAAGACAGCGCACAAGCACATCGTCGGAAATACCCTCTACTCCCAAAAAGCCCTGCGCGGACGGCGCGCTCTTGCGCGGTTCTTTGCCGCAAATTCTCGGCACGAAAACATCGGTAATCTCACAGTCATGCAGAATTTTAGACAAAAACACGCGTATTTTATACCCGGCACTGTCGCTGTCGGTTATGATAATCACACCGTTTTTCGAAAGCTCCCTCAATGTGCGATGCAGCTTTTTATCATTATAAACCCGAAATCCGCCCACGGCAATAACGGGTGCGTCAATTATATTTTCCAGCCGTATCTTGTCATACTTGCCCTCGACAACAATCAGCTTATCCGTATGCAGCTTATCCACGGCGGCGCCTGCCTGTCACATCAGCCAAAAACACGGTGATTAAATCACGTTTATTAAAAGGCGTGCTTTTCAGCTCACGATCCAGCTTAAGACACAAAAGCACCGCGTCATGCAAAAACTGCGGGCTCATGCTTTTTGCGTTTTTCAGCGCCTTTGCCGCGGCAAACGGCTTCATCGAAAAATCGCGAACCATATCGCTCTGAGTTTTGCCGCTGTCCAGCGCCGTCCGCGCGTGCCATAAATCCAAAAAGGCACGGTAAAATACGTTTGCAATCATTATATCATCGATATTCTGACGGTAAAGTCTGTCAATAACCGAATTTACCCTATCGTAATCCCCGTTACAGAATGCGTCGATAATTTCAAACCGGTTTGCCTCAATGCTCCTTGTCACAAGCCTGTCGATGTCCCGCCGTGTGACAGTATCACCTGCCACGCCGCTGCACAGCTTGGATATCTCATTGCTCAGCGACAGCATATCGGTATCTGCGATTTCAAGCATATAGCGTATATCGTCCCCGGCAATGCTCTTGCCCTCGCTTTTAAAATGACGCGCCGCCCATGAGGCAAGCCCGGACAGCGACGGCTTGTCCACCTTGGCGCAGACTCCGCCGCTGCCGTCAATCGCTTTCAAAAGCGCGGTATTACTCACGCCGCTTTTAAGCTGAGTATCTAAAAACACTACCGTACAAAAATCAGGAATTTGTCTGAGCACTTCGGTAAAATCAGCCGTGAAATTCTTTTTAAGAAGCGAATTGTCAAAGTCAATTACACCTACGGCTTTTCTGTCCGACATTGCGGGATAGCCGTTTGTGATATTCTCAAACTCGGCAAGGTCAAACGCTCTTCCGTCAAGTTCTGCGGCATTGAATTCGGGAAGTGCTGTCACGGACTCGCTCATCAGCTGAGAATAATAGTGGCGTTTAAGGTACTCCTCATCGCCGTAGATATAGTACAGCCGCTGAAAGTCTTTGCTTTTTAAGTTCTCGGTAATTGTTTTAACACTCATTTTATGCAAGCCTGTATCCTTTTTTATCTAATTTAAAAGTAATTGTTCCCCGCTCGTCGGTGCGTAAAATTTCAGACACTGCCTCAAGTCTTGAAAGCGCCTTGCCGCCCGGATGACCGTAACCGTTGTCTCGCCCGACGCTTATAACGGAATACCGCGGCGAATACAGCTCAAGTATCCATGCAAGCGAGGAGTTGTTCGCTCCGTGATGCGCCGCAAGCAGAATATCACAGTCAAGCGCGTCCCCATAATCAAGATACAGGCGTTCCTCATAAACGTCCATGTCTCCGGGACACACAACCGAGCTTCCGGCAAAGCTCAATTTATACAGCGCGCTCACATTCGTATCGGAAATCAGCCTGTCCGCAAGCTCTACAAATACAGAAAGCTGTGCGCCGTTTAAGACGTCAAAAGAAATATCGTCTTCAAGCACGCAAATACAAGTCCCGTTTTCCGCGGCGCGGGAAAGCGATTGTTCCGTTTTTGAACTGTCTGCAAAATGCGGATATATTATTTTATCAATTTCATACGAATTAATCAAGTAGTCAAGGTATTTTATATGGTCATAGTCGGTATGAGTCAGGGCTATAGCTTCAATCCTTTTTACCGACCGAAACCGCAGTGTTTCAATCAAATTATCGGAATACTCTCCGCCGCAGTCGACAATGACCGCGCGTTCGTCCTTACTGAAAACGGTGCAGCTGCCCTGTCCCACATCGACAAAGTCAACCGTAACTGTGTCCTTGCTCAGCACGAAATTCACGCAAAACAACACGCAGCAGAGCACTGCGTAACCCAAAACAAAAGGGTATACCCGTTTTTCCGGTAAATTCGAGTTATAAACAAAAGCTCCGACAATCAGCACCGCAAGCACTGCAAACACGGGATAAAAATATTCATACTCCGCTGTGACGGAGGTATATCTCAGCCCGTATTCAAAATCCGCGACACAGCTTACAAATTTATAAAGCACGGAAATAACGGCGCCGGCGGCAGACGACAAAAACGGAAAAAGCACAGCCGCAAACCCCGTATAAAACATAAGCTGTACCGGAAGTATAAGCAGCAGATTGGAAAGGGGCGACAGAAGATTAACCTTTTTGAACATCAGCACAAATACGGGAAGACACCCGATACACGCGGAAAGCGAGACCGAAAGAGAGCCGAAAACAGCGTCGGCAATCCTTTTTACAACACTGTTTTTAATCCTGAAAAACCGGGCAAAGCTCAGCATACGCGAAAAGACAATTATCCCGAACGTCGCACAGGCGGAAAGCAGAAACGACGGATTTTGAATATTATAGGGAGACAGCAAAAGTATTACAAAGACTGCAAAAGAAAGAGATGTCAGACTGTCGGAAAATCTGTTGATAAGTCTGCCGCCGTAAAGCACCGATATCATAACGGCAGAGCGGATACAGGACACGGAAAACCCGCTGAGCACCAGAAACAGGGCTGCCGCAGCAAAGGAGAACAGGGCGCGCAGCTTATATCCCGCGCCGAAAACGGACAGAATAAAGTCAAAAAACAAAACAGCAAACATCAGATGCATTCCGCTGACAGCCATGACGTGGGACATACCGATTTCGGAAAATTTATTTAAAAAGACAGCGGAAATGCCGCTTTTGTCACCGAGTATCATACCCTTTACAAAAGCCGAGGCGTCCGCGTTTTCAAACTCTATCCTGTCTGCCGCAAAATTTCTGATTTTAAAGCACTGATAAGCAAAAGAGCCGAAATCAAAAGGGCTGAGCACCGCAAGGTCAGCAGCATAAGCGCTGATATGTACTCCGTCGGAATCGAATTTATTGTTGTCCTCAGCTTCATATACAGTAAACGAGGCTTTGATATACGCACTCGGAACAAGGTTGAGTTTTTCATCGTCATCGCAGTAAAGGCGAACCTTACAGCCTGTCGGAAGGTCGGAGGCTCCGCTTGTTATCTCCTTTATCCTGACATCAAAGGTAAGACCGCCTCCGGAGGTTTTCCGTGACTGCGACAGCACGGTACACTCGGCGGTCAGCGTCTGCCCGTTAAGCCTGCACGCCCTTTCATAGGAAAATCCGTAATATACGAAGAAAGACAAAGACATAACCGCCGCGAAAGCGAGCATAGACAAAACAACGCGCCGCAGCTCAAACTTCAGCGGCAGAACAAAAAGCATCGAAAACAAAAATGCACAAAAGCATGCAAAAATCATCTCGCTTTTTAAAAACGAGCACACAAACGCACTTGCCGTTCCGCAAAGACACATGCAAAACAGCGGGCGTGACCTAATAAAATTTTTCATGTTACCACCCTTTACACAGCTTAGTATATAATTTATTTGCTGCATTGTAAATATCAAGCGGAATATTTAGCTTAATATTATATGAATCCGCATAAAATCAGGCAAAAATCAGTCGAGTTATGAAATATTACAGAAATAAAATAACCTCCGCAGCTATGTGCGGAGGTTATTTTGATATTATATTTTTATTTTTCCTGTATGCTCTGAGCAATCTTTTTCAGCTGTTCCACGCTCTCGATTTTAACACCGCTCTGCTTAATATTCTCCTGTATATACTCAGGAAGGCTGTCCATGTACTCTCCGATGCTCTTTTCATTATCCGTCATATTATCACCTCCGCAGTTTATTATTAACACTTTTGGGCATAAAATACATTAAGAGGAGCGGAAAATTTCGCTCCTCTTTCAGAATTTTTATTATTTTTAAAGAATTATGCAGATAAGTCCGCCGCTGCCCTCGTTGATTATACGCGACAGTGTTTCCTGGAGCTTGTAGCGCGCGTCCTCCGGCATCTTGGAAAGCTTATTCTGAAGCCCCTCATTGACAAGCTCATGAACGGATTTTCCGAAGATATTGGACTCCCAGATTTTCTGCGGATTTTCCTCAAAATCCTCCATGAGGTACATAATGAGCTCCTCGCTCTGCTTCTCGCTTCCGACAATAGGACTTACCTCCGCCTTGATATTTGCCTGAATGATGTGATAAGACGGTGCGCTCGCCTTCAGCTTTACGCCGAAGCGTCCTCCCTGCTTGAATATTTCCGGCTCGTCTAATGTCAAATCCTCCATGCCCGGATTTACAATTCCGTAGCCTGTCGCCTGCGCCTCCTCAAAGGCGGATTTTATTTTATCGTATTTCTCCTTCACAGAGGACATGGCGGTTATAAACTCGATGAGCTCGCCGTCGTCAGCAATATCAACGCCCGCGGTTTCGCTCAGTATTTTATAGTAAAGCTCTTTATCAAAGTCAAGCTTTATATCGGCGCTGCCCACGCCCAAATCCATGCCGGACAGACGACAGCTCTCCAGCCGCTCCATATCGGCAAGACCTGTCACCATCTTTTTAACCTCGCGGATATTGTGCAGGTCGCGCGCACTGTCGGTAAGCGCGGCGCAGATGTCGCGCTTTAGCCAATGCGTACTGTCAAGGCTGTTTATCCACTCCGGAATATTAACCTCTATCTGTTTGAGCGGAAACTCCATCAGCACTGTTTTGATTATATCAAGTATTTGGTTCTGGTCAAGCTCAAGACAGTTGACGCACATAGCGGGTACGTCATACTCCTCCTCAAGCCGCGCACGCAGCGTCTGTGCGCTGTCACTGTCGGGAAACATAGAGTTGACAAGCAGAACAAACGGCTTATCTATCGCCTTTAGCTCGTCTATTATCCTGCGTTCCACCGGCTCGTAATCGGAACGCGGAATCTCGCCTATACTGCCGTCGGTCGTGATTACAAGACCGATGGTGGAATGCTCGTTTATGACCTTCCTTGTGCCGATTTCCGCCGCCTGCTGAAACTCCATCTCATTTTCGTCCCACGGCGTCATCACGCGGCGGGGCTGTTCATTCTCTATATAGCCCAGCGCGCTGTCAACAACGTAACCCACGCAGTCTATCATGCGCACATTGAAGTGCGCATTATCGTCCATCACAATCTCCACTGCCTCGTCGGGAATAAATTTGGGCTCGGTGGTCATGATAGTTTTTCCGGCGGCGGACTGCGGCAGCTCGTCAACCGCGCGCTCGCGCTTAAATTCGTTGGGAATATTGGGAATAACGAGCGTCTCCATAAATTTTTTTATAAACGTGGATTTGCCCGTGCGCACAGGTCCTACCACTCCGATATAGATGTCCCCGCCCGTGCGCGTTGCAATGTCGCGGTATATGTCTGTTTGCGTCGCCATCTTGTGCTCCTCCGTATCATACTTTCTTTTGTACATGATTATGAGAAGCACGTTTATTTTATGCACACATTTTTTGCCTGTACACAAGTTTATTTTGGCGGAGTATACCCCGTCTTTTCAACAAGCTCCCTGCCCTGCTCACCCTGCATCCACTCCAAAAAGCGCGCGGTGTTTTCCGTTTTATCCTTTCTGGTAACGGCAAAAAAGCTGTTCGATATAGGATACGACCCGTTTTCCACGTTTTCCTCCGTGGGCTTGACACCGTTCACACCCAAAAGCTTTATCTGATTGTTGTTCACCATCTCGGTGCAATAAAAGCGGAAAGAAAAGCCTATTGCGTTTTTGAAATTTTTATAGTCGGCAACAGTATTTATAATGCCGCCCATGTCGCCGGACACCTCATCTTTTATCGGCTCCGTCAGGGTTTTGCCCTCCATAAGACGCAAAAGCGCGCTTTGGCTGCCGCTGCCCTCGTCGCGCTGAAACGCCTTTATCTTACCGAGCTTCTGCACTCCCAGCTGAGACCATTTTGTGATTTTGCCGGAATATATGTCCTGAATCTGCCCGACAGTTATGTTTTCAAGCGGATTCTGCGAGTTTACGAAAAATACGAAAGCCTCCCGCCCTATCGGAGTAAATTCAAGCTCGACGCCGTGGCTTTCGGCATACTGCTTCTGCTTTTCGGACGGCGCGGCGACAAAAATAATGTCCGCCTTCCCCGAAACGATTTTATTATACGCATTGCCTGTTGTCGAGCAGGTCAGATACTGCTCGTCACGCTGTATATATTCGGGATAAACGGCGTTTGCAAAGGCAGAATACACAGGATACAACGCCGTGGCGCCGTCAAGCCGGGGAAAATCCGAATTTATTTTAAGCTCGCACGGAGAGTCAAGAACAGCCGTTTTTGCCTGATCGTTAAGCGGTGAATACTCATAAAGCAAATCCGCGCCCTCTCCCACCGTCGGCACCTTAACCAGCCATGAACGGTAGCTTTTATACCCGAAAAGCACGGTAAAGCATATTGCAAAAGCCGCGACCGCACCGATTATAATCGGTTTTTTCTTAAGCTGTCCCCATATAGCGAGCAGAATTGTAATCGCCAGCAATATTGTAATAATACCGCAGATTACAGCCAAAACCGTATACATGAAATAAAAAACGGACAAAACCCACATATAAAACAGTGCGGGAAATATAAAAGCTACCGTACTTACGGTAAGCATTGCCCTGCCCGCGGTCCTGTTCTTTTGAAGTAAAATTATACTGATAACGAAAAAAATCACCGCCGCCGTGCAGTAAATATGAAAAAGCACAGTTACCCCTCCTTTTATATATATGTTTATCTCAGGTCAGTGCACAAACACTTTACCGAAACGATTTTTGCTTTTACCATCCGTAAGTGCTGTACACAAGCAAAAAGTCATCCTTATTGGTATAAAACATATCATTTATGCCCGATATTTCAGTAACAGCTTCCATCATAAGCCACTCGTCAAGCCCCGTGCTGTCTGCCTTTTCAAGTTCGGAGACAAAAATTCCGATTGTATAATCACCTTCATTCAGAATTTTTTCCCATTTATCGGGGTTGGCATTGATATAATCTCTTGTACTGCTGCCTGCTTCAACACTTTCCGTCGCTGCAATGTCCGAAATATACCGCCTAATCGGCGGATGCTTAAAATCACGTAAATTTGTTGCAAGTATCACAATGCCCATCACCGCCATAAATACAACCGCCGCCTTGCGGCAATACATATAAAACCGGCTTGGCTCGGCAATCCGTGCATTACTTACGGAAAACCTTAGCCTCAGCTTTCTGACAGCCCATGTAACCTTAGGCATAAACGCCTCAACGCACGCCAACAGGAAAATTATAATTCCAGCCCACAAAAGCTCAAAGCTGCGCTGAGTGATTTTGCCTATTATCAATAAAACTATGCTGCATAAAATACCTGCAATAGATACCGCACCGATGGCTTTATCAAATTTACTTACATAAAGCGGCTCGTTTCTGTTATACATTTCATCCATTCTTTTATTAAGGTTATCGCGCATTTGCCGCTCCTCGGACGCCGATAACACATTGCCCAGCTTTTCGCTGCAATCTACGCAAAATTTTCGATCATCCGAATTATATGCTCCGCATTTGGTACAAATTTTCATTGACTGACGTCCTTTCCGTAAATCGGGTTACTGCATTAACTGTTAACGGGGCTGTGCTTTTTCAGTTAAGTGACATATTAAAGATAACACATCAGACGCCAAAATGCAACAAAAGGCTCTGAAAAATCAGAGCCTTTTGAGTATTCAGAGAAAAAATTACATCTCAGCGAAGTATTTGATAGTTCTTACCATCTGGCTGGTGTAGGAGTTCTCGTTGTCATACCAGGATACTACCTGTACCTGATAGGTATCGTCGTCAATCTTTGTAACCATTGTCTGAGTGGCGTCAAAGAGCGAGCCGTAGGTGATACCGATAACGTCAGAGGATACAAGCTGCTCCTCGGTGTAGCCGAATGAGGCGGAAGACGCTGCCTTCATAGCGGCGTTAATACCGTCAACGGTAACGTCCTTGCCCTTAACAACGGCAACAAGAATTGTTGTTGAACCGGTCGGAACGGGAACACGCTGAGCGGAACCGATAAGCTTGCCGTTAAGTTCGGGTATAACAAGACCGATAGCCTTTGCGGCACCTGTGGAGTTGGGAACGATATTTACGGCAGCAGCGCGTGCACGGCGCAGGTCACCCTTTCTGTGGGGACCGTCAAGAACCATCTGGTCGCCGGTAAAGGCATGAACGGTTGTCATGATACCGCTCTGGATAGCTGCGTAATCGTTGAGAGCCTTAGCCATGGGAGCAAGGCAGTTTGTAGTACAGGAAGCGGCAGAGATAATCTTGTCGTCCTTTGTAAGCGTCTTTTCATTAACGCTGAAAACAACTGTGGGCAGGTCGTTGCCGGCAGGAGCGGAGATAACAACCTTTTTAGCGCCCGCATCTATATGAGCCTGAGCCTTTGCCTTTGAGGTGTAGAAGCCCGTACACTCCAAAACAACGTCAACGCCGATTTCACCCCAGGGCAAATCCTTGGCGTCCTTCTCGGCATAGATTTTAATTGTCTTGCCGTCAACCGTGATGGAATCTTCACCGGCAACTACCTTATCGGCAAGAGCATATCTGCCCTGAGCCGAGTCATACTTGAGAAGATGCGCAAGCATAGCGGGGTTTGTAAGGTCGTTGATAGCGACAACCTCATAGCCCTCTGCGCCGAACATCTGTCTGAAAGCAAGTCTGCCGATTCTTCCGAATCCATTGATAGCAACTTTTACCATTTTTATATCCTCCGTTTAAATAAAAATTTTCCAACGATTATTGTATAATATTATATCCGATTTTGCAACCACTTTTTCGGTTTTTTAAAAAAAATTAATGCAGCGCGCGAAAACTTTAGAATAATTTGTCTGCCGAAAATCAAATAATGTAACTTGATTGACAAATCACATCATTATATATATAATTAGTTTATATTCAGATTTTGGGGGAAATTTATGAGTAAATATCCAAAAGAGGGGCGCCGCGTCAAAACGCTGCCGCCCATGTCATACGTTATGCCGTATATCATGAAGACGAGAAACACGTCCATGAATTATATAAAAGACGTCATTGACATCGAAAAAGCGGAGGCATACATCCGCCGAAAAAGGCAGGAGGGGCTTTCCTCCTTCGGCATGCTGCACATATTTCTTGCGGTGTACGCAAGAACCGTGTCGCAGAAGCCGGGTATCAACAGATTTATACGCGGGCAGAAAATATACACGCGCGACCACATCGAGGTCATGATGACAATAAAAAAGGAAATGACCCTCGAAGCGCCCGACACATGTATCAAGTTTTACATGAGCCCCGGCGACACCGCAGAGACAATTTATCACAACTTCAACAAGCTGATAGAGGAGAACAAAGCCAAAAGCGGAAACGGCGAGAGCAGCTTTGACTCAACGGCGCGCATTCTCACCTACATACCCGGCGTAATGCTGAGATTTACGGTAGGATTTTTAAGGTTTATAGACTATTTCGGACTGCTGCCGCGGTTTTTGACGCACATCAGCCCGTTCCACGCCTCGCTTGCCATCACCTCTATGGGCTCGCTGGGAATACCGCCGATTTATCATCATCTGTATGATTTCGGCAACATTCCGGTGTTTATTTCATACGGTGCAAAGCGGCGGGAAAACGAGCTGGACAAAAACGGTCAGCCGATAACAAAGCGGTACATCGACATCGCGGTGGTAACGGATGAACGGGTATGCGACGGATTTTATTTTGCGTCCGCGCTGAAATACATGCGAACGCTTTTCAACAATCCTGAGCTTTTGGACACGCCGCCCGAAAACATTATCAAGGACATCAGATGAAAGAGCATATAAAAACAATCTCCAAAAACAAAAAAGCATATTTCGACTATTTTATTTTAAGCACCTACGAGGCGGGCATTGAGCTGTACGGCACCGAGGTAAAGTCAGTGCGTGCGGGAAACGTCAATCTTAAAGACAGCTTTTGCAGCATTGACAAGGGCGAGCTGTTTGTCAGAGGCATGCACATATCACCTTACGAAAAGGGCAACGTCTTTAACCGCGACCCGATGCGGCACAAAAAGCTGCTCATGCACAAGCGGGAAATCATGACGCTGCTCGGCAAGGTAAAGCAGGACGGACTGTCGCTTATCCCGCTGTCCGTATACTTTTCCGGCTCAAAAGTTAAAGTCGAGGTTGGGCTTTGCCGCGGCAAAAAGCTGTACGACAAACGCGCCGTGGAATCAAAAAAGCAGGCTGACCGCGACATACAGAAAACACTGCGCGACAGAAACAGATATTGATTATATCCGAAAGGAAATTTTTAAAATGATTTATAAAACAAAAGACATCGAGCTTGACTATTCCAAGATTTCGGCGCCGCATACTGATTATGTGCCGAAGCTCAGGCTGCTTATTCCCAACGACTGCGACGAGAACGTTAAATATACGCCCGACCGTCCCACGGTGCTTATTCTTCCCGGCGGCGGGTACGCCATGACATCGGAGCGGGAAGCGGAGCCTATTGCAATGCACTTTTTAGCGCGCGGAATGAACGCCGCGATACTCTATTACAGCGTAAAGCCGGCGGTCTTTCCCGTCGCGCTTTTGGAGGCGCTGACGGCGGTTAAATACCTGCGCGAAACGGCTGAGCAGTACCACGCCGACAGGGATAAAATCTACGTCTGCGGTTTTTCGGCGGGCGGACACCTTGCAGCGTCCGTCGGCACGCTTTGGAACGGAAAAGAGGCGCGCGGGTACTTCGGCGAAAATACACAGGCACTCAAGCCTGACGGTCTCATTTTAGCATATCCCGTTATCATCAGCGATTTTGACGGAGAAAAAATGATACACAAGGGCTCGTTCAACAACCTTTTGGGAGAGGAAAACCGCGAAAACGGTGAAATGCTGGAGTATCTGTGTCTGGACAGGCGGGTATCCAAGTCAACGCCGCCCACATTCATCTGGAGCACGTTTGAGGACACCGGCGTACCGTGCGACAGCACACTGCGGTTTGCAACTGCACTCAAGAAAAACGGCGTTCCTTTTGAGCTGCACATTTACGAAAAGGGCACGCACGGAAAGGCAACGGGAGACCTGATTACCAACAAAGAGACATACAGACTCAAAAACTGGCTCAAAGAGGTCTGCGACTGGATAGAGGACACAAGAAGCGCATATCTTGACTGAGTTTACAGTCAAAGGCTGTAAAGGATAAGACTGCTATTGATTTTTTAAGCAAAGCAGCGTATAATTAAAGTAAGGAAATTGTTATTCCTTACTGTATGTGGGCGCAATGGTTTCGACGGGGACCGGACGGCACCGTAAGCGGATAGCGGCGCACAACCGCTTTAAAATGTGCAATTTAAAATTAAACGCTAACAATAATAAATTAGCTTACGCTGCTTAAGCGGCGTCATCCGAATGCGAGGGACCACGGGCGCAGGAGGGTGTCACATTCAGTGGTGAACGGATACCGCAAAGCTTTGCGCGGCTGTCTGTAATATGAAGCTACCGAAAAACGCAGTTTGCTTTATGACGGCGTTTGGAGGGAATGCAAATATAAAGCTATATCCGTAGAAAGCGATGCAACAAAGTTTTCGGACAGGGGTTCAACTCCCCTCGCCTACACCAACAGACAATCCCTTGTATACGCTTGGGAAACCAAGCGTATACAAGGGATTTCGCCATTTTTAGCAGTGTTGAACAAAGGTCAAAATCGGTGAACATAGTCATGTAAATCGTGTAAAAATCGTGTAGTAAAATTAGATATGGCAAAGCATATACTATAAATTTCTAAGCTCTATAATTCAGTCCGCCAAATTTTACCAGTAGAAATATAACCTTTTCAGAGTTAAGCTCATATCATCAAACATTTTGGGGGTTAAAAATGAAAAGGTCTATTAAATTTCTTATTGAGAGCAAATTTTACAAAAAAGAAATAACATTAAAAAGCTGCTATAACTTATTAAAAAGTCAAGGTTTCGATGTTATAGAATTCTCTTCATTTGAAGATACTTTAATTAAAGAACTGCAACTCACCGAAATCATAAAATACTATAATTGCTTTACTTATATTGGTAATTCCTCAAAATATATATTTATAAAAAGCAATTTAACTGACAGGGATAAAATAATATTACTCCTGCACGAAGAAGGTCACATTTATCTTGAACATACTGCTTGCGGTAATGAATTAATACATAATACATCTACATGGAAAGAATGGCAGGCGAATATGTTTTACTTTACTGTGTCTGCCGTAAACAGGCTTTGCAGACACGGTATTTATTTGCTTTCGGTTATCTTAATAGTTATGTTTGCCGCTGCAACTGTTCAGAAATTTAAAAGTCAAGATACGGGCGGAGCTGTAACTGTCTCCACGGATTACATAAAAAGGATACTGACTGAAGCTGATGAAGGTAAAACGGGACTTAACTCAAAAACGGTATATTATACCGAAGACAGCGACGAATATCACTTATATCGTCTGTGCAGTTATTTGGCATATAGAGACAATGTAAAAGAAGGTAGCATTGAACAAAGCAAAAAAGCGAAGTGCTGTGAGGAATGCCGGACAATCCAAGCAAAGGAATATATGCTGAAAAATTACGGTTTGCCCGAATTTGATTAAATGTCGAAACCGCCGAGAAAATTACTGCCGTTTACAATTATTCAGCAAACATTCTTCATTTTCTGCGATACATAGAGTATTATTTTAGCAAAATAAAAAAGCATGGCGTAAGAGTTGTACTCTTAAGGACAGTTATTTAAAAAGCAGAAACGATTTCTCGTTTCTGCTTTTTGTTATATAAGGTTTTAGGATATCCTAAAGATTTTGGAAAATAACGTACATTTTCCCTGCTTGTTAGAGTATGCGACAAACTTAAAGCGGTACTTTACAATAAAATTAAATAGTGATATAATAAAAGCACCACATAAAACTCCAAAATGTATTTTCCACACGGAAGTGGGCATTTTACTTAGGTAAAAGTGCTGACTTCTTATTTCGCATTTCTGTGTGGAGTGTGGAGTTTTGTGTGGTAGCAAATCGAAGTCGAGCATTTTTCAGTGTGTGCGATTTCGATTGCACACACTTTTTATATAATGTGGGGGAATGTAAAATGAAAAATTGGATTAAAATTGTCGTCACTGTTATTGTATCTATAATTTCTTTTATAAGTTTATTTTTTATAGTTGCTTTTCTTTGGGAATTGGATACTATGAATTACCCGTCTACAATTATAATACCGGTATTTGCTTTGATGGCACTAATAGTTTCATTGATTGTTTTTTGTGTTTGGTGTTATAAGTACTCAAGGGATAATAAAAACTTGGCAAAATTAGTTGTTTCTTTAATTGTATTTACCATTGCAATTACTTCTATTGTATTAACTCCTACGATTAATCGTTCGATTACCGGCGATGTATCATTTGATGAAGATGTTTCTGCATATTCTGATTGGCAAGTTATTTCTTATTTAGAGGAAAATGGATATAATTTTAAAGCTTCCGAAATGACACGTACATATACAACAAGTACATATACAACAAGATATATTTTTGTTTATGATTCCGAATTCGAAATTTGTTTTCAAAAAATCACTAACTCATTGATTGGAAAAAGGTATTCTTGGAAAAACAGCAATACAAATGATGAATGGGCACAAATTAAAGATACTTACGAAAATGATAATAATGAAAAAGAAGAACAATATTCTGAATATAAAAAGTGGTTAAAGCATTTAGGATTGACCTCAAAGCAGGTAACAGATGCATTAGACTATTACGAAAGCACCGTTACCGAATACGAACAAATGCCAAACTATTAAAAAGAAATGAGGGAAAACAAAGCCCTCATTTCTTTTTTGCTTATATTAGATACAACATATCTTTGAATGTTCGTTGATTTCTTTTTTCAAGGTTTCATATAGCGCCTAAATATTTTGCTCAACGGCAATTCGTTTTTGCTCTAAGTGGCGTAAAGTTTCATTCATAACTTTTTTGCTGTCCTTAAGAGTGCATTTCATAAATCCTGCTTTTTATTTTATTTAATCAAATCAAGCAGACGCTCGATTATAACCGCCGCCTCTTCTCTTGTAAGCGGGTTTTTGGGGTTAAAGTAACCGTCGCTGTCGCCCAGCATCAGCCCCTTATCGGATACTCTGTCCACCGCCTCACGCGCCCACTTGCCTATTTTGTCTGCGTCCTTAAATGTCATGTCGTCCGTCTCCTTTATCTTATAATCCGCGCTGTCGTATATTCCCTTTTCATTGGGTATTCCAAGGTGCGGGCAGGGATTTACGGGTACGTTGTCAGCATTGTTTATCTGATAGTGCAGATGCACGCCCGTGCTGTTTCCCGTGCTGCCCATTCTTGCTATCACCGTACTGCGGTCGACACTCTGTCCGACCTTTACTCTTATACTGCCCTTTTCAAGGTGGCAGAATATATGCCGCTGTCCGCTGCCGTCGCCTACGGATATGTAATAGCCCCAGCCGCCGCTGTCGTATGATACCACGCGCACAACTCCGTCACAGGTTGCATATACCTCCCGCTTGCCGCAGGTAATGTCAATGCCGCGATGTCCGTTTACCCAGTACTTGCCCGTCTGTCCGTAGGTCGCCGTCACCGTGAATATGCCGCTTACAGGCAGGTTTGTCATTTGCCGTCACCTCATTTCAGCTCGGGAAGTCCCGCCACGGAGGTCAGCAGCGACAGAATGCCCGCCAGCACCGACGCACTTATGACCGCCGTCCAGTTGACTTCTCCCAGCACGGCTGCCGTGCCGATTGCCGCAGCGGCTGACTGCGCCACAGTCTTTATTGCTCGTATTCCCGCAGCTTTTAACCATTTCTTCATTTTTCATCTTTCCTTTCTTTGCTTTTTATGACACAGGCTCTGTCGGCAGCTCCATTGTGTCGCTGTAAAGAGCTGTTGCCACATCATTGCCGCCCAGCGCATGATATGCCTTATATGCACGTTCAAGCGCGTCCTTGGCGTATATGGGACAAAACCCGCGTTCCGTATACTTATCGTGCGAGCGTATTATCTCGGCGCGCAAAAGGCACTGTATGCCGTTTTTCACAGCGTGCAGACGTATCAGCATACTGCCCGCAAACGTCACAGCACCGCCGCACACAAACGGTATCACCCATTTTATAAATATTTCCGCCATACTTTTTCCTTTTCTCCGCTTTTTTAACTTTTATATCCCCATATCCTTATAAACGGGATAGCTTCCTCCGAAAAATCCTCACCCACTTCTAAAAGCGATACTTGCATAAAGTATACACCTTGAGATTTATAAATACTGAGTGTATATGTGCGGTAAGTCTCATGTAATGTGCCGTCGTACTTGTTTGCCGTCCAGTATGTTTTATATGCTTTTATATCAGAACCCGGTACTCCGGACTGTAAAATGTCGAGAATGTCAAAATCAATAAACATACTTGTACCGTCCTGACCGCTCATGCCGTGGTATAAGTGTACTCTATATCTGACATAATTGTCTGTTGTAAACCAGTCGGGCATTTCGGTAATAACTGTCTTGTCACCTGTATCTAATATAAGTTCACAGTTCAACGGCTGTAAGCTGTCCACCGATATACCGCTGTCTTTCGGAGCTTTACAGTCCTCATCTGCTACCAATATATTTCCCGTTCCGTTTGTTTTGCCATACGGTGCAACAGGTATAAATACTCCCGAATGATATTCATAACCTATCTCGTCTATATCAGAAGGACAGTTATCACATTGGGCAACTGTTGCGTTTTGGTATGTCTTGCCGGTATCGTTACAAATAACAGTGCCGCCCATAGATATAAAACAATCTTCGCCGTGTGCCAATACTCTATTGCCTGATAAAACTAACTGCATTTTTTATACCTCTTTTGTCATAAAATCAGTGCCGTTATACATCAATTCATACCGTCGTGACGGTTGCAAAATTGTATTAATCGACACGTTGTTTAAACTGTTTGACGTCACCGCAAAGCTATTTGTATTTAACGGTGTTTGTATCATTATTCTTTGTCCGTTTGTCCATACTGACGGAACACCCGCCGAGATGCTGAAATGATTGCTGTATGAAGTAATATCGTATTTGCTGATTTCAAATCCGAACAGTATTACAGATGAAGAATTGCTAAGCGAAAATGAAAGCCTGTAATATTTATACAATCCTGTTGTCGTAGTTGTGTATTCTGTAAGGCTGCTTGGATTGTCAAACTTATCTGTTGTAGTTAACAAATCCGTCCATGTGCTGCCGTTTGTTGAGCCTTGAAATTTTGTCGTTATGTCATAATCATAGGTGTCGGGTCGTAATACAAATCTCACTTTTTCGACAGTGATTGCAGCAGGCATTTCAAAAGTAACATAGTGCTCTAAACCTGCGCTGCTCATCCAGAATGTGCTTATATCTCCGTCAACTGCTTTTTCTAAAGTATGAAAAGAGTCGTCATTGCTTGACACTGTTATTTTATAATTGCCGGACGTCGCCGTTGTTTGTGTACTGTCAAGTACCCAACCGCTCGACGGTATAGGCGTTTGTTTAACGGTTGCACCCGTTTGCACTGTTTGCACCGTTTGGTTTACATCAGGTATATAGAACCTCCCTGTAAGTCTGCTTTGTATTATGCTGTCAAACATCGCCTTATCAATCGGCGTACCTTGTACGGTAGGCTCGTCTGCTCTTTCAAGCGTATAGATATTCGCCGTTCCTGTCGGCGTGAGTTTTACCCGCCCCGGATATGTGGGGACGCGGTCTGTTATTGTTTTTTCTATCATTTTAAATTTCCCCCGCAAATAAATCTTTAACGAAAAAACGCGCTGCGAGCATATTATTTATAAGCGTGTCAACGTCGATTAAAATTTTTTCTATGTTGTTTGCTTCTGTTATATCAAGACCGCCGCTGTCAGTCGGTGTAGACGGTGTATTCGGGAAGTGTGCCATTGCTTCTCGTACTATTGATACAAAATTCAAATATGCGGTTAGGTCATCAGCTGTCGGCACACCGGATACAGTCCAATTTGTCTTTGCAGTAAATTCATACGGTGAAAGATATCCTGCCTCCACCAAACGGTCACGCAAATAATTCAAAGCGTTTCCTACGCGGTTTAAGTCTCGCGCGTTGTATGCGCCCTTCATATTCTGCGCATTCCATTCCGCTTTTTGTTCGTCCGTCATGGCAAAATAGCCTTTATTGCGTAACTCTAACCAATGTAAATAGTCTGTTTCAGTGCGGTCAGTAATAAGTGTATTAATATCAAAGCTCACCATATCCCCCCTATTCATCAAGCAACATCTCGGTATCACTTGCAGTGATACCCGATGTTATAACGCTCATTTTAATAATATTTCCGCTTGATAAATCGCCCCACGGTAATTTAACGCTGTATTTTCGGGAAAGCTCTTGACTGTCGAGTACATGCCTGAAATTATATTTATCTCTGCGCTGATAGTACGACATTATGTTGTTTGCAAGCGTTTGAGCATTTGAGAGATTACACAAATACATCTTATCGAATTTCTTTTTATTTTCGGGGTCGCTTGACACAGTATTCGGGTTTAAAGCGTGTTTTGTATCTGTATAATATTTATACTTAACGCCGTTATACTCTATTGACTCGTCATTGTCACCCGGTCTCTCGTCGCTTATAATATACGCTGTGACAGTTACCTCTGTAACAGTATCAGATTTTTCAACATTACCTCCTGTATAGGTCTTAGCTGTTGATATAGACGCGCTGTAATCAACAGGCGGTGGAAAAATCTTTATTTTATCCGTCCCGGACGTGTCTACAACAGCACCGAGCGCAAAAGCTATCTGTTGTAATGCAGCGCGCTTGGTTGTGTTCGGTTCAATGTACCCGCGCAATGTGCTGTCTGAATATGCACTGTCAATGTTAAATATTGCTGTGTCACCGAATATATCCGATAATATCGTTGTCAATGCCGTATCGGTAAGCCATAGTCCGCCCGGTTGTAATTGCTTTTCAAGCAGACCGACAGCGTCTTGACATGACAGCGTATAGTCAACACTTCCGAGTTTTTTCGATTTTTCAATATAGTATGTACCTATCAGGCTTTCGCCGTCGTATGCCTTTACTTCTTGCTTACGCTGAAATATATAATCTATATTGTCTGCACTGTGTATGCCCGCGTCCATTATATTAATCGGTATAGTTTCAGATACTAAACTAACTTCATGAATAGAAGAAAAACTTTTTATCTCTTTCGCATCAAACTCACGAATAACACCTATTAATATCTGCTCAATTTTACACCGCTTTCGCGGTAAACCGGTTTCGGAAAAAACAAATACAATTTTGTCAAATGCTTCAACAGTCTGATTAATAACAAAGTTTGTTGTATCAGCGGTATATGTCTGTGTATACTTAACGGTTGTCCCCTGATACCATACAACGTTAATTTTTTTACAGTAATCCCCCGAATTAGGTGCAAAACGTATTGACAGACCCGTGGCGGTATATTGTTCAGTAAATGACACGGTAATTGTCGGCGGGTTTGCAAAAATACACTGTGCGTCGCTTAATGTAACGCTCCAGAACGCAAACTGTTGATTTTTACGAGTTTGGTAATCGTGTGACAACCCCCACCCGTTAGGCTCAAATGTCGCTATTGCCGGAGTTTCAACACCTGATATTATCTTTGCTTTATCCGAAAAGCCCGTTGCTGTGCTCGCTGTTACGGTTGCTTTATCATCTGTCTCTAAAGCAACATCACGGTAAACAATTCTTATCGGCACTTTACCACCCCATTTTTACATCTGAATTCTACCCGTTGTTATATTAGCCATTTTATAAGCCAAATCATTTAACATGTTATCACCTAACGAAGTTACCTCTACTATTTGACTGCCATAATCACTATACTGGTTTAAATCTATTTCCGTAGTTGAAAATTCGTTCAAGTGTATTGAACTTTCCCCGATAGTCAAAACAGTGTTAGCAGGTGTAACAATCGTTATATAAGCGGTGATATAATCGCTGTCACTTTGACCGATTTTAAATAACTCTTGGTTTTGCATAGTTCCGAAATTATTATATAATTCTTCAGCTGTAGGAAATGTAAGTATGAAATTTATATCCTTACCGGCGTATATATTGTATGTCCCCGCCAATACACATGCGTAATATTCTCCGGTATATTTATATATATTTCCTAAAATGCCAGCATTCGGAGTCGGTAATGTGCTAACCGATATTGAGTGAATATCTCCGCTTATCAGTGTTCCGGTTATTTGCTTCCCTGTGCTGTCGTGCGCCGTTATGCCCTCGCTGAGTGTTTGGGCTGTTACGGTGTCGGACGCAAGGTCAAACAAACTGACCTCACTGCTTTGATATTCAGTATTTTGACACTCCATAGGGCGGAACGCTATTGTCATATCTGACCACCCAACCATATCAGTACGGTCATCAATAGTTTCTACGCGCCGCGTATATGTGGAATATGCCGCCTCGTAGGTGATTGTCTGTTGATTATGTACAACCTCAATAATTACACTCTCGCGGATTGTGCCGAAAAGATAATCATATAAGCTATCAAAAGCATCTGCATCGTTAGTTGCTGCAAACGTGATATTATGACCGATTTTAATGCCCTTAATATCACGTATTTCACGTTCTCTGAATAACGCTGTGCCTGTATTTGCTCCCTCTATTATGTTCCCGACTTCTTCAATCGCCGCAACGGTTGTATCATACTGTATACCGTCAATTTTTACTAACGAAATCATATAATACCCCCTTAATACGACAATGCCAGTTCAGCACCGACACGTGTTAATTCTTCGTTGCCTACGTCTACAACAGCCCGTCCCAGCTCTCTGCCGTTAAGCTCTATAATAACAGGGCGCGTATTTTGGCATCCGCGTCTGTATTCTCCCGCAAGGCTGTTAATTCCCGCCGTCTGCGTCCCTATCGCTCTGGCTACATCATACATACCCGTATTTCTTTCTGCTGTTCCTTGTGCCATTCTCGTGTTTTCTGCGCTGACCGTAGACTGAACACGTGCAGTTAGTTCGGAAATGTCGCCCGTTATTTGCTTTTCGACGTTTGGAATATCTTTTTCCCACCCGACGCCGATACCTTGGGGCATTGTAACGCCTACTTCTTTTTCAAACCGTTTCGACGGAGAATGAGAGTCAAGGGCTTTTTTTGCCGCTGAAACAGCTTTATCTATCAGCCCATCCATTGCACCTGTTAATATCCAGCCTTCGCTCTCTGCGCCCTCGGCAATACCTTTTGTGATATTTCCGCCGACATTATAATATTCCTGTTTTGCATCCTCCGCTACCTTTTTGGCGTCCTTAATTCTTTGCTCTGCCTGTTTCTTTTGCTCGGCAGTCATATTTTCCTGCGTCTTTTTATATTCGTCCTCAAGAAGCCGCAAATTAACTTCGGCATCAATTACCTGCTGTTCGAGCTGCTTTTTTGCGTATTCCGTCTGTTCCTCTTGTGTGGACTTACCTTGCTTTGCCGCTTCTGCTCTTGCCTTCTCCGCAGTAATGAAGCCGGAAGACAGTCTTGTAAGGTAGCTTAATGCTTTCTCAGTTTCTCCCTCCTGCAACAATGTACTTGCGATTATGAAATTATCAATCGTTTCATAATACAGCTTTAAATCGCCCTCTGCGTCGTCATATTCCTTTTGCTTCTCTTCAAGTATTTCTTTTTGTTTTTCTGAACTTAGTCTCAAACCCTCTACATAATTTGCTTCACTGCCGAGCTTTCGCCAGTCTCCTTCAGTATGTGCATCTGCCGCTTTCTTTGAAAATTCCGCCTGCGCTTCTTTATATTCTTTATAAGCATCATTATACACTTTTTCCTGCGCTGCTAATTCCTGTGCTTGTATCGCTCGGCGTCTTTCCGCTTCCGTAACTTCATCTATTGCAAGCATATACTCTTCGTTATATGTCTCAAGCAGCATTTGAGCTTTTTTAGCGTCGATAACTTCATATATACTGTCTTTGATTTTGCCGTTAGCGTCTACAATTTGATTTAATGACGTGTACTCTGTACCCAGTGCTTCATTTAATTGTCCGAGGATAAACTGCGCTCTGCCTTTTTCTCCATCTAACACCCGTCCGTTTTCGTCTACAAGTGTTTCAAGCTGCGGCAAAAGATTATTTCTTACATAGTCTACATTTGCCATTTGCGACTTTGCCAGTTCATCAGTTGCTTCTCTTCTCTCTTTGAAAGCATCCGCTGCTTCCTTCGCGGCTGTTACACTTTCGCGTTGACTTTCGGAAAGCAAATCCGTGCTTTCTTTAGCCTCTTTGTTGGCTGAAACAAGCAAAGCAATTCCCGCAGTAAGTAAACCGACTGCTGTCAATACAGCGCCGATAGGATTTGCAGACATCACCGCATTCCATGCAGCTTGAGCCTTCGTAGCAGTACTTACACCGGCGGAAAGTCCTGAAATTGCTGTTGTTACGGCGTTGACTGCGGCAGATATTTTCATGGCAGCAGAAAAACTTGTAAACGCTGTTACCGCAGTAAAAACCACTCCTGCCAGAGTTTCAATATGTGCAGCGCAAAACTGGACAACGTTTGCAAGCGGAGGTAACACTACTCTTGCAAGATTGGATATTCCGTTTGTAAAACTTGTAATAGTTCCGCGTTCTTTTAAAGACGCCATAAAATTTTTTATCTGCGGCAAAACATTGTTTTTAATTGCAGGTGTCAAACCTCGTAAAAATTCTGTTTTCAGCTCAGTTGCATATGTAGTAACAGGTTCTATTTCTTTTCCAAGCTCTGCCTGTGCTTTTTCCATATCAGCGGTTGCACGACGCGCTTTTTGTGTTTCTTTGGTTAAGCTGTTATATTCATCTGCTGCATCAGTATATAAGCCGTTTAGTGTCTTTGTAATCGCTGTTGAGCGTTCCTGCTCTGTACTCATTTTTCCGAGTGCCTCAGTAAACGCGTCCTCAACCGGCAAGCCCGCTTCGATTGCTTTATTAAAGGCTGTTAAGGCTTTGTTATTGCCTCCTAAAGCCTTTTTAAAGGTGTCGCTGTCTGCGCTTGCCCAGTTCAAAGCATCGGCTAATACACCGGTTGTCTTTCCGACCTTTGCGGTTTCGTTTGCGGCTTCCGTTAATCCCTCCAGCGGGAGACTGTCACCGAATTTTGCAGTTACACCGGCTGCAATAGTTTGCCAATCTGCCAGTTCTTCGGTATTGCTTGTAAGTTCTGCCAAATGGTTTGCCGCTTCGACGCTTCTGTCACTCTCTCCGATGATTGCATAAAAATCTTCATAGATTTTATTTGCCGCTTCGGTACTGTGCCCAGCCGTTGTAAATGCCGTTTCAAGTTTTGCCATGTCCTCACGGTATTCCCGTGTTTCTTCCGAAAGCCCTGCAATAGAGGAAAGTGTTTCTCCTATTTTACTTACAAGCGCCGTTAATCCGTTAGCTATGAAGTTACCGATTGCAGCTTCAGCTATTCCAAAGGATTTTTCTGATTTTTCCGTACTGTCTGAGAGGTCTTCCATGCCTCCTGCCGCATCCTGTGCCGCATCGTCAACGTCCCCGAGCTTCTTTTTAACATCTTTGTCGTCAGCCGTTATATCAATAACCACTTTACCGTCAGCCACGTTTTACACCCCCTCTGTTTCTTTATTTCTTTTAAGAACGTAAGCGCGCATTTTTTCGTTACGTTCTACAAGCGTCATTTTCCCGCTCGTATCTGATTTGATTTCAATGCTTTTCCTTATGCTTGCAATTCGTGCGCGTTCTTTCTTCGGCAAATCAGATAATTTACAGGTGCGATAATATATCCTTGTTTTAAAGCCACTGTCTTCGGGCAGTCCGAAAAGCAGGGCACGAAACGTCCACCAATGCAGATAATTACCCCCGGATAAATCTATACCGTAAAACCGCCTGAAATCGGCGCATATAGTCTGCGCATCAGTATCAAAGGAATATGTCTGTTTATTATTTTTGCCGACATTATCACCTTTGGGAACGGCACCGCAGCTGTAAAACCATAGAGCCGCCGTTGCCGCTTTGGCTAAATCGTCGGGTACTTTGCCGTAAAAAAACGGTTTTAAAAGCGCTTTGTTGTTGTCCTCGCCTTTTTCAACCATTATTTCAAACTCAATGCCGGCACGGTAATCTGTATTAAGCTCAAACACGTCGTCACCGACACGCACCTTTTCGGGCAATTTGTCGGTTAAAATATTCATCTGCGCCCGGCTCTCCGCTGCGCTCTGTTTGCAGGCGTTGTCTTTTTCATTTCTTCCACTGCCGCCGCGTATTCTCTGTCAAATTCTTTAACAATAAATCGTATAACGCTTAGTATCTCCATTGTGCCGGGGTGTGCGTATCTGCTCATTATATTTTCTGCCGCGCCGTCTCCCAGCAGTGTGTCGATACCGTCCATAAGTTCATTATAAAAACGGTCTATATCCTCAATCCCTTGAAAATCGGGTGTTATTTTAATGCTGTTAAAAATATCTTCTATTTGCTGTGCGGTCTGTTCATTCAAAGCCAAATTAAAAGTGTTATCTCCGAATTTAAGGCTGCACTCATAGTCCTTATATATAAACTCTGCCATTTTGCCACCTCAAAAAAAGTAAAAGGGGAGCTGAAAAGCCCCCCGTAAATTATGTCGCCGACCAGGTGTATTCTTCGGGCTGCGAACCGCTCTTTCTGATTTCTATATCGATTTCTGCACTGTTGCCTGCTTCGCCCGAGCCGTCGCTGTTTACTATGATACAGCCCTCGCCCTTTTCGCCTTTGCCGGTAACAATATTAAAATAAACATACTTGCGGACAACCGTCTGCCCTGTTCCGTACTTGACTGCATGACTGAGAGCAAAGTCCTGAAATTCATCGCCTACATATCTGTCGCCGGTAACGGAAAAGCTCCTTTGGTTGCCCGTCTTTGCTGTTGACTGTCCTGCACGGATATAGGTTTTATCCTGTGTAATCGGGTTTAAATTGCTGTCAAGTCCTGCAACGCCCATCTGCACAACCGCAAAATCTCCCGCAGTAGTGAAAGAGGCAGCAGGGGTTTCCCCACAATCTACTGCAAGTACAAAATCATCATTTGTAACAAAGCCCGTAAAGCTCGATTTAACGGTGACATCTTCCATAAGCTCAGTTAATGTCATATGTTATACACTCCTTTTTTGATAATATTCAAGTCTCATTTGTAACTGATAACGCGCTTTTCCGTCCTCTGAGACAACAAACGGGTACGCGGTAGAAGTAACTACAATCTTTTGTGCTGTTCTGCCCTTATCCATTTCGGGAAGCTCTCGCGCGTGAGCCTTGTTCTCCACCCACGCGGTTAAGTCCTCAAAAAATTGCAGATTGCTTAAATTCTGTTTTATGTTTCGGTCATAGAACCTGCGCGACGATACGGCAAACTGAAACTGCTTAACCGTGCCGCCGTCACGGTAGCGTTTTATGGCCTCCTCGCACGGGATAGTATCAATACTGTATGTATCGGCGTTCTCTCCCAAAAAGTCAACATCAAGACGCCCGGAGAGACCGCTGTAACTCTTCAGCCATTTCTGCAAGCATTGTATAACCGTCATAGTTTATCTCCCTTTGTCTTTGATGTATGCATCCATGCTTCTTTCAAGGTCACGCGACTTGTCCGCAAGCATACGCTTATCCCACTGCTTTCCGCGCATAGGCGCGCCGTGGTAGTCCAAATCGTCACCTGTGTAGTTTTTAGGAGCACGCCCCGCCATTGCCTTACCGTAATACTGATAGTGAGCATACGGCCGAGTGTAAGTAAGCGTTGAACCATCGGAAGCTATTATAGCATCTCTTTTCAGTGCACCCTGCTGCATAGGTACATAAGGGTCACAAAGCCGCCAAACCTCTGACGCAAGATATTTCTGCGCCCGATTGTCGCCGCCAAGCCCTCTCGAACGCAGAATATCCGCGGGTTTTATATCAACTTTAATATTTACACTCATTGTCCGCTAAGCCTCCAGTGCGGCAGCGGGCATCGCACGTTATGTCCTATTGCGGTAATGCGAAAGTGCTCTGTCTCTTTCAAGTCAGCCGGAGCTGTAACACTGTTTATTTCACCTCTGACACAATAGTCGCCCTCTGCGGGTTCGCTGCCCGTCAATGCATCAAACACTCGTATATCATATGTATTTGACGGTTTTGCGCCGTCTCCCGACGTGGTTATTGTTGTTTTGGCAAACCACGACGCATTGTTTTTAACCGTGTGGCATATATAACGGTCGTCCTCATCGTCTAAGACATGACGTACAAGAGTTATTGTTTCGGTACACCCTATCACTGTGATTCCTCCTAAACAGGAACAGCGCAAAGGTCAGTTACACACAGCCATGTATGCGCCGCCGCATCAATTCTCTGCCGTGACGATTTAGCCGTAGCTGTCGCATAGCTGCGTGATATACCGTCGTTGCTTTCGCTCGTAACGTCCCCGGAACCGCCGACCGCTTGATTGGATAATTCATCAACGACAGCACATTCGGCAAACTGTACGGCAATTAGGTCGTCGCCTGTCGCGGTCTTTGCTCTGTTGAATGTCATTCTGTTTATTTCCGCCGCTGCACGAACTGCCAAGCGGTCATATTCAGGTTCGGAAATTATCCCCTTGTATGTTCCCGAATAAAAAGCAAAATCGGCATACATATTAAGCACCAGCCTTTTTTGACGTCCCTTTTTTTGCCGCAGGTTTCGCAGCAGCTTTTTCTACTGCCGCATAACCTTTAGCCGCATACTCCGGGAGCCGCTCTGCTTTAATATTCCGTGTTACGATACCGTTTGTTATAAGCATTTTAGCCCCCTCCAATTATTAAGAAGCAGACTTATGCAGATAAATTCCGCTTGCCTTGTTATCATAAACAAGCGCGTCATGATACAAGCGATACTGGAACTTCCAAGCATCTTTGGTCTGGTTCTCGTCGGGTGTAAATACTTTCGGAAGCGCCATTTTGGTTGCCTGAAGCACGGCAGACTTAGAAATCATCATAAAGTTGATGTCTACGCCCTTTGCTTCGCTTGTCGTGTCCTTAGCATATCCCCAAGCCGAAGAGCCGTCGTTCAGTGTAATCTTTGTGTAAAAACGCGACTGAGGAACATATACGATAGGCATATCGTTGTATCCGTTCAGTACGCGAGAAACAGTTCCCTCACTACCCCATTCCCTTGACAGTGCGCCCATAAGCAGGGGTTTAAGGTTTGTGGAAACATAAAGTATACGGTCGTCCGGCACCTCGTTTCCGTCAAGTGTTTTTGTTGCCGTATCAATAGCCGCAAGTACATCCGTACCTGTGGTCAAAGCTGCACCTGTTGTGGTGCTTATGCCTGTAGTGCTTGCATACTTTGCAAATCTGTAAGCGTCTACTTCGGGTGCAACGTGAAGTCTTATAAACTCATTCATTGCCATACCGAAAGCCTGCCCGAGTGTTTCCTCATCGTCCATGCGGTCGATTGACATTTCTTTTCCGCGCTCCTCGGTGAGCTTCAGCGCTTCCCATGTAACAGTCACGTCACCTGCGGGATAGCCCGTGCTTCTTGAATAGTCACCCAAGCCGGTGGTTGCCACCTTCATGACCTTAACGGTGTTAGTCCCTGTAAAATCGGGTTTTGTAGCTGCATCAAGTGCAGATGTCAAAGACGCTTTTTTATAAATACCGTCAATGACGGGTACAAATTTTTCAGCAAGTGTAATTGAATTAGCCATTTGTTATTACTCCTTTTCGTTCATTTCTAAGCCCGCGCCCTTCATCAGAGCGCTCATAAATGTGTCTGTATTTGTATTTCCCGTATGCGCCGCGCCTGTGTTTACACGTGCGCCGCCGTTGTCCTGCTGCTGTTCTTCCTCAAAAAGATAGCCGTCGGACTTTTTCAGATTGTCAAGCTGTTCTGACAAGCCAATAACATTTTCGCCGTCTCTTTTAATCAGCGACATGTCAAGCGCCGCCTTTATTAGCTTCGGGTTTTTGGCTTTTGCCGCGACAATACCCAAATCTACGGCACTGTCAAGTTTTACCGCCTCAATGTCTGTGTTGTACTTAGCTTCCCACTCTTTTGCGTCTGCCTTAAGTCTTTCAACGTCTACACCGTCAAACTTTGTTACGGTTTCCCTAAGCCCTGTAATTGTATTGTTCGCAGTTTCAAGCTCGGTTACTTTATCGTCGAATTTCTTTTTATCGACATAGCCGCCGCTTGCAAGATTGGCAAGTTTTATTTCCTTGCTGTCCTTCAGCTTGCTCTCTAACTGTTCCCATGTCAGCGCTTCATTCCCGAACAGTGCTTTTAATTTTTCCATTGTCTCCCTTTCCCGCGCTCAAATCGCTTTTATTTATAATTCCGCGGTCTGCTCCGCGTCGGCGCGTCCGTGCATTTAAGTGCCTGTACGGTCGGCGTATTTTGTATTAAAAAAGCCGCCGTTTTCGCGTATCCGCAAAAATGACAGCTGTTTTACAGTATAAAAAAAGAGGCTGTTTCAAAAAATGAAATAACCTCTTTATAATAAATATTCTTTTTCTTTATCAAAATAAAGTCCTGCTGTTATCAATCCAGTCTCAGACACTCCGCGCCCTTATGGTCGGGATACCTCTCAAAATAAGTAGGCATATATTCTATCGCAACGCTTTTCAGTCCGGGCGGAAATTCGTTTATATTGTCACACTGCATCATCAGATAATACCAGTCTCTTTCCAGCTTATCATAGGCCTTGATTTCATAATCGATGTCCGGTCTCCAAAGTTCTCCGTACTTTGCAAACTGATAATTCTGAATATAATCGCAAAGCGTGCCCATAAACCTGTCCCATATAGACAATTCACTGGTCATATACTGCTACTCCTTTACAACTATCTTTTTCCTGTTTAACAAAACAATATAATTATGTTTCCTGTACCCGTTTGTGGCTATTGCGTCATACCCCTTCAAAGCCGCATATGCGCCGATGTCGGGTATAATTTTAAAATAGCCCTTTTTCGCTGCTGCTCCTGCCTGAAGTACGCCTGTATTCAGATATTCCTCCATAAGCTCCCTGTAATCCGCCACAACAGCGTCGTCGGCAAGAAATGCCGTTATAATTTCGCCGTTGTTTTTCGCATAATCGGTCTGCGCCTGCTGCTTATCGACGGTAAAGTAAACACCGCGTCCGTATGACCAGCCGCCGGAACGCCCTGTCCACAATTCACCGTACTTAAACTCGTCGGCAATATCCCTTGCGCTCTTGCCGCCGTTGCTCGTAACGCCGCGATATAAAACCGTTTTTCCCGCGCTTCTTTTCTCAAATTCGTCCGCGCTTATTACCTCCGGCTTTCCGTCATATCCCAGCTCCCTGTTCAGCGCCGCGCGTACAGGAGCGTTTTCTTTATAATCGTTATGCGACAGCTTACGCTCATCAAGCAGCTTTCGGGTGAGTTTTTTCGCTTCTTCCTCTGTCTGCTCTCTTGTTAAGAGTAAGGCTTTTCGGCTTTCGGTCGTGTTATCTTTTATTCTATCACTTTTTTTATTATTTTCAATAGGCGAATTATACAAATTTTGTTTTTTGCTGTTTTCCGCCCTGCCTGTAATATTATTTGCGCCTGTCGGTATCTGCGTTCTTGCGCTCTGCTTTTTCAAGCCTGTCTGTTTTGTAAAGTCTGTATATGCCTTCTGCGTATCTCTCAGTGCCCTGCGCTGTACTCCTGCATCCTGTCCTCCTGCTTCCATAGCAGACACCTGGCGCTTTAATGAACGTATTTTTCTCTCTATACCGCGCTGTATTTGACTTGCTTCGTACTCAGTGTACATTTCGCCGTTGTACTCTACATTTTCAGCGTTATAGTCTTCTAACTGTTTACTGCTGTATGCTTTAGGCGCGCCCGGTATGTATGGATGAAAGTTATGTTTGCAATTTACACCGCACAGTCCTCCCGCTTTTCCGTATCCCGTTGCTTCTGCCAGGTCTTCATATACAACACCGTCGATTTTTATACGCCCCTTACGGCTGAATACTTTGCCCTGCCATTTAGCGTGGGACGGTCTTGCGCCTCCGTGTGCTGTGACCTCAACTAAATCAACATTCAATTCATCCGCCAAAGCCTCCTGCGTTTTAACAGCTGTCTGATTAGCTCCCGTTACCAAAGCGCGGCGCACAGTAACCTCAATGTTATCTACGCGCCCGCTTTTATATTCAATAGAGCCGATACCCGCTTGCGAGAGGTCTTTTATCGCTCTTTGAATAGCCGTGGTATAGTCCATGCCGCCGACATTGATTTGTGTCCACGCCCTGTCGAGAGCATTTTCAAATTGCTTTGTTGCTGTGTTTGCTGTCGTACCTGTTATATTTTTAAATGCCTGCTGCGTCTGTAACAGTCCGCTGTTTAACTGCGCATGCAGCGCCTCCGTATTGACTTGGGACGGCTTGTAAACGTCCGCCGCTGTGTAGTACTCAATATCATCTTCAATAGATTTTGCGGCGGCTTCCGCTAATAAATCGACTATTTCCTGTTGCGATTTCCCCGTCATAGCCGATAGCTTTGCTATAATCTCACTATGTACACCGCCCAGTTCTTGCAGCTTTTGTAATTGGTGCTGCGCGGCAGGAATAAAATAATCATATGTTGATAAACGCCGCGCCATATCCTCAAGAATATCAATTTCAACCAGTCCGTACATATCCACAAGCGTATCGGGTAAGCTGTCAAGCAATTTCGGGTCTAAAGCCATTTAATCACGTCCCAAAATTAAAAGGATTTTCGATTGCTGTTTTCATACCGTCAATAACAGCCTTTGCTTCTTCCTCTGTCTCGTTATACCATTTTACGCGGTACTCCCAAGCCTGCTTTAAACCGTCTCTTACGTCCTGTCTGTCGCTCTCTTTAGCGGCATTATCGTCAATGATAAAGCCGTCTTCAAAACTCACTGTTATAGGCGTGTCAGGGTCTACATCTGCACCGCAAAAAGCCTTGCCGATGTACAGCAAAGCCCGGCAAAGCGTTTTTAATGCACTCTCAAGTATAATTACGTGCCTGTTAGCGTGCTGTACCAATTCTTGCTTTTCGCCGCTGTATTCCGTAGCGGTTTTTATCCCGCTGTTTTCAAACTGATATCTTTTAGTGCCCATGCCGCACTTGAAAGAAAGATAATCAAGTTGCGCCTGTACACCGTCTTTATTTTCCTGTACGCGTAAGGACGGGTTAAATTCCTGTACCATTTGTTTTGCATCAAAGTCAATGCCGTCTCCGACTTGCTGGAATAACTGCTGTACAACGTCGTCCGGGGTGATTATCTTGCCCTCGGTATTGGTCATAAGCATAGACTTATTATAAAATACTTTCTTACCGCCCAATTTAAAGTCACGAACAAAGTTATTAAATGCAATATCAACAGCTTTTAAGTTGTCAAGTGCGTTTGCGTATACGCTCATACCCAAACCGTTATTCGTGCGTATATTACACGTGATATTCGGATATATAAAAGCAAACCACGGACGCGGCGACCCTGTATCAATCAAAGGTGCGATATTCTCCGGTATATCAGCGGATTTCAGTTGTGTGCCGTCTAACAGGAAATACTCGTTTTCAATCTGATAATTGCCGTTATCCGCTTTTGTGTGCGTTTCAAGATATACATATTTTTTGCCGCGCCTTGTAAATTCCGATACAAAAGCAACCTCTGTAATACGTGATTTTTCAACCGACAAAGGTATAATGCTAAGCGCGTCTATGTATTCTATCGCTGCTTTACATTCTTTATCAGGAACAACAACACCGTCTTTATTTACCTTTGCACCGCTTGCCCTTGCTACAAATGCGCCTGTACCGTAGGCAAACGCTTTTTCAAGAAGTTCGTTACCCTCAGCCCAAAAATTGCTGTCACCAAATACACCGCCCGTCCCCTGCTCATTATCATCACCGAACAACCATGTCTTGCTCGTCTTATCCTCTGCTTGTATAGTGGTTTTCTCGTTTAGAAGCAGGCTTGCCCAATCCTCAGTAATTCGTTTTGCCATTCCCAAGCGGTATAACTCACGCATACGCGGAGCATTATCAACACCGAGTTCTATATAACTATGTACATCTTTTACATAGCCCTCCCACCATTCGCGCCACGTTCGTATATTTGCATAATACTGCGTATCTATATTTGTATCGTATTTTTTGTTGAGATATTCAACTGTTAATCCGATAACGTCATTTTTAAAGGTTTCCATTTGTTCACTCCAATTCGCTCAGACCCTTAATTTGTGCCGCGTATGTGCTCCAGTTTGCCGCCGCCTTATAGCTGTCCACCAGGTCGTCGGGCACGTAGACATATCCCGTGCCGGTTTTGATTGCGCTGCCCGTAAAAGCATTCGTAGTCTCAAGCTCAACTACCATGTCACCGGGCAAGATAAGGTGTGTTAAAGACGAACAATTATAAAATGCAGCTCTCGTTATACTTCCGACAACCGGAAAAACTGCCGTTGTTAATGCCGTACACCCGTAAAAGGCTGATTGACCCATACTCGTAACAGCAGGAAACTCTACCGTTGTCAATGCCGTACATCCGTAAAAGGCATATGTACGTATATATGTTACCCTGTCGTTGCTTATACTCGTTATTGTTCCGTCTATTATGCTGTCTGCGCCGGCAAGCGGAATATTTTCCGACTGGTATAGTATTTCACTGACAGGCGTTGCCGTATCTATTGATGCAGCAGTAGTCACGGCGTTATAGATAGATAACCACTGCGTTGCGTCACTCTTGGCATGTGCCACAATATTGTAATCTCCGCCGCCCGTTCCCGCATTGCCCGTTGT
>JAGBEI010000008.1 GCA_017937065.1 Clostridia bacterium | reverse complement strand
TCGAGTCCAAAATGACAGATGTAAAAGTGACAAGCTGGGCTTTCAAGCCCATAGCATACGTTGTTGAAAACAATCTTTTCAACGGAATGACAGAGGACACATTTGAGCCGGGCACAAACCTTACACGCGGAATGCTTGTTACGGTTATCGGCAGACTGGAGGGTGTTGACGAAAACAGAAACGCCGACACCGTATTCAGCGACGTCCGCCAAAACAAATACTACACAGGTTACATAAAATGGGCATCAGACAACAAAATTATTAACGGTATAAGCCATGATAAATTTGCGCCGGACACATTTATAACCCGCGAACAGACGGCAACAATTCTTTTCAGATATGCACGCTTCAAGGGCTATGACACAAGCGGCAAAAGTACTCTGTACCAATACACCGATAAAGATAAAATCGGCAAATTTGCCCAAGAAGCTATGGAGTGGGCAAACAGTGCCGGGATAATAAACGGAATGACGCCTACCGAGCTTGAACCGAAAGGATTTGCCACACGCGCACAGATTGCCAAAATAATTATGACATTTGACATGCTCTACGGTACAAAAAACAGTATTTGATTTTGTTCTTTAAAAATGTATTGAAATGTAGCCCCCTTACAAGTATAGGCTTACTCGCCCATTAAGACACTTATAGCAACAATGATTTTTACCAATTCAGTGCCCAAATGATGCGCGGATTTCCTACGGCGATATAAAACGATACGGTCAGATATAAGAAAACATACTATGTGAGGGCGAAAGCACTAATTGCTTTCGCCCTTCTGTCTGTCACATAAGCAGGAGCTAACTCACTTATCTATGACGGGCTAAGCCCGTCCGTCTCGACCGTTGAAGAGTATGACCGGCTCTGTAATTCATACAAATATGCAAAAAGATAAAAATTCATATATAAGTGCTATAATGCAACAAATAAATCAAGATTTTCGGAGGTGTAAAGATGGCTGAAAAAGACCTTTTATTAGGAGCGTTAAAAGTGTTTTCGTTTTTTGATGGTGCTGCCGACATCAAATTTTCTTATAATTTTAAATGCACAGAATATGATGAGCTAATAAATAAATATAATTTATTAAATGTAATCGGAAATGGAAGCACACTTGAAAAGGTAATCAGACTAATGGAATGGTGCTCCCAAAATGTTTTACATAATCGGGGAACAAAGAATGTCGAATTTTTAGAAAAAAATTCTTTAAGCATTCTCGACTATTCATTTCAAAAAGGCAGAGAATTTGGTGTATACTGCAGATTACAGGCAATAGTATTTACAGAATGTTGTCTTGCTTTAGGAATTAAATCAAGAATATTACATTGTTTACCTTTTACACCGTATGATTTTGATACACATGTTGTTTCAATGGTGTACATTGAAGAGATGAATAAATGGGTTATGATTGATGCGGGCAACGGACGATATTTTTTGGATGAAAAAAACAACATTCTTTCCCCGCTAGAGGTTCGAAAAAAATTAGGCAACAAGGAATTTATCACTTGTAATGTTCCGGATGATCGTTATCTTTTATATATGGCAAAAAATCTATTCTATTTTAAATCTCTGCAGATTAATACGTTTGGTGCAGATTTGGTAAAAGGGCAAGAAAGTATATACTGTGTCCCAACAGGGTTCAATGTTGCGGAAAGAGAAATCGGCTATTGTAAATATGCAATCCGCAATTCAGACCCACAATTTGTTTCGGATTGGGAAAAGGCATTAAACGAGTATGTGAACAGAACTGAAATTAAGCTCGCAAGCGAATCTTGTTTTTTTGATTATAAATAGATATGCAAAAATCAATTTGGAGAACTTATGAAAATTAAAATCAGAAAAATGTTAAAATCAGATATAGCTGAATTCCCGGCTGAGTTTGAAAAACAAGGCTGGCACAAACCTGTAGAACAATATCAGATGTATTATAATGAGCAGGAAAATGGTACAAGAAAAATGTTTGTGGCTGAAGTCGGCGGAATTGCGATAGGATATGCCACCCTTATTTCTCATGACATATCGTGACCGTTCAAGGATAAAAATATTCCTGTAATTGCGGATTTCAATGTGCTGAAAAAGTATCAGAAAAATGGTATCGGGACTGCAATCATGGATGCTATCGAAAATTATGTTAAGGAATATTCACCTACTATTTGTCTTGGAGTAGGACTTCACTATGGCTATGGCGTTGCACAAAGGATGTATGTCAAGCGTGGATATATTCCGGACGGTAGTGGTGTTTGGTTTAACGGAGAGCGTTTGGAACAGTATGAGACTTGCGTGAACAATGATGAACTCATACTTTACTTTTCTAAGCAACTTATTTAGTAAATTCACGCTTGTATAATGGCTTGGGATATTCTCAAAAGTGAAAATCACTCTTTCTGTTGCAGATAAGAAAGAGTGATTTTTACAGAAAGGGTACAATCAATAAAAATACCTCTCCGAAATCCGGAGAGGTATTTAATTTACGAAATGAGTCCGCAGACAAGACCCGCAAGCTCTGTCGGGTTATCCACCGTCATTCCGCCGATAAGGCGCGCCTGTGCATAGAGTATCTTTGCATACTGCGAAAGCTTTTCCCTGTCGCTGCCGTACAGCTCGCGCAGCTTTTGTGCAATCGGGTGGGACTCGTTAATTTCAAGCGCTGTCTGAGCCTTTACCGGCGCCGCGCCGTTTTCCGGCATCTTTTCAAGTACTTTTTCCATACCCAACGAGACCTCGCCCTCGCTTACAAGACATACAGGATGATTTTTAAGCGACTTTGTAAAGCGAACAACATTTACACTGTCTCCGAGTGCCTCTTTCATGCATTTAAACATATCCTCATACTGTTTGTTTTCCTCCTCAAGGTCCTTTTTCTCCTCGTCGGATAAGATATCAAGCCCGCCGTCACAGACATTTGTGAAGTCCTTATCGTCGTACTTACCGAGCATTTTAAGCGCAAATTCGTCAACATCATCAGTGAGATACAGTATTTCAAAGCCCTTGTCCTTAACGGCTTCTACCTGCGGCAGCATGTCAATCTTATCCACAGTCTCTCCGGCAGCATAATATATTGTTTTCTGCTCTTCCTTCATACGCGATACGTATTCCTTGAGCGAAACGTACTTTTTATCAGCCGATGATATAAAGAGAATAAGATCCTTCAATACGTCTTTATGGGTACCGTAATCGGAATACAATCCGTATTTAAGCTGAATTCCGAAAGCCTTGAAAAATTCCTCGTATTTTTCACGCTCATTTTCCAGCATTTTCAGCAGCTCGTTTTTGACTTTTTTCTCGATGTTTTTCGCGATGCTCTTAAGCTGCGCATCATGCTGAAGCGTCTCACGGGAGATATTAAGAGACAGATCGGCGCTGTCCGCCACGCCGCGCACAAAGCTGAAATAGTCGGGCAGAAGGTCTGCGCATTTATCCATTATGAGAACGCCGCTGGAATAAAGCTGTAGCCCTTTTTCAAAATCCTTCGTATAATAATCAAACGGCGCGTGCTTTGGTATGAAAAGCAAAACGTCACTGGACGTTAAACCCTCAAATTTGGAATGAATAATTTTCAGCGGTGACTCGTAATCAAAGAATTTTTCTCTGTAAAAGCCTTCATATTCCTCATCCGTACATTCAGACGGCTGCTTTTTCCAAATCGGAATCATACTGTTAAGAGTCTGCGTTTCAACAACGGTCTCGTACTCGCCTTCCTTGCCCTCGACCGGCACACTCTTTTCCATATCCATTTTTATAGGATAACGAAGGTAATCCGAATATTTTTTGACAAGCGCGCGAATACGATACTTATCAAGAAACTCGCTGTAATTTTCGTTTTCCGCATCCTCCTTGACATGAAGCGTGATTACCGTACCGCAGCTGTCTTTGTGTGCCTCAGTCACCGTATATCCGTCAATGCCCGAGGATTTCCACTCATATGCCTGCTCACTGCCGTATGCACGGCTGACAACGCTGATACTGTCGCTTACCATGAAAGCCGAGTAAAATCCGACGCCGAACTGACCGATTATATCCACATCCTCTTTTTTCTCATTATCATTTTTAAAATCAAAAGAGCCGCTTTTGGCAATTGTACCGAGATTGTTTTCAAGCTCATCCCTTGTCATGCCTATTCCGTTATCCTCTATCACGATTGTGCGGCTGTCCTTATCTGCCGACAGCTTTATCTCAAAGCTCTCCTTTGACAAACCGACATCGCCGTCGGTAAGCGAACGATAGTACAGCTTGTCTATCGCGTCACTCGCATTAGACAAAAGCTCACGCAGAAATATTTCCTTGTGCGTGTATATAGAGTTTATCATCATATCGAGTAATTTCTTCGACTCTGTCTTAAATTGTTTTTTAGCCATTATATATCACCCTTTTATTAGAATTAGCACTCTTTATTTAAGACTGCTAATATATTGTACCACTATTTTCAAATTTTTCAATAGGTTTTTAATAAAAAAACAGCCTCACGGCTGTTTTGTGTCATTCTTTTTGCACATTATGCGATAAACGGCAAAGCCTACGGCACTTATCACAAGTGTTACCGCAAATACCACAATCGCAAAAACATAGTTTTGCATTCCCAGCGCATTGCCGCCGATAGTAGAGGTCACGATGGACGGCAGACGGGCAATACTTGTTATAAGAATAAAATGCAGCGTTTTTATTTTCGTAAGACCTATAAAGTAAACCATAAGGTCTTTTGGTGTTCCGGGTATCATAAATATAAGGAAAGTAACAACCTCCAGCCGCTTAGCGTTTTTCAGGAATTTTAAGTTGTTTATTTTCTCAATGGGGAAAAACAGCTCCACAACACGCACGCCGAAAGTACGGACAAATGCAAACACAACAAGGCTGCCGAGCAACCCGCCGATTACGCATAAGACGGTACCCTCCAGCGCGCCGAAGGCATAACCCGCGCCTATTTCCAGAGGCTCACCCGGAATAATCGCAAATATAACCTGCAGCGCAACCATTCCGACAAATATAAGCTGTCCGAAAATACCCTTGGAATCTATCCACGCGCGAAATATCTCCGGCTCAGATACAAAGTGCAGCATCGGTCTGCCGATAAACCAGCAGACAGCTGCTGAAAAAATTATAAATACCGAAACGGAAAGTATTCCGACGCCCTTTTTATGGCGCTGTACAAATTTATCGTCTGACATACCAATCAGGGAGCGCAGCTGAGTATGCGCTCACCCTCCTCTTCTTTTATATAACCGTATTTTACAAGTTTGCTTACCACCTGCGCCTGACGCTGGCTTGCAAGCTCCGGATTATTGTCCAGTGAATAAACGGACGGCGCATTGGGCAGACCCGCAAGCATAGTGCTCTCATAATCCGAAAGCTCCCACGGTTCTTTGTCAAAATAACCGAGGCTTGCCGCACGCACGGAATAGTACCCGCTGCCGAAATAGATAGTATTTACATAAAGCTCCAGTATTTCGTCCTTATCATACATCCGCTCAAGGCGCAAAGCCATAAACATCTCGGCAATTTTACGCTCAAATTTTTTTGACTGAGTGAAAAATATATTTTTGGCAAACTGCTGAGTTATCGTGCTGCCGCCCTCCACAAGCTTCATCTCACGTATATCGTTAAACACGGCGCGCCCGATTGAAATAATGTCAATACCGGGATGATAATAGAACCTCCTGTCCTCTACCGCAATCACCGCATCAAGATACATTTCCGGAAAAACATCAATAGAAACATAGTCCTCATCGTTTTGTATCTTCTCTATTGCCTGTGCCGGCGGGTTATCGCGCAGCACCTTACAGTACATAGCGTAACCCTTAACGGTAAAATACGCACCGATTAAAAATATAACGGCGCAAATCGAAAGGATCGAATACTTCAGAAACTTCTTCATATAATCACCGCCTTTGTATTATCAGTATAGCACAATAATTCCAATAATAAAAGAGGTTTTACCGTTTATTAAAAAATTGTAATAAAAAATCGGAGCTTTACCGCTTTTTATGCGAAAAGCCCCGATAAATAAGCCGTTTAAAACAGTCCTGTGATAATTCCGTCACTTGAAACATCTATTTTTTCAGCGGCGGGTGACTTGGGAAGACCCGGCATTGTCATTATATCTCCTGTCAGCACTACGATAAAGCCCGCGCCGGCGGAAATTTTCACATTTTTTACCGTTACCGTAAAGCCGTCCGGCGCGCCGAGCTTTGTCGGGTCATCGGAAAAGCTGTACTGCGTTTTGGCTACACATACAGGCAGTCCGCCGTATCCCAAGGCTGTAAGCTCCGCAATCTGCTTTGACGCAGCCGGAGTAAAGCTCACGTCTGTGCCGCCGTAGACCTTGGTAACAATCTTTCTGACTTTTTCTTCTATACCGTCCTCAAGGTCATAGCAGAATTTAAAGCTTCCCTTTTCCTCCTCGCACAAGCGCACAACCTCGCGTGCAAGCGCCTCGCCGCCGGCGCCGCCGTCTGCCCATACAGTGGAAAGCACCACGTTTACACCGAGTGCGCGGCATTTTTCAATAATAAGCTCAATTTCCGCGTCCGTATCCGTCGGAAAACGGTTGACCGCAACGACAGACGGAAGCCCGAACACATTTTTTATGTTGGAAACATGGCGCAAAAGATTTGGCATTCCTTTTTCAAGAGCCGTGAGGTTTTCGTTTGCAAGCTCCGTTTTGGCAAGACCGCCGTGCATTTTAAGCGCGCGCACCGTTGCAACAATTACAACAGCCGATGGCGTAAGCCCTGCTGCACGGCACTTTATATCGAGAAATTTTTCCGCGCCAAGGTCAGCGCCGAAGCCCGCCTCCGTCACGGCATAATCGCCCAGCTTAAGCGCCAGGCGCGTTGCGGTGACGGAATTGCAGCCGTGCGCAATATTGGCAAACGGACCGCCGTGTACCAGTGCGGGAGTTCCCTCCAGCGTCTGCACAAGGTTGGGCTTGACAGCGTCCTTTAAAAGCGCAGCCATGGCGCCCGCCGCCTTGAGCTGACCGGCTGTCACGGGCTGACCGTAAAAGTTATACGCCACAATAATGCGGTTCAGTCTGTCCTTTAAGTCGTCTATTGATAACGACAGGCAAAGAACAGCCATTATTTCGGAGGCAACGGTTATATCAAAGCCGTCCTCGCGCGGCACGCCGTTTATCCTGCCGCCCAGACCGTCCACAACATTTCTGAGCTGACGGTCGTTCATATCAACACAGCGCTTCCAAGTTATACGGCGGGTGTCAATTCCCAGTGCATTTCCCTGATGGATATGATTATCAAGCATTGCGGCAAGCAGGTTGTTTGCAGCGCCTATGGCATGAAAATCGCCCGTAAAATGCAGATTTATATCCTCCATCGGCACAACCTGAGCATAGCCGCCGCCTGCCGCGCCGCCTTTAATACCGAAAACGGGACCGAGCGACGGCTCGCGCAGAGCGGTGACAACTCTTTTGCCAATGCGTGCCAGTCCGTCGGCAAGCCCTATCGTTGTTGTCGTCTTACCCTCGCCTGCGGGCGTCGGAGTTATCGCCGCTACAAGCACCAGCTTACCGTCCGGTTTCTGAGTGTCGTTCATAACAGAAAGGTCAATCTTTGCCTTGTATTTACCGTATTGCTCAACATACTTTTCATCAATGCCGGCTTTATTTGCAATTTCAATGACGGGGCGCATTTTTGCCGCCTGCGCAATTTCTATGTCCGTTTTCACAGTTTCACCTCTTAAATTTCAAAGTATTTTACGGCTGACTCAAACATTTTCATATCGAATACACCGTCAACATTCTTATACAGGTCACGGTCAATACGCTCGGAATGCCCCATCTTTCCGAATACCCTGCCGTCGGGTGAAGTAATTCCCTCAACGGCAAAAATGGAGTTGTTGGGATTGAAGCGTATATCACCTGTCGGATTTCCGTCAAGGTCAACATACTGCGTTGCAATCTGACCGTTTGCAATAAGCTGTTCGAGCGTCTTTTCATCCGCTATGAAACGACCTTCACCGTGAGAAATCGGCACTGTATATATCTGTCCGGGCTTTGTATTCATAAGCCACGGCGACTTATTGGAGGCAATGCGTGTGCGCACAAGGCGCGACTGATGACGGCCTATTGTATTAAAAGTAAGGGTCGGGCAGCTCTCGTCCGTATCGATTATTCTGCCGAACGGAACAAGACCCAGTTTAATAAGCGCCTGAAATCCGTTGCAGATACCGCACATAAGTCCGTCACGGTTTGAGAGCAGCTCATTAATCTGCTCGCTGACAGCGGCATTTCTGAAAAACGCAGTTATAAATTTACCGGAGCCGTCCGGCTCGTCGCCGCCGGAAAAGCCGCCGGGGACAAAAACAATCTGCGACTGCTTCAGCTCAGCCGCAAACGCCTCAACCGACTGCGAAACTCCGGCGGGCGACAGGTTGTTGATAACAAATATCTCGGCGTCGGCGCCTGCGCGCGACATTGCCTTTGCAGTATCATATTCACAGTTTGTACCCGGAAAAACCGGTATCAGCACGCGGGGCTTTGAAGGCCTGACACGCACGCGCGGATATGATACAGCCTCATACGAAACGGCGGAAATCTCATTTTTGCCCTGCTCAATATTGCAGGGATAGACCGATTCGAGCTTATCCTCATAAACATTAAGCAAATCCGAAAGAGATAACGTCTCATTATTCTTTGTAATTACGGGCTTGTCCGCCGTCCTGCCGAGCAGCACGCCAAGCGGCGGCATTTCAGCATCATCTGCAAGCTCTAAAATAAACGCGCCGTAATTATATTCAAACAGCACTTGATTTGAAACCGATTTTTCAAATTCGAAGCCTATACCGTTACCGAAGCACATTTTCATAACAGCCTCGGCAATACCGCCGTATGTCGGCGTATACGCCGACAGCACATGACCCTGACGCATCAGCCGCGTTACGGTTTCATAAACCTGCTTTTGCGATTCAGGCAGCGGAAGTCCTTTTTCTCCGTACTGCGGACGGATAAACATCACTCTGTGACCCACACCCTTAAACTCGGGTGAGATTACCTGCTGTGTTTTTCCCGTAGTCACGGCAAAGGACACAAGTGTCGGCGGAACGGTAATATCTTCAAAAGTACCGCTCATAGAGTCCTTGCCGCCTATGGCACCGATTCCGAAATCAAGCTGAGCCCTGAACGCACCGAGCAGTGCCGACAGCGGCTTGCCCCAGCGCACAGCGTCCTTCAGCGGTTTTTCAAAATACTCCTGGAAGGTCAAATAAACATCTTTAAACTCAGCGCCTGCGGCAATGAGCTTTGACACAGACTCGATGACCGCAAGATACGCACCGTGATACGGGCTTTTTTCGGTGATAAACGGATTATAACCCCATGCCATAAACGAGCAGGTATCCGTCTCGCCCTTTTCGACCGAAACCTTATGTACCATAGCCTGAATGGGAGTCTGCTGATACTTGCCGCCGAACGGCATGAGCACCGTGCCCGCGCCTATCGTTGAGTCAAAACGCTCTGAAAGTCCGCGCTTTGAGCAGACGTTTAAGTCGCCTGCAAGCGCCAGCATACCCGAAGTGAAGTCCTGCGGCTGCTGTTTATCAAATTTCTGCGGCTTTTTAACGATTACATCAATATGCTTCTGCGCGCCGTTTGAGTTTAAAAAGTCACGTGAAATGTCAACAATGCGTCTGCCGTTCCAGTTCATGACAAGCCGCGGGCTTTCCGTCACAACGGCAACAACGGTCGCCTCAAGATTTTCGCTGTCGGCAAGCTCTTTAAAACGCCGTACGTCCTGCGGCTCTACAACCACAGCCATGCGTTCCTGCGACTCGCTTATTGCAAGCTCGGTACCGTCCAGACCGTCATATTTTTTAGGTACTGCATTCAAATCGATTTCAAGTCCGTCTGCCAGCTCGCCGATAGCTACCGACACACCTCCCGCGCCGAAATCGTTACAGCGCTTGATAAGACGTGACGCCTCGCTGTTCCTGAACAGGCGCTGGAGCTTGCGCTCCTCGGGCGCATTTCCCTTTTGCACCTCTGCGCCGCAGCTTTCAAGCGACCGGAGAGTATGGGATTTTGATGAGCCTGTCGCGCCGCCGCAGCCGTCGCGGCCCGTTCTGCCGCCGAGCAGAATTACTATATCACCCGGCTTTGGCACCTCGCGGCGCACATTTTTCGCGGGGGCGGCGGCGATAACCGCACCGATTTCCATACGCTTTGCCACATAGCCGTCATGATATATTTCATCAACCTGACCTGTGGCAAGACCTATCTGATTGCCGTATGAGGAATATCCTGCCGCAGCTGTGGTCACAATCTTGCGCTGCGGGAGCTTGCCCGGTATTGTCTCACTGACAGGCTTTAACGGGTCTGCGGCGCCGGTAACGCGCATTGCGGCGTATACATAGCTTCTTCCCGACAGCGGGTCGCGGATTGCGCCGCCGATACATGTCGCCGCACCGCCGAACGGCTCAATTTCTGTCGGATGGTTATGCGTTTCGTTTTTAAAAAGCAGCAGCCAATCCTGTTTTTCGCCGTCGACGTCAACCTTGATTTTAACGGTACAGGCATTAATCTCCTCAGATTCGTCAAGACAGGGGAGCTTGCCCTGCGCCTTCAGCTCACGCACGGCGACGGTCGCAATATCCATAAGATTCTGCGGCTTTGTCCTGCCGAGCTTTTGTCTGACGGCAAGGTACTCGTCATACGCTGCCTGCACAGTCTCATCCTCAAAGGTTACGGAATCTATTGTCGTTAAAAACGTGGTATGACGGCAGTGGTCAGACCAGTACGTATCAATCATGCGTATCTCGGTAACAGTCGGGTCGCGCTGTTCTGACTTAAAGTAGTTCTGGCAAAACTCGATATCGTCCGCATCCATCGCAAGACCGTATTTTGAGACAAATTCTTCAAGACCCTTACGCGAAAGCGCGCAAAAACCGTCAAGCGTTTCAACGGTCTGCGGAATGTCGTATTCGGCTTTGAGCGTTTTATATTCCGAAAGAGAAGCCTCCCTGCTCTCTACAGGATTTATTACATATTTTTTGACAGCGTCTATGTCTTTTTCGGTAAGGCTTCCGTAAAGCACGTAAATGCGCGCACAGCGGACAATCGGGCGCTCACACTGCGCGATAAGCTGAATACACTGCGCGGCGCTGTCCGCACGCATATCAAACTGACCGGGCAGGTATTCAACGGCAAAGACATACGCATTTTGCGCGTCTGTAACGGCATCGGTCACAATGTCAAGCTGAGGCTCGGAAAACACTGTTTTTACGGCATAATCGAAAAGCGGCTTTTCTATATTTTCAACATCATAGCGGTTGAGAATACGCAGATGCTCAAGTCCTGCTATCCGTACCAGGGTGACAAGGTCGTTTTTCAGTGCCAGCGCTTCCGTTGCAAGCTCCTTTTTCTTTTCGGTATAAACTCTGTAAACCATAGCGCTCCTCCTAATCCTTAAACGCCGACAGCGCCCGCGCGCCGATGTCGTCGCGGTAATACGCATTTTTGAAGGTTATTCTTTTAACATCGGCATACGCCGTTTCAAGCGCGCTGTCCAGCGTATCGCCTACGGCGGTTACGCCCAGAACACGCCCGCCGGAGGTGAAAAGCACACCGCTTTCAAGTTTAGCGCCTGCGACAAAAACCTCGCTCGACTTATTACCGGAAAGGTCGATTTCAAATCCCGTATCATATTTTTCGGGATAACCGTCCGACGCCATAACAACGCAAGCCGCTGCGCCGTTTTTAAACCTGACTTCCGTTTTATCAAGCGTGCCGTTTCTGCACGCCTGCATTATTTCCAAAAGGTCGCTTTCCAAAAGCGGGAGCACAACCTGCGTTTCGGGATCGCCGAAGCGGCAGTTATACTCAATTACCCGCGGTCCGTCCTCTGTCAGCATAAGTCCGAAGTAAAGACAGCCTTTAAACGCTCTGCCCTCTCGGCACATGGCGTTTATTGTCGGCAGAAAGATTTTTTCCATACACTCGGCGGCGATTTCATCGGTATAAAACGGATTGGGCGCGATTGTGCCCATGCCTCCGGTATTAAGTCCCGTATCGCCGTTGCCCGCACGCTTGTGGTCCATGGAGGACACCATGGGCTTTACTGTTTTTCCGTCGGTAAAAGCAAGCACCGACACCTCGGGACCGCTGAGAAACTGCTCAATAACAACGGTGGTTCCGCTGTCACCGAATTTTTTGTCACGCATCATGGAGTTTACGGCATCTGCCGCCTCGGCACGGGACTTTGCAATAATAACGCCCTTGCCCAGTGCCAGTCCGTCTGCCTTAATAACAACGGGAATATTGCAGTGAGCTACATATTCAAGCGCCGATTCAACATCGGTAAAGGTCTCAAACGCCGCTGTCGGAATGCCGTATTTTTTCATAAGCTCCTTGGAAAAGCGCTTGCTGCCCTCGATAACCGCCGCTTTTTTATCCGGACCGAAGCAGGGCACGCCCGCGCTCTCCAGCGCGTCAACAGCGCCCAGAACCAGCGGGTCGTCAGGCGCCACCACCGCAAAGTCAACTACATTTGTCTTTGCAAAGTCAACTATTTTACCGATATCCTTTGCGCCGATATTCACGCATACGGCGTCGGCGGCGATACCGCCGTTACCGGGCAGAGCGTAAATCTCCGTCACCGACTTATTCTCTTTAAGCTTTTTTATTATAGCGTGCTCGCGGCCACCGCCGCCGACTACCATTATTTTCATAAATTCTCCTACTTATTATAAATCGGATATTTTTCGCAGAGCTTCACAACCTCATCGGTTATACTGTCACGGCTGTTTTCAAAATCCGTAATCACGCGCTTTACCCAGCCTGCGATAAGCTCCATTTCAGCCTCTTTAAATCCCCTGCTTGTAACAGCGGGTGTGCCTATGCGCAGACCGCTCGTGATAAACGGACTCTGCGGATCGTTGGGGATTGCATTTTTATTTGCGGTTATATGTACCTCGTCCAGGCGGCGCTCCAGCTCCTTGCCCGTAATGCCGCAGCCGCGAAGGTCAAGCAGCATGAGATGATTGTCCGTGCCGCCCGATACCAAGTCAACGCCCTCTTTTATAAATGAGCTTGCAAGAACGGCGGCATTTTTGACAATCTGCGTCTGATACGCTTTAAAATCGTCCGTAAGCGCCTCCCCGAATGCGACAGCCTTTGCAGCTATTATGTGCATAAGAGGTCCGCCCTGCGTACCGGGGAAAATAGCCTTGTCTATCTGCTTTGCATACTGCTCTTTGCAGAGAATAAGACCGCCGCGCGGCCCGCGCAGTGTCTTATGGGTGGTGGTTGTCACAACGTCGGCATAGGGCACGGGATTAGGGTGCAGACCTGCCGCAACAAGTCCCGCAATATGAGCCATATCAACCATAAGGTACGCTCCGACCTCGTCTGCAATCTCACGGAATTTTTTAAAGTCGATTGTGCGCGGATACGCCGAAGCACCTGCAAGAATGAGTCTGGGCTTATGTTCAAGCGCAAGTCTGCGCACCTCGTCAAAATCTATCTGCTGCGTCTCATCAGACACACCATAGGGTACAATATTAAAATAATTCCCCGAAATATTTACGGGTGAGCCATGAGAAAGATGTCCGCCGTGAGCAAGACTCATAGACAAAACGGTATCTCCCGGCTTCAGAAACGCATAAAATACGGCAAGATTCGCATTTGCTCCGCTGTGGGGCTGAACATTGGCATGCTCCGCTCCAAACAGCTTTTTTGCACGCGCTCTTGCAATTTCCTCAACCTCATCAATATAAACGCAGCCGCCGTAATAGCGTTTTCCGGGATAGCCCTCCGCATATTTATTTGTAAGAACGCTGCCTGCCGCAAGCAAAACACCCTCCGACACTATATTCTCGGAAGCGATAAGCTCAATATTATGCTGCTGGCGCTTGAGCTCCCGCTCGCATGATGCGTAAACCTCACTGTCAAAATCCCTTAGCTTTTCAAAAAACATTTTTTAGTCCTCCATGAAAATTAATGATGGAAAAGGCGCATACCCGTAAACGCCATTGCAATTTTGTATTTATTACAGCAGTCAATCACTATATCGTCGCGTATGGAACCGCCCGGCTGGGCAATAAAGCTGACGCCGCTGCGGCAGGCGCGCTCAATATTGTCGTCGAACGGGAAAAACGCGTCGGAACCGACTGAAACGCCTGTTATTTTTGAAAGATATTCTTTCTGCTCCGACTTGGTAAACGGCTCCGGTCTGTGCGTGAAATATTTCTGCCAGTTGCCCTCAGCCAGTACATCCTCGTCCTCCTCGGATATATACACATCTATCACATTGTCGCGGTCGGGTCTGCCAAGCTCAGGCAGAAACGGCAGATTAAGGCATTTGTCATGCTGGCGAAGATGCCATATATCCGCTTTACTGCCCGCAAGACGGGTACAGTAAATACGCGACTGCTGACCCGCGCCGACGCCTATCGCCTGTCCGTCAACCGCATAGCATACGGAGTTGGACTGAGTATATTTTAAGGTAATAAGCGCAACTGTCAGATCGCGCTTTGCAGCATCTGTCAGCGTTTTGTTGTCAGTCACAATATTATCAAGCAGCGCGGAGTCGATTTTGAAATTGTTTCTGCCCTGCTCAAAGGTTATGCCGAACACCTGCTTTATTTCCTTTTCCTGCGGAATATAGCTTTCATCAATCTTTACTATGTTGTAGTTTCCTTTACGCTTGGATTTCAGAATTTCAAGCGCCTGCGGCTCATAGCCCGGAGCAATAATTCCGTCCGACACCTCGCGCTTTATAAGCATGGCTGTGGTGACGTCGCAGATATCGGACAGCGCAATCCAGTCACCGAAGGACGACTGGCGGTCGGTGCCGCGCGCCCTTGCATATGCGCAGGCAAGCGGCGAATCGTCAAGACCCTCGATATCATCTACAAAGCAGGCGCGCTTGAGCTTTTCGGGAAGCGGTATACCGACTGCCGCAGATGTGGGGCTTACATGCTTAAAGGAGGTTGCACACGGCAGTCCCGTTGCCTCTTTCAGCTCACGCACAAGCTGCCATGAATTAAACGCATCAAGAAAATTTATATAACCGGGTCTGCCGCACAGTATTTCAATGGGCAGCTCGCTGCCGTCACTCATATAAATTCTGGCAGGCTTCTGGTTGGGGTTACATCCGTATTTAAGCTCAAATTCTTTCATGCAAGCCTCCTTATACTTTAAGCTCCGCACTGTTTTTGCCGTCAAACAGACGGTCGATAACAGGCTTTGCATAGTTTTCAATAAATTCCTCGGTCTGACTGACGCTTCTGCCGATATAGAGAGACGGCTCAAGCTCGCGCTCTATCTCCTCGCGTGAAAGCGGGAACGCAGAATCGTTTTCTATACGGTCGATAAGGTCGTTGGCACCGCCCTCCAGCTTAACCTTTGCCGCCGCAGCATGGGAATGAACCCGAAGCCGCTCGTGCAGCTCCTGACGGTTGCCGCCCTTTTTGACCGATTTCATCATAATATTTTCAGTTGCCATAAACGGCAGCTTTTCCATAACTCTTCTGTATACTACCTTATCGTAAACGACAAGTCCCGAAGTGACATTAATATAGATATTGAGTATGGCGTCCACCGCCAAAAATGCCTCTGCAACCGCAATGCGCTTATTGGCGCTGTCGTCCAGCGTGCGTTCAAACCACTGAGTACCGGCTGTGAACGCGGGATTTACCGAATCGGCTATAACGTATCTTGCAAGCGCACATATACGCTCCGAGCGCATGGGGTTGCGCTTATAGGGCATGGCAGACGAGCCGATTTGATTTTTCTCAAACGGCTCCTCCATTTCCTCGAAGGACTGAAGAATACGCAAGTCGTTTGCAAACTTATACGCGCTTTGCGCAAAGCCGGAAAGCACTGACAGAAAGTATGCGTCCACCTTGCGGGAATAGGTCTGACCGGACACGGGAACACAGCCGGAAAAGCCGAGAGCGTCAGCTATCATCTGCTCCATTTTTTTAATCTTTTCCTCATCGCCGTCAAACAGCTCCATAAAGCTTGCCTGCGTGCCGGTTGTACCCTTGGAGCCGAGCAGCAAAAGACCCGAAAGCCTGTGCTCCAGCTCCTCGATATCCTGAAGCAGCTCATACATCCAAAGCGTCGCACGCTTGCCGACGGTGGTCAGCTGCGCGGGCTGGAGATGAGTATAGGCAAGGCAGGGCATATCCTTGTATTTTCCGGCAAAGTCGGCAAGGTTTTTAACGACCGCCGCCGCCTTTTTCAGTATGATTTCCGACGCTTTTTTCAGTATTATTACATCTGTATTGTCTCCGACATAGCAGGAGGTCGCACCGAGATGTATTATAGGCTCGGCGTCGGGGCACTGCTTGCCGTAGGCATAGACATGGGACATTACATCATGGCGCACCTCGCGCTCGCGCGCCTCGGCAACCTCAAAATTAATATCCTCTGCATGAGCTTCAAGCTGAGCTATCTGCTTGTCCGTAATATCAAGCCCCAGAGCTTTTTCAGCCTTAGCAAGCTCTATCCAAAGGCGGCGCCATGTCTTAAACTTGAATTCCTCTGAAAAAACATACTGCATTTCATCGCTTGCATAGCGCGTGGAGAACGGCGATATGTATTTATTTTTTTCCATCTCTTGCTCCTATTTATTTTTATTGATTATTCTTATATCCTCTCTGCGGCTGTTTAAATCCGTATAGCGCACATACAGGGAAATTTTATTGTCGGCGTTTAGCGACGACCAGAGAGCGTCTGCAAAACCGTCTATATCGTTTTGCAGTAAGACCCGCTCCGGCTCGCCCGTAAATGTGGGTATCGGGTCGCCGTCGCAGTTATAGGTATGAATAAAATGACCGACACCCGATAGTGCGGGATATTCATAAAAATATCTGCTGCACGCACCGCCCTTTTCATCCGCGCTTTTAAGTATGCTCATTTTATAGCTGAAATCATTGTTTTCAAATGTCAGCATTCCGCTGATTCTGGGGGTAAAATTGGGCGCGTCCGGCTCAAACTCGCGTGTACGCAGTGCATCTTCAAAGCTCGAACCGTTCTTTACAAAGTCATAGACGGTGTCCGTCTGGTCGCCGTTTGTAACAATAACTTTATTTTCAAGCGTGCGCACGGGAGCATAAATTATAAGCGACGGGTCTTTCAGCTTTGACTCATCATACGCTTTTGTAATTATCCCGCCGTCAATCTGTTCAAACACGCGGTTGCGGCTGTTTTCGCTTCTGCCCATAATAAAATACGCGATTACGGCATTCTTACCGTCGGGAGTTTTGCCTATGATTATTCCCCTGCCGGGATAAGTATTATTTTCAAGAAGTTTCATGGGATTTAATGTTTCATATACGTTCATTGCTTTGCCTCCGTAAGCTCTTTCGAGACCTTTTCAACAGCCTGCGGCAGAATTATCCACTCCGCCTGCTCCATCACGCGCTTCTGAAGTATTTCGGGGGTGTCACCCTCCTTGATTTCAACCGCCTTCTGCGCGATTATCCTGCCGCCGTCGGGAATTTCATTCACAAAATGCACCGTAGCGCCAGTAAGTTTTACTCCGCGGGCAAGCGCCGCCTCATGCACGTGCAGCCCGTAAAAGCCTCTGCCGCAAAACGCGGGGATAAGCGACGGATGAACATTTATAATCCGTTCGGAATATCGGGCTGTAAAGTCCTTGCTCAAAATACACATAAAGCCCGCAAGCACTATGAGGTCTATACCGTGCCTTTCGAGGCAGTCAACAATATTCCGCTCAAAATCAGCTGTTTTCTCGATGACGGCGCACTCTACACCTGCGTTTTTAGCGCGGGTAAGAGCATAAGCATCTTTATTGTTTGATATGACAAGGCTGACCCTGCCGCTTTTTATAATTCCGCTTTGCTGTGCGTCCAGTATTGCCTGCAAATTTGTGCCGCCGCCCGAAACAAGCACCGCAATGCGGGCGGTTTTATCTAACATAGCTCAACGCCCTCTGTACCGGTGATTTCGCCGATTGCAACGGCGCTCTCGCCCGCCGCCTTCAGAACGCTCAGTGCGGTTGCTGCATCGTTTTTGTCCACAACTGCCGCCATGCCGATACCCATATTAAAGGTGTTGAACATATCCCGCTCGGGGATATTTCCCTTTTGCTGAATAAGCCTGAATATAGGCAAAACGGGAACAGCCGCCTTTTCTATCCGCGCGCCCAGACCCTTGGGGATACTGCGCGGAACATTTTCGTAAAAGCCGCCGCCCGTGATATGCGACACGCCCTTGACCGTCACCTTTTCAAAAAGCTCCAGCATAGGTTTTACATAGATTTTTGTAGGCGTGAGCAGAGCTTGACCGAGCGATTTGCCCGAAAGCTCGCTCACCGGCGTTTTTATGTCGGTATTTTCAATGTCAAAAACACGCCTGACAAGCGAAAAGCCGTTTGAATGAACTCCGCTGGAGGTCAGCCCGATTATGACATCGCCTGCGCGCATTTTTTTATTGTCCAAAATTTTTGTTTTATCGACCACTCCGACGGAAAAACCGGCAAGGTCATATTCATTTTCGGGATAGAAGCCCGGCATCTCCGCAGTCTCGCCGCCGACGAGCTGTGCGCCCGACTGAACGCAGCCCTCGGCAATGCCCGAAACAATCTCCGCGATTTTTTCGGGATAGTTTTTGCCGCAGGCAATATAATCAAGGAAGAAGAGCGGCTTTGCACCGCAGCATATTATATCGTTGACGCACATAGCCACGCAGTCAATACCGACCGTGTCGTGCTTGTCCATCATAAACGCCAGCTTGAGCTTTGTTCCCACGCCGTCGGTTCCGCTTACGAGCACGGGATTGGGAGTGGCGGAAATATCAAGCGCAAACAGACCGCCGAATCCGCCTATATCGTTGTTTCCCGCGCTTGTAACGGTGCGCGCAATATGCGCTTTCATGAGCTCTACCGCACGATAGCCCGCGGTTATATCGACGCCGGCTGCCTTATAGCTTTCGCTGTAGCTTTTATCCATTGCTCTTTTCCTCGCCTCTTGAGATTTTTTGTTCAAAACGGTTTTTATTCCGCTGAGACGGAATTTCGGTAGGATAGCTGCCGTTAAAGCAGGCAGTGCAAAAGCCCTTGCAGGAACCGCCCGCGGCAATTTTTTCCACGTCGCCCACCGAAAGATAACCCAATGAGTCAACTCCGATTATCCGGGCAATTTCCTCAACCGTATGGTTATGCGCTATGAGCATCTCCTCCGAATCGATATCGGTGCCGTAATAGCACGGCTTTATAAACGGAGGCGCGGAAACGCGCATATGTACTTCCTTTGCGCCCGCATCACGCAGCAGATTTACAATGCGCGCACTGGTAGTGCCGCGCACGATAGAATCGTCGATAAGAACAACGCGCTTGTTATTAACCACCTCGGAGATGGGGTTGAGCTTTATGCGCACCTTATCCTCACGCGATTTCTGACCGGGAGCTATAAATGTGCGCCCGATATATTTGTTTTTGATAAAGCCCATACCGTAGGGTATTCCCGACTGACGGGAAAAACCGATAGCGGCGTCAATGCCGGAATCGGGCACGCCGATGACGACATCCGCCTGCACGGGATGCTCCAGCGCAAGATAAGCGCCGGCACGCACACGCGCGTCATGCACAGATACGCCGTCCACAACCGAATCGGGACGTGCAAAATAAATATATTCAAACACGCAGGAAGACTGCTTCACCTTGCCGCAGTGTTCCTTTATACTGTCTATGCCGCTGTCGCTGAAGACAACAATTTCGCCCGGCTCAAGGTCACGTATAAACTCCGCACCGACAGAGTCGAGCGCACACGACTCGGAAGCCACGACATATCTGCCGTCCGGCGTTTTTCCGTAGCATACGGGTCTGAAGCCGTTGGGATCGCGCACGGCAATGAGCTTTGAGGGCGACATGATAACAAGCGAATACGCGCCTTTAATACGGTTCATCGCATTTTTGACCGCCTCCTCGATGGAGGGCGCGGTCAGGCGTTCCTTGGTTATAATATAACATATAACCTCGGTGTCGCTTGTGGTATGAAAAATAGACCCGTCAAGCTCCAGCTCACGGCGCAGCTCAAACGAATTGGTGAGATTGCCGTTATGCGCAAGCGCCATTCTGCCCTTGACATGATTTACAACCATCGGCTGGGCGTTCAGTCTGTCCGCAGTTCCCGTCGTACCGTAGCGCACATGACCTACGGCAATTCTGCCCTCGCCCAGACTCTCCATTACACGCGGTGTAAAAACGTCGTTTACAAGACCCGCATCCTTATAAGATGTAAACAGTCCGTCATCATTGACTACAATACCGCAGCTCTCCTGACCGCGGTGCTGAAGCGAAAACAGTCCATAGTATACCGACCGTGCAACATCTGTATTTTCCGGACAAAAAATACCGAAAATACCGCATTCCTCATGTAAGTTACTCATGCTTTACTCCCCGAAAACTCTTTTCATCATTTCGCTGTATGCCTCCTCGACTCCGCCCATGTCACGGCGGAAACGGTCCTTATCCAGCTTTTCGTTTGTCTTTGAATCCCAGAAACGGCAGGTGTCGGGCGAAATCTCGTCCGCCAAAACTATGGTACCGTCCGGCGTTTTACCGAATTCTATCTTAAAATCGACAAGAGTTACGCCGATTTTTTCAAAAAACTCTTTTAAAAATGCATTGATACGGAAGGTATAATCGGAAATCGTATCAAGCTCCTCACGGGTTGACCAGCCGCAGGCAATAATATGGTAGTCGTTTACCATCGGGTCGCCGAGCGCGTCATCCTTATAGCAGAATTCCAGCGTCGGGCAGATAAGCTTTGTCCCCTCTTTAACACCGAAACGCTGAGAAAACGAGCCTGCCGCGATGTTGCGCACAATTACCTCCAGCGGCACGATGGATACCTTTTTGACAAGCGTTTCCCGCTCGCTCAGCTCCTCGACAAAATGAGTCGGTATCCCCGCCTTTTCCGAAAGGAGCTTCATGAGATAATTTGACATACGGTTATTTACAACGCCCTTGCCCGAAATCTCGCCCTTCTTGAGACCGTTAAACGCGGTGGCGTCATCCTTATAGGAAACAATGCAAAGAGAGGGATCGTCCGTTGCAAACACCTTTTTTGCCTTGCCTTCATACATCTGCTGCATTTTTTTCATTGGTTTTTCTCCTTTATTTCAGTATTTTTCACTTATTTTTATATCCGCCGCAAGAATTTTTTCAACATTCTTTTCACGCTGTGTGTCAAGCCTGTCCGCAAGCGCACTGTCCTCAACGGACAAAATCTGGACTGCAAGCAGCGCGGCATTCGCCGCCCCGTCAATAGCAACCGTTGCCACAGGCATTCCCGACGGCATCTGCACGGTGGACAGCAGCGCATCAAGACCGTCAAGCGTTGAGGATTTAACGGGAATTCCGATAACAGGCAGTGTTGTACCCGCAGCCATGGCGCCCGCAAGATGCGCCGCCTTACCCGCCGCGGCTATTATCACTCCAAAGCCGCGCTCTCTTGCGTGCACTGCAAAATCCCGTGCCTGAACAGGCGTTCTGTGCGCAGAATACACATGCACCTCATAGGGCACGCCGTATTCCTTCAGCGTGTCTATCGCTTTTTCAACTACGGGCAGGTCACTGTCGCTGCCCATGACAATCCCGACTTTTTTCATTTGTACCTCCAAAAATAATCAAAAACCAAAAAAAGACAGTCCTTTCCCACAGAAAAGAACTGCCCAGACGGTCGGCAATAAAAAATTTTCCGGTTCCCCTGTGGTATCCACTTATCCGTCAGTAGCCGAAAAATCAACAACGGATATATTATATAAAATCGTCAATATATTGTCAAGCAAATAACCGTTATTTCGTCAAAAAAAGAGCATACCGAAAGGTATGCCCGAATTGCTACTGATTTTGTGTATTTTCACTTTGATTTTCATGTGAATCCGAATCTGAAGATACGGCAGATGTACCGTCAGCACCGGAATTTTGCTGTGCGGCAGCCCACGCCTGCGCGGCGGCACGCTGCTCGCACCAAAGCTGATAACCGCTTTTTTTATTGCGTATCGAAAAAAGCAAAAAAGGCATAGTTACGATTATAAGCACCGAAAGCACAAGAAACAGGACCGCATTAGACGGAGCATATTCCCTGTAAATTGCGTAAAGAGAAATAAACATAAACACCGACGCCGCAACAAAGCAGCCGATCATAACAAGTGCAAAAGATATCGCCAAAGCGATAAACGGAGCTGACATACCTCCGGTATATCCCATTACTAATGACATGCTGAAAAAAACACACGCAAACACAGCCGCCGTCAATGACACCGCTGACAGAACAGCCATGCGTACCGCATAGCCGGTCTTCTTATTCATAGTAGCCGAAATATCATCGTAAATTTTACCGAGAATATAATAATCCCCGATGGGAATGAATGCCAAAAAAGCATTTTTAATACCGCGGTTTTTAGCGATGGTATAAAGCGAGATAGTCTCAAAAATACCCAGAACTAAAAGTATCAGCAGCGATATCAGAAAAACAGACGATAAGACGCCGAAATCAACGTCAAGCACATCTGAATAGGGATTATAAAAAGAATTATAGTAGTCAAAGTAATTTCCGAAACTACCGCCGAAAGGAATCATGCATTTTCCTCCTTATTTTTTATCCTTAAGCGCACGGGTAAGCCATATAAGACCGATATCCAGCGCCTCATAGAGACTGCTCTTTTCCCCTCTTTTCAAAAGCCGCTCCATAGGCGGCAGAGACTCATCGGTGAGCAGCAGCTCAACGGACACCTTTGTGGGAATATCATTTGAGTCGGAGCTCAGAACTGTTATAAAGATAATATGAGTCTGCGACGGATCGCCGAAATAGATATAGTTTTTGCTGCGCACAAGAGGCAGACCCTTATATGTGAAATACGGTGACTTATCGTTTTTAGCTGCCATTTAAAATTACTCCTTCAGTTATAAATCATTTATAATGATATCACATTTATGCCGCTTTGTAAAGTGCTGTATCCAAAAGAAAAAAATTACTTATTGAGTATAGGCGCGATTTATGATACAATACGAAAAGTAACTTTCGGAGGATAAAAATGCAGGCGACAAAAATAAACGCGCAGTTAGACAAAATGAATGATATGCAGAAAAAGGCGGCGATGCACACCCGTGGACCGCTTTTAATATTGGCGGGTGCTGGCAGCGGCAAAACAACGGTACTTATAAGCCGCATTGCCAACATACTGGCACAGGGTCTTTGCTATCCGTCAAATATACTGGCTATAACCTTTACAAACAAAGCCGCCAAAGAGCTTGTAACACGAATAGACAGCCTTATCGGCGAGGACGGAAGCGGGGTATGGGCATCCACCTTTCACAGCTTCTGCGCAAAGGTGCTGCGCAGAAGCATTGACGCGCTCGGCTATTCAAACGACTTCTCAATTTTCGACACGGACGACTCTCTGCGAGTCATAAAGTCGGCGCAGAAGGAGATGGGCATAGACCCGCAGATACTTGCGCCGCGCGCCGTGCTCAGCCGCATATCGCGATGCAAGGACAGCCGAATCTCACCCTCCGAATATACCGAAAACTTCGGAAACGATACCTACAACAACGATATATGCCGTCTTTACGCCGAATATGAAAAGCAGCTCAGGCGCTCAAATGCACTGGATTTTGACGATATAATTCTCAAGACCGTCGAGCTTTTTGAGACAAGCGACGAAATTCTGAATTACTATTCCAACAAGTTCAAATACATTATGGTGGACGAGTATCAGGATACAAATCCGCTTCAGTTCAGACTTATCGAGCTGCTGCAAACAGTGCACGGAAACCTTTGCGTTGTCGGCGATGACGACCAAAGCATCTATAAATTCCGCGGAGCGACAATAGAGAATATACTGTCCTTTGAAAAGAAATTCAAAAACGCCGAAGTCATACGGCTCGAACAGAATTACCGCTCGACGGGCAACATACTGAACGCCGCAAACAATGTAATATCCAACAACAGAGAGCGAAAGGGAAAAACGCTTTGGACAGCGGCAGGAGACGGCGAGCCTATTTATGAAAACAGGCTGGACGACGAATATCAGGAAAGTCTGTTTATAGCGGACACCGTCCTCGACTCGGTCGCGGCACAAGGAATGCATTACGGCGATTTTGCAGTTCTTTACCGAACAAACGCTCAGTCCAACGCCATTGAGCAGACGCTTGTAAAGGGCGGAGTGCCCTATAAAATCATCGGCGGCATGCGCTTTTACGAGCGAAAGGAAATCAAGGACATTCTCGCTTACATGTACCTTGTCCACAATACAAACGACGACCTGAGGCTGACGCGTATAATAAACGAGCCTAAGCGAAAAATCGGACAGGCAACGCTTGACACGCTGCGCACGCTTGCCGCACAGAACTCGGCGTCCGTATTTGACATTGCCAAAGCCTCTGACAGTTTTCCCGAGCTTGCGCGCAGTACGGCAAGGCTTGCGGAATTTACAGAGCTGATTGACGGACTTATTTCCGTAAAGGACAGTCTGCCGCTGAGTGAGCTTATAAAGGATATATCGGTACGCAGCGGGTATATAGCAATGCTTGAGGCGGAAAACACCGAGGAAGCGCGTGACAGGATAAACAATATTGCAGAGCTTGTATCGACCGCGGCAGTATTTGAAGCACAGAGTCAGGAGCCTACACTCGGAGCGTTTTTAGAGGAAATAGCGCTGATGACCGACATTGACAATCTTGACGACAGCAGTGACCGCGTAGTGCTTATGACGCTGCACAGCGCCAAAGGGCTGGAGTTTGATAACGTATTTATCGCGGGCGCAGAGGAGGGACTGTTTCCCGGTCAGAGAAGCATTGAGTCACAGGAGGAGCTGGAGGAGGAGCGCAGACTTATGTATGTCGGCATCACCCGTGCCAAAAAGCGCCTGTACATCACACACACTCAAAGAAGGACAATTTACGGCATGACAAAATACAATCAGCCGTCAAGATTTTTAAACGAGATACCCAAGGAGCTGATAAAACCGCTTTACAGCAAGGAAAGACCGGCACAGACAATGTCGCCGTCGGCATACGGCTTCGGCTCGCGCGTCAGCGTAAAGCATATCGACCTAAACGCCGCGCCTCAGATACGAAAGCCCATCGGGAATAAAGAGACGGGCGGCGGAGAATCTTTTGATATCGGTCAGCGCGTTGTACACAAGACGTTCGGTGCAGGAACACTGCTTTCAAAGAAACCGATGGGCGGCGATACGCTGCTTGAGATAGATTTCGATAAAGCAGGCACCAAAAAAATTATGGCAAACTTTGCAAAGCTCACAAAAGAATAAAATCAGGTTCCCCGCCGCAGAATTTGCGGCGGGGAACCTTTTTACATAAAACAAACTATTAATTTAACAAATCGTAATGTTGGTTATTTCATAATATGCGACCCGAATTTAATCTTATCCGCTTACAGTCCGAGTGTTCTTCGCATGTCAATGCGGCGGCGTTCACGCTCACGCTCCATAAGCCGCGCCATGGCGTCGCCCATTGTGCGCCAGGCAAGCTCCGGCTGCTTTGCACGGTAGTCGTTGCCCTCCGAGCCGCGGTAGCCCCAGTACAGAATAGTGCGCGCGCCCGCGTCATACGCCGCGTCTGCAGCATAAACCATATCCTCCTCGGTGCCCTTGGGAATATTGTAGCCCTGAATCCAAATGTTGTGGTCTTTGCCGTATCTGTCGCATACGGCAAGGCATTTGCGGGTGTCCTCATAGACCTTTTTGTAAACCTCTGCTCCGGTTTTGGGATTTTTGCTGCTCACCCAATACGGGTCGGTTCCGATATTGTCCATTGTCGGCAGCTTGCCGAGAATATCTATATTGTCAAGACTGACGCCTATATTCTGAGACGGCATTACACATACGATATTTTCCATTCCCTTTGAAGCCGAGTAATCGGTAACCGTTTTAAAATAGTTCTGGATTGTCCACTCCTGAAAATCAAAGCAGTCCTTATCCGGTATTATCGGCATTTCACGGTTATACCGCTCGCTAAACAGCTTTTTGCAGCGCGGACAGGCGCATGCGAATTTCTCGCCGTCTTTGACGGGCAGATTGGGCTCATCCCAGAAAATCTTTCTTCCGCCGCACTCGTATACCTTATCAATCCATTCCTTTGTCCAGTCTACAAATCGCTCATGGTTATAGCATACGTTTATAGGTCTCACTTCTCCGTTAGAATAGTACTGATGCGCGTCCGGAAAGTAACACAGAAAATGCGATGTATCTCCCGGAGTTCCGTTCAAGCCCCAGTTGTCCACCCACAGCTCCAGTCCGAGATCGGTTGTCATGGAAAATATATCCTTCATGACATTGGGGCTGCGGTTCCAGTCGTTGTGCGAAAACATATGTACGACAAGATTAAAGTGATGCTCCAAAATATCTTTCATGTCAGTTTCCGCGCGGGATAAAAGCCTGTTGCCGTGGTAAGCCACGCCAAGTTTCAGTGGTTTCATTTCGTGCTCCTCCTTTGTATTTTTATATTTTCGGGTATTCAATCGTTAAAGTACTGTTTTCCGCTGCCGACTGCACCGTAGCGCAGCACACGGCAACAGTATCGGCACCTTCCTGCGGCGGCACGGGAGACGGTTTACCGTTTATAAGCGCATCAACAAATTGGTCAATTTCCGCACCGACATTATGGTTATTGATATCGACGGGCAGCTTTTGCGGCTTTGTATAGGACACTTTACCGTCGGGCAGCGGCTCATCTGTTGTGTAAAGCGATATTTCGGGAGATGTATTGTCACAGATTATCGTGCCCTTAGTGCCGTAAAGCACGGTGCGCATGGTATAGTCACGGCGGCAGCCGATGGATACGAAAACCTTGCCTATAACATTACCGGGGAATTTGTAAATGCCTATCACACAATCGTCCGTCGGCCATTCGGTAAGGCACTTATGGTTGGAATAGGCGGTCACCTCAGTCGGGTCACCCGCTATCCAGCGCAAAAGGTCAACCGCATGACATCCGCCGCCGATAAAACCGCTGCGCTCGGGAGTTTTGCGCCAAGAGTCCTTACCCTCGACATGCTCGTAGTTATGCGCGTATTCGCTCTCGACGAAAAACAGCTCGCCTATGCGTCCGCTGTCAACGATTTCCTTAGCCATAATAAATGCCGGAGTACAGCGGCAGACCTGACCTATCATCAGCATTTTGCCGGTTTCCCGCTGTATGCGCATCATCTCCTCACACTCACGCACATTCAGCGCCATCGGCTTTTCGCACAGTACATGCTTGCCGGCACGCAGAAACGCCGCGGTCATTTCAAGATGAAGCTGATCGGGGGTTACAATAATAACCGAATCGACATCATTTGAGCTTACAAGCTCTCTGTAATCAGCAACGGCAACGGGGACGTCATACTTTTCCTTTGCAGCCGCAAGCGCCTGTGCATCGGTATCGCATACAGCAAACAAATTCGCGTTCTTATTATTTACAACGCCTTTCATGTGTGAAAGTCCCATAGAGCTTGCGCCTATAACCGCAATATTCAATTTATCAGATTCCATGCAAATCATCACTCCTTTTGAAATTTAATCAAATTATAGCAACTGCCTATTGACAACTCAATATAAAAATGTTTGAATTAATATACAATTTGTTGTTTCGGGAGAGTAAATAAATGAAATATGAGGTTTTGGGAAACGACAAGCAGGCTGACCTTAATCTGTACGTCTGCGAGCGGGACGAAAAAATAGCCCCCGGCGTCCGTTACGGACCTGTAATAAGAGATTCTTACATAATTGAATGCTGCACCGAGGGCGAGGAAATTATTATAATAAACGGCACGGAATTTTCACTGTCACCCGGAGACTGCATGGTGCTGCTGCCGGGCGACACCGTAACTCATATTACAGCCTCAGGCACGGCGCGCAGCGGGGTTTGGTGCGCAGTAAAAGGTATGAAAATAAGCTCCTATCTTTCCGCCGTCGGAGTTGATTCCAAAAATCCCTACATTCCTCAGGGTGCAGTTTCCAGGGTAACCGAGCTAATCAACAAAATATTGGATTTAAAGGCGCAAACAGATGCCGGCGCAGACCTGCGGCGCACGGCGCTCGTACACGAAATTTTCGGAGAAATAATGAGATTTGCAAAATCCACTGCGGATAAAAGCGCCTATATACGTCAGGCAGTGCGTATTATCGAGACAAGATACGCAGAACAGATTACAGTAGCGGGACTCGCCCGCGATATAGGACTGGAGCGCAGTTATTTTTCAACAATATTTCACAAGTTTACAGGCATGTCGCCGCAGGAGTATATCACGGACGTGCGCATAAAAAAAGCATGTGCACTGCTGTCGATGGAGGAATACACAATCAGTGAAGCGGCATGTGCCGTCGGCATTGCACCGGAGGGCTTTTCACGTGTATTCAAGGGAAAAACCGGAATTACTCCCGGTCAGTACAGAAAGAAACAAAATCAGGTGCTGCCCGACCTGTCCGACGAATGGATTTGCGGGAGATAATTAACAGCTCACGATACATTTACATACAAAAAGCCTGCGGCCTTCCGACCGCAGGCTTTTTATTAAAATTAATTATACTTTTGAAGTATGTCGTAGGCAATCTGTTGATCCTTGTCTCCCGTTCCGTCCTGCACATTTTCATATGCGTTTAGGAATATATACCCGCAAGAGTATCCGCCGCGCTTGTCATAGTTATAATCTTCCAGCGCCAAAATAAAGGTACGCTCCTCAGGGCTGCATACACTGAAATCCCTGTATTTTCTTGCTTTTATTCCGCCGGTAGCCCAATACGTACCGTCCGATTGCTGCACTATTGTACCATCGCTCACAACCGGAATAATATCTCCGACGTTAAATTCCCCGCACGGCGTATATATTTTTTCCACCTTAAAATTATACCGTGTACAGTTATACTTTATAAAATAATCTCTGTTCACATTTTCGTTCATCTCTCTTTTCGTATTCTACCACCGACGTCCCGTGCTCAGGCAGAAACTCTCCCTTTACTATTATACAGTTCTGCTGCGCCATTGATTTTTCTAATTCCTCTAAATTTTTACATACACCAAAGCATTCTAATACTGAATTACAGAAAAAATCCGTCATCCGGTATTCCTTGTTTGTTTCCTTCAACGCCTTGGCGGCTATCTCCTCTGTTACCGGGAACTCCACGATAAAACTGTCTTTTTGGGCAACATACTGCTTTGTTCCGTTATTATCCACTATTTTAACATATCCGAGTTCGACAGGGAGGTAGGGTGCAGGTTTGGATTCTATCACTTCATTTGGTTCCGTTGTGCTGACGTCAACAGCAGGCTCAGATTCAGTATCATCATTCTTTTCCGGCTCTGTATTTTGTTCATCAGAACCATTGTCAGGCGTTTCCTGTTTT
>JAGBEI010000007.1 GCA_017937065.1 Clostridia bacterium | reverse complement strand
CTGACAGCTGCAGCTAAGGAAAAGCCTCAGGTTGCCGAGGTTGTCGAGGTAGGTCCGGGCGGCATTGTCGACGGCGTTGAAGTCGAAATGAACGTCGAGGTCGGCGACAGGGTCGTCACCAACAAATACAGCGGCACCGAAATTAAAATCGACGGCACCGAGTATGTAATAGTCAGACAGAGCGACATTTTAGCAATAGTTGAATAAGGAGTGAAGATTCAATGGCAAAGCAGATCATTTACGGCGAGGACGCCAGAAAAGCATTACAGGCAGGCGTTGACAAGCTTGCAAACACAGTTAAAATAACACTTGGTCCCAAGGGCAGAAACGTAGTTCTGGACAAAAAATACGGCACACCGCTTATCACAAACGACGGTGTTACGATAGCAAAGGATATCGAGCTGGAGGACGCCTTTGAAAACATGGGCGCACAGCTTGTAAAGGAAGTTTCTACAAAGACAAACGACACTGCCGGTGACGGAACGACCACAGCTACCCTGCTTGCGCAGGCTCTTATCCGCGAGGGTATGAAAAACGTAGCTGCCGGTGCAAACCCGATGGTGCTCAGAAAAGGTATACAGAAAGCTGTTGACAAGACAGTTGAGGTTGTTGTTAAAAACTCTCAGAAAATCAGCGGCACCGAGGATATCGCACGTGTTGCGACAGTTTCATCATCTGATGAAAACGTAGGCAAGCTCATTGCCGAGGCGATGGAAAAGGTAAAAACGGACGGCGTCATTACAGTAGAGGAATCAAAAACGGCAGAGACTCTGTGCGATGTTGTAGAGGGTATGCAGTTTGACCGCGGCTATATCACGCCCTACATGGTTACAGACACAGATAAAATGGAGGCTGTCGTTGACGACGCTTACCTGCTTATAACAGACAAGAAAATTTCAAACATTCAGGAAATACTTCCGCTGCTGGAGCAGATTGTTCAGGCGGGCAAAAAGCTTGTTATAATTGCCGAGGACATTGAAGGCGAAGCACTTGCAACGCTTATTGTAAACAAAATCCGCGGAACCTTCTCCTGCGTTGCGGTTAAAGCTCCGGGCTTCGGTGACAGACGCAAGGAAATGCTTCAGGACATCGCTATACTGACAGGCGGTCAGGTTATCTCCGAGGAGATTGGTCTTGAGCTTAAAGAGGCAACTATGGATATGCTCGGTCACTGCTCACAGGTTAAGGTTACAAAGGAAAATACCATTATTGTCGGCGGTGACGGTGATGCGGACAGCATTAAAGCAAGAGTAGGTCAGATCCGCTCCGCCATTGAGACGACCACATCAGACTTCGACCGCGAAAAGCTGGAGGAACGCCTTGCAAAGCTGGCAGGCGGCGTAGCTGTCATCAAGGTCGGCGCGGCAACAGAGACAGAGATGAAAGAGAAAAAGCTGCGTGTTGAGGATGCGCTTGCGGCAACCAAGGCGGCAGTTGAAGAAGGTATCGTAGCCGGCGGCGGTACAGCATATGTAAAAGCTATCGCTGATGTGAAGGCTCTTTACGATGCAGCTGACGGCGACGAGAAAACAGGTATTGCCATAGTTATGAAAGCGCTTGAAGAGCCTGTACGCCAGATTGCGCTTAACAGCGGTCTTGAGGGTTCTGTTATTCTTGAAAACATCATAAAGAATACAAATGCAGAATATGGCTTTGATGCATACAATGAGGAATACTGCGATATGTTTAAAGCCGGAATTGTAGACCCGACAAAGGTTACACGCTCCGCGCTTCAGAACGCAGCATCCGTTGCGGCAACCGTTCTCACTACCGAGAGCCTTGTTGCAGATATTAAAGATCCCGCGGCAGAAGCCGCTCAGAACGCTGCCATGAACCAAATGGGCGGCGGCATGTATTAATTAATTTCAAAAAAGCTCAAACCCCGTGTACGTTTGTACACGGGGTTTTACTTTTTTAAGAATAATTCAGCACATCCCACTGTATATATTAATAAGAACTATCAAAGGAGTGCGCAAAATGAAATTTAAATTTCTTCTGCCTGTTCTTATAGCGCTTTTACTTATCACAGGCTGTTCCGAAAATAACAATCCCAATGACAAACTGCCGCCCGAACAGGAGATTACATATGAGAAGACAAATGTCAGCGGTACAAATACTGTATTCTTAAAAACACCTAACGGCTTTATTCCGATAAGCCATGTGGTTGACGGCAAATCCCGCCTTTCGGGTGAGAACTATTACTACAACCTGCAAAGCGTAATAGACAGCGAAAGCCCACTTAAGGAAAAAACTCATACTTATTTCAGTGCAGACGGGCGGAACTTAGGCAGCGTTACCTTTTCCGAGATGGAAGACAACAAAATCAAAGCCGAGCCGTACAGCGTTCTTGTCAGCAGCGGCAACTGGAAGCTGTCCCCTGCCGTCCGCCATGAAAGCTTTGGCAAAAAGGATACTGTCGGTGACGGATATAAGGAATTCATTTTTGAGAGCTTTCCGGACAAATTTTCTTCTACCACCGATATTACAGTAACAGATATTTGGGAATACGACATTGACGGAGACGGAACAAACGACGCGGTAATACGCGCTGCGGGCGACGGGTACAGCATACTCGCTGTGCAGTCGCCGGGACTCGGCAATAAAATTTTGGCGTCCAGCTTTGACGGAGACAAGAACTATGCGGTGCAGCCGTTTTTTGCCGATATTGACGGAGACGGCTCTTTCTCACTCATAACAATAAGCGGGAATTCATTTAAAACAGTCCGCGTGTACAAGGCAAACTCCCTTGACCCGGACTACATAGTATATCTCCCGCTCGAAAAATAATCGACGGCGTTAAAATAAGACGGTCATTACAGTGACCGTCTTATTCTGTTCATACATAATATACTTCCGGTTTTGACAACAGATTTATAAAATCCGCCACGACGCCGATAATAAAAAGCCCGCCGGTAAGCATGTAGAGAAATCCCAGCCGAAACTTTTTCTCGTAGAACTTATGCGCACCGAAAACTCCCAAAACGACACAGAGAACAAGCGCCGTGCGTCTTCGCCTTACTCTTCCGGAACAGGGCAGCATATAATTATTTTTGCCGTTTTTATCAATCCGTTCACCGCAAAGAACGCAGAAAACCGCATCGGAGTCATTTTCCATGCCGCATCGCATACAAAATTTTGTATTATTCTTATCTCTTAATACGTCATTCAAAAAAACACCTTCATTCCCCATCACGATAAATATTAACACATAAGTGTCCTTTTGTCAACATATGTATTCATAAAATGCTTAAAGTTAGCATAGAATATAAGGTATATAAAGTAGGAGGAGCCGCTATGTATATTCCCATGTTAGACCCTGTTGCCGTCGGGAAGGCGGTTGCTTTTTACAGGAACCAAAAAGGAATATCACAGGAAGTACTGAGCGGACTTGCAGACATAGGGAGAAGTCATTTAAGCGCCATCGAACGCGGGGAGCGAAAGCCGACACTGGAGACGCTTTACAGAATAAGCAGGGCGCTTGACATCAAAATGAGTACGATTATAATAAAGCTGGAAGAAGAGCTGGAAAAAAACGAACAATAAAAATCAGCGTGAAATCATTACATTTCACGCTGATTTATTTTTATAAAGTCAGTTGCCGATGCGAAAATGCATCGGTATGCCGTTTCGGTAATGGATGTCCTGAGAGCCCTGAATAAGCGGAAGAATATACTTTACCGCTTTATCAGTTACGTTATTTCCCTGCGCATTTATCCATTCGGGAGGAAAATATCTGACCCTGTTTGCGACATCTGCTGCCTCAGCACTGTTAATAACCACCGTGTACGGATTATCGCTTACACGCTCAAACACCATTACCTTTCCTGTAAGACCGCTCAATGCCGCATCCACCGCAGCTGTACCTATCTGCTCCGCCTCCTCGATATCGGTTTTGGAGCTTATATGAGACGAGCAACGCTGCATGATATTCAGTTCAATCGAGCGCACCTTACACTTTATCTCGCGGCGCACAATATTTTCCAGGCATTTACCGACGCCCGAAAGATACCTGTGACCGAAGTTATCGCTTGTCTCATTTTTAATTTCAGACGGAATATCATTCGGGTCAAGCTCAATACCCTCCGACACCGCGATTACAACGGCGCGGCGGCTTTGCTGAACGCGGCGTATATCGCTCAAAAAGCTCTGCACGGAAAAGCGAGCCTCAGGAAGATAAATCAGATGCGGGGCTATCTCACCGTTGGCGCGCAGCACTGCCGTCGCCGCCGTAAGCCAGCCTGTGTCCCTGCCCATAATCTCGATAATAGTAACAGAATTTATACTGTAAACCGAACAGTCACGCACGATTTCCTGGACTGTCGTCGCAACGTATTTTGCGGCAGAGCCATAGCCCGGAGTATGGTCAGTACAGGTAAGGTCATTATCGATAGTCTTAGGTATGCCGATGACCTTAATATCACTGCCCAGCTCATTCAAATACGCAGAAATTTTATTGACTGTATCCATTGAGTCATTGCCGCCGATGTAGAAAAACGCGCCTATGCCGTGATTTTTAAGAGTATTGTAAATCTTTTCATAAACCGTTTTATCGTCCGACATATCGGGCAGCTTATACCTGCACGAGTTCAAAAGCGTAGACGGGGTTTGCCGCAGCTGCTCCATATCCATATATGTACGGATATAGTCGTTGAGTATTATCATATCGTCATTGATAATTCCCTCTATTCCATTAAGCGAGCCGAAAACAATATCTATATCCCGCGACTTCATCGCGCCTTTAAAAACGCCCAGAAGCGACGCATTTATAGCGCAGGTCGGCCCTCCCGATTGGGCAACAACAATATTCATTATTTATCCTCCCCTGTTAAAAACGCTCTCTTAAGCAAATTTTCAAGATATTTATTATCAATACCACCCAGCGCTTTTTTAAGACAGCCGTTATTCACCCAGCGCTCTCTCATTCCGTCAAGCTCTGCGCGATTGACACGAGCCGTCATTTTCGGTGCGACGCTACCGATAAGCTCTGCAAGCTCTGTCGGAGCCGTCTGTATTTCAGTGAAAAATTCGACAGCCAGTTTAGGTGCGTATTCCATATTATGCTCAATAAAATACGGGAGAAAGAAAGCACACGCCGTACCGTGGGCAATCCCGTGATTTTCGGTCAGAAAATAGCCGAGTGCATGCGGTATGCATGTCCCGGTGACGGAAATTGCCATTCCGCCGAAAACAGAGGCAAGGTAAAGCGTATCGCGTTGCTGCGGTGTCAGGCGGCAATCATCGGGAAAGTTTTTAAATATACCGGTTATCAGTCTTGCTCCGCGAAGTGCAAGCATACGCGAGAACTCGTTTGCGGTACTGTTGAAATAGCTCTCAATACAATGTGATAGCGCATCAGCCGCAGTAGAACGGGTGACATTTTCAGGCATAAACTCCGTATAACGCGGATCACCGAGAGCAAGCGCGGGAAACGCACTGTCTGCGCGGAAGCTTTTCTTTCTTCCGTCACTGCCCGTAATTACCGCAATCTGAGTAACCTCGCTTCCCGTACCCGCAGTAGTGCCTACAGCAACAACGGAAAGCGGAGGATTTTTCAGCTTCTGTGAATACATTTCCTTTTCCCCGGCATCGGGATTTGGGGCAAGGCACGCAATAGCCTTGCCTGCGTCAAGCGGCGAACCGCCGCCCAGTGCAATTATGAATTCGGCACCAAAGGCGCGTGCCGCTTCAGCCCCTGCCAGACAATCGGCAAACAACGGATTCTGCGTTATTCTATCAAATATTTTATAGTCAACATTTACAGCTTCAAGCGCCTTTGCAATATCAGTCAAAGCTCCGCATATTTTTGCCGACGATTTTCCGGTAACGATAAGACATCTTTTACCGAAAGAGGCAAGTCTCTCTGCATTCTCGGACACACAGCCGCGCTTAATTATAATTCTCGTAGGAAAATAAAAATCCATGCCGTCCTCCATTGTTTATATATTGACATTTTACCACAAAAACAGAGCTTTCACAAGCACAAACATATTTTCAGCGTAATTTACAAAAAAACATTGAATAAATACTCGGGTTATGATACTATTTGCAAAAAGGAGATTTGATATTATGATTATTGAAACGGGAAATCTTAAAACAGAATACAGGGACAACATGCGCGGCGGCGACGGCAGAGTTAAAATAACACATCTTGTAAGCGAAAACGAGCTGTGCGGCAAAGGCAGGCTGTTTGCTCAAATTACGCTCGAACCGGGCTGCGGCATCGGATATCACACGCACGACGCCGACAGTGAAATTTTTCATATATTGGAAGGCTGTGCGATTTACAGCGATAACGGCAGTGAAAAGAGAGTAAATGCCGGAGACGTCCTTGTCTGCCCCAAAGGAGAAGGACACTCTATAAAAAATGCGGGAGACGACAGAGTTGTATTGACGGCGCTTATTGTATACGCATAAGGAGAAAGGGCTTTATGAATTTTGACAAGCTGCGCGCTTTTATGGACATGCTCAGTGAAAAGAAAGTACCGGGCAATGCCGCTACAGTTTATGTTGACGGAAAAAACGTGTTTTCCTACGCTTCCGGATTTTCGGATCTTGAAAGCCGCACTCCGATGACCGGGCGGGAGCTGATAAATATATATTCCTGCTCAAAAATCACGACGGTAACAGCGGCGTGCCAACTTTTAGAGCGCGGTGTTTTCCTGCTCAGCGACCCGCTTTACGAATACATACCCGAATATCGTGATATGTACGTCGATACGCCGGGCTGCGGGCTTATTAAAGCGAAAAATCATATAACAGTCGGTGATTTATTCGGTATGACAGCAGGTTTTGGCTATAAAATGAACACACCGGAATTCGACACTGCCTTTAACATGACAAACGGCAAGATGGACACGCTGACAGTCGCCAAGTGCATTGCCAAAACACCGCTTTGCTTTGAGCCAGGCACTAATTGGAATTACAGTCTTTGCCATGACGTTCTGGCAGCGCTTGTATGTGCCGTTACAGGCATGACATTTCGTGATTATGTCAGGAAAAACATCTTTGAACCACTCGGTATGACTGAAAGCTTTTTTCACCGCACTCCCCAAACAGAGCAAAGAATGGCAAGTCAATACGCATTTGTACCGTCAGGCAGTCAGAAATTTGACGAGGTAGAGGCTCAGCGCAGCTTCAGCACGCAAAACGGCACATTTCAAAATGTCGGCAAGGGCATTGCAAAATTTATACCCGGACCGGAGTACGACAGCGGAGGTGCAGGAATTGTGACAAGTGTGTCTGACTACGCAAAGCTCGCCGCAGCACTCGCGGGCGCAGGCAAGGGCATTAACGGGGAACGTATACTGTCCTCACGTACAGTAAAACTCATGCACACAGACCGCCTGAATGAGCATACGCGAGCCGGATTTAACTGGGCGCATATGCGCGGCTACGGGTACGGACTCGGAGTCAGAACGCTCACTGACCCGGCGCTGGCGGGCACTCTTGCGCCAATCGGGGAATTCGGCTGGGGAGGTGCGGCGGGAGCTACTGTGATTGCAGATACAAAGAACAAGCTTGCAGTATTTTACGCGCATCACATGCTCAACCCGCAGGAAGGCTTCTATCAGCCGCGGCTGAGAAACATAGTATACGCCTGCCTTGACAGCTGATTTCATCGGTTTATCACGGCTAAAACGATATTTTAATGCTTAAAGTCGCACACCGATAAACAGCGCCTGCGTAACCGTGATTGTTGTGTGTTTGAAAACAAACGCCAAAAGCGCGGCGTTACTGATTTTATAAAACAAAAAATCGGAACGATTAAAACTCGTTCCGACATATGATAATAATTATTTTATACTAAAAATCGGGTATTCATATAGAATTCTCAAATCCTATATGAATACCCGACATGTCTACAGGGTACAAAAAAGACGCCATGCGCCAAAGGCGCACCCGCAAAAGGTTGGTAGCGACAGGGCGCCGTCGTGAGGGCGTTTACAACCGAACAGGCGAACCGAGCGTGACCTTTTGCTGAAAGGAGGAGCAGCGACATGAGCGCGCTCTGATTTTTGAAAAAAGTCGGAGCAAACGATACAAAGCTTGCTCCGACATGGCAGGGGCAGAAGGACTTGAACCCTCGGCACGTGGTTTTGGAGACCACTGCTCTACCAACTGAGCTATACCCCTAAGCTACCTGTATATTATAGTCAAATATATTGTATTTGTCAATAGATTTCCGCAAGATAAAGACAAAATGCACAGGAAAACTCCTGTGCATTTTATATTAAACCACTCTAAGCTGCAATTATTTCACAAGCGTGATTATCGCCATTTCAGCGTTATCTCCGCGGCGCGGACCTTTCTTGATGATTCTGGTATAACCGCCGTTACGCTCTGCATAAGACGGACCAATCTCTGTGAAAAGTTTATTCACAACATCTTCTTTTGTAATGTATGAAAGCGCCTGACGCTTTGAATGAAGTGTATCATTCTTGCCGAGTGTTATCATTTTCTCGGTGATTCTTCTCACTTCCTTAGCACGCATGAGAGTTGTCTCAATCGCACCGTTTTCAAGAAGATAAGTCACCATACCTCTGAGCATAGCACGACGGTGGTCGGTGGGTCTGCCCAGTTTTCTGTATCCTGACACCTTAGTTTACCTCCGATTATTAGAATTAGTCGTCCTCTCGCTTGAGCGACAACTCCAAGGACGCAAGCTTACCGATAACCTCATCAAGAGATTTTCTGCCAAGATTGCGTACTTTCATCATATCTTCCTCGCTTCTGTTTGTGAGGTCTTCAACAGTGTTGATTCCCGCACGCTTCAGACAGTTGAAAGAGCGGACTGAAAGGTCAAGCTCCTCGATAGTCATTTCGAGCACCTTTTCCTTGCGTGTTTCCTCTTTCTCTACCATTATAGCGGCATTCTGAGCCTTTTCAGACAGGTCAATGAACAGCATAAGATGCTCGTTCATAATCCTTGCTGCCATTGAGACAGCCTCAGACGCTGTAACGGTTTGATTTGTCCAAACGTCAAGAGTCAGCTTGTCAAGGTCTGTTATCTGACCTACGCGTGTGTTCTCAACGGTATAGTTTACCTTGAGAACAGGTGTGAAGTTGGAATCTACCGCCAGCATATTAGGCTGATTCTGAGTGTACTTTTTATTCTGCTCGGAACCGACATAACCGCGACCCCGGTCAATAATCATTTCAATATTGAGCACTGCATTTTCCGACAAAGTGGCAATTACATGGTCGGGGTTCAGTATTTCAACTTCACTGTCAAGTTTAATGTCGCCCGCCGTTACTATACCGGGACCTCTCGCCTCGATATAAACGGTCTTGGGCTCCTCGCAATACAGTTTGGGGATAATGCCTTTAATATTCAGTATAATCTCGGTTACTTCTTCCTTAACGCCCTCAATGGTCATAAACTCATGCGGCACGTCGTTGATTCTTGCGCAGACAACTGCGTAGCCTTCAAGAGTGGAGAGAAGAATTCTGCGGAGTGCATTACCGAGCGTAATACCGTAACCACGTTCCAGAGGTTCGGCGATAAAACGTCCGTACTCGCCGCGCTCACCCTGAATCTGAGTTTCAATGCGTGGTCTTTCCATCTCGATCATTTAAAAAGCCTCCCTTTATAAATTGTGTTGTTACCAAAGTCAAATCTGCATTACTTAGAATACAACTCGACGATAAGATGCTCTTCGATAGGAAGATCGATATCCTCTTTCTCGCAAATACCGATTACTTTACCGGTAGTACCGTCACGCTCAAGCCATTTTACAACTGCGCGCTTCTCATTTGCTTCAATAATGCTCTTGATCTTTTCGGAGCTTAAGCTGTCGTTGTTAACAGCTATAACATCACCGACATTCAGAAGATATGACGGAATGTTTACCTTCTTGCCGTTTACGGTGAAATGACCGTGACGGACAAGCTGTCTCGCCTCCGGTCTAGACATAGCAAAGCCTAATCTATAAACAACATTGTCCAGTCTGCTCTCTACGATAGAAAGCAGGTTGTCACCTGTTACGCCCTTTTTCTTTTCTGCCATCTCAAAATACTTGGCAAACTGGCTTTCCAGTACGCCGTAGTATCTTCTGACCTTCTGCTTCTCTCTGAGCTGAAGTCCGTACTCAGAATACTTCTTTCTGCTCTGTCCGTGCTGACCGGGAGCATAGGAACGGCGGTCGATGGCACACTTGCCGCTGTAACAACGCTCGCCCTTCAAAAAGAGCTTCATGCCTTCACGTCTGCACTGACGGCAGACAGCACCTGTATATCTTGCCATTTGGTTCTTCCTCCCTTATACTCTTCTTCTCTTAGGCGGTCTGCATCCGTTATGAGGGATGGGGGTAACGTCTTTAATCATTGAGATTTCAAGACCCGCGGTCTGAAGTGCACGGATTGCAGCCTCACGACCGGAACCCGGACCTTTAACAAAAACCTCAACTGTTTTGAGACCGTGCTCCATTGCAAGCTTTGCTGCCTGCTCGGCAGCCATCTGAGCTGCGAACGGCGTGCTCTTTCTGGAGCCTTTAAAGCCCATCTCACCGGCAGACGCCCATGAAATTGCATTTCCGTTTACATCGGTTATTGTAACAAGCGTGTTGTTGAAAGATGAGCGAATGTGTGCAGCTCCGCGCTCAATATTCTTCTTAACACGGCGTTTTGTGCCGACCTTTTTAGTTGTTTTTGCAGCCATTTACATTCACTCCTTTACTTTTTCTTATTTGCCATAGTTTTTCTGGGGCCTTTTCTTGTGCGGGCGTTTGTTTTGGATCTCTGACCCCTTACAGGTAAGCCTTTTCTATGTCTAATTCCGCGGTAGCAGCCGATATCTATAAGACGCTTGATATCAAGAGCAACCTCGCGTCTGAGATCACCTTCTACCGTATATCCGTCCATCGCGTCACGTATTTTGGATACATCGTCCTCGGTCAAATCCTTGACTCTTATGTCAGGGCTGACGCCGGCAGCGGCTAAAATTTTATTTGAGGTTGTTCTTCCGATACCGTAGATATATGTCAGACCAATCTCAACGCGCTTTTCCTTGGGTAAATCAATACCAGCAATTCTTGCCATTTGGTAAATACACCTCCAATTCTAATTAACCCTGTTTTTGCTTATGCTTCGGGTTTTTACAGATAACCATGATTTTACCATGTCTTCTAATTATTTTGCACTTTTCGCACATCGGTTTTACGGAAGGTCTTACCTTCATTGTAAACTCCTCCTTTAACTTTAACTATTTAGCTCTCCAGATAATTCTGCCTTTTGTCAAATCATAGGGAGACATTTCAAGCTTGACTGTGTCGCCCGGCAGAATTTTAATATAGTTCATACGCAGCTTGCCGGAAATATGTGCCTGAATCTGATGTCCGCCTGCAAGCTCAACCGTGAATGTGGCGCCGGGCAAAGCTTCTACGACTTTTCCCTCTACCTCAATCATATCCTCTTTTGACATAATCTCTGTCCTCCGAATTCTCCTGCTTTTAATCTGCGTTTGTAAGAATATGCGCCTGAGTCTCGTCTATATAAAACGTATGCTCAAAATGCGCAGACAGCTTGCCGTCGGCAGTCGTTACAGTCCAGCCGTCGTGCCTGTCAATTATAACGTCCGGTGTGCCCTCATTTATCATCGGCTCCACCGCAACAGTTGCGCCCTTGGGAAGGCGCAAACCGTGACCGGGCTTACCGTAATTAGGTACGGATGGATCTTCATGCAAATCACGACCTACGCCGTGACCGACAAAATCACGGACCACACCGTAACCGAAGCTTTCACAATAGCTCTGAACAGCATTGCCTATATCGCCGAGCCGAACGCCCGCGCGCATTATCTCTGCCGCATGTTCAAGAGAGGTTTTTGTTACCTCCATAAGCCTTTTGGCATTATCAGGCACATTGCCGACCCCGAAGGTCGCCGCGCTGTCTCCGTGAAAGCCGTCGATATAAGCACCGACGTCTATACTGACTATATCGCCGTCTTTAATAATAATCTTTTTAGACGGTATGCCGTGAATTACGACATTGTTTACCGAGATACACGCGCTGCCCGGAAACCCGCCGTAGCCTTTAAACGACGGCACGGCGCCGCGTGAACGAATAAAATCCTCAATAATACCGTCAAGCTCTTTAGTAGACATACCCGGCTTTATCGCGGCTTCTGCCGCTTTAAGCGTCATGCCGGTTATCTCACCTGCACGGCGCATACGCCGAAGGTCACTGTCAGACTTGATTATTATCATTTTAAAAATCCTTCTATTGCTTTAAAAGTAAGAGCCGTCGTTTCACTGAGCTCTTCCTGTCCCTGAACGGTAATAAGCTTACCCTTTGACTGATAAAACGCCTTGAGCGGCTCAGTCTGTTCGTGGTAAACCTTTAAGCGCTCCTTAACGGTCTCAGGCTTATCGTCGTTTCTGATAACAAGCTCATTCCCGCAGCCGTCGCAGGTTTTATTATCCTTTGACTGCTTATATTCGGTATGATAGCTCATACCGCAGGAGGGGCATACACGTCTGCCGGACATTCTCTGAACTATGCGCTCATCCTCAACCTCGATTGAGAGAGCAAAGTCAATTTCCACACCCAAAGCATCAAGCGCCTCAGCCTGAGGGATAGTGCGCGGAAAGCCATCAAGAATAAAACCGTTTTTACAGTCATCATGAGTGAGACGCTCCTTGATAATCTCAATTACCGTCTCATCGGGTACAAGATGCCCTGCGTCAATAAACGACTTAACCTTGCTTCCAAGCTCGCTGCCGCTCTTGATAGCGGCTCTTATCATATCTCCTGTGGAAATTGCGGGAATATTATATCTTTTGGATATATTCTCTGCCTGTGTGCCTTTGCCGGCACCGGGCGCTCCGAGTAAAATAAGTCTCATAATCAGTCTCCCAAATTATTCAAGAAAGCCCTTATAGTGACGCATAAGCATCTGGGATTCAAGCTGCTTGACAGTCTCAAGTGCAACACCGACAACGATAAGAAGTGACGTACCGCCGATTGCAATGCCGCGCAGGCTCGGGCTGAAAATAGCCACAAAGCTGGGAACCGCGGAAATTATGCCCAGGAACATCGCGCCGATAAAGGTAACTCTGTTAAGTGTCTTTGTAATATAATCAGAGGTAGGCTTTCCGGGACGGATACCCATAATAAATCCGCCGTTTTTCTTCAGGTTGGAGGCGACCTCTATCGGATTAAAGGTTATCACTGTATAGAAGTAGCTGAAACCGATAATGAGTAAGAACATAATAAGGGTGTACAGCCAGCCGCCGACGCTGATAGCATCAACGACGGCTTTAAACCAGCCCTTATTGAGATTGGGGAAAAAGCCGACGATTGTTGCAGGAAGAAAAATGAATGACTGTGCAAAGATGATTGGCAGAACGCCTGTCATATTTACCTTAAGCGGAATATTCGTATTCTGACCGCCGTACATTTTTCTGCCGACAACCTTTTTGGCATACTGAACCGGGATTCTGCGCTCGCCGTTTGTCATGAATACTACAAAGGCAACCATCGCAAGTGCACCGACCGCAATTAAAACAACTGCAATCCAGCCTGCCGCACCCGAAGCAACTATCGCGCGCGCCGTTCCCAACAGAGCGGGACCTCTTGCTACGATACCTGCAAACAGGATAATAGAGATACCGTTTCCGATACCCTTAGTATTAATAAGCTCGCCCATCCACATAATAACCATAGAGCCTGCCGCAAAGCACATTGTGATAACAATAGCGCCGAACACCCCGACAGCCGGATCTACAATCTGAAAGCCCTCCTGGTTTTTAAGAACGGTGTAATAACCGAAACCGAGAATAAGCGAAAGGAGAATCGTCAAGTATCTTGTCCATTTCTCCATGATTTTTCTGCCGCGCTCTCCGTCCTCCTTCATCATGCGCTCAAGTGCAGGGATTGCAACCATGAGCAGCTGCATGATAATGGATGCGTTGATGTACGGCGAAATCGAAAGGGCAAAAAACGTCGCTTTCTCAAGCGCGCCGCCCGCCATAACATTTAAAAAGCTGAAGATGTTGTTTTCCGCTTCAAAGTTTTCAAACAGACCTCTCAGTCCTTCAGAATCCAGAAACGGGACAGGAATTGCAGAACCGAGTCTGAACAGTAAGATAATGAAAGCGGTAAATAAAATCTTCTTTCTGAGGTCTTCAATTTTCCAAGCATTTCTGAATACGCTGAACAACTAAATCACCTCAACCTTTCCTCCGGCCGCCTCGATTTTTGCTTTCGCACCCGCAGTGATTTTTGTGCAGCGAACCTTTACTGCCTTTTCAACATCACCGCCGCCGATTATTTTAAGACCATCAAAGGCACGGTTGGAATACCCTGCTTCAATTACGGCGTCAATGTCGATAAACTTTCTTGCGTCAAACCCGTTAAGGTCGCTAAGCTTCAAAACAACAAACTTCTTTGCAAATATATTATTGAAGCCGCGTTTAGGCAGACGTCTTTGGAGGGGCATCTGACCGCCTTCAAAACCGGGTCTAACGCCGCCGCCCGAACGGGCTTTCTGACCTTTATGACCCTTACCTGCCGTTTTTCCGTTACCGGAGCCCGGTCCTCTGCCGCGTCTCTTTACATCGGTGGTTGAGCCCGCGACGGGTGAAAGTTCGTGTAAATTCATTTTGCCACCTCCTTATTTTGCTTCTTCAACCTTTACAAGGTGAGATATTTTTGTAATTTTACCTTTTGTAGCTGCGTTATCCGGCTGCACAGAAACATCGTTTATCTTTCTGAGACCGAGAGATTTCGCAGTGGCGATTTGGTCGCCTTTTCTGCCTATAAGGCTTCTTACGAGAGTAACTTTAATACTTGCCATTAAAATAACCTCCCTTAATCCGTAATCTCTTCAACGGTCTTGCCGCGTCTTGCAGCAACCTGAGCCGCGTCTTCAAGAGATTTAAGTCCGTTTATTGTAGCGTGAACCACATTTATCTTATTGCGTGAACGCAGCGCCTTTGTTCTGATATCTCTGATACCTGCCATTTCGACAACCGCACGAACAGCGCCGCCGGCGATAACGCCAGTACCGGGAGCAGCCGGCTTCATAACGACCATTGAAGCGTCGTACTTTCCGATTACCTCATGAGGGATAGATGTATCCTTCATGCTGATTTTAACTATGTTCTTCTTCGCATCCTCTATACCCTTGCGGATAGCCTCCGGAACCTCGGCTGCCTTGCCGATGCCTGTTCCGACGTGACCTGCGCCGTCACCTACAACAATAAGTGCGGAGAATTTCATAATTCTGCCGCCCTTTACTGTCTTGGATACACGGTTAAGGGAAACTACGCGCTCCTGTAAGTCGAGTGTGCTCGGATCAATTAAACTTGACATATTTTCCGTCTCCTTAACTTAGAATTTAAGTCCGCCTTCACGGGCGCCGTCTGCAAGCTCTTTAACTCTGCCGGTGTAGATAAAACCGCCGCGGTCGAAAACAACCGTCTCGATATTCTTTGCAAGTGCGCGCTCGGCAACAGCCTTGCCGACCTTTGCAGCAGCCTCTTTATTGCCGCCGTAAGCGCCAAAATCCTTATCCATGGTAGAGGCGCTTGCAAGCGTCACACCGTTTACATCATCAATAACCTGAGCATAGATATGCTTTGCAGAACGGAATACGCAAAGACGCGGGCATTCAGGGGTTCCGGAAATTTTTGCACGAACTCTTTTATGTCTCTTAATTCTTGCAGCTTTACTGTTAGGTTTCTTAACCATAATATTTTCCTCCCTTTATTATTTTGATTTACCGGCTTTGCCTTCTTTACGCTTGATGACCTCATCAGCGTATCTGATACCTGCTCCCTTATAAGGCTCGGGAGGTCTCTTCATTCTTACATTCGCCGCAAACTGACCTACAAGCTGCTTATCAGCGCCGGAGATAACCACCGAGTTGGGGTCGGGAACTTCAATAGTGATACCCTCAACCGGCTCGACAATTACCTGATGCGAGTAACCGAGATTCATAACAAGATTTTTGCCCTGCATCTGAGCTCTGTAACCTACACCGCTTATTGCAAGAGTCTTTTTATAACCGACAGTAACTCCGTCCACCATGTTGGAAATAAGCGTTCTTGTAAGACCGTGAAGTGAGCGGTGGAGCTTGTCATCAGACGGACGCTCAACCGTGATTTCGCTGCCGTTTATGTTCACCTTCATATCCCTATGAAGCTGCTGAGTCAGGGTGGATTTGCCGCCCTTTACCGTAATTACGTTATCGGCGTCGAGTTTTACGTCAACACCGGAGGGAACAGTAATCGGTTTCTTACCTATTCTTGACATTTTGTACCTCCTTACCAAACGAAAGCAAGAACTTCGCCGCCGACGCCTGCTTTTCTCGCCTGTCTGTCTGTCATAACGCCTTTAGAGGTTGATACGATTGCTATGCCAAGACCTCTCATTACGCGGGGAAGCTCGTCACTGCCCGCATAAATTCTGAGACCGGGTTTGGATATTCTCTTGAGGCCCTGAATAACTCTTGACTTTTTTTCGCCGTACTTGAGAGTAAGCACTATAACGCCCTGAAGTCCGTCCTCAACAATCTTCATATCCTTGATATAACCCTCGTCAAGAAGAATCTGACAGATTGCCTTCTTTGTATTGGACGCGGGAATCTCAACTGTTTCGTGTTTCGCCGAATTAGCGTTTCTTATTCTTGTGAGCAAATCGGCGATAGGGTCTGTAATCTGCATTTTTCGTTCCTCCTCTACCAGCTTGCTTTCTTTACTCCGGGGATCTGACCTTCATAAGCCAGCTCTCTGAAGCATATTCTGCAAATGCCATAATTTCTGAGGTACGCATGCGGGCGTCCGCAGATTTTGCATCTGTTGTACTCTCTTGTAGAGAATTTCTGGGTCTTCTGCTGTTTTAAAATCATTGCCTTTTTAGCCACTAAAATTCCCTCCCTTATCTTGAAAACGGAGCGCCCATGAGTGTGAGCAGCTCTTTTGCCTGTTCGTCAGTCTCGGCTGTTGTTACGAAAATGATATCCATACCTCTGATTTTCTCAACCTTATCGTAGTCGATTTCGGGGAAAATCAGCTGTTCCTTTATACCCAGAGCATAGTTTCCGCGACCGTCAAACGCATTGGGATTGATACCGCGGAAGTCACGTACACGGGGAAGCGCTATATTGAAAAGACGGTCAACAAACTCGTACATCTTTTCGCCTCTGAGCGTAACCTTGGCGCCGATTGCCATGCCTTCACGAATCTTGAAGTTGGCAACTGACTTTCTCGCAGCACAGGGAACGGCTTTCTGACCTGTAATAAGCGCAAGCTCTTCACAGACGTTTGCGATTACCTTGCTGTTATCCTTGGCATCACCGCAGCCGACGTTAATAACGATTTTATCCAGCTTGGGAATCTGCATAACGCTCTTGTAGTTAAATTTTTTCATAAGGGCGGGGGCAATATCGTTTTTGTATAAATCTTTAATTCTTGACATTTTCCGTTACTCCTCCCTTAAAATGTTTCCTGACAGTCGGGGTTTTTACAAACTCTGACCTTTTTGCCGTCCTCAAGAACCTTGTAACCTATTCTTGTCGGCATTTTGCACTTGGGGCAGACTACCTGAACCTTGCAGGCGTAAATTGCGCCCTCAGCCTCTATTCTGCCGCCTGCCTCGCCCTGACGGCGGGGCTTAACATGCTTTGTTACCATGTTGGCTTTTTCAACTATGACTTTGCCTTCTTTCGGGGATACCTCTAAAACCTTGCCCTGCTTGCCGCGGCTTTTGCCGGACAGAACAAGAACGGTGTCGCCCTTCTTTACGTGTAATTTATTCATTTTCAGATTCCTCCTTAAAGCACTTCGGGAGCAAGCGACAGAATTTTCGTGTATTCCTTATCGCGCAGCTCTCTGGCTACCGGTCCGAAGATACGCGTGCCTCTGGGGGTTTTATCTTCTTTTATGATAACCGCTGCATTCTCATCGAATCTGATGAATGAGCCGTCTGCTCTTTTTACGCCTTTGACGGTGCGGACAACGACTGCTTTGACAACATCGCCCTTTTTAACTGTGCCGCCCGGTGCCGCTTTTTTTACAGAACAAACAATTACATCGCCGATACCTGCGTATCTTCTTCTCGTGCCGCCAAGCACTCTGATGCACATAAGCTCTTTTGCACCGGTGTTGTCAGCAACTTTAAGATATGTCTGCTGTTGTACCACGATTTTGTCCTCCTTGCTTAATTTTAGTTAATTATTTAGCCTTTTCGATTATTCTAACAAGTCTCCATCTTTTGTCTTTAGAAAGCGGTCTTGTCTCCATAACCTCAACTGTATCACCGATACCGCACTCGTTTTTCTCGTCGTGCGCCTTGAGTTTATAAGTATTTTTTATAACTTTCTTGTACAAAGGATGCTTTACGTTGTCCTTGATTGCAACGACAACGGTTTTATCCATCTTGTCGCTGACAACGATACCAACTCTTGTTTTTCTGAGTGTTCTTTCCATTTGATTTTTCCTCCTTTTCCAAGAAAATTACTTGCTTTCCTGCAGCTCAAGCTGACGCATAAGGGTGTTTACCCTCGCAATATCCTTCTTAACGGCTACTATACGCTGCGGGTTTTCAAGCTGGTTTGTTGAATGTTGAAATTTAAGATTAAAAAGCTCTTTTTTAAGCTCACTGAGCTTGTTTTCCAGCTCAGCTGCGCTCAATTCTCTGAGTGCACTTGCTTTCATATTATAACCAATCCTTTCCTAAAGTCCGGTGAAAACACCGCGCTTAATTTTCGCCCGCCGCTGTCTGTTCCAAAGAAGCCTTTGACACAAACTTACATTTAATAGGAAGCTTGTGCATGGCAAGACGCATAGCCTCTCTTGCCTGCTCCTCGGTTACGTCTGCGATCTCGAAGAGGACTCTGCCGGGCTTTACAACTGCCACCCAGTACTCTACCGAACCTTTACCGGAACCCATTCGGGTCTCGGCGGGTTTCTGTGTTACAGGCTTATCGGGAAATATCTTTATCCAGACGCGACCGCCTCTTTTGAGGTATCTTGTCATTGCGATACGGGCAGCCTCAATCTGGTTGTTTGTAATCCATGCCGGCTCTGTTGCCACAAGACCGAATTCACCGTAAGCAATAGTGTTGCCGCGGGTAGCCTTACCCTTCATGCGGCCCCTCTGTACCTTTCTGTACTTAACTCTCTTAGGAATCAGCATTACTTAGCGCCTCCTTCTTTCTTAGGTGTTCTCTTGACATCGGCAAGAATTTCGCCCTTGTAAATCCAGACCTTAACGCCGATTTTACCGTAAGTGGTGTTCGCCTCGGTAAAGCCGTAGTCAATGTCTGCTCTGAGCGTCTGAAGCGGAATTGTGCCCTCGTGATAAGTCTCGCTTCTGGCGATTTCCGCGCCGTTAAGTCTGCCGGATACCATAATCTTGATACCCTTTGCACCCGCGCGCATCGTTCTGCCGATTGCCTGCTTCATAACGCGGCGGAAAGCCATTCTCTTTTCAAGCTGAGCCGCGCAGCTCTCCGCGACCAGCTGAGAATTCATATCGATATTCTTAACCTCTACGATTTTGATATCAACCTTTTTGCCTGTAAGCTTTACAAGCTCATTTTTGAGCTTTTCGATTTCAACGCCGCCGCGTCCGATTACAAGACCGGGCTTAGAGCAGGAGAGAAATACCTTGATACTCTTACCGTCAGTGCTGCGTTCAATTTCTATTTTGGGGATACCGGCGTCATAGTACTTCTTTTTCAGGTACTCACGGATATTGTAGTCCTCAAGTATAAGGTCACCTGTAAGACCGTCTTTGGATATCCATCTTGAATCCCAGCCTTTAATAACGCCGACTCTCATTCCGTGCGGATGTACTTTCTGTCCCATATTATGCCTCCTTCTCCTCTAATACAATTGTAACATGAGAAGTTCTCTTGTTTATTCTGAACGCTCTTCCCTGTGCTCTGGGCATAATTCTCTTGAGAATCGGACCCGGTCCAACGTAGCACTGCGCCACATAAAGATTATCCGTATTCATACCGTAGTTGTTTTCAGCGTTGGCCATTGCGCTCTTAAGCAGCTTTGCAAGCGGCTCTGACGCTGCCTTCGGCGTATTTTTGAGAACAGCCATAGCATACTTTGCCGGTTTGTTTCTTATAAGGTCAAGAACCACACCGACCTTGCGGGGAGAGATTCTGAGATATTTTAAATGTGCTTTTGCCTGCATTTATATTTCCTCCTTGCCCCTTACTTTGTAGTCTTTGAGCCAGCATGGCCTCTGAACGTTCTTGTCGGAGCGAATTCACCGAATTTATGACCGACCATATCCTCGGTCACATAAACCGGAACATGCTTTCTGCCGTCGTGAATCGCAACTGTGTGACCAACGAAGTCCGGGAATATCGTCGATGCTCTCGACCAGCTCTTGAGCACCACTTTTTCGCCGGTTTCGTTCAATTTCTGTACTTTTGCTAAAAGCTTAGGATCGACAAACGGTCCTTTTTTAACGCTTCTGCCCATTTAAATAATCCTCCTTCCGGCTTATGCGTCATTGCGACGCTTAACGATAAATTTGTCTGTTCTGTTCTTTTTGGAACGAGTCTTGTAACCGAGTGTAGGCTTGCCCCACGGGGTTACAGGACCGGGACGACCGATGGGGGACTTGCCCTCACCACCGCCGTGCGGATGGTCGCAGGGGTTCATGACAGAACCGCGGACTGTCGGTCTTATACCCATATGACGCTTTTTACCTGCCTTACCGATAGAAACATTGGAGTGATCGCCGTTGGATACAACACCGATGGTTGCAGTGCAGTTAAGCTTTATAAGGCGAACCTCACCGGAGGGGAGACGAACCTGAGCATAACCGTTTTCCTTAGCCATAAGCTGAGCGGAATTTCCGGCAGAGCGGACAAGCTGTGCGCCTTTACCGGGATGAAGCTCGATATTATAGATAAACGTACCTACGGGAATACTGTCGATAGGCAGTGTATTGCCGGGCTTGATATCAGCGTCCGCAGACGCAACTATCGTATCCCCGACAGAAAGTCCCTCAGGGCATATTATATATGCCTTCTGTCCGTCCTCATACTTGATAAGAGCTATGAAAGCCGAACGATTGGGGTCGTACTGTATCGAGTCAACGGTTGCGTGCATGCCGACCTTTCCGTTTCTCTTAAAGTCAATAATTCTGTACTTTACTTTATTGCCGCCGCCCTGATGACGAACGGTAATTCTGCCGTAGCTGTTGCGTCCGGCGTTCTTCTTAACTTTGGTAAGAAGTGATTTTTCGGGCGCAACCTTTGAAAGACAGCTGTAATCAACATTTGTCATCTGGCGTCTGCCCGGAGTAGTAGGTTTATATGTTTTTATAGCCATTTAAAACCCCTCCTTACATCATTCCGTCAAAGAACTCGATTGTCTTTGACTTATCAGTGAGCTTAACGTAAGCCTTCTTCGACTTGGAAGTAAAGCCGCGGTGTACGCCCATTCTCTTTTCCTTGCCTTTGCAGTTTACTGTTGTAACCTTTTCGACCTCAACGCCGAATATCTTTTCAACAGCTTCCTTGATTTCAATTTTGTTAGCGTCAACCGCTACCTTGAAAGCGTATGTTTTGTTTTGCATACCGCCCATCGATTTCTCTGAAATGATGGGTTTCTGGAGTATATCATAAACTGATTTCATTACGCATATACCTCCTCAATTTTCTTAACGGCATCCGCTGTAAGAATGAGCTTGTCATACTTGAGGATATCGTAAGTATTGATAGTATTCGTAAGAGCAGTCTTGATGCCCTGGATATTGGAAGCGCTCTTTACAAAGCACTTATTCAGCTCACCGTTTACGATAAGCGCCTTTTTAACATCCATTTTATCAAGCATGCCTACGATTGTCTTTGTCTTATATTCATCTATTGCAATGCTGTCAACAACGATGAGCTTACCCTCTGCGAGCTTGGAAGAGAACGCAGATTTAAGAGCGAGTCTCTTGAGCTTTTTGTTCATCGCAAAGCGATAACTACGGGGCTTGGGGGCAAACACGATACCGCCGTGTGTCCACTGCGGGCTTCTTGTAGAGCCCTGTCTTGCATGACCGGTGCCCTTCTGTCTCCACGGCTTTTTACCGCCGCCCGAAACCTCAGCGCGCGTGAGCGCCGACTGGGTACCCTGTCTCTGGTTTGCGAGGTAATTTGTAACCGCCATGTGCATTGCAGGCTTGTTTACCTCAATGGCAAAGATTGAATCAGAAAGTTCCATCGTTGAAACTTTTTCGCCATTCATGTTCAAAACATCAATAGTAGCCATTATTTTTTACCTCCTTCTTAACCGATTTTCACAGTGCTCTTTACGGTTACGACAGAACCACGAGGTCCGGGAATCGCGCCCTTAACTACGAGCAGATTGTTCTCAGTATCAACCTTGACAACATCAAGATTCTGAACTGTTACTCTTACGGCACCCATGTGACCGGGCATTTTCTTGCCTTTATAAATTCTCGAAGGCGAAGAACATGCGCCCATGGAGCCTGCATGTCTGTGAGTCGGACCGCCGCCGTGAGTCATAGGTCCGCGGCGACCGTTATAGCGCTTAATCGTACCGGCAAAGCCCTTACCCTTTGAAATACCGGTGACGTCAACACCCGTGCCGACCTCAAATGTATCCACGCCGATAACGTCGCCGACATTAAGCGACTCGGCATCTTCAAGTCTGAATTCTTTCAAAACTTTCTTATAACCAACGCCCGCCTTGTCAAAATGACCCTTCATGGGCTTGGTTACCCTGTTCTCCTTCTCGTCCGCAAAGCCGAGCTGAACCGATGAGTAGCCGTCCTTCTCGGCGGTTTTCTTCTGCACAACAGTGCAGGGACCTGCCTGAATAACGGTTACCGGAATAACATTTCCGTTTTCATCAAAAACCTGAGTCATTCCGATTTTCTTTCCGATAATACCTTTTTTCACTTTCTTTTCCTCCTTAGGTTATTGGTTGAGTTTAACTCAACATGACCCCGGCAATTTATAACATCAAAGTTTAATTTCGATGTCAACGCCTGCCGGAAGCTCAAGGTTTGCAAGAGCATCAGCCGTCTTTGCAGTCGGCTTTGTGATGTCGATAAGACGCTTGTGTGTTCTTCTCTCAAACTGCTCTCTGGAGTCCTTATACTTATGAACCGCGCGAAGGATTGTGACTACTTCCTTCTTTGTGGGCAGCGGGATAGGTCCCGACACCGCAGCGCCTGTTCTCTGAGCAGTATCAATGATTTTCTGAGCTGTCTGATCAACAAGCATCGCCTCAAAACCCTTAATTCTGATTCTGATTCTTTCTGACTTTGTCGCCATTTGTGCTTACGCCTCCTTAAAATATCAATTTAATTTGGTTTAGGCAGCATTCCACAATATAATATTGAAGATACAAATGATTTCCGGCATTTTCTCATACACTCAGCCGTGTGTTTCACCTGATTGTCTAAAAAATAGCGGCTTTTAAGCCGAATGCCCGTTTGCTTTGTTCCTACACGGCTTACCGAACAAATTTCGGCAGTTCCCGAACAAAACAAAAATCACAAACATTTGTACGCCGCCCGGTTTTCAAACCGAACATACTCCGCGAAAATTCCCTGCTAAAGCCGACTGTAGAACCGACCTTTCAGCCACCTTTCGCATCAACGCATTAGTCACAAGCACCAGTATAGCATAGGTAATACCAAAAAGCAAGTGTTTTTTTCATGTTTTTTAAGTAATATTCTGCGCTGTAAAACCGCAAAAAAATCGGCGGTATAACTACCGCCGATATATACAACACTTCACTTTACAAAAGTCAGCAAAAAACAGTGTCATTCGATTATCCTTATGAATTAATATTCATAAATTACAATATCATAATTGCTTTTTATGCTTTCAATATATGACTCGAATCTGTCATGAGCAGATGCTTCACTACCGTCGATCAAACCATTTTCTAAAGCAACCGTATAAAGCTTATTGCCGAGCAATAAATCACGATAAATTTCCAGCGCTTGAGCGTCATATTCCTCGTCTGTTATACCTGCAGCATTTTTATATTCTTCTATTTTATCGTATATCCCCTGTGCATTAGTTCTTACTGAAACATCTTCGCTGTTAAGCTGTTCATCTAATGCCGAAAATTCCATATTCATTCGCTCCCGAGCTTCTTCATCAGATACCGTCACGCCTAATTTTGCACATTGCTGACGCTTTATTTCATCATTAATCAGCTGATTAATGATTTTAGTCTTAACCTCTTTTGCATCGGTCACATTAACAGCATAATTTGCGTTTGACGCTGATTGATTTGACACAGTATTTAAAGAGTACTCATAATCCAGCAGCTTTTTGTCAACGCTTGATTTATAAATACGCACTCCGTTTACAGTTGCCGCAACTGTCTTATCTTTTGAAAGCTCAATTTTTTTAGTTATCAAGTCACCAATGCCGTCAACCCTACTGCTTACGCCAAACACAGTTACGCCGATAACAGTCGTCAGTAATATCATAATAATAATTAATCTTATTTTTTTACTTTTCATGTCAACCTCCACGTCACATTAAGTCACTACTGTTAAAAACTACGTTGGCTGAAGTAATCGGTGAAATAAATCCCCTATCACATTGTAAATATATATCAACAGTAACTATATTATTTAAAGACTTATTCACAAACAACGTTTTTTGATAATAATTATCACTCCAAATACTGTTTGCACCCGTAATATGAAAATCTTCAGCAAGATTATATCTAATTGTTTCTATGCCATTAACTTTTAAATTGTTAGAAAAAATTTTCAAATCTATATCTACATAATTATTATTTCCGTTGGCATAGCACTGTATTCCGGACAAACGATAAGAATCGTTATATGTCCACCCTTTCAAATATAACCTTGTATTAGTAGCTACAGATATAGGAACATATAAATCTTCTATAGCTATACTCAATGTTTCAGTCTTTTCATTAGTTAAAAATACTGTATCTGCCTTTTCAAAAATCCACTCCTGATATGGAGTATCCTCATCATAACGCATAACAGTATATGTATTATCATTACTGTTTCTATAAGATAGATCAAGACATTCTACGCCACTGCTGCAAGCCGTAAGCAGCTTATATGTATAATTATCGCTTGTCTTCTTCAAATAATAACTTCGATTTAAAAATCTTCCTGAAGAATCCCACAATACAGCATTATACCCGTCACCCTCAGTATAGCCATACAATATGTCCATATACATAGTTGGATCAAGCGACGGAGAAAACGTATAACTTCCGGAAGCGCTGTCATATGTAACATACCACTCCTGCATACGTCTGGCATTAAACGTATGCTGATCAATATACGTATATTGACTTACGGAGCCGTCTCTGACGGTCAAGTATTTGCCGGTAGCTTTATTCTTGATATAATATTTACCTGTAGAAATATAAGACTGATACCCTGTGGTAGGTTTTTGAACATAGTCTATATGTATAAATCCGCGCTTTTTCTTCCCGCTGCCATTTACAGTATACTCTATAAAATACTTCATTTTCTCGCGCCGTATTACGGCAACAGATTCAACTCCTACAGAACCTATAACGGCATGGTTATCATCAGGACCACTATATACATTCGTCGACAATGAAGTATATGTTTTATTACTTAGTCTTGTTTCATCCGCAACATCCTGCGGCAACAGTCTGTTATCCCCTATATATACATTATCTTCACATATATATCCGCGCCAGCTCTTACCGTTAAAAGTAAATCCCGAGTAGTAATACCAGCGCGAAGTATTAGCATACCACACTTTTTCTACAACCCAAACATTTGTATCTTTAGTAAATATCCATAATATTCTCCCGCTACGGGATATGGAGATGCATATATACCTGTATCAGCTATGACTCTGCCTTTTGTCGGACTGCCTATGCTCATCGGCTGTATATCATTTTCGCACTGACTTAATTCTGAATTATCAAAATTATATTCATCGGCGCCCGCAGCAGCTGCATAATTACACATAAAAATTTGCTTCATAATTGTTATCAAAACAATAAAGTAATTATTTTTTTATATTAACCTTCTCATTCATTTAATTTTTAAAAGCGGCGCCAATGGCGCCGCTTTTGTAT